>LNDO01000080.1 GCA_001465025.1 Pseudomonas sp. Ga0074129
GCAGCGCTTGGGTTGAGCGCCCCGTGAGGGCCTTCACCGGTGGCGAGTGGAGATAACGAAAGTAGTTACAGAGTGCGCCCGCCATGTGCGGGCTTTTTCATGCCTGGAGAAAAGCATGACCCTATCTGAAATCCGCGCCCAGGCCATCGTGCCGGCCATGGCGCTGCTGCCGGCGTCCATGTACGCGCGCCCCAATGCCGTCGACGTGCTGCTATTGGCCACCCACCTGCAGGAAGCTCCCAACCGTGAGCAGTGCCAGTTGCCAGCCCGACCAGGGCAATGCGGGCCTGCGCGCGGGATCTTCCAGTTTGAACGCGGCGGCGGTGTGGCCGGTGTGCTGCGCCATCACGCCAGTCGGGAGCATGCCGTGGCGGTGTGTGATGCCTTGGGCATTGAACCGACCATTGACGGCATCTTTAACGCGCTGCCTGAGCAATGCGATGTGCTCGATGCTGCCATGGCCCGCCTGCTGTATTGGACGGACCGCAAGCCCATGCCCGGCGTGGGTGACGTTGAAGGCGCTTGGCAGTATTACCTGGACAACTGGCGGCCCGGTGCCTACTCGCGCGGCACCACCGCGCAGAAGTACGCCCTGCGCCGCAAGTGGGCGCAAAACTACGCCCGCGCCATGGATGAGGTGCTGGGATGATCGGCCTGCTGAGAGGTTTGCCCGGTTGGTCGTGGTGGCTGCTGGCGCTTGTGATCATTGCCGGCGGCCAGCAGGTGAGGGTGAGCATGGCCCAAGCCGATGCCGCCCAAGCCGCCACGGCGCTGGCTGACTACAAAACCGAGGTGGCCGAACGTGACCGCCTTGCAGCGGCCGACGCTCTGCAGGAAACAAAACGCCGCATCGCGGCCTTTGATGAGGTGCAACAACATGCCGAACAACAACTGCAAGTGGCCCGCGCTGATGCTGCTGGTGCTGCTGCCGCTCGTGAGCGCCTGCAACAGCGCCTCGCCGCTGCCGAGCAGCGCAGCCGAGCTGCCGGCAATACCATCACTGCCCAGCTCAGCCAGGCAGCCGACACCACCGCCCGAGTGCGAGCCGACCTGCTCAGCCGGATTGGTGAGGCTGCTGGACTCTATGCAGCCGTTGCCGATGAGCGGGGAATAGCTGGCAGCAGTTGTGAGCGCGCTTTTGATTCGTTGGGTGGGGATGGTTAAGCGTGCCCAGGGCGGGCAAGGAAGGGGCAAATAAAAAAGGTTGCTGAAAAGTCGCTGAGTCGGGCCTAAAACAGCCTTAATCCACAACAACTTTCAGCAACCTTTTCTACTGCGGCCCAGTGTTTTCGGGCCTTGTTTGGTGGAGCCGGGGGGATTTGAACCCCCGTCCGCCAGTGTTCCGCTGTCGGTACTACATGCTTAGCCGTGTCTATTGAGTTAATCCGCAGCCGCCCGACGGGCAGGGTGCTTTGGACGAGTTGTGTAAGTTTTAGCCACTTTGTCCACAACGTACTACGCGGCGATCCTGTTCTGCATGACAATCACTTCAGGTTTACAGGCATCCCCTAGTGATCGCTGGAGCCGAAGCTACCAGAAGGACTAGTCGCGCCGCTTACGCAGCGAGAGCGTAGCCCTCGTAGTTTTCGTCATTGGCAACTATAAAAGTTGCAACAGTGGATTTACGACTTCTGTTACCAAGTCGGCATGCACCTAGAGTTTCACTACCGGCGTCGAATCCTAATCGGCCCCGAAACGGTTGCTACTCAATCTAGGACGCGAGTCTACGCCAAAGGTTCCACAGCGTCGACCCGGCATTTGCGCCTGCCCGCCCGCTTGAGCGTGTTGCAGGCTATGATTGGCCCCCCGTTTTTATCGTTCTGGGTGAGATTGCCGTATGCCAGGTGCGCCGCGTTACCCACTTCGCCAATGGATCTGGCGCGCGTTTGTACAGAGCGCCTTGATTCCGCTGATTCTGGTGGAGTCGGTGTTGATCACGGTTTACTTGCTGAGCAATGCGGCCATTCGCGACGCGCAGATTGAGCATTTGCAGCAGAGCGCGCTGACGGATTTGTCCACGGCGGTGGTGCGTGAAGGCCAGGTGATTGATGGGCGCTTGCGCTCCGTTGAGGCGCAGGTGCAGATTTTCCGTGACGCCACGCTGCAGGCGTTGCTTGATCCGCGTTTTCAGCCCGATGCGCTGGAGCGTGAGCGTCATGCCGTGACGGAGACGGGTGTGTTTTACACGCGCAGTGATGATGGCCGTGCGGCGTCTTTCTATGCCAACAGCACGCCGCTGGCGCAGCAGGATCATGCCAAGGCGCTGCGTTTGTCGCAGGTCGATCCGCTTATGCGTTCAATTCAGGCGGCCAACCCACGGGTGGCGGCGGCCTATTTCAACAGTTGGGACAGTTACAACCGCATTTATCCCTTCTTTATGACGCCCGAGCAGTATCCCCATGACATGGTGATACCCGACTACAACTTCTATTACCTGGCCGATGCCAAGCACAACCCCGAGCGCAAGGTGGCTTGGGCGGATGTCTACCTGGACCCGGCCGGGCTTGGTTGGATGATGTCGGCGGTGGCACCGGTGTATCGCGGTGATTTCCTCGAAGGTGTGGTGGGCCTGGATATCACCGTGGGGCAAATGCTGAGCGAGATTGGTGAGCTGGATGTGCCATGGAAGGGCTATGCCATGCTGGTCAGCCGCGACCACAACATCATGGCCCTGCCTGCGGCGGGGGAAGACGATTTTGGCCTGCGCGAGCTGACCGAGTATTCCTACGCCGAAGCGGTGCGCCGCGAGGTGCTCAAACCGGAAGATTTCAACCTGGCCAACCGCGCCGACATGCAACCCTTACTGGCGGCGATGGCGGCTGGGCAGGGCAATGTGCAGGAGGTCGACCTCGGTGGGCGCAAGCAGCTGATTGCTTGGAGTGAGATTCCGCAAACCGGCTGGAAGCTGCTGCTGGTGGTGGATGAGACGCATATTTTCAGTGAGACCAATCGCCTGGCGGAGCGCTACCTGCATATCGGCTATTTGCTGATTGCCGGCTTGGTGGTGTTTTACCTGTTGTTCTTCGCCTTGATGTGGATGCGTTCGCGGCAGTTGAGCGAGCAGCTGGTACGGCCGATTACTGGAATTGTCGAGATGATGCGCGGGCTGGGTCAGGGCCAGTTCCACCCTGCTGCGCCGACCAGTCAGATCGACGAGTTGAGCAGCATGGCCACGGCGGTTCAGCAAACCGGCGAACAGCTCCAGGCCAGCGAAACTCAGCGCGTGGAGGCGCAGCGGATTTTGCAGTTGGTGCTGGAAAGCACCACGGAAAGCCTCTGGGAAGTTGAATCGCCGAACATGACCATCAGCCTCAGTGAACGCTTTATCAAGCGCTTTGGTTTGCCGCAGGCGCACATGATTTTCAGCGAATTCAACCAGCGCGTGCATCCCGACGACCTGGAGCGCATTCGGCATTTGCGCCAGTTGTTTGTCAGCAGCGGTGAAGACCGGTTTGAGGCGGAATACCGTTACGCCGATGCCAAGGGTGATTACGTCTGGTTGCTCAGTCGCGGCAAGGTGCTGGAGCGTGACAGCGAGGGGCGCGCGCTGCGGGTGGCGGGCACCCATGTGGACATCACCCACCTCAAGCAGGTGCAGGAAGATTTGCGCCGCGTCAGCTTGCAGGCGCAGGCCGCCAGCCAGGCCAAGAGCCGTTTTCTGTCGAGCATGAGTCATGAACTGCGCACGCCGCTTAATGCGATATGCGGCTTCGGTCAGTTGATTGAACTGGAAACCCAGGACAAAGCCGATGCCAAGCAAGAAGCCGATTACGCCCGCGAGATCGTCAATGCCAGCCGGCATCTGACCTCATTGGTGGACGATATTCTCGACCTCTCCAGCATCGAAAGCCGCCGTCAGCAATTGAAATTGCAGCCCGTGGAAGTGGGCGCGCTGCTGCACGGCTGTGCCGAGTTGGTGCAGCCAGATGTGCAACAGCGGCAACTGCAATTACACGTATTGGCCGAAGCCGATGCCGGTTTGTATGTGCAGGCCGACATGCGCCGGGTGCGTCAGGTGCTGCTCAACCTGCTGTCCAATGCGATCAAGTACAACAGCGCGCAAGGCATGGTACGCATGGGTTACGAAGTGCGTTCCGACTGCGTGCGGCTGTGGGTGGAAGACAACGGCGCAGGCCTGACGCCGGAGCAGCAGAGCAACCTGTTCCAGCCGTTCCAGCGTTTGGGCCGTGAAAACTCCAACATTCCTGGCACTGGCATCGGCCTGGTGTTGTGCCGTGAGTTGGCCCATCTGATGGCCGGCGAAATTGGCTTTAGCAGCAGTGCCGGTATGGGCAGCCGCTTCTGGATTGATTTACCCGGTGCAGCCGCGCCGGCGGCTCAGGCGGCTGTGCAGGCTGAACCGGCTGCGGCGCAGCCACAGCAATTGGCCGAAGTGCTGTGCGTGGAAGATCACCCCGCCTGCCTTAAAGTGGTCCAGGAAGCGTTGCGTGAGTTTGCCACTGTGCGCGGTGCCGGCTCGGTGCAGCGCGCCTTGGCGGAGTTGGAGTTGTGCACCCCGACGCTGCTGTTGCTGGACATCGACCTGCCCGATGGCGATGGCCTGGACGTGCTCGATGCCATGCGCCAGAACCCGCGTTTGCAGGCGGTGCCGGTGCTGGTGATCAGTGCGGTGGCCGATGAAAACTTGTTTGCGGAGGCCCGCCGTCGTGGGGCGCAGGCGTGCCTTGCCAAGCCAATTGACTTGGCGCAGGTGCGGCAGATTGCCCTTCGCTTACTCGGCCAGGCCTTATAAAACGCGCCGGGCTTGTGGGCTCGGCGCGCTGTTGGCTATTACGGCGCCGCGCGGCTGACGCGGTCGAGCAAATACACCAGCCCGTGATAATCGATACCGCCGTGCTGGCTCAGGCCGATTTCGCAGGTGCGGCTGGTGCTGATGCCTTCCTCGCAGTATTGCACCGCTGACTTCAGGCTGCGCAGGGCGTGGTCGTTCAGCTCGGGTGTGGTAAAGCCCTTATCGCCGGCAAAGCCGCAGCAGTGAATGCCTTCGGGAATCACCACCTCTGAGGTGCAGCGCCTAACGATATCGATCAGCCCTTGTGCCTCGCCCAGGTGCTGGGTGCTGCAGGTGACGTGCACGGCGACCGGTTTGTCCTGTGGGGTGATGTGCAGGCGGTCGAGCAAGTGTTCGCGGATAAATTTCACCGGGTCATGCAAATTCAGACGGCTGTCGAGGCCGTCCTGCATCAGCCGCAAGGTGCACGGGCTGGTGTCGCAGTAGATCGGATCAAGGCCGCCACGGCTGGCTTTTAGCAGTGCGTCGATCAATTCCTGTTTTTTGCGTTCGGCCTGCTCGGCATAGCCTTTGGACGCGAACGGCTGGCCGCAGCAGAGGCTGTCCAGCTCGGCCGGGAATACCACCTGAAAGCCGCCTTTTTCCAGCAGCGCGCGGGTTTTGTCGAGTAATGGCATTTGCTCGCGATCACCCACGGCCGGGCCCATGGCGCGGGACACGCAAGCGGCTAGATAGACCACCCGTGGCCGGGTATCCGCTATCACGGCCGGCACTTGCAGGCGCTGCACCGCTTGCGGCATGGCGGGTGTCCACTGCGGTACGCGGCCCTGACTGGCTTTGCTCAGCGCCGCCGAGGTGCGCGCCAATAAAGGTGCACCCAAGACGCGGCGCGCGCTGTTGGCCACGTAGAGCATCAGCCGTGCGCCTTGCAGGGCGCGGTGGAAGTTATTGGCCAGCCAGTCGGCGCTGCGCGGGCTGTTGGCGTCGCGGGCGCGCAGTTGGCGCACCAGATCGCCGGTGTTGATGCCCACCGGGCAGCGTTGCGCGCACAGGCCAGTGGCGGCGCAGGTGTCGATGCCCTGGTATTGGTAGGCCGCTTCCAGCTCGCGGGTATCGATGCCGGCACGTTTTTTTGCCTGAATATCGCGCCAGATGACGATGCGTTGGCGCGGGCTTAAGGTCAGCCCTTTCGACGGGCACACCGGCTCACAGAAACCGCACTCGATGCACTTGTCGACGATCTCGTCGGCGGCCGGCAGCGGCTTGAGGTTTTTCAGGTGGATGTCGCGATCTTCGCAGAGGATCACGTCCGGGTTGAGAATGCCTTGTGGGTCGAGCAGGCGCTTGATCTGCCACATCAGCTGGTAGGCATCGGTGCCCCATTCCAATTCAACGAAAGGTGCCATGTTGCGCCCGGTGCCGTGCTCGGCTTTCAACGAGCCGCCGAACTCCACGGCCACCAGGTGTGCGACGTCCTGCATAAAGGCTTCGTAGCGGGCCTTTTCCGCCTCGCTGTCAAAGCCTTGGGTGAAGACGAAGTGCAGGTTGCCTTCCAACGCGTGGCCGAAAATGATCGCTTCGTCGTAGCCGTGCTTATCGAACAGGGCGAGCAGGCGGTTGACGCCTTCGGCGAGTTGTTCGATGGGGAAGGTGACGTCTTCGATGATCACCGTGGTGCCGGTCTGGCGCACCGCGCCAACGGCGGGGAAGGTGTCTTTGCGGATCTTCCACAGCAGGTTGTAAACGGCCGGGTCTTCGCTGAAATCCACCTGCTTTTCCAGTGGAAAGTCAGCGATGGACGCCATGATCAGTTGCAGCTGCTCGTGCAGCAGGCTCTGGCTAGCGGCGCGCGATTCGATCAGCAGGGCGCAGGCGTGGTCAGACAGGCTTTTGACCCATTCCGGCATACCGGGTTTGTTTTGCACCGAACGCATGCTGCGCCGGTCGAGCAATTCCACGGCGGACACCGGCTGCTGTTTGAGCACGGTGACGGCGCGGCAGCAGCTTTCGACATCGGGGAACACCAGCAGGGCGCTGGCCTTATGCGGGTGATCGGGCACGGTGTTGTAAGTCACCGCGCTGATAAAGCCCAGAGTTCCCTCGGACCCGACCAGCAGGTGGCTGAGGATGTCGATGGGCTGGTCATAGTCGACCAGTGCATTTAAGGACAGGCCGGTGGTGTTTTTCAGACGGTATTTGTGGCGGATTTTTGCCGCCAGTTCGCTGTTGGCGCGAGTATGTTTGCCCAGCTCGTTCAGCGCATTGAGCAAGCTGGCGTGGCTGGCAAAAAAACGCGTGACGCTGTGCGGGTCTTCGGTGTCCAGCACTGTGCCATCGGCCAGCACCAAGCGGATGCCAGCCAGGGTGTGGTAGGTGTTGTGCGCGGTGCCGCAGCACATGCCGCTGGCGTTGTTGGCGACGATGCCGCCGATTTTGCAGGCGTTGATCGACGCCGGATCAGGGCCGATTTTGCGTTGAAAGGGCGCGAGTACGGCATTCGCTTGAGCACCGATCACCCCCGGTTGCAGGCGGATCTGGCTGCCTTGGCCGCGGACTTCGCGGCCGTTCCAGTTATCGCCCAGCACGATCAGCACCGAGTCGCTGATGGCCTGCCCAGACAGGCTGGTGCCGGCGGCGCGGAAGGTCACGGGCACCTGATGGGTGCTGGCCAGCTTGAGCAGGTCAACCACTTCCAGCTCCGCCTCGACACGCACCACCAGCTTGGGGATCAGCCGGTAGAAGCTGGCGTCGGTGCCAAAGGCCAGGGTCGACAGCGGGTCGTCGAAACGCCGCTCAGCAGGGATCAGGCGTTCGACGGCGGTGAGAAAGGCGCTGGGCAAGCTCATGGGGGCTCCGGTGATCAGCGGTAATGCGAGTGGTCTCCCTTCTCCCTAATGAGAGAGGGGGCGGGGGAGAGGGACGGCTCGGGTGCGGTTTTGTGCTTGCCCTCTCCCTAACCCTCTCCCGGAGGGAGAGGGGATAACGGCTTAGCGACCCAGTTCGCGCACCAGCGAGTCGGCATTGATTTCGCTGATCGACTTGGCCCCGGTCAGCACCATGGCCACGCGCATTTCCTTCTCGATCAGGTCCAGCAGGTTGCTCACCCCCGCGCCACCGGCAGCGGCCAGGGCGTAGATAAAGGCGCGACCGAGCATCACCGTGTCCGCACCGAGGGCGATCATGCGCACCACGTCCAGACCGGTGCGAATGCCGGAGTCGGCCAGAATCGCCAGATCGCCTTTCACGGCATCGGCAATCGCCGGTAGGGCACGGGCGCTGGACATCACGCCATCAAGCTGACGGCCACCGTGGTTGGAGACGACGATGCCGTCGGCGCCGAAGCTCACAGCGTCCTTGGCGTCCTGGGGGTCGAGGATGCCCTTGATCACCATTGGGCCGTCCCAGAACTCGCGAATCCATTCCAGGTCTTTCCAGCTGATCGACGGGTCGAAGTTGTTGCCCAGCCAGCCGATGTAGTCTGCCAGGCCCGTGGGGTTGCCCCGGTAGGCAGAGATATTGCCCAGGTCATGGGGCTTACCCAGCAGGCCGACATCCCAGGCCCAGCGCGGGTGGGTCATGGCTTGCAGCATGCGGCGCACGGGGGCGTTCGGGCCGCTCATGCCAGAGTGGGCGTCGCGGTAGCGCGCGCCGGGCACCGGCATGTCGACGGTAAAAACCAGGGTGGTGACGCCAGCAGCCTTGGCGCGCTCCAGGGCGTTTTTCATAAAGCCACGGTCTTTCAGCACATAGAGCTGAAACCACATCGGCCGGTCGATGGCCGGCGCGACTTCTTCAATCGGGCACACCGACACGGTCGACAGGGTAAAAGGGATGCCTTTGGCGGCGGCGGCCTTGGCGGCCTGCACTTCACCGCGACGGGCGTACATGCCGGTTAAACCGACCGGGGCCAGGGCCACCGGCATGCTCAGGGTTTCATTGAATAAGCGGGTTTCCAGGCTCAGTTCCGACATGTTGCGCAGCACGCGCTGGCGCAGGGCAATGTCCGCTAGATCGGCGACGTTGCGCTTAAGGGTGTGCTCGGCATAGGCACCGCCGTCGATGTAGTGAAACAGAAACGGCGGCAGCCGGCGTTGCGCGGCGGCGCGGTAGTCGGTGGAGGCAGAAATGATCATGGAATCACCCAAGCAGGAAAAAGGGTTGCAGCGAAACGTCAATGCGCGCCGCCCAAGCAGCGCGCATTCAGGCGTTTATCAGCTCGCCATCAGTGGGTCGCTAACGCCCAACACATAAACCGCAAACATCGCGATCAGGCCGGTAAACAGCACGTAGTACAGGGTAGGCCAAACGGTTTTGCGCAGGATGCTGCCTTCGCGACCCAGCAGGCCCACGGTGGCCGATGCGGCGACCACGTTGTGGATTGCCACCATGTTGCCCGCAGCCGCACCAACGGCCTGCACCGCGACAATCAGCGCGCTGGAAATGCCCAGGCTGCTGGCCACGCCGAACTGGAACTGGCTGAACATCATGTTGCTCACCGTGTTGGAACCGGCAATAAACGCGCCCAGTGCACCAATGCTCGGGGCCAGGAGCGGGTAGATACCGCCCACGCTGTCAGCCACCCAGCGCGCCATCAGGATCGGCATGCTCGACAGTTCGGCGGCGTTAACCCCGGAGTTGATCAGGATGCGCACCATCGGCACGGTAAACAGCAGCACGAAGCCGGCGCTGAGCAATACACTGGACGACTCTTTCACCGCTGCGCCCAACTCGCGCAGTTTCATGCCATGCAGGAAGAAAGTGGCGATGACCACGGTGACCAGAATCCCGCCCGGCAGATAGAGTGGATCGAAGCTGGCACCGATGCCGGTTTCGCCCAGCAGGTCGGGGAATTTCAATGCCACGCCCTTCAGCGCTGCACCGACTTCTGGGAATACCCGGCTGATCACCAGCAGCACACCCACCAGCACATAAGGCAGCCAGGCGCGCAGAGCGCTCATCGGTTTGGCTGTCAGGTCGTCGAGTTTCATCTCCACGCTGCCCAACCACTCGGCCGGCCATTGGTCGGCCGGGGCGAAATCCCAGGTGGTTTTCGGCAGCAGAAAGCCCATGCGCGCAGCGCTGGTGACAATTGCCAGGCCGATCAGGCCACCGCCCAGTGACGGGAACTCGGGGCCGAGGAATACACCGGTCAGCACGTAAGGCACGGTAAAGGCCAGTCCGGCGAAAATGGCAAACGGCAGCACTTCAAAGCCGGCTTTCCAGCTTTTTTCGGCACCGAAGAAGCGCGTCAGCATCAGCACCATAATCAGCGGCATCACAGTGCCGACGATGGCGTGAATGATCGCCACTTCACTGGTGATCAGTTGCAGGAACTGCGCCCAGGACGAGCCCTGTGCAACCAACTGAGCGCCGATGGTGGCGCTGTCCATGCCTGTGTTCAGGCCGACGATGATCGGTGTACCCACCGCGCCGAAGGACACCGGTGTGCTTTGCACCAACATGCCGAGCAACACAGCCGCCATGGCCGGGAAGCCGATGGCCACCAGCAACGGTGCCGCGATGGCAGCCGGTGTGCCGAAGCCCGAGGCGCCTTCGATAAAGCAGCCGAACAGCCAGGCGATGATGATTGCCTGAATGCGCCGATCCGGGCTGATGGTGGCAAAGCCGGCGCGAATCGCGGTGATGCCGCCGGAGTGTTTAAGGGTGTTGAGCAGCAGAATCGCGCCAAAGATGATCCACAACAAACCGAGGGTAATCAGCAACCCTTGCACGGTGGACGCCAGCACGCGGTTGAAACTCATGTCCCAGGCAAACAAACCCACCGCAGCGGTGACCAGGTAAACCAGTGGCATGGCGTGTTTGGCCGGCCAGCGCAGACCAACCAGCAAAATGGCGGCCAGCAGAATCGGTGAGAAGGCCAGTAGAGCAAGAAGACCAGTCGACATGGTGCTCTCTCCTTAGCGCTGCGCAATGCGCATGAGTGGGTGCAGGGAGGCATCGCGTGGCAATGCAGCGTCAGGTAAGTGCAAGAGAGCCGGCATGGGTAGACCTCGTGGGTTCTTGGAATTGTTTTTAGTGTGGTTAATTGGTAATACCAATTTACAAGACTGCGCGGTCAGGGTAAAAGTGCGGCCTCTGACCTGTCAATTAGCTGCCTTACGACTTTGGTCGTAAGGCGATGCCTTGCGGGGGTAAAGGCACGGCGATAGGCTTGCCGGCAGCGGGCCGCAAAGGCCCATGGCAGGTGGTCAAACCAGTGGGGTGTGGGTATGGAAGTGGGATCGGTGCGTCAGCGCCGTTTGTCGGACGATATCGTCAGCCAGCTGGAAACCATGATTCTTGAAGGCACGCTCAAGGCTGGTGAACGTCTACCGGCTGAACGCGTTCTGGCTGAGCAGTTCGGCGTATCCCGGCCCTCACTGCGCGAGGCGATTCAAAAGCTGGCGGCCAAGGGCTTGCTGGTCAGCCGTCACGGCGGTGGCAACTATGTGGCCGAAGCCCTTGGCTCGACCTTTAGCGACCCGCTGTTGCACTTGCTGGAAAGTAACCCCGAAGCTCAGCGTGACCTGCTTGAGTTTCGCCACACGCTAGAAGGCTCCTGCGCCTTCTACGCCGCCCAGCGCGCCACCGAACTGGATCGCCAGCGCCTGACCGAGGCCTTTGCCGCGCTGCAGGATTGCTACAGCCGCAGCGGCAAGGTCACCCGCGCTGAAGAGGGAGCGGCCGATGCCAACTTCCATTTGGCGATTGCCGAAGCCAGCCATAACGCCGTGCTGCTGCACACCATTCGCGGGCTGTTTGACCTGCTCAAGCGCAACGTGGTGACCAACATTGGCGGCATGTATGCCCAGCGTGATGAAACCCGCGACATGTTGATCGACCAACACCGTGCGCTGTATCAGGCGATTATCGAAGGCCGCGCCGAGGACGCCCGCGCGCTGTCCAACCGGCATATCGATTACGTGCAGGAAGTGCTGGCCGACGTGCAGCAGCAGGCCCGTCGCGAAGAACGGGCACAGCGCCGGGGCCTCAACACACCGCGTTAGTCACCCGCGAGAACTGATCCGTTAGGCCTGCGCCACCGCTTCGTTTGCTGTGAACCTAACGGACTGGGGGGCGGGTTTTCGGCAGACGCACCGCGACCTCAAGACCGCCCAGAGGTGAGTCATTCAGGCTGATGCTGCCCCGGTGCAACTCCACTACGCGGCGCACGATGGAGAGCCCAAGCCCGGCCCCTTGACCGGTACCCAAGCGGAAAAACCGCTCGAACAGTTTGGCCCGCTGCGCCTGTGGCACGCCGGGGCCGCTGTCTTGAATGCGCACGGTGAGGGCGTCAGGTTCGTCCTCCAGCAGCACCTGAATAGATCCGCCTGGCGGGGTGTATTGCACGGCGTTGCTGATGAGGTTTTGCAGCAAGGTGCCCAGGCTCGGGCCGTCGGCCAGCAAGTGGTAATCAGCGTGTTCGGCGGCGTGCAGGCTCAGCTCTTGTTCACGGTCGAGCGCCAGTGGAATCAGCTCGGCCAGCTCATTGCGGACAAAATCCAGCAGGTCCAGTTCGCGCATGGCCAGTTGCACCACATTCGGGTCCAGTCGAGCCAGGGTGAGCAACTGCGCCACCACCCGCGTGGCCCGTTCAACGCCGCCACCGAGTTGGCGCAGCGCTTCATTGCGGTCGTCAGGATCGGGGGCTTCCAAGGCGTTTTGCGCATGGATACGCAGCACCGCCAAGGGCGTACGCAGTTCATGGGCGGCATCGGCAATAAAGCGCTTTTCCTGATCCAGCAACTGGTTGACCTGCATCAGCAAGCGATTGAGCGCGCTGCCCATCGGTTCCAATTCATGTGGCAACGGGCCAAACAGCAGCGGTGACAGGTTGTCGGGCGCACGCGCCTTGATCGCTTCGGCCATGCGCTGCAAAGGCTGCAAACCCCAGCCCACCGCCAACCACAGGAGCAAGGCGAGTATCGGTAAGCCAATCAGCAGGGGTTGCAGGCTGCGCTGGGCAATTTTATCGGACAACTCGCCGCGCACATCCTCGCGCTCACCGACCAAAACCCAGTGGTGATCGAGGCTGTTGTGCAGCACAAATACGCGCCAGCGGTGCTGGTCAAGGGTCAGGGTGTGATAGCCGACCAGGTATTTGGCCAGGCGAGTGAGGCGTTCGCTCTGTGTCAGCCCGTTGTCGGGCAGGGTCAGGCCGAGCTGCGCGATCATTTCGCTGAGCAGGCCTTTGGGCGCACTGGCTGACTGGAACACCAGCTCGCCGTTGTCATTGAGCATCTGGAACGCCAGCTTGCTTTCGTAATGATGCCCGAGCAGGCCATCGAGATCGCGATTGCTGTTTTTCAGCAACAATGCCTCGTCCAGGGCGGTTTGCAGGTCGCGGCGCGACTCGGCGGATAACTCATGCCGCGCTAGGCCCATCAGCACCCGTGAGGTTTGTGCCAGCTGGGCGTCGAATAACTCTTCCACTTCATGACTGGCGTCGCTGTAGATCTTGTGGCTGATCAGGCCCATGGCCAGGCTCAACAAGCTCAGCAGCAATACCAGCAAACGTGCCCGGATCGAGCACCACAACTTGGGCATGTTATTTGTCCACCAGATAGCCAACACCGCGCACGGTGCGTATCAGCTCGCTAAAGAATTTTTTGCGCAGGTGATGCACATGCACCTCCAGCGCGTTGCTCTCCAGTTCTTCGCCCCAGCCGTAGAGCGCTTGCTGCAGCTTGTCGCGGGTTAGCACCCGGCCAGGCTGGGCGAGCAGTTCGTGCAGCAGGAGAAATTCCTTGCGCGGCAGGTTCACCGGTTGGCCCTGATAGCTGACGGACTGGCTGACCGGATCAAGGGTGATGCCACGGTATTCCAACATCGGTTGCGGGCGATTGAAGCTGCGCCGCAGCAACGCCCGCAGGCGCGCCTTGAGTTCGGCCACATCGAAGGGTTTGACAAGGTAATCATCGGCCCCGGCATCCAGCCCGGCGATGCGGTCGCTGGTGGCATCGCGCGCGGTCAGTACCAGCACCGGCACCGGGTTGGCGGCGGCGCGCAGGTGTTTAAGCACTTGCAGGCCATCCATGCGCGGTAAACCCAGGTCGAGAATCGCCAGCTCGAAGCTTTCCGTGCTCAAGGCGTGCAGGGCACTGCTGCCATCTTGCAGCCAATCGACGGTGTAGCCTTCTGGCTTGAGTGCGGTGCGAATGCCCTCGGCGAGGGCGATGTCATCTTCTACCAGCAAAATGCGCATTTCGAGTGTTCCGTGATGGCCATAACCGCCCTGCGAGACTACCAGACGACTGGGGTCTGCTGTTGCCGGGTCTTGGGTCTGTAAGGTGATTATTGACGTTGTGCGCTTATGCTCTTGAGCAGCGCGTTGATGTCCTGCTTGCGTCCTTCGTCGGCCAGTTGGCGGCCCGGGCGTGGGGGCGCTTGCAGGGCTTTTTCCAGTGCAGCGTTGGCTTCATCGAAGCGTTTGCTACGGGCCAGGTAATCGCCATAGAAGTAGTTGGGGTCGATGCCGTCCGGGTTGATGCTCAGGGCTTTTTGCAGCAGGGCCTCGGCTTTTTCGTCATCGCCAAACCCCACCGGCCAGCCCGGTACTTGGTAGTACAGGCTGCCCAGGCTGGTATAGGCCGAGCCGGAGAGCGCCTGTGCATCCAGTGTTAATGCGTGCTCAAGGCTGGCCTTGGCTTCTTTGACCAGCCCCAGTGCCCCCAAGCCCCCTTTAGCCCCGGCGTAGGTGCTGAGGATGATGCCTTGCCAGATCTGCAGTTCGGCGGCGTCCGGTTCGGCCGCCACGGCTTTTTGTGCGTCCTCGCTGAGGCTGGCGAAGGCCTTTTCGCGTTGCTCCTTGGGCAGCTGGTAATTGATCTCGGCCCAGCGTGCTTGCAGGGTTTGTAGCTGGGTCTGACCTTGCTCGCTGAGGGCAAAGCTGGGCAGGCTGGTCAGGCAGAGCAGGGTGCAGGCGATGGTACGGATAAGCTTCATGGGGTGTCCTCTCAGGCTTTGTTGCGCGCAAAGCGCAGGATGATTGGCAGTTGTTTGCGCAGGGCTTGATCAACCACACGTGGCAGCAGGCTGTTGAGCCGCACGAAGAGTTGTTCTGGCCAGCCGAGGTAGCGCTCTTCGTCCTCGCGGCGCAGGGTGGCCAGCAGTTGTGCGGCGACGGTGTGCGGGTCGTCCATGCTGACCTTGAGCTGGTCGTTCATGTTCACCACGGCGCTGCTGTTCATGCTGGTGCGGGTGGCGCGGGGGGCGAAGTAAATAACCTTCATGGGTGTGTCCGCCAACTCGCGGCGCAGGGCTTCGGAGAAACCGCGCAGGGCAAATTTGCTGGCGCAATACGCGGTGAAACCGGGGTAGCCGATGGAGCCGAAGGTCGACCCGAGATTGACCACCAGCGCCCGGCCCTGCTGACGCAGCAGCGGCAGCAGGCGATGGGTCAGTTGCAGGGTGGCGGTGACGTTGAGTTCAATCAGTTCGGCGATGGCGCTTTCTTCATGCTGCTCCAGCAAGCCGAAGTGATTGACCCCGGCGGCGTTGATCAGCGTATTGATGCCGCCAAAGCGCTGCGCCGCCGCCAACACGTCTTCACGTCCGCTGGTTTGACGAATATCGGCGGCTACGATGGCCACGTTGCCGCTGTGCGTCTGGGCCAGCGCTTGCAAAGCGGCGCTTTGACGGCCGACCAAGAGCAATTGCGCCCCTTCGGCGAGCAAGGCGCTGACCAGCGCTTGGCCAATCCCGCCACTGGCCCCGGTGATGACGGCGCGGCATTCAGAAATTTTCATAGGGTGTCCTCAGGTACTCACGTGCTCAGGGGCAGGCTGCGGAACATATCGCCGTACAGGCGGTAGACCACCTTGGCGGTGTGCACCACGGCCGCTTTGTCATCGTCGTTGTCTAACTGGTTCATCAGTTTCTTGAAGAACTCGATGTGCTCCAGGTCAAGGCTGCCGTGGGAACTGAGGTAGCTGAAGGCCTTGTTCGGCAGTTGCAGCTTGTCCTGAATCACCCCCGCCACCTGGGTGGCGAGGGCGATGCTGGTGCCTTCCAGTACGTTGACCATGCCGAAGAAACTCACCGGGTTATGCCGCGCGATGCGGTCATACACGTAGCTGACCATCAATTCGGTCGACAGGTGCGGCAGGCCGTTGCGCACGGCTTCTTTGTCGGCACCGCAGGCGGCGATGTCGTTGAGTACCCATTCCTGGTGGCCCTTTTCTTCGTCGATGTATTCGGCAATTGCCTCGCGCAGCCACTCCAGTCGCTCCGGCAGGCGTGCGCCACAAGCCATCAGCAGCGGCACGGTGTGTTTGACGTGGTGATAGGCCTCGGTGAGAAAGGCCACGTAGCTGTTCAGGCTGACGGTGCCGGCCATGGCCTGGGCAATGATCGGGGCGCCGAGCAGGTAGTTGCGTTCAGCGCTGGTTTGTTCGAGCAGGGATTCATAGAAGCTCATCAGGCATCTCCGTAGCAGGGTTCGGTCGTCATCACTTGTTCGATGGCGTGTTGGTAGTGGTTAAACAGGGCGGTGCGGCGCAGCCGGCCGTTGCTGGTGGCCAGCGTGTTGGCGCTGCTGAAGGGCTGTTCGGCGCGCAGCCAGTGGTGCACGCGGGCGTAGTCGGGCAGGGCTTGGTTGGCCGTCGCCACGGCTTCGGCCAATTGGCTGTCAGGGGTGTTCGGGAAGCGCGGCACCAGCACCGCCACGTTGCCCGGCAGGGCTTCGCCGTGCAGCCAGGCCTGGGCGATGGGCAGTTGCTGAACCAGTTCGGCCTCGACCCATTCCGGGTTGACGTTGCGGCCAAAGGCGGTGATGAACTGGTGCTTCTTGCGCCCGTGCAGCACCAGAAACGGGCCGTCGAAATGGCCCAGATCACCGGTGCCCAGCCATTCTTCTGCCGGGCTTGGCTCGCCCAGGTAACCGAGCAAACGCGGGCCTTTGACCAGCACTTCGCCGTCTGCCCCCAGGCTTACCTGCAGGTGCGGCAAAGGTTGGCCAACGCTGCCGATGCGGCGGTTTTCCGGGGTGTTCAGGCACACCACCGAAGCGCATTCAGAGAGGCCGTAACCCTCAAAGACGGGTAAGCCCAACGCCTCGGCACGTTGCAGCAATTGGCTGGCGACGCGGCCACCGCCGACGGCGATAAAACGCAGGCTGTTCGGCAGGGGCAAGCGACGTTCGGCGGCGCTGACCAGTGCCAGCAGCAACTGCGGCAGCAGGATCAGGCTGTTGGGCTGAGCCTGAGCCAGCGCGGCCAAAAAGCGCGGCAGGTCAAACTGGCTGGCACCGAGCAGGCCGATCTGCGCCATCGGCATTAATTCAACCTGTGCACCGGCCAGCAGCGGGGCATAGACCCCGGCGATGTTCTCCAGCAGCGTGGCCAAGGGCAGCACGCACAGGTGACGTTCGACCGCGCAGCTGGCGCTGGCTTGCACCAGGCTCTGCGCTACGGCCAGTTGCGTGGCGCTGTCCAGGCACACTCCTTTGGGTTGCCCGGTGGTGCCCGAGGTGTAGGTGATCTTGCAGGTGCCGGCGGGCAGTTCGCTGACTTGCGCCCGTGGTCGTTGTTGAAGGCCAGCGCTGCTGGGGCTGAAACCCAGTGCGTCATACAGCGGGCTGGTCGGGCCGATCAGGCAGTCAATGCCAGCGCTGTCCAGCACGTGCGCTTGCTGGCTGCTGGAAAAGAAGCCGGGCAGCGGCACGCAGACCAGCCCGGCATGCAGCACAGCGAGGTCCCAGAGCACCCAGTCAATGCCGTTATCCAGCGCCAATGCGACGCGCTGTGCGCCGAGATCGAGCAGCTGCTTGCTGCGCTGGTCGACCTCTTGCAGCAGTTGGCTGTAGCTCAATTGGCGCTCGTTTTCACGCAACGCCGCGGCGTTGCCAAAGGCGCTCAGGCTGGCGAAAAAGCGATCAGCTGCAGGCCACATGGGGCATGTCCTCCAGAGCATAAAAAGCCTGATGGGCGAGGCGCGGGTAAGCACCCAGTTGCAGCAGGCGCTGGTGCCCGGCATAAATGTCGCCGGCCATGACCTGTGGCCGGTTGTCGTAGTAAGTGCCCCAGTCGGCTTGTTCATCGCCCAGGCATTCGGGGTTGGCCGCGCCCAGCGCCACAGGCGTCAGGCCCAAGCGCTGAAAGCTGTTGAGCAAAGCCAAGGTGCCGGTAAAGCAGACCCAGCGATAACCCAGCGCCACCAGCAGATCCGTCAGCGCCACAATCAGCAGGCGCGCGGCACCCGGGCTGGCGGCGGCCAGGTTGCCAACCTCGACCAACTGCGCGCGTTGTGCGGTTTGCGCGCCCTGTTTGGCGGTGATCACCTGTTCCACCGGCTGTTGTAGGTAGCGCTCCAGAAACAACGGCGCACCGGCCGCGCTGCGCAAACCCACGGCCCCCAGCAACTGGCCGCTGCCATCTTCCAGGCTCAATAGGCTGGGCATGAAGTGGCGGATATGCGCCCGGTGATGGACGGCGAAGCGCTCGCTGATAAAGGCTTCAATAGCAGCGCGACGCGGGCTTTGCCGATTGGCCAGATACAGGTTGAACGGCTGTTCGCGACCGATCTGTGCAAGCGCAGTGTCTGAATACACCCAAGGCAGCTCCATGGTAGGAACCTCATTTGTGAACATGGGTGTGAGTGTCTGCCTGCAGGCTTAACCGCAAATTAAGTCGCAAAAAAATCCGTATCGCCGTCGTCGTTGGCATTTCATCGCTTGCGCTGCAACCGCAACAGCCCCTAGCCTGCTGGGGCCTGCCTGCAACCTGACTGCGGGTGGGATTTGTCCTGACCTTAAGCGCCTACGCTCGGAGATCGTTATGCCCACTATGGATACTGAGCAACAACTGGCGGCCCGTCGGGCCATCCTGCAACACCCTGACGCGCAGGACTGCACCGTGTACCGCGCCGATGAGCAAGACCCTGAGGCTGAGGAAGTGGATCTGGGTGATGCCAAGGTGCTGTTCTGCGGCCCCTTCGAAGCACCGGCGGATTGGGACGCGGCGGAGCGCGAAGATTATTTCGGCGAAAGCGCGCCCGAGTTGTTCGTCAACGCGCGCATTGAGAGCGAAGCCAAGCCGGGCAGCACTGATCACTTCACCGTCGATATCGGTGATTACGTGGCGGCTCAGTCTGGCGAGGGTGAAGTTGTGATGTTCTATGTGCACGACTACCTGGAAGACGACACCGGCTGCACCTACGTGCTACTACGTGACGAGGAAGTGCTGGAGTAAGCCAGCCCAGCGCGGCTGTAGCCGGCGTTGAACACCGCGAAGCCCAACGGGTCGTGACAGGTCTTGTTGGGCTTCGTCGCTTTGCTCCTCAACCCAACCTACGTGCTGGAATAAACCGGTTCATCGCGGCTATGCGCCGGTAGGTTGGCGTTGAGCGCAGCGAAGCCCAACGGGTTGTGACAGGTCTCGTTGCGCTTCGTCGCTTTGCTCCTCAATCGTATCTACCACTGACCGTCGATCAACCCATCTGCGTTGTAGTACCGGGCTATTACCCGCGACCGCTGTATCGGCAGCAGACTGTGGCCTTCTCAGTTCATTCAAGGAGCAGGCACATGGCGGCGAAGAAGATTCTCATGCTGGTCGGCGACTACGTCGAAGACTACGAAGTGATGGTGCCGTTTCAGGCATTGCTGATGGTAGGGCATCAGGTGCACGCCGTGTGCCCGGAAAAAACCGCCGGGCAGACGGTGCGCACCGCCATCCATGATTTTGAAGGCGAGCAAACCTACAGCGAAAAGCCGGGGCATAACTTTGCCTTGAATTTCGATTTTGCTCAGGTAAAGGCCGACGATTACGACGCGCTGCTCATTCCCGGTGGCCGCGCCCCGGAGTACTTGCGCCTGAATGCGCAGGTGCTGGCGCTGGTGCAGGCGTTCGATCACGCCGGTAAACCGATTGCCGCGGTCTGTCATGGCGCGCAATTGCTCGCGGCAGCCGGCGTGCTGAAGGGGCGTGAGTGCAGCGCTTATCCTGCCTGCGGCCCGGAAGTGACGCTGGCGGGCGGGCGCTATATCGACATCGCCGTGGATCAGGCGCATGTTCAAGGTAATTTGGTGACGGCCCCAGCCTGGCCGGCGCATCCCAACTGGCTGGCGGCGTTTCTCGGCCTGCTGGGTACGCAGATCACGCTGTAAACCTTTGGGCAAGACCGTAGCCCGGATGAAGTCCGGGAGCGCCTGCACGTTAGGGTCCCGGATTGCATCCGGGCTACGTATGTATGAGGGCCTGCTTGCAGGCCCCTGTCATTGAGGAGCCGCCATGTGCGAGCTGTATGTCAAAGCCGATCCGATTCTGTATGAGTCCCGTGCCCGCTCGCTGCGGATTCGCGGCGTGGTCACCACCCTGCGTCTGGAAAATCAGTTTTGGGACATCCTGCGCGAGATTGCCGAAGTCGATGGCATGACCACCAATCAGCTGATCACCAAGCTGTATGACGAGGTCATGGACTATCGCGGTGAGGTGGTTAATTTCGCGTCGTTTTTGCGCGTCAGTTGCACGCGGTATTTGAGTCAGCGGCCATCGGTTGCGCAAAGCCCGGCGCGCTTGAGTGTGTTACGCGGCTGACCTGGATCAGTGTCGCGTCCGAGCGACACGGCTCTAATAGCGCGGTCAATCTGTTCGCTGCGTCGGTTTGCCTCAGGCGGCCTGCGCGGTGGCGGTTCCGGCTATTATCGCGCCCCCTTTGCTCGGGTATTTCCTGTGTTGCCTAAACACTCCCACCGCTTCGGTAACTGGCTTGGCCTTGCGGCCATGTGCCTGTTGCTGCTCGGGCCTTTGCTGGGGCAGGGGTTGGCGTTGGGGCAGTCGTCCACGGACTGGCAGTGGCTCGACGAGCTGGCGTGCGGCGACCATAAAGCGTCCGACATGCCGCAGGCGCATGCCGATGAGTGGGCCAAATGCGGCTATTGCACACTCCTGTTGTCATCGCCGGCATTATTCAACACCTCGCCATTTGCGCCGCCGCGCGTGGTGGCAGCCCCCGCCGTTTCTCCCTTCGCTGATCCCGCGTTACCGCCGGGCGGTGTCTTCCCCGGTGCGCAATCGCGCGCACCGCCTCGTCAGGCCTGACACACGTTTTTCAGCGTGTGTTTCACCTTGCTTTTTGATTCAGCGTCACCGCGCCTATGCCTATGCAAGGTGCGGGCGCTGCTGTGAATGCATTGCCTGACAGGATTTTTACCTATGTCTGCACCTCGTTACGCCCGTTCTGTTGCCCTTATCAGTTTGATGAGCCCGCTGGCCCTGGCAGTTGCCGCTGAAGTCAGCCCGAAAGCCCAGGCCGAATACCTGCAATTGCCCGATACCCTTGTGCAAGGCCAGTCCCCGGTTGAAGCCACCGAGCAGCCCAGCGCCGAGCGCATCAGCAGCCTGATTCCGGCAACCTCTGATACCGCTTCACTGCTGCGCGATGTGCCGGGCGTGAGCCTTAACGGCGCGGGTGGTTTTTCCAGCCTGCCGGCCATTCGCGGCCTGAGTAATGACCGTTTGCGCATCAAGGTCGATGGCATGGACCTGATCGCCTCCTGCCCCAACCATATGAACCCGGCCTTGTCTTACGTGGCCCCCAGCAACCTGGGCAAGTTGCAGGTGTTGGCCGGGATTACTCCGGTCAGCTTGGGCGGTGACAGCATTGGCGGCACCATCGTGGCGCAGAGTCAGGAGCCGGTTTTCGCTGAGGCCGGAGCCGAGAGCCTTAATCAAGGTGAGGTGGGTGGTTTCTGGCGCAGTAATAACGACGCACGCGGCGGCAATGCCTCGGTGATGCACGCCAGCGAGGTGTTCCACATCCGTTACAGCGGCAGTTACAGCAAGGCCAACAACTACATGGCCGGGTCTGACTTTAAAGACAGCACCGCCACGGGGCGGGTGGGAGAGGGCGCGGCGCTGGATGAAGTGGCGTCCAGTGCCTTCGAGCGCCGTGACCATGAGTTGGGCATGGCCTACAAGCTGGGTGAGGACGTGCTGGCGCTGACCTTGGGCTATCAGCAGGTGCCGCAAGAACTGTTCCCCAACCAGCGCATGGACATGACTGACAACAGTCAGCAACGCATCAACCTGCGCCATACCGCGCAGTTCGAGTGGGGCCGTCTTGAAACGCAGCTGTATCACGAACAGGTCGAGCACAAGATGGACTTCGGTCCGGACAAGCGCTTCTGGTATGGCAGTGCTTCCGGGGCGGGCAGTGCCTGCAGCCCGATCAGCGCCACCTGCGCCGCCGGTATGCCGATGGAGAGTGAAGGCAAAACCCTGGGCCTTAACCTCAAGGCCACGGTCGAGTTGACCGAACATGATCTGCTGCGCATCGGCAGCGAATACCAGCGCTACCGTTTGAATGACTACTGGCCGGCCTCCGGTGGCGGCATGTGGCCCGGCACCTTTGAGAACATCAACGACGGTGAGCGTGACCGCATCGGCGTCTTTGGCGAGTGGGAGCGGCAGATCAACCCCGCCTGGCTGACCTTGCTCGGTCTGCGCTATGAGCACGTCGCCACCGATGCCGGCGAGGTAAAAGGCTACGCCGATACCAACGGCATGGGCATGATGCTGAACAATCAGCGCCGTGATTCGGCCGCCTTCAATGCCCGTGATCGCAGCCAGCGTGACCACAACATCGACCTGACCGCCCTGGCCCGTTACAACCATGACGCCCATCTCGACCTTGAGTTCGGTGTGGCGCGCAAGGTGCGCTCGCCCAATCTGTATGAGCGTTACACCTGGTCCACCTGGGCCATGGCTGCGACCATGAATAACTTTGTCGGCGACGGTAACGGTTATGTCGGCGATGTCGACCTCAAGCCGGAAGCCGCGCACATCGCTTCGGTCACACTGGACTGGCACAGCGAAGATCGCCGTCATGAGCTTAAGGTCACGCCGTTCTACACCTACATCAACGACTTCATCGATGCGCAGGCCCTGCCAGGCCAAACGGTCGTTGCTGACCAGTTCAACGTGCTGCAGTACAGCAACCAGTCCGCGCGCATTTATGGCGTCGATGTGGCCGGGCGTATGCCGCTGCTGCGCAATGACTTGGGGCAGTGGGGCGTGCAGGCGGTGGTGAATTACAGCAACGGCAAAAACCGTGACACGGGCGATGCGCTCTACAACATCATGCCGCTCAACACCACGCTGTCCCTGACGCAACAACAGGGTGGCTGGAGCAACAGCCTGGAAATGGTCAGCGTTCAAGCCAAAAACGATGGTTCGACGGTGCGCAATGAAATCCAGACGGCGGGCTACAGCCTGTTCAACCTGCGGTTGAGCCACAGCTGGGACAACCTGCGGGTGGATGTGGGCGTGGAGAACCTGGCCGACAAGTTCTATTACCTGCCAACCGGCGGCGCTTACACCGCGCAGGGCCGCACCATGTCGATGAATGGCATTCCTTGGGGCACGGCGGTGCCGGGCATGGGCCGCTCGTTCTACACCGGCTTTAGCCTGCGCTTTTAACGCGCGAGGGTGCAGCGCCCGCGGGTGCTGCGCCCTGCCGGTTCAGGTATGGGCGCGGGCCGGTGCACGGCTGGCCCATTGCACAGTGAGGATGCTGCCCAGCACCGCCACCAAGCCCAGCAGTGCGATCCCGGTCAGTCGCTGATCGAGTAACAACCAACCCAGCAACACCGCCACCAACGGGCTGAGTAAGCCCAGCGACGACACCGCCACCGGTGCCAGGCGGGCAATGCCGCGAAACCACAGGCCATACGCCAGCAGCGCGCCGAACACGCACAGGTAGGCATAGCCCAACCAGTGCTGTGGGCTGAGCGTGGGCAGAGGTGGGTCTATCCAGTAGGCCAGCGGCAGCAGCAACAGGCCGCCCAGCAACAACTGCCAGCCGGTAAACGCCAGCAGAGGCGGCGACAATTGCCAGCGCCGCGTCAGGTAGGTGCCACTGGCCATGCAGGCGGTGCCGACAAAGGCGGCGACAATGCCGATCAGGTCCCAGCGGGCGCCCGGTGCCAACAGCAGCGCGGCCATCCCGGCAATGCCCACCACACTGGCCACTACGGCGGCGCTGGCCGGCCGTTGATGATCCAGCGACCACACCAGCCCCATCATCAGCAGCGGTTGAATCGCCCCGACCACCGCCGCCAGACCGCCCGGCAAGCGGTAAGCCGCGACAAACAACAACGCCTGAAAGAAGCCAATATTCAATGCCGCCAGAACCAGCAGGCGCGGCCAGTCTCGGCGTGCCGGCCAGTAACGGCTGTACAGCACCAACAGCAAGCCCGCCGGCAACGCACGCAGCAGCGCCGCCGTAAAGGGACGATCCGGCGGCAGCAGTTCGGTGGTGACGATGTAGGTCGACCCCCAGATGGCCGGGGCCAACGCGGTCATCAACACATTCAGCCACGTGTTATTCATGGCAACGCACTCCATGCAGTTGTCTTGCATTCAAGATAAAATACGAGGCTAATATCGACTTGTCTTGAATTCAAGATAAAAATTGGAGTGTCAGCATGACCGAAGTGCGCCCGCTGGATGCCGTCGATGCCATTCTTCAACAATGGCAGCGTGAGCGGCCTGATCTGGATGTCAGCCCAATGGGCGTGATTGGCCGGCTGGGCCGTTGCGCCGCCTTGCTACGCCGCGAGCTGGATGCGGTATTCAGCACCTTTGGGCTGAGCGCTTGGCAGTTCGATGTGCTGGCCACCTTGCGCCGTGCGGGTGAGCCCCATTGTTTGGCCCCGACTGCACTGTATTCGGCGTTGATGATCACCTCCGGCACCATGACCCGGCAGCTGCAGCAACTGGAAGCCGCCGGCTGGGTCAGCCGTGTGGCCAACCCCCATGATGCCCGGAGCATGCTGGTGCAGTTGACGCCGGCCGGCCTGGCGTTGATCGACCGAGCAGTGACCGCACATGTCGATAACCTGGCGCGTCTGGTGGCCCCGCTGGCCCCGGCACAATACGCGGAATTGGAAGCGCAGTTGGCCGCGTTGCTGGCGCTGCTGGAACCGCCGGTTGCATGAATGTTCAATACGTCCACGCCCGAGCAGGCGACGCAAAGTGAGGTGAGTGATGAGTAACGAGTTGGTAATCGAAGACCTGCAGGTGGGTGATGGCAAAGCGGTGGTCAAGGGGGCGTTGATCACCACCCAGTACCAGGGCTGGTTGGAGGACGGCACGCTGTTCGACTCCTCGCTCGTGCGCGGTAAGCCGTTCCAATGCGTGATCGGCACCGGCCGGGTCATCAAGGGTTGGGATCAGGGGCTGATGGGCATGAAGGTCGGCGGCAAGCGCAAACTCTTCGTGCCCTCGCATCTGGGCTACGGCGAACGTCAGTTCGGTGCGCATATCACGCCGCATTCCAACCTGATCTTCGAGATTGAGTTGCTGGAAGTGCTGACGCGCGACGACTGAGGGCGCGTCGCCAATGCGCCCACTCGCCACCCGTGCAGCCCTCGGTCGCACGGGTGGCATCCTCTAGAGCAGTAAAATTTGCAGTTCACGGCTGACGTTTACGGTGATGCCGCCACCCGTGGCGCGCACGCTCTGCTCGGTGCCGTGCAGGGGGTTATGCAAGGTGCCTTGGCCGTTGCGTAAGAGGCGTACCGTGCCCGCTTCTTGCGCCCAGAACAGCCATAGCCAGCGGCCATCGGAGCGCTGCCAGGCGATGCTGATCATGCCTTGGGGCGCGTTGGCGAATGCCGGTGGGGTAAGAGGCGTTAGCTGTGGTCCGGTAATCTGCAGCAGGCGCTTGAGCGCACCGTAAGCCGGTTTTTCGCTGCCATCCAAGCGCAATAAACCGTAACTGCGATCACGCACGGTGGCCCGCGCGTCCAGGTCGCTCAGGGTAAAGAGAAACACCTTGTCGAAGTCCATCGCGCTCATCAGGGCCAGGCGGCGCAGCATGTAGTCGGCTTGGCCCAGTTCGCCGATGATCGGCTGCATTTCCACGGGCCCGGCATAGCTCGACCAGCCAAACTCGGTTGCCCAAATCGGCCCACTACCATTGCGGCGTAGGTGCTGATTGAGCGTGCCTGCATTGCTGAGAAAGTCACCGCTGGCGGGTACATCACCCTCGGGCGTCTGGGTGTAGGGATGGTAGGCCGTGACACGATCTGGTTTGAGGCTGCCTTGTTGCAGCAACGCCTCCAGCATCAAACCACCACGCAATGGCATTTGGCTGTAGTAAGCATGCCCGCCAATCACCTGTGTTGCTGTGGGTTGCGTGCTGCTGAGTTGCTGCAAGCTGGTTTCCAGTAGGTTGCGGTAGTGCGCTGGGTCTTCGGCGGGTTGCCAGAACGATGGGATGTTTTGCTCGTTCCACACCTGCCAGGCGCTCACTTGCGGGTAACGGTTGGCCAGGTAGCTGAAGCTGCTGGCAAACAGTTGCGCATTGATGGGCGGGTATTGATCCGCATTGCTCACGCCGTTGGGCGCTGAAGAGGCAAAGGGGGCTGAGCCAACCAGATACACCAAAGGTTTGAGTTGTTCATCGCTCATGACTTGCATCAGCCGGTCCAGCTCATGCAGTTGCCATTGCCCCGGACTTGGCTCCAGTCGATCCCAGTGCAGCCCTAAACGCACCCAGTGCAGGTTCAGTTCCTTGAGTTTGCTGATTTGCTGGCGATAGGTATTTTCCGGAAACCACGGCAGTTGCGCATTCATGCCCAGAAAATCGGACCAGATCACCGGGCGCGGCCCTTTCATTGAATGTGACGGTGCTGCATTGGCCAAGTTGCACGTCAGCAGGGCGAAGAGGCCGATGGCAGTGAGGCGTTGCAGGGCATTACAAAGTAGGTTTGACATGGCTGCTCTCCCAGTTACTGGTGCATGAAAGGCCCAGCCTAGGCGCTTTGAAACCATGCCCATAGCCGGTAAGTGGCCGGCGCGATAAAGGGCTATATCGGTATGACTGACGGTTTAATGTCGTTTTTTATGGTCAATAAATTGTCGCTATATATGGCTGTTTGCCCTCTGTGTCAGAAACAACCTGCGCGGATGGCGGCCCTGTTTGGGCTTGTAGTTCAGATGAGGCGTGTTGCCTGAAATGCCTAAGATGGCACGGCAAACCAAGGATTAACGGGCATTTGTAGTTCTAGGCGCGGGAGATCAGCCAAGGCTCATCTAGAGCCTGCGACATGGCGTATCAGTCCCGTTGGCTCATCGCTTTGTTTGCCAGATACGCCCTTGATGGGATGTCGCATGTACGGCTTGTCGGGCCGTACATTTCACCGTTTTGAGATATCCGTTGCACTGAACAAAGGTGTCAGGCCTCTCGTGAAGGCTTGAACGGCTTCGGCGGCTGGGCCATGGCCGGGTTTAGAGCGCAACAAAAATTGTTAAAAAATGGCTTCATACGAGTGCAACTTCGGCCTTAATATGTTGCCCCGTACTTTTGAAACCCTGTGTATGACAACCTTTCAGGAACCCCCCAGTAGTCACTTCAACAGCAAGCATTTGCACTGTCGAAGAATGCCTATGTCCAGCAGTTGCTTCTCTCCTCCGCGTTCCGCTGCATCCCCCCGTTATAGTCCAGCCCAAGCGTCGAGCCTCATCAGGTTGATTCGCTACGTCACGCCTGCGTCTGTTTTTTGGGCGGGCAATTATTCGCCTCAAGCGGCCGCTTGAGCAGGCAGCTACCGTTTGGTCAAAACCATATCGTGTTTAAGGCATGCCTGATTGATGTTGCACTGTCTTCGAATGGCATTGCGTGGATAGCAGAATGTGCACTTTTGATGCACGCAGGAGATTAAGTTGGAATTTTTCGCGCTGGCTCTGTTGATTGTTCTGAATGGCTTATTTGCCATGTCAGAAATCGCTCTGGTCGCAGCCAGAAAGGCTCGTTTGATGAAGTTTGCAGCGGATGGTGATTCGGCCGCAGCGATCGCATTGAAACTGGCAGAAGACCCTACCAAGTTTCTATCAACGATTCAGATTGGTATCACGTCGATTGGTATCTTGAACGGTATCGTCGGTGAGGCTGTGCTTGCCGGTCCTTTGGCCATCTGGTTGCAGGCCCAAGGTGTACCCGCCAGTACCGCAGGCATTGCCGCGACTGCTGGTGTGGTTATTGTCATCACCTATGTGTCGATCGTGATCGGTGAGTTGGTTCCCAAACGTATCGGTCAGCTCAACCCGGAGGCCATTGCGCGCCTGGTTGCACGACCGATGGTGACCTTGTCATTTATGACGCGTCCGTTTGTCATGTTGCTGACCTGGTCTACCCACACCATTTTGCGAATCATGGGTGTTCGCCAAATCAATAATTCCGGCGTCACAGAAGAAGAAATTCACGCCATGCTCGAGGAAGGCTCCGAGTCTGGTGTGATCGAGCAGCATCAACACGCGATGGTAAGGAACGTATTCCGCCTTGATGACCGGCAGTTGGGCTCATTGATGATCCCACGTTCTGATCTGGTGTTTGTCGACGTGCGCAAAGCATCTGAAGACAACATTCAAGCCATGATTGAATCCGAGCATTCGCGGTTCCCCGTGTGCGACGGCGGCTTGGATAATCTGCTGGGCGTTATTCACGCCAAGAAGGCCTTCGCCTGTCTGGCCAAAGGTGAAAAACCGGACTTTACCGAGCAACTGCAACCCTGTGTGTTTGTACCGGAAACGCTGACCGGCATGGAGTTGCTCGAACAATTCCGCGCCAGCGGTATGCAAATGGCATTTGTCATCGATGAGTACGGCGAGCTTGAAGGCATCGTTACGCTGCAAGACGTTCTTGAAGCCGTTACCGGTGAGTTCACGCCTAATAACGCGGAGGACTCATGGGCTGTGCAACGGCACGACGGCTCCTGGTTGCTCGACGGTGCGATCCCGATTCCGGAAATGAAAGATCGCCTTGTGTTGAAAACAGTACCTGAGGAAGACAAGGGTCGTTATCACACCGTGTCAGGCATGTTCATGTTGCTGCTTGGGCGCGTGCCTTCAACCAGTGACCGTGTCCAGTGGGACGGCTGGATGTTTGAAGTTGTTGATATGGATGGCAAGCGCATCGACAAGGTGCTGGCGACTCCGGTGGATATCTCCGACGAATCCGAGTCGGATGCCGCAGCAATTGAAGCGGATGATCACGAGGCGGCCAGTCACCGCTGATTGGCAGTGACCTCTGCGTCGGATATGCAATCCGGCGCGCCATAAACAGAAAACCCGGCGCAAAGCCGGGTTTTTGTTTTTCAACGGTGCTTACTTGATCTCGACCGCCAGGCTGTCGTGGATCTTTTGCTGCCAGATGGCCGGGCCGGTGATGTGCACTGACTCGCCCTTGGTGTCGACCGCCACTGTGACAGGCATGTCTTTCACGTCGAACTCGTAGATGGCTTCCATACCCAGTTCGGCGAAGGCCACCACGCGCGATTTCTTGATCGCCTGAGCAACCAGATAAGCAGCGCCGCCCACGGCCATGAGGTACACGGCTTTATTGTCTTTGATCGCTTCGATGGCAATCGGGCCGCGCTCGGACTTGCCGATCATGCCCAGCAGGCCGGTGCTTTCAAGGATCTGTCGGGTGAACTTGTCCATCCGCGTAGCGGTGGTCGGGCCGGCTGGGCCGACGACTTCTTCACGCACTGGATCAACCGGGCCGACGTAATAAATGAAGCGGCCTTTCAGATCGACCGGCAGTTCTTCGCCTTTGTTCAGCATGTCGACCATGCGTTTGTGCGCGGCGTCGCGGCCGGTGAGCATCTTGCCGTTGAGCAGGACGGTTTCACCCGGCTGCCAGCTTTGCACGTCTTCCGGGGTCAGGGTGTCGAGGTCGACGCGGCGTGCGCTCGGGCCGGCTTCCCAGACGATTTCTGGGTAGGCAGACAGATCCGGCGCTTCCAGCTCGGCCGGGCCGCTGCCATCGAGCACGAAGTGCGCATGACGGGTGGCGGCGCAGTTGGGGATCATGCACACCGGCAGGCTAGCGGCGTGGGTCGGGTAGTCCATGATCTTCACGTCGAGCACGGTGGTCAGGCCACCCAGGCCCTGGGCGCCGATGCCCAGTTGGTTAACTTTTTCGAACAGTTCGAGGCGCATTTCCTCGATCTTGTTCTGCGGGCCGCGTGCTTTCAGCTCATGGATGTCAATGTGCTCCATCAGCACTTCCTTGGCCATGACCGCAGCCTTCTCGGCCGTGCCGCCGATGCCAATGCCGAGCATGCCCGGTGGGCACCAGCCAGCGCCCATGGTGGGAACGGTTTTTAGCACCCAGTCGACGATGGAGTCGGACGGGTTGAGCATGGCCATCTTCGATTTGTTTTCGGAGCCGCCACCTTTGGCTGCGACGTCCACTTCCACCTTGTCGCCGGGGACGATGGAGTAGTGGATTACGGCCGGGGTGTTGTCCTTGGTGTTCTTCCGCGCGCCAGCTGGGTCGGCGAGGATCGAGGCGCGCAGGACGTTTTCCGGCAGGTTGTAAGCGCGGCGCACGCCTTCGTTGATCATGTCGTCAACGCTCATGGTCGCGCCGTCCCAGCGTACGTCCATGCCGACTTTGACGAACACGGTGACGATGCCGGTGTCCTGACAAATCGGGCGGTGGCCAGTGGCACACATGCGCGAGTTAATCAGAATCTGCGCCATGGAGTCTTTGGCCGCTGGCGATTCTTCGCGCAGGTAGGCCTCGTGCATGGCCTGGATAAAATCCACGGGGTGGTAATAGGAGATGAACTGCAGGGCGTCGGCGACGCTCTGGATCAGGTCGTCTTGCTTGATCACGGTCATGCTGGGCGCTCCTTTTTCTAGGGCAGGAGTAGGGCAGGAACTTCTCAGAACGCTGGGGCATTCCCGGCGCAGGGCTATCAAGGTCTAAGGGCAAGGCCAAAGCACAAGATAAAAAGGCGCGACAGTATACCGCGCACACCGGCAGGCGCACACCGCTGCGGGGTTCGACCAAGGTCGCTTATCGATTTAGTAGGTCGATAAACGCGCGCGTCTCAGGCCACCCGCATGACCCTAGGCAATATGTGATCACAGGCGTAGAGTGGCGGCTTTACGCCAGCATGGGACGGAGCCCATACACCCATGAGCCTAGACAGCCGAAGGGGTATTCAGCGGTCACTGCAAAGCCTGCTGCGCAAGCGTTTCGGCATGGCTGCGGCGACGTATGCGCTGACGGGATTACTGTGTTGGTTAGGCTTCTTTGCTGGGCTGTTGCCCATCAGCCTGCAGACGGCTTTTGTTGTCTCGGCGTTGGTGGTTATCAGTCAGCTGATTTTTCTCGGTTTGTTTCTCAGTGATATCAATCTGCGTTTTGCCGATCCCAGCCTGACCGAGCCTCAGGTCATTGTGGCGCTGGCGTGGCAGACGGTGCTGATGGCCATCCTCAGCGAGGGGCGCGGCACCATGCTGGTGCTGTATATGCTGATCCTCTTGTTTGGCGTGTTTCAGCTCCCGCCCAGGGTCTTTGCTCGTTGCGCCCTCATGGCCTTTTTTGCCTTCGCCGGGCTTAATCTCTACGAAGCCCACACCCTGCAACTGAGCGATCCGCGCATCGCGTTTATGCAGGTCAGTGTGTTGGCGGCAGTGTTGTTCTGGCTGTGCCTGTTTGGCAGTTATGCGCAAACCATGCGTCAGCGTATGCGCCAGCGCCGCTTTGCCCTGCAAGCGCATCAGGACACCCTGCGCGGAATGATGCGCCAGTTGGAAGACTTGGCGGCCACCGATGAGCTAACCGGTTTGTTCAATCGTCGGCATTTCCTGCGCTTAGCTGGGCGTGAACTGGAGAGTCTTCGTAAGGGGCGTCAGCACGGTCTGGCACTGCTGGACTTGGACCACTTCAAATCAATCAATGATCTTCACGGCCACGCGGCGGGTGATCGGGTGTTGCAGACGTTTGCGGCGGTTGCCCGCGCGTGCTTGCGTGATGGGGATGTGGTGGCGCGCTATGGCGGTGAAGAGTTTGTTTTGTTGCTGCCCAACACTGACGCCGACCAGTTCACCGCCTGTTGCGAACGTCTGCGTGAGGCGTTCAGCCGTTCCGAACCGCTGGGTTTGCAGGTGTCCAACCTGAGTGTGTCGATCGGCTTGACCCTGCTAAGCGCCGATGATGACTTGGATGAAGCGTTGCACCGCGCCGATCAGGCGCTTTATCAGGCCAAGCGAAATGGCCGTAACCGCTGCGCTGCCACCTGGGAAGATGTGGATGCCTGACGTACACGTGGCCGGGCAACAGCTGCCTGTGGCGGCTGCCAGTAACCTGTTGGATAACCTGCTCAATGCGGGCGTTGCCGTGCCGTACAGCTGCCGCGCGGGCAGCTGCCATGCCTGCATGGTGCGTTGTGTGGCGGGTGAGTTGCTGGATGCCAAGCCTGAAGCGTTGGGTGCACAACAACGCGAGCAGGGGTGGCGGCTGGCCTGCCAGTGTCAGGTTGTTGCCGATGTGCAAGTCGAGGTGTTTGACCCACAGCGTGATGGTGTGGCTGCTGTGATTCATAGCCATGACTGGTTGAGTCCGCATGTGCTGCGTTTACGCCTGATCCCACAGCGACCTCTGCGTTACAGCGCCGGGCAGTCGATTCAAGTGTGGACGCCGAGTGGTGTTGCACGCCCCTATTCGTTGGCCAGTATTCCGGGCGAAGCGCCGTGGGTGGAGCTGCACATTGACTGCCGGCACTCAGGCGCATTTGTCAGCGCGGCGCGTACTTTTCAGGTGGGCGATACCTTGCACCTAGGGGCGTTGCAAGGCCGGGCTTTGCAGTACGACGCCGACTGGCACAGTCGCCCTCTCTGGTTATTGGCCTCAGGCACCGGGCTTGCGCCGTTGTATGGCGTATTGCGTGAGGCCCTGCGTCAGGGGCATCAGGGCGCGATTCGGCTGTTGCATGTTGCCCGCGAACCGGCTGAACACTATCTGGCCGATGCGCTCAACGCGCTGGCGAGCGAGCATGCACAACTCCAGGTCGAGTGGGTACTGGCGGCCGAGCTGTCGGCTGCTTTGGCCGAACTGCGCCTTGTTTCACGGCAGACCATCGCCTTACTCTGCGGCCACCCTGAGAACGTAGAAACCTTCGCGCGCCGCCTGTTCTTGCTGGGTGTGCCGCGTAATCAGGTTTTTGCCGACGTTTTTTTGCCTCACGCGCGCTGAGTCCTTTTTCGCGCGCGGAAGGCCTGCCGCGAGGAATCATGATGAGCGAACACCTGCAGATCGAGCGCGAGCAGGGGTTACTGACCCTGTGTATGCACCGGCCCGACAAAAAGAATGCCCTGACCCGCGCCATGTACAGCGGCATGGCCGAGGTGCTGGTGCAGGCCGATCAAGATAAAAGCGTGCGTGCCGTGCTGATTACCGGTGGCGATAGCTGTTTTACCAGCGGCAATGATGTGGCCGACTTTATCCAGGCGCCGCCAACCGGGCTGAACAGCGAAGTGTTCCAGTTTATGCAGGCGCTGTTTGAGTTCAGCAAACCGGTTGTGGCGGCGGTCAATGGCCCAGCTGTGGGCATCGGCACAACCATGCTGCTGCATTGCGATCTGGTTTATGTGAGCCGTGATGCGGTGTTGAAAATGCCCTTCGTTAACCTCGGTCTGTGCCCCGAGTACGGCAGCAGCCTCATTCTGCCGCGCCTGTTGGGCCATGCCCGCGCTGCTGAGTTGCTGCTGCTCGGGCAACGCTTTACGGGCGAGCAGGCGACTGCCTGGGGCATTGCCAACGAAGCGCTGAACAGCGGTGCTGAAACCCTGAGCAAGGCCCGTGAGATGGCGCTGCGCTTTCAGCAACTGGCACCAGCCGCAGTGGCAGACAGCAAGCGCCTGATGCGCGCGCCGGGCCGCGAAGAGTTGCGTCGGGTGATCGAAGAGGAGGGCGCGCTATTCGGTCAGCGCCTGCGCTCGCCAGAAGCCATCGAGGCGCTGACTGCCTTTATGCAGCGGCGCACGCCGGATTTCAGTAAGTTCGCTTAAGGGACGAGAATGCCGGTGCGCGTATCGCGCGCCCTATGTAAATGTGGGATGAAAATAAAGTGTCATCCGTATAAATAAAGTTTCATCCTTTCGCCGATTGAGCAGCCATCTGCATGTAAAAAGCTGGAATCTGCGAGGCCGGTATAAGCCGTTTGACCTTCTCCCGGATTTCATCCGGGTTACAAAAAAGGCCGCTCACTGGCCTTAAATGAGCGGCCTTTTGCATTGCAGCGCAGTGTTACACCAGCGCTTCACCGACATGCAGCAACTTCAGGGTGTTGGTGCCGCCGATGGTGTGGTAGCTGTCGCCCTTGGTCAGGATCACCCAATCACCGGCTTGCACCACGCCACGCTTGAGCAACTCGTCCACAGCCGCTTGGCTGACCTCGGCCGGTTGCAGGGCGGCTGGATCGAACGGCACGGTGTAGACGCCACGGAACATGGCTGCACGTGCCTGGGTTTCGCGGTGCGGAGAGAAGGCGAAAATCGGCACGGAAGAGCGGATGCGCGACATGATCAGCGGGGTGTAGCCACTTTCGGTCAGCGCAATGATCGCCTTCACACCTGGGAAGTGATTGGCGGTGTACATGGCGGCCAGGGCGATGCTTTCGTCGCAGCGCTCGAACTCGGTGCCCATACGGTGGCTGGATTTTTTACTGGTGGGGTGCTTTTCCGCGCCGAGGCAAATACGTGCCATGGCTTGCACTGCTTCCAGCGGGTAAGCGCCAGCGGCGCTCTCGGCGGAGAGCATCACGGCATCGGTGTAGTCGAGCACGGCGTTGGCCACGTCAGAAACTTCGGCGCGGGTCGGCATCGGGTTCTGGATCATCGACTCCATCATCTGCGTGGCCGTGATCACCGCCTTGTTATGGCGGCGGGCGTGCAGGATGATTTTCTTCTGAATGCCGCACAGCTCGGCGTCGCCGATTTCCACGCCCAGATCGCCACGAGCGACCATCACGGCGTCGCTGGCGCGGATCAAACCGTCGAGGGTTTCGTCGTCGGCCACCGCTTCGGCGCGTTCGATCTTGGCCACCAGCCAGGCGGTGCCGCCGGCTTCATCGCGCAATTTTCGCGCGTAATGCATATCGTCGGCATCACGTGGGAAGGACACCGCCAGGTAATCCAACTGCATCTCGGCAGCGAGCTTAATATCGACTTTGTCTTTCTCTGTCAGCGCCGGCGCCGTCAGGCCTCCGCCACGACGATTTATGCCTTTGTGGTCGGACAACGGGCCGCCGATGATCACCTCGCAGTGCAGGGCATCAGCGGTGGCTTCCACCACCCGCATAACCACACGGCCGTCGTCGAGCAGCAGTTCGTCACCGACGCCGCAATCCTTGACCAGGTCCGGGTAGTCGATGCCGACGATGTCTTGCGTACCGGCAGTCAACGGATGGCTGGTGGAGAAGGTGAAGCGGTCGCCCAGCTTGAGTTCAATGCGTTTGTTGGCGAATTTGGCGATGCGGATTTTCGGGCCTTGCAGGTCGCCCAGCAGGGCCACGTGGCGGCCATGTTTGGCGGCTAACTCGCGCACCAGCGCGGCGCGCGCTTTGTGCTCGTCAGGCGTGCCATGGGAGAAGTTCAAGCGGGCAACATCCAGGCCCGCGATGATCAGTTGTTCAAGCACCTCGGGACTGTTGCTGGCGGGGCCGAGGGTGGCGACGATTTTGGTGCGGCGAAAGGTCATGCACAGGCTCCTGATTGGCATCTGTGCACGAGGCTACTATGCCGCAACCCTGTAGTCATTGTTCCTCTGCACTACTTTCTACTTCGTGGTTTCTAACGATTGAGCGCCTGGTCCAGATGCCGTGCTGCCTTATTACGTAACTCGCTGTTGGGGTATTGCACCAGCAAGCGACGCAGGTAAGTGATGGCTTTTTCACGATTGGCCTGCGGATTATCAGCGGCCATGTACATCAGGCCCAGTTGGTACAGCGCCTTCTCTTTGATATCGGCAGGAATCCCCGGGTCGCTCAGCGCCAAGAGGTAAAGCTCTTCGGCTTCATCGACGCGGTTTTTCAATACGGCACGGCGTGAGAGCAGGGTCATGTCCTGATCAAGACTGGGTTTGTACAGGTCAAACTGCTGATCGGGTTTCCAGTGAGCCAGGAGTTCTTGTGAGGTTTTATGCACAGGCTCAAATTCGCGTTCACGAATCAGCACGATACGGGCTTCGGCACGTTCTGCCGCGCGGCTTGCGGGAAACTGGTTGAGCACCTGATAAAAGTAATTGAGCGCTTTGTTGTCATCGCGCTGCTCGTTGAAGCGGTTCATGTACAGCAGGCCAATTTGGTACAGCGAAATGGCACGGACTTCATCGCTGAGTTTTTCGTCACGGTATCCGGTCAGGTACAGTTGTTCAGCCTGTTCGCTTTTGGCATCGCGGATGGCTTGCGCGCTGTAAGTCAGCAAATCGCCTTCATCCTCAATGGCTGCCAGCATGCGGTTGTTCTTAAGTGTCTTGTACTCAACGATTTCTTGGGTCGTGATCTGCGCAATAAACAGCGGTGTGGTGGGCGAGCAGGCGCTCAGAAGAAGCGGGCAAAGCAGCAATAGCAGGCGGGACGGTGCGTACATGACAACTCCGGGGCGCATGGGCCGATGCTTGCCAGTCTAGTCATTGCGCTGCAGCGAGACCAAGCAAGGTGCAGCAATACCCATCGGAGGATATGTGCCTGCAGAATTTTCATGTCCAGTCGATACATTGGCCATCAAAGGAGGGGTTTATGCGCATCGTATTAGCTGTGTGTGTTGTGGTCTTACTGGCGGGTTGTAATCGTTATTCATTTGATCGTCAGCTCGATCATGCCTATGAGGCGTATGAGCGCGGCGAGTGTGAAACAGTGATTTTATTGCTCTCCAAGGCTGAGCGTAATAGCCGTTTGCGCCGTTACATGCAGCCCGAAATCTCGCTATTGCGCGGCCAATGCCTAGAGCGACAGGCTTTATTCGTCGATGCGTTGCAGACGTACCAGTTTATCGTGACTCATTACCCGGCCAGTGAATATGCCTATCGCGCCCGCGCCCGCATGGAAACCCTACGCCAACTGGGGCACGCAGCTGGTGATGCGGCCGTCAAGGTTACGCCAGTCAAGCCGTGATGGCTGGCTGCACAAGTATGTGGGCGGCTATGCTTGCCGGTATTGATTGGTAATGGGAGGGACTCCATGCGCTTTTGGTTGTGTTTGTTAGTGTTGCCGGGTTTGGCTACTGCCGAGATTTATCGCTGGACCGATGCCAACGGCCAGGTTCATTTTGGCCAGCGACCCGCTGCCAGTGGTGCTGAGAGGGTTGAAGTCCGCCCGCAGGTTGTTGAGCGTGATCAGCAGACCCGCGAGCGTGAAGAGCGCACCAGTCGTTTTTATGATGCGCGCCGTGAAGAGCAGGCGCACGCGTCTGCTCAGGCGCAAGAGCGTCAAGCCAAGCGTGCGGCAGAGTGTCAGGACTTACGTCGCCGTCTTGCGAATATTCCTGAGGGTTACAGTTATTACCGAACCGACGAAACTGGCGAGCGTAGCTATTACAGTGACCAGCAAGTGGATACCGCCCGTCAGCAACTGCAACGTCAGGTGACGGAGCGCTGTGCCTAAATCTGGTTAAAGCGCAGTAGTGAGGCCATACTCAATGGACATCTATAGCGATTTGCCACTATGCACAACTATGTTCAGCGCAGCATTGAGCGCCATCAACTGCCTTACTACCTGAAGGTGTTCAATCGCATCACTGACAAGCCCATGGGCTACATCGGTAATGTCTCGCTGGATGGGTTGCTGCTGATCAGCCAGTTGCCGCTGCTGGTCGACGCTCGCTTTGATATGCGCCTGAAAATTCCGGGCCATGAAACGCTGCATTACATTGACTTCTCCGCCACCTGTCACTGGTGCCGTGAAGACGTTACGCCTGGCTACTTTGATTCGGGTTTCTCTCTGGTGTCGCCGCCTGCCGACTATGCGCAGATGGTCGATGCATTGCGCCATTACTTCAGTTTTAGGCCGATGGCCGCTTCTGCTTAGTGCGTTGTGTGAAATCAATCCACAAAAAAACCGCCAAGTAGGCGGTTTTTTTGCATTTCAGTGTGCTTACGCGTTGGCGCTTTGCTGCAGTTGTAGCAGCGCATCACAGCGCGCTTGTACCTCACGATATCGCTCGGCATCGTTGGCCAATACAGCGCCCAGTGCCGGGAAAATCTCGTTAAGCTTGCTGCTCCACTGCTCGCTTTTGGCCTGCTCGGCAAAGCAACGGTTGATCAGATCAAGCATGATCGAAACGGTCACCGAAGCGCCCGGCGATGCGCCCAGCAGGGCGGCAATCGAACCGTCCTCAGCTGCCACCAATTCAGTACCAAACTGCAAAATACCGCCTTTTTTGGCGTCTTTTTTGATGATCTGCACGCGTTGGCCAGCAATCTCCAGGCGCCAGTCTTCTGCTTTGACCTCTGGGTAGAAGCCGCGCAGGGTTTCCAGGCGCTGATCTTCTGATTGCAGCACTTCCTTGACTAGATAGCGGGTCAGGTCAAAGTTGTCGCGTGCAACGGCCAGCATAGGGCCGATGTTGTTGAAACGGATCGACAGCGGCAGATCAAGGAATGAGCCGCGCTTGAGGAACTTGGTGGTGAACCCGGCATAAGGGCCGAACAGCAGCGAGGTCTTGCCATCCACTACGCGCGTGTCCAGGTGCGGTACAGACATGGGCGGTGAACCTACCGCTGCTTGGCTGTAAACCTTGGAATGGTGCTGTTTGACCACGTCCTGGTTATCGCAACGCAACCACTGACCACTTACCGGGAAGCCGCCAAACCCTTTGCCTTCCGGGATGCCCGACATCTGCAGCAAGGGCAGTGCAGCACCGCCCGCGCCGAGGAAGACGAACTTGGCTTGAATCTCACGCAGATGACCGGTTTGCAGGTCTTTTACGCTCACCAGCCAGCCTTTGCCGCTGCGCTTGAGGCCGATTACTTTTTGCTTGCAGGTGACCTTGGCGTCGTTTTGTTGACCAAGGTGGGCCAGCAGGCTTTGTGTCAGATTGCCGAAGTTGACGTCGGTGCCAGCCATCACGCGGGTGGCGGCGATAGGCTCGTTCGGGTCACGACCCGGCATCATCAGTGGCATCCACTGCGCCAGCGTGGCACGGTCTTCGGTGTATTCCATGTCTGCAAAGGCATGGTGCACCGTCAGGGCGTCGAAGCGTTTTTTCAGAAAGTCGATGCCTTTCTGGCCACGCACAAAGCTCAGGTGTGGGATCGGGTTAATAAACGATTTCGGTGTACCAAAACGGCCTTTCTCGACCAAGTAGGCCCAGAATTGCTTGGACTCTTCGAACTGGGTGTTAATGGTTACCGACTTCTTGATGTCGATGGAACCGTCAGCACTTTCGGGGGTGTAGTTCAGCTCGCACAAGCCAGCATGGCCAGTACCTGCGTTGTTCCATGGATTGGAGCTTTCAACCGCCCCAGACTCCATCATTTCAAGCACTTCCAGCTTGATCGCCGGATCAAGCTCCTTCAGCAACACGGCCAAAGTCGCGCTCATGATGCCGGCACCCACCAGTACCACATCCAGTGTTTCGTTATCGTTCTGCGCCATTACCACTTCTCCGCAAACCAGCACTCAAAAGACGTTAGTCAGCTTGTGTTTACACAGCCAATCAGCAGTCGGCGAGACGCTCAGGGTTGCAGGAAGCAGGCTTCTGCGGGCAGATGCCAACCGAGAGATCGTTCATGTTCGCCACACTCTTGTGAAGTTTTCCAAACCGTTTTTCACGCTCTTTTGGAGTCGTGAACCTCAAACCGCGTCTGCCGGCCCGTATTCCATGACGTATGAAACTCAGGCTGTAATAGCCAGCTTTTCTTACAGGAAAACGGCGACCGATTGGCAGCGCGAAGTGGGCGACTCTCTGGGGCGCAGCCGATGAAGTGATGCATCAGCGTGACGGCGGGGCCCGATCAGGAGGCGACCTTATAATCGGGGCGCGATTATAAGGGTAAAGCACGAAAATTGATCGCCTGGTGTGACTTTTCTTCTCCCGCCGGTCAGGCTTTCAACAATTGTTGCGGCGCTACACAGGTTGTTGATGGTGCGATTTTGGCGCATGCATCGTTGGAACAATGCAGCTTTCTTCGGCGGCCCAACTGCACCACTGCATAGTCAACGCCTTGTGGAACAAGGGCTGAGCGGTGTCATACACGGCAATTACCCTGAAAATCGCTGAAGGCCTATGTATACATCGGCACGTATGGCGAAAGCAGGCTGCGCAGTGAGAGAGTCATCAGGGATGGAGACTAAAGTCTTATGTCGAGCGCGCCTAACAACGCGGTTGCGGGAACCTGTAACCGGGTTTTCCATCTTATGTGTCGGTGCTGTCAGGCGTCTCGGCCCATGGTTATACTGCGCGCCATCTGTACCCACCTACTTATGGAGAGTTGAGCATGCTGCATCGTCTGCTGTTAGGTCTTGTGGCTGTTGCCAGCCTTACTCTGGTGGGTTGTGCCCATAGCCCACAACAACTGCGTCCAGAACCCAAACTGATCAGCCCGTTGACCGCAGTGGGTCAGGGTCAGCCAGTGGTGGTGCGTGTTGCTGATGGTCGTCCGTCCCCTGTATTGGGTACGCGTGGTGGCCTCTATCCTGATACCAGCAATATCAGTGTCTCAGGGCCGGATATTCTGCCCAAGCTGCAAGCACAGGCTGAAGCGGCCGTGCGGCTGTTGGGTTTCACGCCAACCGCTAACGCGTTTAATGCTCCGCAACTGACTCTTACCTTGGCCGAACTCAAGTATCAGTCGCCGAAAGAAGGTCTGTATGTGACTGAAGCGGACATGACCGCCAGTATCCGCCTGGACGTGCAGAACAGTAGCCGCCGTTACAGTGGTCGTTATGGCGCTTCCCTTAATCAACGTTTTGGCATGGCACCCAATCAGGCGACCAACACCAAGTTGGTGAGCGACGTATTGAGCGATGCGCTGACCCGCGCCTTCAAAGATCCAACCGTGAGCCAGATACTCGCGCAGTAAGCAGTTGAGTTAGGCAAGAGCCCGGATAATCTCCGGGCTTTTTTCTGCCTGACATTTGTCGCGGTGTTTAAGGCCGCTCTGCTGTCTTAGTGTATCAAGCGCGTTTCGTCGGATCGGATGCCAGTCGGGAGTAACCTTCGGTAGACTCCGCCGCCGTATTTAGGCTGCTCGATTTTGTGTCGTGCGTGGTGTGAATCAGGCGAGGCGTTATGCCTGCCCTTGAAAAACCGAGGTTGAGCATGTCTTTGCACGCGCTCTGGTGGTTAGTTGAGGCCCAGCCTGGGCTTTGGCTCAATGGATTGGCGTTGTTTGTCGCGTTGGCAGGAAGCTGGTTGCTGCTGGCCACTCGCCTGCGCGAGCAGCGGGCATTGGGTCGCTTAGTGGTTGGCAGTGAGTTGCAATCGGTGGAAGCGTCGGGTTATGCGATGGACACGCCGACACAACGCATCAATCAATTCTTTTATCGCTTTGGTGGCGTGTGCTTGCTGAGTGCCTTGCTGCTGTCATGGCTCAGTAGCAGTTTGTGAGTATTTGCGGCAATGAAGAAACGGCAGCCTTGGGCTGCCGTTTCTTTTTGCGTTAGAGCGCGAGCCCTGCCTTGACGCGGTACTGATTACGCACCGGGTTGGCATATTGCAGAATGAGGTAGGGCTGCTGCTCGGGTGGGCAATTGTCCAGGCGGCGCTGCCACTCGGTTTGCGCCTTTTGTAATTCTTCAGCGGGGAACAGGTCGGCCGCGGCGGGTACCTGCAACTGCGGGTCGCGGCCCGCCCATTGGGCATAAGCTAGATAGTGAGCAGGGAATAGTCGGTAGCCGCTCAGAATTTGCCTGTCCATTTCTGCGGCCAGCAGTTTGCTGTCGTCCAGACCTTGGCTGACCGGGGCACTGAAATGCACATGCACGCGCCCCTTGTAGCCGGTAATACCCAAGCCAATGCTTTGATCATCTTCGCCAGCTGCTTTGGTATAGCCGCCGCTGCTTTCGCGGATAAACAACTCGCGGGCTTTGGCTTGATCGCAAGGGTCGTACTCGTAGCTGATGGACACCGGAGTCAGGCGCAGCGCGCTGATCACATCGGCAAAAGGCTCAGCTTTGCGGCTCATGTGGAACATCTTGAGGATGGCCGAGTCGGTGCGGTCATCACCATCTTTGGCGCGACCTTCGGCTTGCGCAATCCAGATCGACTCACCATCGTTGCGAATCGAGTGGTTGATATACGCCGAAAGCAACTGGTAAGCCGCTAGTTTCTCGCGGCGCCCGCTGATCGAGCGGTGCACGATGAAGCTTTTATTCAGGCGCATTAGGTCGCTGACAAAAGGCTTCTGCAGCAGGTTATCGCCAATGGCAATCCGCGGGGTCGGCATGCCGGCATGGTAGACCGCATAGTTGACAAAGGCCGGATCCATGACGATATCGCGGTGGTTGGCCACAAACAGGTGGGCCTTGTCTGCCTGCAGGTTGTCGATGCCCGAGTAGGTAACGCCGTCGGTGGCGCGCTCAATGGTGCGGTCGACATAACGCTCAATGCGCGTCTGCAAGTGTGCGACAGACTGGACGTCGCAAAACTCATGGCGCAGCCGATAGGCTATAAGTGGTTTAAGCAGCCAGCCAAGTGATGCCGCCAGGCGCGGAAAACGAAACTGGGTGAGGATGTCGAGAAACGCATTGTCCGCCAGCAGACGCGTCAGTACGGCTGGTACTTCGGCGTCAGCATAAGGCCGGATCGCATCAAATTCGCCCATCATGATCTCTTGTTGTGGTGGCTGTGGAGACGCTCACGGCGCTGGGTCTACTCAATCAGAAGGGTTGCCCACTGCAGAGCCAGCTATAGACCAGCAATTATACGCCCAAGTCACAAGGAGTCTGCGATGCTCGAAAATCAAGACTATCAATGCCCCTACTGCGGTGAAGAAGTTGAGGCTGTGCTGGATTTGTCTGGGGGCGATCAGGAATACATCGAGGACTGCCCGGTGTGTTGTCGTCCCATCGTATTTTCCTTGCAGACAGATGGTGAAGATTGGCGTCTGGATGTGCGCGGGGAGAACGACTGATGCAGCGTATTTATGAGCCACAGGATGTAATGGAGGGTGAGTTATTAATGAGCATGCTGGCTAGTGAGGGTGTTGACGCGCACCTCACTGGGCGGCACTTGGCCGGTGCGCTGGGTGAGCTGCCCGCTTGTGGCCTGCTTGGATTGATGGTTGATAACGTCGATGTCGAGCGCGCGCAAGCCTTGATCGCCGCGTACAATGCCGCGCTGCCAATAACTGGCGATGAGCCCGAAAGCATTCAAGGCACACTGCTTTGTTAGCAAGTTTTTGCGGCGGCGAGTTCTATTTCACGCGCTATCGAGTTGCCCATGTGTGGACGTTTTGCCTTGTTTCGTTGGACGCCTGCTTTTGCGGCCACCGCGGGATTCCCTGTTGATCAACAGCCGCACTGGAGCATTTCGCCCAATAGCCAAGTGTTGCTGCTGCGCACTGTCGCGGGTGAGCGGCAATTGGCGCGCGCACGCTGGGGGCTGACGCCGCCCTGGCTAACGGATATGAGTAAAACCCCTGCTCAGGCTCGTGCAGAGACCTTGGCAGAGCAGCCGATGTTCCGTGATGCCTTTCGCCAGCGGCGCGGGTTACTGCCCGCCAACGGGTTTTATGAGTGGCGCGGTTCGGTCCGCAAGCGACCTTTTTGGCTCACGGGTGACGGTATGCCCATGCTGCATTTTGCCGCATTGTGGGAGGCGTATCCGGTTGAAGGGCACGTGTACCTCAGCGTTGCGGTGGTAACACTCGCCGCTGCTAATCAGCGTCGCCCTTTGATTTTGAGTGAGGCGGCCCAGCAAGCGTGGTTGGCAGACGATACGCCAGTGGCTGAATTGCACAGTTTACTGGTTAGCCCGCAACCGCAGCTGCGTGAGCGCGTGCTGGCCAATTTGGTCAATGACCCGAAACTGGATGCGCCGGAGTGCCTAACGCCAGCCTGATGTGTTCCTGCAAAGCGAAGGGCGCACGGCATGACCGTACGCCCTTTTTTATGGCTCTGTCTGAGTTAACTGTTGCAGTGGTCTAAACTGAATCGTGACATCTCCGAATACGAGGGATTGATCATGAAGACGATTCAATTTTCACGGT
>LNDO01000081.1 GCA_001465025.1 Pseudomonas sp. Ga0074129
GGGCAACAACCGGTTAAAAACGCTCAAATAGTGGGCAATTCGCTTTGTCTTTGTCGCGCTCTGTCCATTTATGAATTCAAGTCCGACAGGCTGCTAGGCCTGCGGTGTGCGGTCGTGCGCGCCTGTGCGCTGGGGGCAATGCTCATCCCGGATTGCATCCGGGCTACGGGTGTGGCGGCGAGCGTGCGGACGTACCTGGCAGGTACTGCCCATGAGCCAGTTTAAGTTTACCGGGCGCGACGCGCAGGGCACGAAGGTCAGTGGCAGCCGCGAAAGCGCGTCGGCCGACAGCCTGGCCAGTGAACTGCTAGCCGAGCGCATCACGCCCCTGACCATCGATGAGCAGGCTCCGGTGGCGGACAACGATGCCTGGGCTCAACTCAAGGAGCGTCTGCGGCGCAAGCGCGTTGACCTGGAAGAACTGATTATCTTCTGCCGACAGATGTACAGCCTGAGCAAAGCCGGGGTGCCGATCATCCGCGCCATTGGCGGTTTGGCCGAGTCTCATCGCAACCCGTATTTCCGCGAAGTGCTGCAGGACGTGCGCAGCGATCTGGAGGGCGGGCAGGGCATGGCCGTGGCCCTCAATGGCCACCCCAAGGTGTTCAACACCCTGTTTGTCAGCATGATCAGCGTCGGTGAGAACACCGGCCAGTTGGATCAGGCGTTTCGCCAGCTCTCGGTGTACCTGGAGTTGGAGCGCGAAACCCGTAAACGCATCAAGCAAGCCACCCGTTACCCGTTGTTTGTGCTCTCGGCGATGGCGGTGGCGCTGGTGGTGATCAACCTGTTTGTGATCCCGGCGTTTTCCAAGGTTTTCGCCCAGTTCAAGGCCGAACTGCCCTGGGCGACACAGGTGCTGATCGGCACCTCGCAGTTTTTTCAGGATTTCTGGTGGTTGCTGGCGCTGCTGTTCGGGGCCAGCCTGTATGGCTTTTTCAAATGGATCGAGACCGATGCCGGCGCGCTGAAATGGGACCAGATCAAACTGCGCCTGCCGATTGTCGGCGGCATCTTCGAGCGCATCGCTCTGGCTCGCTTCACCCGCACCTTCGCCATGATGTATCGCGCCGGCGTGCCGCTGTTGCAAACCCTGTCGATCAACAGTGCCAGCGTCGGCAATCGCTATATCGGTCAGGCGATTCTGGCCATGCGCGAAGGCATTGAACGCGGTGAAGCGCTGACCCGCACAGCGTCTGCCAGCGGCCTGTTCACCCCGCTGGTGCTGCAGATGATGGCCGTGGGTGAAGAAACCGGCGCGCTGGACGATTTGTTTGTTGAAGTGGCGGATTTTTACGAGCAGGAAGTGGACTACGACCTCAAGCAACTGGCCGATGCCATCGAGCCCATTCTGATTGTCGCCATGGGCATCATGGTGCTGGTGTTGGCACTGGGTGTCTTCCTGCCCATGTGGGAACTTGGCTCGGCGGCGAAGGGGCGTTGATGCAAACATTAATTGCCAGGCTCGGCCGAGAAAATGCAAACTACATCACAGTTTTAGCGGGTGTGGTACGCACGGCTGATGCACCGTCGCTCGGTCTGTTGTGTGCCCCACGAGGTGCGTATGCGGGCTATTGAGCGCGGCTTTACCCTGATCGAGTTGGTGGTGGTGATTGCCATCATCGGCGTGCTGGCGGCGCTGGCATTGCCCCGGCTGATCAACCCGGCCAGAGACGCCCACGAAGTGGCGGTCAAAAGCACCGCCAGCGCACTGGCCTCCGCCGTGCTGCTGGTGCGCGCGCAGTGGGAACTGAACCGCAATGGTGGCCGTAATGGCTGTGCCGACGGTAACTGCCAGATCAACGTGCAGGGCTTTAGCGACGGCACGGTAGACGTCAACGCCAGTGGCTGGCCGATTGGCACTGCGCGGGTGGGCCTACCCAACGCCGCCTCGAGCATGAGCGCCGCCACCTGCAACCAGGTGTTCGGTGCCGTGCTGCAAGGCGCGGCCCCAAGCGTCGGCACCGCGACCGGCAACGACTATGTAACCAGTGCTTCAGGCACCCTGTGCACCTTCACTTACCAGGCTGAAGGCGGCAACGACAGCATCCAGTACAACGCCAATACCGGCAGCGTGACCTATACCTTTCAATAAGGCTTTCAACCCGGAGTGATACCCATGAACAAACAACAAAGCGGCTTTACCCTGATCGAACTGATCATGGTGATTGTGATCCTCGGCGTGCTGGCGGCCTTTGCGTTGCCGAGATTTGCGGATTTCAGTAACGAGGCTCGTGCCGCGTCCATGAACGGTATTGCCGGCTCTGTGCGCTCAGCATCAGCCATTTCTCGCGCGGCATTTTTGGCGGAGGGCGACAGTGCAGCAACCACAGTGGAAATCGAAGGCGTAGACATTGCCTTGGCTAATGGTTATCCGGCGGCTACGGCTGCTGGCATTACCGCTGCCGCTCAGGTTGGTGGCGTCACAGCGACTCCCGGTACCGGAGCGATCACCTACACAGTGACAGGTTATACCGGTACAAACTGCAGTGTTGTGTACACAGCGGCGACAGCATCTGCACCGCCGACCATTGTAGCAACCACCGACGGCTGCTAATCCCTGTGCGCGGCTTTACCTTGGTCGAGTTGCTGATGGTCATCGTGATCATCGGCACTCTAGCCGCCGTGGTAGGGCCGCGCTTTTTTGATCGGCAGGTGTTTGATGAGCGCCTGTTCCACGAACAACTGGCCAGTGCTGTGCGATATGCGCAAAAACAGGCCTTGGCCAGTGGTTGCTTGGTGCAGGCGCAATTGGACAGCAGCGGTTTGCGCCTACGCCGCGCGGCCGATTGTGTCAGCGGTGCCTACAGCGCCAACCTTCAGGCGGCGGACGGGGTGTATGCCGACATGGCCTTGCCTGCGGGTGTAACGCTGACCGACAACAGTTTTCCGGTGACCTTCAATGCCCTCGGGCAGCCCGATCGCAGCGTCGCCGTCAGCCTGGGAGGGCATGGCGTGCGGGTGCATGCGCCTGCCGGCTGGATTGAAACCACACCATGAACACCACGCCATGATGCGTCAGCGCGGCATGACCCTGGTCGAACTGGTGATGGCTATCGTCATCATCGGCATTGCCGCGGCCGCACTCTACAGTGCCATGGCCAGCCTCGCCGGGCGCAGTGCCGACCCGATGTTGCGCCAGCAAAGTGTGCTGTTGGCTGAAGCCTACCTTGAAGAAATCCTCGCCCAAGCCTATGCCGACCCGGGTGCAGCCGCGTGCAATCAGCGCCTGTGTTTCGATGACGTGCTCGACTACCACAACCTGGACGACCAACCGCCACAGGATGCGCGCGGCGGTGTGCTCAATCAGTTGGCCGGTTACCGGGTGCGGGTGAGTGTGAGCACCGGCAGTCTGGGCGCAGGGGCGGCCAGTGTGGCGGCGCGCTATGTCGAGGTGCGGGTCAGCGATCCGACCGGTGCCGAATTGCGTCTCGGCGGCTATCGGGGGGATTACTGATGCGCCGTCAGGCCGGCTTCACCTTGGTCGAACTGGTGATGGTGATCGCCTTGGCCGGCATCGTGGCCGTGATGATCAGCACGGTGCTGGTGCGTCCCATGCAGGGCCTGATCGACCAAAGCCGTCGCGCTGAATTGGTCGACCAGACCAGCCTCGCGCTGAGCCGCATGGCCCGTGATATTCGCCTGGCGGTGCCTAACTCGGTGCGCGTGCAGGGTGGCGATCTGGAGTTGTTGCGTATTCATGCCGCAGGCCGCTACCTGCCTAATCGGGCGGGTGCTGAGGGGCTGCGCTTTGCCCCCGGTAACGCCAGTGACTGCACGGTGCCGGGTAATGACTGCCAGAGCTTTGCCGTGCTTGACCCCGCGCTGCCGGTGGCCTCGGCGCGCTGGCTGGTGCTGTACAACGTGGGCGCTGAAAGCGGCGGCGTGCCAGTGGTGGGCAGTAACCTGTGGGCGGCGGCAGCCGCAGATGGCCGGCACGTGATCAGCCCCAGCGGCAGCAGCCTGAGCTTTACCGCTGGGACAGGGCAAGGTGTGTTGCGTCTGGTGCCGCCGGGGGGCAGTTTTGCCTTTAGTTTTGCCTCACCGCAGCGACGCTTTTACTTGGCGGATGAAGTGGTGGGGCTGAGCTGCGATCTGGCCAATCGGCGTTTGCTGCGTTACACGCGCATCACGCTGGCACCGGCCTTCAGTGCGGCGCAAAGTGAGGTGCTGGCCAGTGACGTGACACGCTGCGCCTTCAGTTATCAACCCGGTAGTCAGCAACGCGCCGGTCTGGTCAGCTTGAGTTTGGGCCTTAGCCGTGACGGAGAAAGCGTCGAGTTGTTGCAGCAAGTGCAGGTGGACAATGCGCCCTGAACAGCACCAAGGCGGCTTTGCCCTGGTGGCAGCCCTGTTTCTGATGATCGTCATCGCTTTGCTGGTGGCGGCAATGAGCCGTTTATCGACTGATCAACACAGCGGCAGCAGCCTAAGTATTCAGCAGGCACGGGCCTATCAGGCCGCCCGTGCCGGACTTGAGTGGGGCATTGCGCGCAGCCTGAACAGCGGCGGCTGTGCCAGCGGCACGCCGTCGCTGGCGGGCGCTAATCTGGCGGAGTTCGCCGTGACCGTCACTTGCCAGGCCCGTGGGCCTTACAGCGAAGGCGCGCGCACGCTGCAGATCGTGCTGCTTACAGCCGAAGCCAGTAATGGTCTGCCTGGCGCGCGTTTTGATTACGCCTTCCGCCGTGTGCAGGCGCAAATAGAGGTCAGTCAGCCATGATGCTGCGAGTGCTTTTGCTGAGCGTGCTCGGGCTGTTCAGTCTGCCGGTGTTCGCGGCGACTTATACCTTCAGCAGCGGTGGTTTTTTCAATCCGCACTCACCGCCGCCCTGTTCGGGCGGGGCGTGGCAGGCACGTTTCGGCAACGTGTTCACCTGCACGGGGCGGGTCATTCTGGCTTCTGGCGATGACCTGCGTGTATCCACGGTTTTGGGTGAAGGCTTAGGCAATATTCGCGTTATTGCGTCAAACGGTTTTGCGCTGAACAACAACGTAGTAGGGACAGCAGCGAAAAATATTTCGCTGGAGTCGAGCGTCGGCAGCATCGACGCCATCGGCACTAACACCATTCAAGGGGCGGTGGTGTCGGCATCTGGTACGGTCAATCTTAGTGGTACGTCGGTTTTTTCCGTGACCAGTGGCAGCGGCGTCATTAGCTTAAACGCCGGTCAGGTCAACGGTAATGTCACCGGGCAAGGTGCAATCACCACCAATGGCACTCAGGTGAATGGCAGTCTGAGTTCCAGCAATGGGGTCATCAACCTCACCGGCGGTCAGGTCAATGGTCTGGTCACCAGTAACTGCTGCACGTTGACCAGCAACGGCACCAATCTGCTGGGCGGTGCCAACGCCAATGCCGGGCTGAGCATCACCGGCGGTACCTTGTCGGGTAACTTTACGGGCAACAGTAACCCCGCCAATTTCACTGGAGTAACGCTCACTTCAGGTTCGGTGACAGGTAGCCGCGCCACTTTTACCAACAGCCTGCTGGGGTCGGCAGCCACACCGGTGACGGTGACGACCCTATTCAATGAGGTAACCCTCAATAACACCCAGGCATTCGGTAATTTCACTGCGCCCAGTAACTCGACCATTGTTGTGAATAGCCCCAGTAGCGTGACGGGCACCTGCCTGCCCAACTCAACGCCTGCCAACGCCTGCCAGCCGCCTCTGGTGGCCACCTGTTTTTTTGACGACAACTTTGAGCGTACGACGCTGGGCGATGCCTGGGTCACGACCCGGCGCAGTGGCAGCTTTAACATTGGCATCGCCAATAACAGCGGGCGCCGCATGCGCCTGACGGATGACACCAGTGAGGTGGCGACGGCTGCGACCTTGCAATGGTTGCTGCCGGCGGCGAATAATCTGGTGACCATCGAGTTCGACTATTTCGCCTACTCCACGCGCAATAACCGGGGCGCGGACGGCATTGCGGTGATTCTTTCCGACGCCAGTGTGACGCCGCAACCCGGCAGTTTTGGCGGATCGCTGGGGTATGCCCAGCGTGATAACGGTGACGCTGGTTTTGCCGGTGGCTGGCTGGGAATTGGTCTGGATGAGTTTGGTAACTTTGCCAATCCCAATGAGGGGCGCAATGGCGGGCCGGGTTTTATTGGCGATGCACTTACTATTCGTGGCTCAGCCGCCGGTGCGTATCGTTACCTGGCCGGCACCAGCAGTCTCAATCCGGGCACTGATGCCAGTGCCGCTACCAGCAGCGCCAGCCCAGGGCATCGTTACCGTATTGTGGTTGACTCGCGTGCAGCGGGGCAGGCGATGGTCAGTGTGGCGCGGCGCACCACCAGCGGCGGCAGTTTTCAAACGCTGGTTGCGCCATTCAATGCATTGGCCAGTGCCGGGCAGGGCACTATTCCGACTGATTTTCTGTTGAGTTTCACCGGCTCGACGGGTGGCCGCGTCAACATCCATGAATTGGATGCGGTGCAAGTGTGTGCGGCACGCTACCGTCCGGTTGGGCCGCAAATTGATCATTTCCGCTTCACCCACGTCAGCAGCAGCCTGACCTGTAACCCGCTGGAAGTGACGTTGCGGGCCTGTCTGAATGCCAGTTGCAGTCAGCTCTATACCGACCCTGTGACGGTCGAACTCAGCCCCTCTGCCTTATGGGTGGGAGGCAATCCGCTGACCTTCTCGGGCGGCGTGACCACCTTGCAGTTGCGCGGAAACACGCCCGGTACGGTGACGCTCGGGGTGAACAGTTCAACGCCGCCAGCCAGGGCCTTTGGCACCAACCTTTGCAGCACCGCCGATTGCCGGGTCAGCTTTGTCGAGAGCGGGTTTATCGTCGACACCCCGGATGTGCTCGCGGCCAAACCGGCCAGTGCGACGATCCGGGCGGTGCGTGCCGACCCCGCCAATCCGCAGGCCTGTGTACCGGGTTTTGCAGGGGGCAGCCGCGAGGTGCAGTGGCGCTCCAGCTATCTTGAACCGACCACTGGGACGCAGTCCGTTCTGCTCAATGGCACCGCGGTTGGTAGTACGTTTACTCCGGTTATTGTGACGTTCGACAGCAATGCCAGCGCCACTGTGCCGCTGCGCTATGACGATGCCGGGCAGATCCGTCTGCAAGCGCGCTATGCGCCCACCAGTGGCAATGAAAGTGGGCTGGTAATGGTCGGTGAGGACAGTTTTATCAGTCGCCCCTATGGTCTGTGTCTGCAAACCCCAAGCACCTGCGGCGAAGGCAGCAGTTGGCCCAGTTGCAGCCTGATGCCGGGCGGCGTGCGTGCCGGTGATGCCTTTGATCTCGATCTGCGTGCCGTGGCCTGGCAGCGCGATGGTCAGCCGCTAACGGCTAATGAACTGTGCAGTAACTCAACAACGCCCAACTTCCGCCTGAGCAATATCGGGCTCAGCCATCAGGTGTTGGCCCCAGCGGGCGGCGTGCCGGGCAGCTTGAACCTTGATCGCTACAGCCACAATTTGGGTGCTGCGACGCGGGTCAGGCCCGCAATCAGTGAGGTCGGTGTTTTCCGCCTGAGCGCCACGCCGCCCAGCTACCTGGGGCAACCTATCAACGGCGGCAGCAGTGCACCGGTCGGGCGGCTGGCACCGGCCCGTCTGGAGGCGCAAGGCAGTGCGACCTTGCAAGCGGCGTGCGGCGTATTCAGTTATCAGGGCCAGCCGATGGGCTTCGCTCAAGTGCCGCAGGTGGACATCACCGCGCGCAACCGGCAGAACGCCATCACAGCTAATTACGATCACCCGGACTTCTGGCGCTTAGCGTCGCCCAGCCGGGCGACCCAGGCCTCGGGTTTGCCTTATCTCTCTGTGGTCAGTGCAAGTGGGCGGAATGCGTTTGCTAGTAGCCAGGCCGGTGCCGACCTGAATACGCGCTTGACGGTGCAAGGTACGACCTCGGCCGCAACACTTAATGCCACGCCGGGGGATGGCCAGCGGCGTTTCACGTGGAGTGGAGAAAACCTGGTCTATGCGCCGGCTGCTTCACCTCAAACCGAAGACTTGCCGTTTGAGGCGCAGGTGCAGATGGGATTCGAGGCGGCAGCACTGCGCGACAGCGACGGTATTTGCTATGGCAGTGAGACAAGCTGCGCCGGTTATAACTTCAGCTTTGCTGGCAGTGAGGTGCGTTTGGGCCGTCTGCTGATGGGCAATGCCCATGGCAGCGAACTGCAAAGTTTGAGCCTGCCGCTGCAGGTGCAGAGCTGGCAGAGCGTGGCTGGGCAGAATCTGTTTGCGATGAATACAACAGACTCATGCAGCAATGCCCTGCTGCAAAACGTAGATTTGGGGCCATACAGCGGCAATCTGAATGGCCACACCACCCCCGGCATCAGTTGGTCGTCCAGCAGTCGGGGTAATGTCTTATTGAGCGCACCGGGCAGCGGTAATCAAGGGTCAGTGTTAGCACGCTTGCGTAATACGCCGGCCTGGCTGTGGTTCAACTGGAGCGGTAATGGCCGTGAAGCTGCCAGTGGACTGGCAACCTTCGGTATTCATGCCGGCAGTCCGCCGCTGATCTACCGGCGTGAGCTGTACCGAACACAGTAGGCGTCAGTCGTCGCCGTCCTCGTCATCGGCGCTGTCGATGTTCATGCCCAGCTCCTTGATCTTGCGGGTCAAGGTGTTGCGGCCCCAGCCCAGCAGCACGGCGGCGTCGCGGCGGCGGCCTGCGGTGTGTTTGAGGGCGGTTTCGATCATGATCCGCTCGAAGGCCGGTACGGCGGTGTCGAGCAAGCTGGATTGGCCACGGCCCAAGGCCTGATCGGCCCATTGACGCAGTGCTTGTTCCCAGTTGCTGGCCGGGGCGCTTTCTTGCGGTTGGCTGAGCAGTTCGGGCGGCAGGTCGTCGACATGCACTTCACGCCCGGAGGCCATGACGGTGATCCAGCGGCAGGTGTTTTCCAACTGGCGCACGTTGCCCGGCCACGGCAGGTGTTTGAGGTAGTCTTCGGTTTCGCTTTTCAGCAGCTTGGGTTCGACCGCCAGTTCCAATGCGGCGCGGCTGAGGAAGTGGCGGGCGAGGGTGGGGATGTCTTCGCGACGATCCGACAGGCGCGGAATGTGAATGCGGATGACGTTGAGGCGATGGAACAAGTCTTCGCGGAACTTGCCAGCCTGCACCAGGCTTTCCAGATTCTGGTGGGTGGCGGCGATGATGCGTACATCGACCTTCACCGGGGTGTGGCCACCCACGCGGTAAAACTCACCGTCAGCCAGCACGCGCAGCAGGCGGGTCTGGGTATCGGCGGGCATGTCGCCGATTTCATCAAGAAACAGGGTGCCGCCATCGGCCTGTTCGAAGCGCCCGCGCCGCTGGTTGGCTGCGCCGGTAAACGCGCCTTTTTCATGGCCGAACAGCTCGGATTCCATCAAATCTTTCGGAATCGCCGCCATGTTCAGCGCGATAAACGGCGAGGCCGCGCGCGGGCTGTGGCGGTGCAGTGCATGGGCGACCAGCTCTTTGCCGGTGCCGGACTCGCCGTTGATCAATACGGTGATGTTGGAGTGCGACAGGCGGCCGATGGCGCGAAACACCTCCTGCATGGCCGGTGCTTCACCGATGATTTCCGGTGTGCGTGGCTGCTCGACCGGCACGGCCAGGCTTTGCTGTTCTTGCGCGTGCAGGTTGGCGCGCTTGACCAGCGACACGGCCTCATCGACGTCAAACGGCTTGGGCAGGTATTCGAACGCGCCACCCTGGTAAGACGCCACGGCGCTGTCCAGGTCGGAATGGGCGGTCATGATGATCACAGGCAAGCGCGGATACAGCTCGCGGATGCGTGCCAGCAGGTCGAGGCCGCTGGAACCCGGCATGCGGATGTCGGAAATAATCACGTCCGGCTGCTGGCGGGTTAGCCGGCTGAGCACGCCATCGGCGCTGTCAAAGCTCTGGGTGGTCATGCCTTCTTGTTGCAGGGCTTTTTCCAGCACCCAGCGGATAGAGCGGTCGTCATCGACAATCCAGACGGTTTCACTGCGACTCATGACGGTGATACTCCTTGTTCCAGCGGCAGGAAGATCGAGAACACGGTATGGCCTGGATGGCTCTCGCATTCGATCAGGCCTTGGTGCTGACTAATAATGTTCTGGGTAATGGCTAAGCCCAGGCCGGTGCCGTCGGCACGCCCGCTGACCATGGGGTAGAAGATGGTTTCTTGCAGTTCGGGTGGAATGCCGGGGCCGTTGTCGATGATTTCAATCTTGGTCACCAGGCGATGACGGCAATGACCGATGGTGAATTGACGCAGGGTGCGGGTGCGCAAGGTGATGCGGCCCAAGCGCAGATCGCTTTGCGCGGCGAGCGCTTGCATGGCGTTGCGCACGATATTCAGCACGGCCTGAATCATTTGTTCACGGTCGATCAGAACATCGGGAATACTCGGATCATAGTCGCGCACCAAAATGATGCTGCCCTGGCTTTCCGCTTCCACCAAGCTGCCAACGCGCTCCAACACTTCATGCACGTTGGTCATCGACAGTGACGGCAGCTTGTTCGAGCCGAGCATGCGATCGACCAGGTTACGCAGGCGGTCGGCCTCTTCAATGATCACGTTGGTGTAATCCTTGAGGCTCTCCTCGGGCAGTTCACGCGCCAACAACTGCGCTGCACCACGAATGCCGCCCAGCGGGTTTTTGATCTCATGGGCCAGGCCGCGCACCAGCATTTTGGTGGTTTCCTGCTTGGACAACTGGGCCTCTTCCTTGGTGATGCGCAGCAGGCGATCACGCGGGTGGACTTCCAGCAGCAGCAGGGTTTCACCGCGATTGAGCACAGGCGTTACCGCGTAATCGACGGTCAGGGTCTGGCCGCTGACGGAGGTCAGTACCGCTTCACGTTTGTTGAACGGGTGGGCGTGTTCCACCGCCTGACGCAACGCGCTGAGGGCTTCGCTGGATTCAGTGAACAGTTCGCTGATGAATTGCCCGTGGCTGCGTTGGCCGCTGACGGCCAGGAGCATCTCCGCTGCCGGGTTCATGTATTCAAGACGCAGGTTGTCATTGAGCAACAACGTGGCCGTGGTCAAGTTGTCCAGCAGCAGGCGGTGCAGTGCGTCGTTAATGATCATATTGAATGTCGCAGACCCTTGGGTTCCAGCAGTGCAGCTGGAAAATGCAAGAAGCAAACCAAAGCCCCGAAAAGAAGCGTGGTTAAGCATGGAATGCCACGAATAGGCTGCTTTGCAGCGCAGCCGGGAGTTTTGAGGCGACCCAAAACAGGGAGAGTATAGAAACGCAGTGCTATAAGCGCACCTTAATGGTGCGCCATGCTGGCGCGGTGCCTGCCAAGAGGCATTGCCACGCTGATTTAAAGGAAGGGCACGAAGGGAATGTCTTTCTTCTCGGGCGGCTTGTCTTTGAGCGGGCATTCCGGCCGCACACCGTAATCAGCTTTCTTGCACGGATTGACCATGCGTTTTTGCGCCAGTGAGATACGCAGCATGTGAAACGGTTGGCTGGGCGTGCGCTCGATGATGCGGCCCTGCGCGTCGATGATTTCCACCGCCAATTGATGGCTGCCGCGGTCAATGTTCTCCATGGGGAACACTGGGCTGGTGCCCACTTCGCCAACCGGCTCGCCATTGAGCAGTAGGCGGTAGTTGTGACCGGGGAAGAGCTTCGGTTCGCTGTTAACGCTGACAATCAGATTGCCCGCGCTGTCGCGGATGGTCGCATCGGGCTGCGGCACCAGAATGCGTAGCAGGCTGTAACGCAGGCCAGGTTCTGGCGGCGTCACGACAACTGGGGCGACAGGCGCGCGCGGGGTGGCACTCATCGAATTGCTGGGTGCCAGTTGCACGCGCTCTGCATTGCCAGAGCGAGGCTTGTCAGTGAAAACGCGATTCCCGTCTGCATCTATATAGGTGTAAACCTGCGCCAAGGCAGGCAGGGCGAGCAGCATCAGGCCGCATAACAACAAAGTACGCATAGGTCAGTTGGCTGGCTTGGGTTGAGGCTTGGGTGGTGGGGGAGGCGGGCGTAGGGCTGGGCTTTTGGTATTAACCCGCTGCACGGTAAATGTGGTGGTGGCGCTCTGCTGGATCGACTTGCCGTCGCTAAGGACCTCAACGGCCAGGCTGTGCTCGCCGCGGTCGGCATTACTGACCTGCAAGCGCGGCACATTGCTCGGTTGGCCGTGGGGTTTGCCGTCAAGCAGCAAGCGCAGGCGATGGTTGCTGGCCAGGCGTGGCTCAATGCTTACGCCAACGGCAAAAGTGCCATTGTTGGCCCGCAGCGCTTCATCGGTTGGGATTTCGGTTAATTGCAGGGTGCTGTAAGGGGCGCTGGCGTTGGCGGGATCAGCTGATGCGCTAGCAGCAGGTGCGCTGGGCGCTGGCATCGGCACGCTATTGGTCTGCTTAAGCTCAATGCTCTGCGCCGCCTGACCTTCTGGTGGTTGGTCGGTGAAGACCGTGTTGCCATTGGCGTCGGTGTAGGTATAGATCTGCGCGCTGGCGGGCAATGCCAGTCCCAGCAGCAGGCAAAAAAGTAGAGGACGCATACCTGTCTCTCCCGTATGAGGTACGCCAAGCCTTGCACCGCCAGCGCACTCTGGCAAGCGCGTTGATGGCTGAACGTGTACCTGTGCAGAAATCATCAGGTTTAAAGGTGGCGGTGGCTTACCGTTAAACGCAAAAAGGCCACCCGAAGGTGGCCTCTTGTCTTGCGTGCCGGATTAGACGCTGTAGTACAGGTCGTATTCCAGCGGGTGTACGAAGGTGCGTACTTTGATTTCTTCTTCAGACTTCAGTTCGATGTAGGCATCGATGAAATCGTCGGAGAACACGCCGCCTTTGGTCAGGAACGCACGGCCTTTGTCCAGCTCTTCCAGGGCTTCTTTCAGGCTGCCGCACACTTGCGGGATCAGCTTGCCTTCTTCTGGTGGCAGGTCGTACAGGTTCTTGTCGGCAGCATCGCCAGGGTGGATCTTGTTCTGGATGCCGTCCAGGCCAGCCATCAGCAGTGCAGCGAAGCACAGGTATGGGTTGGCAGCCGGATCCGGGAAGCGTGCTTCGATGCGGCGGGCTTTCGGGCTGGAAACGTAAGGAATACGGATCGAAGCCGAACGGTTACGCGCCGAGTAAGCCAGCATTACTGGGGCTTCGAAACCTGGAACCAGACGCTTGTAGGAGTTGGTTGCCGGGTTGGTGAAGCCGTTCAGGGCCTTACCGTGTTTGATGATGCCGCCGATGAAGTACAGGGCGGTATCGGACAGGCCGGCATAGCCTTCGCCGGAGAAGGTGTTCTTGCCATCTTTGGAGATGGACATGTGTACGTGCATGCCCGAACCGTTGTCGCCGTACAGTGGCTTCGGCATGAAGGTAGCGGTTTTGCCGTAGGCGTCAGCGACGTTGTGCACGCAGTACTTCAGGGTCTGAACTTCGTCAGCCTTGGCAACCAGGGTGTTGAACTTCACACCGATTTCGTTCTGGCCGGCAGTCGCCACTTCGTGGTGGTGAACTTCGATGACCAGGCCCATTTCTTCCATGGCATTACACATGGCAGTACGGATTTCGTGGTCGTGGTCGCACGGCGGAACTGGGAAGTAACCGCCTTTGACGGCTGGGCGGTGGCCCTTGTTGCCGCCCTCGACGTCCTGGTCAGTCATCCAGGAACCTTGCTCGGAGTAGATCTTGAACATGGAGCCGGAGATGTCCGACTTGAACTTGACCTGATCGAAGATGAAGAACTCAGGCTCTGGGCCGACAAATACGGTGTCGCCGATGCCGGTGGTTTTCAGGAACTCTTCAGCGCGCTTGGCGATCGAGCGCGGGTCACGATCGTAGCCTTGCATGGTGCTCGGCTCGATGATGTCGCAAACGATGATCAGGGTCGGCTCTTCGGTGAATGGATCCAGCACAGCGGTTTCGTCAACCGGCAGCAGGATCATGTCGGAGGCTTCGATGCCTTTCCAGCCATGAATGGAGGAGCCGTCGAACATTTTGCCGACTTCGAAGAACTCGTCGTCCAGGGCGTCGCGTGCCGGCATGGTCACGTGATGCTGTTTGCCTTTGGTGTCGGTGAAGCGCAGGTCAACCCACTTCACGTCGTGTTCTTTAATAAGTTGAATCGACTTCGACATGCTGTCCTCCAGGTGGATAAGGCTCGAACGCTGAGCCCTTAATAGTTCGGTACGGCTGACGGGATAGTCCGTCAGAGCATCCTGCCTCACAAGAGAGCAAATTGCATGCCAGTGCACAGGAATGGGTGTAAGCCCTGAAACTCAGGGCTGGCGGGGGCTGTGCGTGAATAGCGACGAATTAATTGCACCAATTAAGAGCGCTATATTTGTGGCGCGCTCTTTTATGGTGCGCAGTTTGGCTGTGTGAGGATTTTTGATCAAAGCGTGAGCAATTTCCGCTATAATCCGCGCCCCTGTTTTTTGGCCGTCTCGGCACGCAGCGTTTTCATGAAACTGATCGTTAAAGTCTTCCCGGAAATCACCATTAAAAGTCGGCCGGTGCGTAAGCACTTTATCCGGCAGCTGGCGAAGAATATTCGCTCGGTTTTGCGTGAGTTCGATCCACAGCTGCAGGTCAGCGGTGTGTGGGACAACCTGGAAGTCGAAACGCAGATCAGTGATCCGAAAACCCTGCAGGCGATGATTGAGCGCCTGAGCTGCACACCCGGCATCACTCACTTCCTGCAAGTCGATGAATACCCGTTGGGCGATTTCGATGACGTGCTGGAAAAGTGCAAGCTGCATTTCGCCGACCAGTTGCCGGGCAAGATCTTCGCCGTGCGCTGCAAACGCGCTGGCAAGCATGCCTTCAGTTCCATGGACATCGAGCGTTATGTCGGTAGCCAGTTGCGCCAACAGTGCGGCGCGGCCGGTATATCGCTGAAAGACCCGGACGTGGTGGTACGCATGGAAATTCGCGACCAACGCCTGTTCGTTATTCACCATCAGCACGACGGCTTAGGCGGTTATCCGCTGGGCTCGCTGGAGCAAACGCTGGTGCTGATGAGCGGTGGTTTCGATTCCACCGTGGCGGCCTACCAGATGATGCGTCGCGGTCTGGTCACCCACTTCTGCTTCTTCAACCTCGGCGGTCGTGCCCACGAGTTGGGCGTGATGGAAGTGGCGCACTATTTGTGGGAGAAGTTCGGTAGCTCGCAGCGCGTTCTGTTTATTAGCGTGCCGTTTGAGGAAGTGCTGGGCGAGATTCTCGGCAAGGTCGACAACAGCCAGATGGGCGTGATCTTAAAACGCATGATGCTGCGCGCTGCGACCCGCATGGCCGAGCAACTGCAGATCAATGCGTTGGTTACCGGTGAGGCGATTTCCCAAGTCTCCAGCCAGACGCTGCCCAATCTCTCGGTGATTGATTCGGCCACCGACATGCTGGTGTTGCGCCCGCTGATCGCCAGCCACAAGCAGGACATCATCGACACCGCCACGCAGATCGGCACCGCCGAATTTGCCAAGCACATGCCAGAATACTGCGGCGTGATTTCGGTAAACCCGACCACGCGCGCCAAGAAAGACCGTATCGAACACGAAGAGCGCCAGATAGACATGGCCGTCTTCGAGCGCGCCTTGTCGCGTGCCACCTTGCTGCCGATCGACAAAGTCATCGACGAGCTGGGCAAGGACATCAAGGTTGAGGAAATCAACGAAGCCTTGGCTGGACATGTCATCATTGACATCCGCCACCCCGATAGCGCCGAAGAGCAGCCCTTAGAGCTGCCCGGTATTGAGGTGCAGGCGCTGCCTTTCTATGCCCTTAACAGCAAGTTCAAGGAGCTGGATGAGGCGCGCCAGTACCTGTTGTATTGCGATAAAGGTGTGATGAGCCGTTTGCATGCCCACCATTTGCTGAGTGAGGGGCATGCCAATGTGCGCGTTTATCGTCCGGCATAAAACGCCCGGGTTGAATGGCGGCAGTATCCGCCATCGCCCTCCCGACCCACAGGCGTCGTAGCAGCCCTAGTGCTCTTACGCCGCCTGGCAGAAATCGCAATTACTTAATACTCGCCGCCTAAACTAAGTGGCACACCGAATCCTCTGATCGAGATACACACGTGATCGAAAATCTACGCAACATCGCCATCATTGCCCACGTTGACCATGGTAAGACCACCCTGGTAGACAAACTCCTGCGCCAGTCCGGCACCCTTGAGCGCAACGAGCTCAACGACGAGCGCGTGATGGACAGCAATGACCAGGAAAAAGAGCGCGGCATTACCATTCTCGCCAAGAACACCGCGATCAACTGGAATGGCTACCACATCAACATCGTGGATACCCCCGGCCACGCCGACTTCGGCGGTGAAGTTGAGCGCGTAATGTCGATGGTTGACTCCGTGCTGCTGCTGGTCGACGCCCAAGACGGCCCGATGCCGCAAACCCGTTTTGTGACCAAAAAGGCTTTCGAAGCCGGCCTGCGTCCAATCGTGGTCATCAACAAGGTTGACCGTCCAGGCGCGCGTCCGGACTGGGTTCTGGACCAGATATTCGACCTGTTCGACAACCTCGGTGCCACCGAAGAACAGCTGGACTTTAAAGTCGTCTACGCCTCGGCCCTGAACGGCATTGCCGGTCTGGACCACACCGACATGGCTGAAGACATGACCCCGCTGTACCAGTCCATCGTCGACAACGTGCCGTCCCCGGCTGTTGACGTTGACGGTCCGTTCCAGATGCAAATCTCCGCACTGGACTACAACAGCTTCCTCGGCATTATCGGCGTTGGCCGTATCGCCCGTGGTCGCGTCAAGCCGAACACCCCGGTTGTCGCCATCGACGCCGACGGCAAAAAGCGCAACGGCCGTATCCTCAAGCTGATGGGCCACCACGGTCTGCACCGCGTTGACGTTGAAGAAGCCACCGCTGGTGACATCGTCTGCGTCAGCGGCATGGACTCGCTGTTCATCTCCGATACCCTGTGCGACATCAACCACGTTGAAGCGATGAAGCCGCTGACCGTCGACGAGCCGACCGTATCCATGACCTTCCAGGTCAACGATTCGCCGTTCTGCGGTAAAGAAGGCAAGTTCGTCACCAGCCGCAACATCAAAGAGCGTCTGGACAAAGAGCTGCTGTACAACGTGGCCCTGCGTGTTGAAGAAGGCGACAGCGCTGACAAGTTCAAGGTTTCTGGTCGTGGTGAGCTGCACCTCTCGGTACTGATCGAAACCATGCGTCGCGAAGGCTTCGAAATGGGTGTAGGCCGTCCGGAAGTAATCATCCGTACCGTCGACGGCGTGAAGCAAGAACCCTTCGAGAACGTCACCATCGACACCCCGGAAGAATCCCAGGGCAAGGTCATGGAAGAGATGGGCCTGCGTAAGGGCGACCTGACCAACATGGTGCCGGATGGCAAAGGCCGTGTGCGTCTGGAATACAACATCCCGGCTCGTGGTCTGATCGGTTTCCGTAACCAGTTCCTGACCCTGACCAACGGTGCTGGCATCCTGACCTCGATCTTCGATCGCTACGACACCATGAAGTCCGGCGACATGTCCGGCCGTCAGAACGGTGTTCTGGTATCGGTAGAAACCGGTAAGGCACTGACCTACTCCCTGGAAACCCTGCAGGCGCGCGGCAAGCTGTTCGTCGAGCACGGTCAGGAGATCTACAACGGTCAGATCGTCGGCCTGAACAGCCGCGACAACGACATGGGCGTAAACCCAACCAAAGGCAAGAAGCTCGACAACATGCGTGCTTCCGGTAAAGACGAAACCATCGCCCTGGTTCCACCTGTTCGCTTCACCCTGGAACAGGCTCTGGAATTCATCCAGGACGACGAACTGTGCGAAGTTACGCCGAAGTCGATCCGTCTGCGTAAGAAGATCCTCGACGAAGGCGAGCGCACCCGCGCTGCCAAGAAAGCCAAGAACTGATCCCCGTTCTAGCTGATTAAAAAGCCCCCGCCGGCGCGAGCCTTGCGGGGGCTTTTTCTATGGCCAAGTTTTGTGTGGCGCTAGTTAAACTGAACTTAAAACCTAGGCGGGTGTTGAGCGCAGCGAAGCCTAATAGGCTGGTTTGGCTGTCAGCTTGTGAGTCAGTCCCGCCTCAGGGATATTGGTTTTCTGCGGGCGGTTCGGCAAATTGAGCCAGTACGGTGAAGTCATCCTCGGCCAGGCGCCAGATGTTGTCTGCCCCGCGTACCCAGAGCTCCTTGCTTATGACGCCAGAGGCTTTGTTCATCGACCAGTTGGCAGACAGCAGGGCGCTGTCTTCATCAATCACGTGTAATCGCACGTCGTGATAAGTCAGGTTGCTGAGTCCTAAATCCAGCATGCTTTGCCAAAAGCCGTGGATGGCTTCTCGCCCGGAAAATCGTCCAAAAGGGGCGGCGGCCAAGCTGGCGTCTTCGCTGTAGCCTGCTGCGCATGCACTGGCGTTGCCTTGGTTGAAGTGTTCGATCCACGCGTTGCTTGCGCTCAATACAGGGTTTTGCCGACTCATGTGGAGTGCCTCTTTAAATGTGCGTTGTGTATGTTGAGCGGTATGTTATTTAAGCTGTTATGGAAAATAATCACCTCGAAAGTGAATTGAATGTTCAGTCAGAGTGAACAAAAGCAGCTTCCCTATCGCATGATGGTTTTCCATGAGGTCGTCACGCTCGGCTCTTTTACGGCGGCGGCTGAGCGGCTCGGGCATACCAAGTCAGCTGTCAGCGTGTATGTCAGTCAGCTTGAGGCATTGCTGGGCGTGCGTTTGCTTAAGCGCTCCACGCGGCGGTTGAGTTTGACCGAGGCAGGCGAGGTGTTTGCACGTCGCTGTGCCGCGATGGCGATACAACAGCAGCAGGCATTGTTAGAGCTGGATGCGTTAGCGACGGAGCCTGCCGGGCGCTTGGCGATCACTGCGCCACATTTATTCGCGAGTACGCTGCTGCCGGCGGTCATAGCTGAGTTGTGTACGCGTCACCCGGCATTGACGCCGGAGCTTATCTTCACCGATGAGCGCTTGGATTTACTGACCCACCATATCGACCTCGCTGTTTCGGTAGGCGCGCTGGCAGATAGCCGTTACCACGCTGTGTCGCTGGGGTGGTTGTCGTTTATCTTGGTCGCAGCACCGTCTTATCTTCAGCAGCATCGGCTTGAGCGATCAGATGATCTTTTGGGATGCAGCGTGGTTAGGCTTCCTTGGCAGGAAAACGCACTCTTGCACCGCGAGGCTGAGACTCGGCCGTTACAGGGCGCACGTGATCTCAAGGTCAATACCATGACGGCCGCCATTGGCTGTGTTGGCGAAGGGCTGGGGGTTGCGCTGCTCTCTGCGGCTGCAGTGGCGCAGGAGTTATCCGCTGGGCGCTTGATACACGTATTGCCCGATTGGCATGGTGGGCAAGCGCCTGTCTATGGTGTGCACGGTTACAAAGATAGGCTGCCGCCAGTGATCAGATCCTGCACGGATCTTCTTCGAGTCAGGATCCGCTCATTACCAGCGGCTCAACGACCCTGACCGGGCGTCTGTGCAGTCTTAAGCTTAATGGCCAGAGTGATCACTCGGGTTCTGTTCGCCTGTCAGTAAGCACGGGCTCACGATAAGCCAGGCAGATGTTGTTGATGCCTTCAGGTCAGCTGCTTGGGGGCTTGAAAACGCTCGCTGAGCGCTTTGAGCAGCCCCAAACAGTTCATGCTGCTCATTTGCAGTGGATGGAAGTCTTCGTTGATGCCGTAGCGCAGCAGCAGGTCGCGGGTCAGCTTGCTGATGGGCACATAAGCCATGCTCCACTCAGCAAAGAGGCGTTCATCAATCTCGCGCATTTGCAGCAGAAGCAGCTGCTCATGCCGTGGGTCGGTGGAGATATGGTGGTAAAGCTTGTTGACCGCTCGTCGGTCGCCTTCGAGTATTTGCATGAAGTACTCGCCGTTAAACGCCAGTATTCCAGTGATGCCCACCTGCGCATTGTGTTGGCGCGCGGTGTGCAGCAGCGCGTCAATGTCGTGCGTGCTAAATCCCTTCACCACTTTGCTCACATAGAGCAGCCTCACCAAGTACATAGTTACGCTCCTCTATTTGTTGATTAAGCAAACATAGTTGGTGATAGCGATTCGTGCCGAGGTGGGCGATGTGTTTGCGTAGATTCAGAGTAGTGGGCTTGTCTGCCGCGCGTTATCGCTCAGTGGCGAGTGAGTAATGACTCTGCATCGATTTTTGCGCGCGACGATGCTCACTTCCTGGCGTTGACGAAAGTGGGTGGTCACCACGCGTATAGGCGTTGAGGCGGTCTGTCGAGCCTAACGCATTAGCTTTTCCAGGTTGGCCGCCACAGTGCAGGCCATTTTGCGCCGCCAGGGGGCGCTGTTTGGGTTGGCCAGTACGCGGTCTTCATGGGTGAAGCTCTGGATGATGGCGTTGTAGCCGAGCCAGCGCAGGGGTTCTGGCTCCCAGCGTGGTAGTTGGCTCAGAGCTTGGTCGCCGAGCACCCAAGGTTGGGTCGTCAGTTCGCTCTGTTTTTCCAGAATCAGATCAGCCAAGGTGCGACCGCCGAGGTTGCTGGCGCCCACCCCTTCACCGCCGTAACCGCCGGACAGGGCGATGCCGTTGCGTCGATCGACCAGCATGTGCGGGCGAAAGCGTCGCGCCATGCCCAGATTGCCGCCCCAGGCGTGAGTGATGCGCACCTGCTTAAGTTGCGGAAACAGTTCGCCGAACAGGTAGCGGCGCAAGTCGCGCTCGTTTTCGCTGAGGTTGAAGTCGTGGCGCAACTGGCCACCAAAGCGGTAGCCGCCGCGCGCGCCGAATACCAAGCGGTTGTCAGCACTGCGTTGGCCATAGGTGACTTGGCGGCTGTTCTCGCTGAAAGCTTGGCCGCGCGCCAGGCCGATATCGGCCCAAACGTCCTTGGGCAGCGGTTCGGTGGCGACCATCAGGCTTTGCACAGGTAGCTGATGCTTGCCCAGTGGGGGCAGGCTGGCGGCGTAGCCTTCTACGGCGGGGACGATCCAGTCGGCGCGTACGCTGCCGGTGGCGGTGCGCAGCAAGCCAGTTTGCCACTCGACTACGCGGCTTTGTTCATACAGCTCGACGCCCATAGCGACCACGCTTTGCGCCAGGCTGCGCACCAGTTTGGCCGGTTGGATGGTGGCGCAATGCGGGGTGTAAATCGCGCCGTAAGCATTGGCCAATTGCAGCTGCTTGCCCAGGTCGAAGGGCGTCAACCAGCGGTAGTCGTGCTCATCGAAGCCCTGGGCGCGCAGGTCGGCCAGTTGGCGTTGCAGGCTGCTGAGTTGTTCAGGGTAGCGTGCGGCGCAATACAACACGCCGCCTTTGCGGTAATCGCAGGCGATTTGTTCGCGCTCCAGTACCCCGGCAACCTCATCGGGGATGCCGTGCAACAGGGCGTGGGCGCTGTACCGTGCCGCGTTGGGCAGGCCGTCGAGCAGGCGATCCTGGCCGAGCAGGTTGCCCATCAGCCAGCCGCCGTTGCGCCCGGAGGCGCCGAAGCCAGCCGTCTCGCCTTCGAGAATAACGATGCGCAGCTGGGGTGCCTGACGTTTGAGGTAATAGGCGGTCCACAGGCCGGTGTAGCCTGCGCCGATAATTGCCACATCGGCGTGCAGGTCTTCGGTCAGCGCGGGGCGTGGGCTTAGTGATTTACCCAGTTGATCCATCCACAGGCTGAGGGTGTGCCAGGGTTGCATACAGGTTTACCTCGGTCGCAATGGCGTTGAACCTAGGATAAACCAGCCAGGCGCGGCTGAAACTCAGGCTTTGGGCTTATACGCACAATAGCCTGGGCGCGGGCCGATCTTCGGGTGGTTACGGCAGGTATCCGGGCGCTTGTCGTAGATGGTGCACAGGCGGGTTTTGCGATCGAGGTAGTAGCAGTCGTTATTGCTCATGCGGGTCAGGGTGAAAATGCCTGATTTTTGATGGAAGCGTTCAACGATGCCGTCTTTCTGCAGGCGCTTGGCGATGTTCTTCAGCGGCTCGCTGCGTTCGAACTCATCGACCACGCCGATACGGATCAGGTCATTCAGGCGCGCTTCGACCGGCAGCGTGCAGCAACTGGACATGCAGCTGTGGCACATGTCGGCGGTGTATTTGGCCCAGGTTTCCAGGCGATCGAGTTCGGCGGCGGCAATCAGGTTGTTTTTCATTGGGGCATGCGTCAGGTGTGCGGCGCGCGATGATAGCGAGCTTGGCGCATTTGTGAACGACAATCTGCCGGTTGGTCATGGACTGTGCAGCCAGTTGGGGCAGATGCTTGATGGCGGTTGTTTAGGGTGAACAGCCTGTGGGCTGCCGCGCGCAGCGTTAAACGCGGCTCTTGGTGATTTTTGCTGTGCTGTGATGTGTGCAGCATTCGTCTCCCTGGGTATGCGCAGAGCAGCCTTCTATACTGCCGCGCAGTTTGCACCGGGTGTTGGGGATGGTTGGGTTTGGCTAAATAGGAAGGCGCTGCATGCAATGGATTTTCATGCTGGTGGGCTTGGTGCTCGGGGCGTTGGCCGATGAAACGCTGACGGCTTCATTAATAGGCGCGTTGTTCGGTTTGGGGCTGGCTCAGGCTCTGCGGTTGCAAGGGTTATCGCGTGAGAATGCCGCCCTGATGACCCAGCTCAACGAGGTCTCGAAACGCTTTGCTGAGCGTGCTGCTGCCGTTGATGAGCGCGTGCGCCTGCTTGAGCAAGGTGACGTCACGCAGGCTGAGCCTGAGTTAGAAACTACGCCAATACCCGCGATGGCGCCTGAGCAGGCCGCGCCGGTCGAGCTGGATTGGACGCTGGATTTTGTCCTGCCGGACCCGCCGGCCGAGCCAATTGTACCGACTGCGCAGCCAGCACTTAGCCCTGAACCTGAGCGCGTAACGCCGACAGCATCGCCTTGGGTGCCCAGCGAGCCGCGTGCGCCGGGCGTGTTTGCGCAGGGTTTCAAAGCCGCGAAGAACTGGCTGCTGGGCGGCAACACCGTGCTGCGCGTCGGCGTGGTGCTGCTGTTTCTCGGCCTGGCTTTTCTGCTGCGCTACGCCACCGAAGGCGTGGTGGTGCCGGTGGAGTTTCGCTATGCCAGCGTCGCGGCCAGTGCGGTGGCGCTGTTGGCGCTGGGTTGGTGGCTGCGCCTGCGTAATCCCAGTTACGCCTTAATGTTGCAAGGCACCGGGGTTGCCGTGTTGTACCTGACAGTCTTTGCCGCGATGCGTTTGCATCCGTTGCTCGACGCCAGCGCGGCCTTGGCCCTGTTGGTGCTGGTGACGCTGTTTTCGGCGGTTCTGGCGGTCAAGCAAAATGCACTGGCATTGGCGGCTGTTGCGGCGCTGGGTGGTTTTGCTGCGCCGATTTTGACCAGCACCGGCAGCGGCGATCATGTCGCGTTGTTCAGCTACTTTGCCCTGCTGAACGCCGGCATCTTTGCCATTGCCTGGTTCAAGGCGTGGCGGCTGCTCAACCTGATCGGCTTTGTCGGCACCTTCGGCATCGGCTTCGCCTGGGGTATTCGCGCCTACACGCCGGAGTTGCTGTGGAGCACTCAGCCGTTCCTGATCCTGTTCTTCCTGATGTATGTGGCCATCGGTCTGTTGTTTGCCCGCCGCAAGCTGCGCGAGGCACTGGATGCGCCCGATGATCGTGATGGCTTGCTGCGCTGGGCGGCGCGCAAGGGCGATTACATTGATGCCACCGTGCTGTTCGGCCCGCCACTGGTGGGTTTTGGTCTGCAGTTCGCATTGGTGCAGCACATCGAGTTCGCCGCCGCTTTCAGTGCTCTGGCGATGGGGCTGTTCTACCTGCTGTTGGCGCGGTTATTGGTCGGCCGCACTGGTGATCGCGCGGTGTTGCTGGTGGAAACCTGTTTGGCGCTGGGCGTGGTGTTTGCCAGCTTGGCGATTCCCCTCGGGCTGGATGCGCGCTGGACCTCAGCGGCCTGGGCGGTCGAGGGCGCCGGTATCTTCTGGCTCGGTTTGCGTCAGCAGCGTCCATTGGCGCGGGCGTTTGCGCTGTTGTTGCAGTTCGGTGCAGCGTTGGCCTTCGTGATCGGCCTGCGCGGTGGCGAAAGCACCTTGCTAGACGGCGCGCCGCTGGGCGCATTGATGCTGGCCGTGGCTCTGTTGTTCAGCTTCTGGCAACTGCGGCAGCACAAGGCGCTGGCCAGCAATTGGGAGGTGCGCGGCTTGCCGGTGCTGGCCTGCGCCGGGCTGGCATCTTTTTACTTGATAGCGCCCCTGCTATTTGCCGCCCAAGGCACGGCGATCAGTTGGGCGCTGGCGGGTCTGCTGACGTTATGCCTCGGTTTACGCCTGCAGGCGCGCAGCTTTCTGTTCAGTGCCTTTGCCGTGCAGTTGCTCGGTGGTGCGGTGTTTATGCTGGACATGGCCGGCGATGCGGCCGCCGGCATGGGTGGGTTTTCGGCCGGTTGGTCGGGGCTGTTGACCTCGTCGTTGATCGGTTTCGGCCTGATCGCCGGCATGCTGCTGGCAGCGCGGGATCCGCAAATTGGCGCGGATCGCCGCCTGCTGCGCGGTCTGTCGGTGGTGTTGCTGGTGGGGCTGGTGTTCCTCAATCTGGCTGTGCTGTTCGTCCTGCCGTGGGCCACGGCCAGTGCCGTATGGGCGGGCAGCGGCTTGCTGATTGTCTGGCTCAGCCTGCACTTGCAACAACGCGCCAGCTTTGTTTTCGGTCTGTTGTTGCAGGTGTTGGCTGGCGTGGTGTTTCTCGCCGTTAGCCCGTTGTTGTTTAGCGCTCTGCCGAGCGAAGGCCTGCGCCCGTTGGCGCATATCGACTTCTGGACGCCATTGGTGCTTGGCCTGGCGGCCTTGGTCGGTGCCTGGCGCTTGCAGCAATTAGCGCGCCGCGAAACGCCTAGCGCCCTGGGCAATCTCAGCCTGCTTGGCCTCGCACAGTTGCTGTTGGTCTGGGGCGCGGCCTGGTGGGCGTTGGCCCTCGTTAGCGAAGTGCTGCGTTTTGTCGGGCCGCAGTGGCAGAGCAGCGCTTTGCTGCTGGTACTGGCCGCCAGCATGGCCTTGGCGGCGTTTCTTGCCCCGCGCACGCGCTGGGCTGAGTTGGCGCTGCTTTGCTGCCTGCTGACACCGCTGGCGGGCGTGGTGGTGCTGCACGCCTGGCATCTGCACTATCACCCGGCCGCGCAGTTTGGCTGGCTGGCCTGGACACTGCTGTTTGCCGTGCACGTTTGGGCATTACGGCGTGTGGCTGAGCAGTTACCTTCCGGCGCGCGCAGTGCGGCCCATGTGTTGGGTGCGTGGCTGCTGCTGGGCGTACTGGCGCTGGAGTTGCGCTACCTGTTGTTAGCCCTGTCGGAGCACTACAACGCTTGGCGTTGGCTGGGTTGGGCGCTGCTGCCCAGTGCTTATCTGTGGTTGATGGCATTGCCGCGTCGCTTGCCTTGGCCGCTTTCGGCCTATCCGCGCGAGTACCGCGTGTTGGCGGCAGCTCCGCTGGCGTTGCTGATGCTCGGCTGGTTCTGGCTGGCCAACGTTGCCAGCGCCGGGGATGCCGAACCGTTGGCCTACCTGCCACTGCTTAACCCGCTGGAGTTGGGCCTGTTGTTTGCGCTGGGTGCGGTGTTCGCGTGGGCGCGTATGGGCTTGGCCGAATTGGGTGCGGACGCCGTACGCAGCCAATGGCTGACGCAAGCGGTTGCCGGGGCGTCGCTGTTTGCCCTGCTGACGGCCATGGTCATGCGCACCGCGCATCATTGGGGTGGAGTGCCTTATCAGCTGGATGCGCTGCTCGATTCGATGTTGGTGCAGGCCGGCCTGTCGATCGTCTGGACGCTGATTGCGCTGCCGCTGATGGTGCTCGGCAATCGCCTTGGTCGGCGCGAACTTTGGCTGATCGGTGCTGCATTGATTGCGCTGGTGGTGGCCAAACTATTTTTTGTCGAGCTGGGAAATCGCGGTGGCCTGGAGCGCATCGTGTCGTTTATCGGGGTCGGCGTATTGCTGTTGGTGGTGGGGTATTTCGCCCCGCTGCCGGCCCGTCAGGAAGAGGCGGAAAAGCCGCCGGAGTCAGCATGATCAGTCGTTCTATTCTTGGCGTGAGCGCCGCTGTCTGCCTCGGCCTGCTGTGCAGTGCGGCCACGCTGGCGCAGGAGCAGCCCGGCGACTATGCCGTGCAACTGCCACTCACGCTGAGCGGAGATGGCCCTTGGTACCGCTTGGATGTGCCAATGGCGCTGCATTTTGCCGCGCGTTATGGCGATCTGCGCGACCTGCGGGTGTTCAATGCGCAGGGGCAGCCCTTGGCTTACGCCCTGGTGGCGGGGCAGGGGGAGTCACGTGACAGCCTGCAAGAACAGGCGGTGAAGTGGTTCCCGCTGTATGCCGAGCCGGGCGACAGCAGCGCCGAGCCCAGCTTGCGAGTGCAGCGCAGTACCACAGGTACGCTGATCGAACTGCGTGATGAGGCCGATGGCGCCGCCAAACCGGCCTTGCTGCGTGGCTGGTTGCTGGATGCCAGCGCGGTGCCCGATGCGCTGGTGGGGCTGCAGCTGGATTGGGCGGCGGATCAGGACGGCTTTCAGCGCTTCAGCATTGAGGCCAGTGACGATTTACAACGCTGGCAGCCTTGGGGCAGTGGTCAGTTAGCGCGTCTGGCGTTCGATGGTGAGCAGATTGAACAGCGCCAGGTGGAGTTGCCGGGGCGTAAAGCGCGCTATTTGCGTCTGCTCTGGCAAAGCCCGCAACAAGCACCGCAACTGACAGCCGCCAGCCTGCGGAGCCAGCGCAGTGACAGCATGCCGGCGGCGTTGGTATGGTCGCAGCCGTTGACGGCAGCGCACACGGCGGATGGCGACTATCAATGGCAGCTGCCGCTGGCCCTGCCGTTGGAGCGGCTTCAGGTCGAGTTGACTGAGCCCAACAGTCTGGCCCCGATTCGGGTAAGTGGTCGCCGAGAGAACACGGGCAGTTGGCAAGCAATGGCGCAGGGTTTGCTCTACCGCTTGCCGGAAAAGGCTGCAGAGATTCGCCAGGACGAGTTGTCATTGCCCGGTTGGCCGGTTCAGCAGTTACGTCTGCAGGTCGACGAGCGCGGCGGCGGTCTGGGCGCTGAAGCGCCGTCGATCAAAGTGGCGGTGCGTGCAACCCAGTTGGTGTTTCTGCAGCGTGGTAATCCACCATACACCCTGGCGTTGGGGCGCACGGGCGCGCAGTCTGCGGCGTTGCCATTGAGCACATTGATTCCGGGGTATGAGCCTTTGCGCCTTCAGCAATTGGGCAAGGCCGAAGCGGGGCGGCAAACAACTGATCTCAACGCGCGGGCATCGGCAGACGTTAGCCAGACCGATTGGAAGCGCTGGGGGCTGTGGTTGGTGTTGCTGTTGGGCGTCGGTCTGCTCGGGTTAATGGCTGCAAGTCTGCTGCGTCGTCCTAGCGCTTAACGGCCGCTGGCTGGCGAATAAAGGCCAGCTACCTAACGGTTTTTGCAGTATCGTTGGCGACTTGTTTGATTAACGTTTGAGGTCAGGAAGGCCCTTGCGTATCTCTAATCCCCCCCTGCTGCGCCCCCCATTGTGTGTATTTGCCCGGGTGGTTGGCTCGTGCCTGTCTGCGTTTAATCCTGCGGTGCTCCCAGCATGAATGCCTGCGGCAGTTCTGGCTGGGCGCTTGATACGCCAGTAGTCCTGACGACTATGGTCTGCTTCGGGGTGATTTTTCTCGCCCGTTGGGTGGTGCGGCAGCGCTATTTCCCTGGGCGCGAGAGTTTTATCGTGCTGCACATGGCCAGCCTGTGGTGGATGGCCGCGGCCAGTCTGGAAATGGCGGCGCAAGGGGCGTCTTGCAAAGTGTTCTGGGCGACGATGGCCTGGCCGGGCATTTTGCTGATGCCCACCTTCTGGGCTGTATTCCTCTGGCAGTACGTCAACAGCGTGCGTCAGCCCCTGCCGCTGCAAAGCACGCTCAGCTTGATGATCATGCCGCTGTTGATCTGGCTGATGGCGCTCACCAACCCTTGGCATGGCCTGTTTTACGCTGCAGGCACCGGACCATTGAGTACCGAGCCAGGTTCGCCCATTCGCTATGATCATGGCCCGCTGTTCTTTGCGGCGGCGGTCTATGTGTACCTGTTTATGGCCTTTTGCATGGGCGTGGTATTGCGCGCGGCGTTGGTCAGCTACGGCGTTCATCGCCGCCACTATGTCGCGTTCGTGGTCGTCACGGCTGTGCCCTGGGTCGCCAATATCAGCTATGTGGTGTTCGGCTGGACGTTGTTTGGCTTTGATCCCACCCCATTCAGCTTCGCCCTTACCCTCGTGGCGTTCGCCTGGCTGATCGTCGGCGTGCGCTTGTTTGACTTGCTGCCCGTGGCCCGGCATTTATTGCTGGATGCCTTGCTCGACCCCGTGTTGGTAGTTGATGCGCAATTGCGCGTGATTGAGGCCAACCCGGCAGCACTGAAACTCGCCGGGTTGCGCAGCAGTTGGCAGGGGCGGGCGTTGAACGATTGGCCGATTCTGGGGGCTGACTTACAGGCGCTTCTGGCGGAAAACACCCCTGGTGATCATGAGCGCTTACTGACACTGGCGAATTCGGCCCGTTATTTTGAGGTGCGTATCCGTGCCATTGAACGTCTGACACGGCGCGGCAGTCAGGTGTTGGGGCAGATGCTTTATCTGCGTGACGTGACGCAGCGTCATCTCGGTGAGTTGAAATTGGCGGAGGCGCTGGCGCTCAGCGAAGAGCAGTTACGCACCATCACCGATCTGCATGAGCAATTGCAGGAGCAAGCGCTCTGCGACCCACTCACGGGGTTGTACAACCGCCGCTACCTGGATGAGTTTTTTGCCCGAGAGCTTTCATTGGCGCAGCGTGAGCACCTGCCTATTTCACTGGCGTTGATCGACCTTGATCACTTCAAACGGCTGAACGATGAACATGGCCACTTAGAGGGCGACGACGTGCTCAAAGGCGTCGCCCTGCATTTGTTGGAGAATTTGCGCAGCTCCGATGCGGTATTCCGTATTGGCGGCGAGGAGTTTCTGCTGATCATGCCGCGCGCTGATGCCGTTGAAGCGCGTGCACGTCTGGAGACCATCTGCCGTGACCTAGCGGCTCATCCACTGCCAACCCGGGGTGGTGCGCGCTATGTCACGCTTTCCGCAGGCCTTGCCATCTGGCCCGAACAGGGTCCCGGGCTTGATGAGTTGATGCAGGTGGCCGATGGCGCGTTGTATCAAGCCAAGCATGAGGGGCGTAATCGGGTGTGCAGCCTTCGATCCAGTGCTGAAGCGCTTTTGCCCTTAAAGGGGTAAACTGCGCGCGATTTTTCTTCCTTCCGGAGCCATCCATGTCCCGCGTTACCCTCAGCCGCTACCTGATCGAGCAGACTCGCAGCCACAACACTCCGGCCGACCTGCGTTTTCTTATTGAAGTAGTCGCGCGGGCCTGTAAGGAGATCAGCCATCAGGTCTCTAAAGGTGCGCTGGGTGGTGTGTTGGGCAGCATGGGCACCGAAAACGTGCAAGGCGAAGTGCAGAAGAAACTCGACGTGATCTCCAACGAGATTCTGCTGGAAGCCAACGAGTGGGGTGGTCACCTGGCGGGTATGGCGTCTGAAGAAATGGACAACGCCTACCAAATTCCGGGCAAATACCCCAAAGGTGCCTACCTGCTGGTTTTTGATCCGCTCGATGGCTCCAGCAATATCGACGTCAATGTCTCGGTCGGTACCATCTTCTCGGTGTTGCGCTGCCCCGAGCGAAATGGTGAAGAAGGTGACCTCGGTGAAGAGGCATTCCTGCAGCCGGGTACTGAGCAAGTGTGTGCTGGCTACGCCATTTATGGCCCACAGACCATGCTGATGCTGACCTTGGGTGAAGGCGTTAAGGGCTTCACGCTGGATCGTGAGTTGGGCAGCTTTGTTTTGACCCATGACGACATCAAGGTCCCGGAATCCACTAAAGAATTCGCCATCAACATGTCCAACCAGCGCCATTGGGATGCGCCGGTGCAGCGTTATGTGTCTGAACTGCTGGCGGGCGAAGAAGGCCCGCTGGGCAAGAACTACAACATGCGCTGGATCGCCTCGATGGTGGCTGACGTGCACCGCATCCTCACCCGTGGCGGCGTTTTTATGTACCCGCGTGACAACCGCGATCCGTCCATGCCGGGCAAGCTGCGCTTGATGTATGAAGCCAACCCAATGGCCATGATCATTGAGCAGGCAGGCGGTGTAGCCACTAACGGCACACAGCGCATTCTCGATATCCAGCCGCAAAGCCTGCACCAGCGTGTGCCGGTATTCCTCGGCTCCAAAGAAGAAGTGCTGCGTATCAGCGCTTATCATCGCCACTGATCAGCCAAGGCCGCGTTCACCCGAATGGGAGAGCGCGCTTTCTACCTGACTTCTTTAGGCTCCACAGCTCTTATAAAAACAAAGAGCTCGGAGTCTTTATGTTCAAGCCGTACAAAGCCCTAGCAGCCGCCATCGCCCTGGCCAGCCTGCCTCTCACCAGCTCAGCAATGCCCTACTCGCAGTTCATCGTATTTGGTGACTCGCTGAGTGATAGCGGGCAGTTTCCTGATTTGGGCAGTCCTCTGCTCGGTGGTAACCCGACCGGGGGTACGCGCTTCACCAACCGTACTGGCCCCAACTACCTAAGCAATAACACCGAATTTTTTGATCTGGTGGTTACGCAGCGCTTGGCCGCACAGCTGGGGTTGCAAGCTCTGGCATCTACGCCTGTGCTTCCTCAAGTGCTGACGGGCAATCCGGATGGTACTAACTATGCGGTAGGTGGTTACCGAACGGAGCAGGTGCTTGCGTCCATTACGACAACATCGCAAACGGTGGTTCCGGTAGGTCAGGCGGGAGCAGGTACGGTGCTGCGTGCAAGGCCGGGGTACTTGGCGCAATTTGGCGCTGCCGATCCCAACGCCCTGTTCTACGTCAATGGTGGTGGCAACGATGTGCTGCAGTTTGTCGTCACTGATCAGGCCACGGCTGCCACTGCTGCCGCCAACTTGGTTGCTGGTGTCGCCGCGCTGCAGGCGGCCGGTGCGCGCACCATTATCGTGTCTGACCTGCCTGACGTGGGCATGACTCCGGCAGGCTTTGCCAGCGGCTTCAGGGCGGCTTGGTCATCTGCATCGGGGTTGCTTAACGATGAGTTGGGCACTCAATTGGCTGCATTGGGCGGCAATGTCATCCGCCTAAACTTCCGTGGGCTGTTGTCCGAGGTGCAAGGTGATTTGGCCACGTTTGGCTTTGATCCTCTTGTCGCACAAACGAATGTTTGCTTCAGCGGTTCCAGTTGCTTGGCTGACCCCACGTGGGGAATTGGTGGTACAACGCCTAACCCCAACCGTCTTATGTTCAACGATGGTGTACACCCGACCGGTGCTGTGCAGCAGATCAGCGCGGATTACATCTATTCCCTTATCTCCGCCCCTTGGGAAGTCAGCCTGCTGCCAGAGATGGCGCTGTCCAGCCTGATCGGTCATCAGCAGCAACTGCAAAGTCAGTTGCAGGGCCAGTGGCAGGCCAATGGGCAATGGCGCAGTTTCGTGAGTGCCAACGGCATGCGCCGTGAGTTCGCGCGTAATGCGGCGGTTGCCGAGGGCGACAGCGATGGTCTAGGGCTGACGTTGGGCGGTAGCTATCGCCTGAATGACCAGTGGCGTGCCGGTCTTGCCCTTGGCCTGCAATCGCAGCAACTGGATACGCAGACCGATTCCGAATACGACCTGAGCAGCTACTTGCTCAGCGGCTTTGCTCAGTTTCAGCAGGATCGTCTGTGGGCTAACGGCAGCGTCAGCGTGGGGCATCTGGACTATCAGAATCTCGAGCGTCAGTTCGCGCTGGGTATAGCTGAACGTGCCGAGAAGGGTGACAGCGAGGGTCAGTTGTATGCGTTGTCAGCGCGTATTGGCTACGACTTGGCCAATGCCGGTACAGATTGGCAAGTCAGTCCGTTTATCAGCGCCAATTACGCGCGTGTTGATGTTGATGGTTATCGCGAAAGTGGCAATCGTTCTACCGCGCTGAACTTTGCCGATCAGCAGCGTGATAGCCAACGCCTGGGTGTCGGCGTGCAGCTCAGCCATCAGTTGACGCCAAGCACTCAGCTGTTCGCTGAAGTGTCCCGTGAGCGCGAGTTCAAGGATGACCCGCAGCAACTGCGCATGGGCCTGAACAGTGTGGCCAACAACAGCTTCGAACTGCAGGGCTACACCCCTCAGAGTGGCCAGACTTTGGCGACCTTTGGCGTGAACCATCGCGTGGGTAGTGAGCTTGGTTTATCTGCCAGCTACAACTTTCGCGGCACCGAGGATCGTCAGCATGGCCTGAACCTTTCTCTGTCCTGGGATTGGTAGCAGTCTTGAGGTGAAAAACGGGGTAGGCTTGGCTTACCCCGTTTGCCCAGATCAGGATTAACCATGTGCCGTCCTCTCGCTGTTTTCACCTTCCTGCTTCTGCTGACAGGCTGCAGCCCTCTCAATCAAGAAAACTACGCACAACTCCAGCCGGGCATGAGCAAGGCTGAGGTCGAGCGCCTGTTAGGTGGGCCGGATGAGTGTTCGGCGGCATTGGGCGTTGCCAGTTGCACTTGGGGTGATGAGCAGCGTTTTATCAGCGTGCAATATGCTGGCGATAAGGTGCTGATGTTCTCAGCCAAGGGGCTTAAGTGATGCGTCTGCTAACGCTGTGTGCCGCTGCACTGCTGCTCTCTGGGTGCGCCAACTCGGCTAAGGATGTTGCGCCACCGGCCACTGTTGCGCAGGTTGATCTGCAGCGCTATCAGGGCACCTGGTACGAGCAGGCGCGCTTGCCGATGTTCTTTCAGCGCCACTGCGCGCAGTCCGAGGCGCAGTATGAATTGCGTGGTGACGCCAGTATTGGCGTGACCAACCGCTGCCGAACCCACGAGGGTGAGTGGCAGGCTGTCAGCGGTCAGGCTGTGGCGCAAGTACCGGGGCAAACCAACAAGCTGTGGGTCAGTTTCGATAATTGGGTTAGCCGCTTGTTGCCGGGTTTAACCAAGGGTGAGTACTGGGTGCTCTACCTGGATGCCGACTACCAGAGCGCATTGGTCGGTCACCCCGATCGCCAGTACCTGTGGCTGCTAACCCGAGATGAAGTGGCCAGTGCGCAAACACGGGCCATTTTGCTCGATGAAGCGCGTAAGCGTGGCTATGACACGCAACAACTGATTTGGCGCAGCGCTGACTCGGATTAAGCAGCCGGGTGGCTGCGCATGTTGCGCGACGTTTGAGTCGCCTTAGGGCTATTGCCAATTCAGTCGTGCAAGCCGCCATTGATCACCGTCCAGCCACCATTCCAGTTTTACGCTGTAGTGCCGGGCACTGTCGGGGATCAGGCTTTCAGCGCCGGCCAGCGTGACCTGGGCTTCGGTATGGCCTTTTTCGCGGTAGGTCGTGTCGAGGTAGCTGTTCTTACTCAGGGCCAGCACCTTGATGTTTTTGTGGCGCATAAATAGCAGCAGCATGGTGCGCTGTGCCCACTCGCGGTCGAACTCGTTCTGCGCAGAGAATTGCGGGTGCAATTGTTCAAGTACTGCGCTGTTCTTCTTGCCCTCAAGGTTGCTCTGCAATTGCTCCACGGCGGCTTCCAGGGCGGCCTGTGGATCATCCTTGTCGCCGCAGCCAGTGAGTAGGCTGCAAATCATTACAAAAGCTAAGGCAAATACCCGTGTGTGCATGCTGAACTCCCTTTTCATGGTTATGATGCGGCAACGCACCGAGCCGCTGCCCTGCGCATAAGGCCAGCCAATGCTTGGTTCACCTTCAGGAGCATGCCATGCAGACCTTGTATCCGGAACTAAAACCCTACGCCCGTCATGAGTTGGCCGTGCAAGCCCCGCACGTGCTGTATGTGGACGAAAGTGGTTCGCCGGACGGCCTGCCTGTGGTGTTTATCCATGGTGGCCCGGGTGCTGGGTGTGATGCCGCCAGTCGCCGCTATTTCGACCCCAATCTTTACCGCATCGTCACCTTCGATCAGCGCGGTTGCGGCCGCTCCACGCCCCACGCCAGTCTGGAGAACAACACCACTCAAGCGTTGATCGCCGATATGGAAGTAATCCGCGAGCAGCTGGGCATCGATAAATGGGTGCTGTTCGGTGGTTCGTGGGGTTCGACCTTGGCGCTGGCCTACGCTCAGGCGCATCCGCAGCGCGTACATGGTCTTATTCTGCGGGGCATTTTCCTGTGTCGACCGCAGGAGTTCGACTGGTTCTATCAGGAAGGTGCGAGCCGCCTATTTCCTGATTACTGGGAAGACTACCTGGCACCGATTCCACAGGATGAGCGCGGTAACCTGATGCAGGCTTTTTACAAGCGCCTGACCGGCCCGGACCAGATTGCCCAAATGCACGCGGCCAAAGCCTGGTCGACCTGGGAAGGCCGCACGGCGACCCTGCGTCCTAACCCGCAAGTGGTTGACCGCTTCAGCGACAGCCACCGCGCGCTGTCGATTGCGCGTATCGAATGCCACTACTTCGTCAACAACGCCTTCCTTGAGCCGGATCAACTGCTGCGTGACATGCCGAAAATTGCCCATCTGCCGGGGGTGATTGTGCATGGCCGTTACGACGTGATCTGCCCGTTGGACAACGCCTGGGCGTTGCATCAAGCCTGGCCGAACAGTGAACTGCAGATCATCCGCGATGCTGGCCACTCGGCAGCCGAAAACGGCATCACTGACGCCCTGGTGCGTGCGGCGGACGAACTGGCGCGACGCCTGCTCAATCTGGCACCGGACGAAGCATGAAGACACTGATTCAGCGGGTGCGTAGCGCCCGAGTCGAGGTGGCGGGTGAAGTGGTGGGGGCGATTGACCAAGGCCTGCTGGCGCTGGTCGGTATTGAGCCGCAAGACACCCCGGCCAGCGTCGAGAAAGCCCTGCACAAGCTGCTCAATTACCGTGTGTTCAGCGATGCCGCCGGCAAGATGAACCTCTCGCTGGGCGACGTTGCTGGCGGGCTTTTACTGGTGTCGCAATTCACCTTGGCCGCCGATACCAAAAGCGGCTTGCGCCCCAGCTTTACCCGCGCCGCACCCCCAGCGCTGGGTGCCGAGTTGTTCGACTTGCTGGTGGCGCAAGCCCGCGCCCGGCACCCTCAGGTCGCCACCGGCCAGTTCGGTGCCGACATGCAGGTGCACCTGATCAATGACGGGCCGGTGACTTTTCTGCTGGAGAGCTAGCGCGCCAAGGCGTCGGCGACGAAATCCAGGCGATCCTGACCGAAGTGCATTTCAGTACCGATGAAGAATGTCGGCGCGCCAAATACGCCGCGCTTGATCGCTTCTTCGGTGGTGGCCTTGAGACGCTCCTTGACGGCTTCATCGTTGACCAACTGCTCAAACTCGGCAGGGTCAAACCCGGCCGCGCTCAGCACTTGCGCAACCACCTCAGGCTTGCCCAGGTTTTTCTGCTGCGTCCACAGCGCCTCAAATATCACCTGCACGTAACGCGTGAATTGCTCGCTGTTTTCGTAGCCAGCCGCACCGCGCATCAGTGTTAGGGTGTTGATTGGAAAATGCGGGTTGAACTGCATCGGCACGTCGTAGCGCGCGGCGAAGCGGGCTAGGTCTTGCAGCATCCAGCGGCCCTTGCTCGGGATCAACACAGGCGACTGGTTGCCGGTGGCTTTGAATACGCCACCAAGCAGCATCGGCCGCCAGATGATTTGTGCGCCCTGCGCCTTGGCAATGCGCGGCAACTGGGTCCAGGCCAGGTAGCTGGCAGGGCTGCCGAAGTCGAAAAAGAACTCAACTGTCTTGTTCATCGTATGTCCTTTTGTCAGGTTCGATATAGCTGGGCTGGCTGTAGGGTGGATGACGCGTGATCCATCCTACGAATTGGTGCGCGATGTTTAGAAGGTTTCGCTCCATGGCCGCAGATCCATTTCATGCACCCAGCAGTCGCGGGGCTGACAGTGAATCTGCCAGTAGGTGTCGGCGATGTGTTCGGGGTTGAGGATTCCGTCCTGCTCTTTGAGCTGGTACAGCTGCGGAAAGGTGTCGCGGATAAACGCAGTGTCGATGGCGCCATCGATGATCGGGTGGGCAACATGGATACCCTTGGGGCCGAGTTCGCGGGCCATGCTTTGCGCTAAGGCGCGCAGGGCAAACTTGGCGCTGGCAAAGGCCGAGAAATTGGCTCGGCCGCGCAAAGAGGCGGTGGCGCCGGTAAAGATGATGGTGCCCTCGTTACGAGGCAGCATTACCTTGGCGGCTTCTCGACCGGTGAGAAAGCCTGCAAGCGCGGCCATTTCCCAGACCTTGCGGTAGACCCGCTCGGTGGTTTCGGTGATGGAGAACTGCACGTTAGCGCCGATATTGAACACCACCGCGTGCAGCGGCCCGACCTCACGCTCGATGGTGCCGAACAGCGCGATCACCTGTTCTTCCACCCGTGCATCGCAGCCAAAGGCCCGTGCGCTGCCACCGGCTGCTTCGATCTGCGCCACCAATGGGACTAGCTTCTCGGCATTACGCCGCGCCACGCAGGCGACGTAACCCTCGCGGGCGAAGCGTTTGGCGATGGCACCGCCGGTGGCGTCCCCCGCACCCACCACCAAAATTGCTTTACGTTCGGTCATTGCAGTCTCCATAAGTTCTGTTTTGGAACTTTGCCTGATGGTCGGTTTCATTCTGAATCCTGTCAAGCTATCGTGATCCCTCGCTGAAGGAGATTGGCTTATGCGTTGGGAAGAATTGGAGCAGCAACCTTGTTCCTTGGCTCGTACCCTGTCGGTGGTGGGGGATCGCTGGACGCTGCTGGTGTTGCGCGAGAGCTTTCTCGGTATTCGCCGCTTCGATGAATTCGAAAAGCGCTTAGGCATTACCCGGCATGTACTAGCCGATCGCTTGAAAAAGCTGGTGGAAGCTGGGGTGCTGGACAAGGTGGCTTACCAGCAGCGGCCACTGCGTGAGGAATACTGCCTAAGCGCCAAGGGGCGCGACTTGTACCCGGCCATCATGGCGCTGGTGCAGTGGGGCGACCGCCATATGAGTGGCCCGGAAGGCGCGCCGATTCGGCATATTCACCGCGCCTGCGGCCAGCCGATGCACGGTGTGCTGGTGTGTTCGGATTGCGGCGAGCCACTGGTGCCGAAGGATGTACAGCTTGAGGAGGCGCCTGCGTTTAAGGGGCAACTCTTGCCAGCGCACTGGCACGAAAAGCAGGTTGTGTAGGGGACTTTTCTCATCCACCACCGCGATTTGGCGGATGGATGACAGCGTCATCCACCCTTCGGGTCAGGAATGGTGGTTCAGAACAGTCGCGCCAGCAAGGCGGTGACTGCTGTTTCCACGCGCAAAATGCGCGCGCCCAGTTGCACCGGTTGCAGGCCAGCCTCTTGTAGCTTTTCCACTTCGTAGGGAATCCAGCCGCCTTCCGGGCCGATGGCGAGCGTCACGGCCTGCTCGACAGCGCGTGGGCAGGCCGGGTAGTCGCCGGGATGGCCGACCAGGCCTAGGGTGCCGGCACTTATGGCGGGTAATTGGTCTTCGACAAAGGGCTTGAAGCGCTTCTCGATGATCACCTCGGGCAACACGGTATCGCGCGCCTGCTCCAGGCCGAGAATCAGCTGCTCGTGAATCGCGGCGGGCTCAAGGAATGGCGTCTGCCAAAAGCTTTTCTCTACTCGATAGCTGTTCAACAGCACCAGCCGAGGTACGCCCATGCTGCTTACCGTTTGCAGCACACGGCGCAGCATCTTCGGCCTGGGCAGGGCCAGCAGCAGGGTCAGCGGCAATTTAGCTGGCGGCGGTTGATCGAGTTGTACAGACAGCTCAGCGTGTTCGCTGTCCAGGCTGATGAGCTGGCCGCTGCCCATCAGGCCATTCAGGCGGCCAACGCGCAGGCTGTCTCCGGCTTCAGCGCGGTGCACCTCAAGCAGGTGTTTGAGCCGGCGACCGCTAAGCCGCACACGGTCTTCGGCAACAAAGTCGCCGTCTTCGAGGAGCAGCAGGTTCACGGTTGCGCAGCGGGTGGCTGGTCGTTTGCCGGCGTATCGCTGTCGGCTTCATCCACCGACTCTTGCTCATCGCGCCGTTTGACCAGGCTGCCACAGAGCAATCCAGCCTCGAACAGCAGCCACATGGGCACGGCGAGCAGCGTTTGCGAAAACACGTCCGGCGGCGTCAGCAGCATGCCAACAACAAAACAGCCAACAATTACATAGGGGCGACTTCTGCGCAGGGTGGCGACATCGACTATGCCGACCCAGATCAGCAGAAAGGTGGCGATCGGGATTTCAAAGGCCACACCGAAAGCGAAGAACAGGGTCAGTACGAAATCCAGGTACTGACCGATATCGGTCATCATCGCCACACCTTCCGGCGTCACGCTGGCGAAGAAGCCGAACATGATCGGAAAGACTACAAAGTAGGCGAACGCCATGCCGGCATAGAACAGCAGGATGCTGGAGATCAGCAAGGGGATGGCAATGCGCTTTTCATGCTTGTACAGCCCCGGTGCGATAAAACCCCAGATCTGATGCAGGATGATCGGGATGGCCAGAAACAGCGACACCATCAATGTCAGTTTGAAGGGCGTCAAAAACGGTGAGGCCACGCCGGTGGCAATCATCGTCGCGCCTTCAGGCAAGTAGGCGCGCAGCGGGGCGGCGACGAGCGCGTAAATGTCCTGAGAGAAATAGAACAGCCCGGCAAACAGTAGGAACACCGCTGCAACAATACGCAGCAGACGCGTGCGCAGTTCCGTCAGGTGCGAGATCAGCGGCATTTCCTGATCATGGTCCGGTCGTTGGCTCATGGTAGCGGGCTTTTATCCTGGCTGGTGCTGGTGCTGGTGCTGGTGCTGGCAGGGACAGCCGGCTCGGCGGCTGGGATGGTTGTGGATGGCGTTTCAGTGGGGCTGCCGAACGGCGCATTGATGCTTTGCTTCATGGCGTTCATTTCCCGCTCAAGCTCTAGAATCTGCTCGTTATGCAGCTGGCGACGGATTTCATCCGCACCAATCTCACGCTCAACCTCGGCCTTGATGGCGCTGAAGCTGCGCTTGATCCGGCCAATCCATAAACCTGCCGTGCGCACCGCACCGGGCAGGCGATCGGGCCCGAGCACAATCAGGGCAACGATGCCGACCAGCAGCAGTTCGGTAAAGCCGATCTCGAACATGGCTTAGTCTTTTTTCGCCGGTTCTTCAACCTTGCGGACCTGGGCATCGAAGGTCTGGCCTTTGGGCTCTTCGACCGCCGCCGCTGGTTTTTCACCTTCGCCGTTGTCCATCGACTTACGGAAACCCTTGATCGCATCGCCAAGGTCAGAACCCAGGCCTTTAAGGCGCTTGGTGCCGAACAGCATGACCACGATCAGCAGGATGATCAGGAGTTGCCAGATGCTAATGCCACCGAATCCCATAATGCGTACTCCGTAGTAAAGGGTTGATCAGTCTTGTGAGCGTGCGGCTTTTTCCGCATGCCCGGAGAGGCCAAAGCGCCGGTCCAGTTCGTCCAATACCGCCTGTGGATGCTGGCCGAGGGCGGCAAGCATAACCAGGCTGTGGAACCACAGGTCGGCGGTTTCGTAAATTACATCGCTGCAGTCACCGCTGACGGCAGCATCTTTGGCGGCGAGAATGGTTTCTACCGATTCCTCACCGACCTTTTCCAGAATCTTGTTCAAACCCTTGTGGTAAAGGCTGGCGACATAGGAGCTGTCGGCGGCCGCGCCTTTGCGCGACTCCAGCACTTCGGCCAGGCGGCTCAGGGTATCAGTCATGGCCGAATCACTCATGGTTATGTCCTGCTGCGTAGATGGCATGCGGATCTTTCAGCACCGCCTCGACAGTTTTCCACGCACCGTTCTCGAACACCCGGTAGAAGCAACTTTCGCGACCGGTGTGGCAGGCGATGCCGCCTATTTGTTCGACGATCAGGATGATCACGTCGGCGTCACAGTCCAAGCGCATTTCATGCAGCTTCTGCACATGGCCGGATTCTTCACCTTTGCGCCAGAGTTTGCCGCGTGAGCGCGACCAGTAGATGGCGCGCTGCTCGCTGGCGGTCAGTGCCAGGGCTTCGCTGTTCATCCAGGCCATCATCAGGATGCGGCCGGTTTTATAGTCTTGGGCGATGGCCGGCACCAAGCCGTCCGCGTTCCAGTTGATTTCGTCGAGCCAGTCAGTCATTGCAGTGTCCGCCCATCTCGGGCTGTTTGATTCATAAAGCCAGTGTGCCAGTGCGCACCGAGTGTGGCTATCGGCGCAGTACCAAGTAGAGCCCGCCGGCCAGCATCAGCCAGCTCGGCCAGGCGATCAGGCTGAGCAGCAAACCTTGGCTGGCAGCACCGCCAATCAGCGCTGCACCAAGTAGCCGTGCGGGCCACTGATGGCTGGCGGTCGGCGTTGGCGAGCTGTTGGTTGGTTGTTGGTTGAGGCGTTCCAGCGTTTCGCGGGCGATTTGCGACAGGTGTGGCACTTGTTCGGCTTGCAATTGCAGGTTGCGCAGCAGGTGCAGCGGGCTGATGCGTTCACGCATCCAGCGCTCAAGAAAAGGCTGTGCGGTGCTCCACAGGTCCAGGTCCGGATACAGCTGGCGGCCCAGGCCTTCGATATTCAGCAGGGTTTTCTGTAGCAGTACCAGTTGCGGCTGCACTTCCATGTTGAAGCGTCGCGCGGTCTGGAACAGGCGCAGCAGCACTTGGCCGAAGGAGATATCTTTCAGCGGCTTTTCGAAGATCGGTTCGCACACCGTGCGGATGGCCGCCTCAAAATCATTGATCTTTGTTTCTGCGGGCACCCAACCGGAGTCGATGTGCAGTTGCGCCACGCGGCGGTAATCGCGTTTGAAAAAGGCGATCAAGTTGCGCGCCAGGTAGTCCTGATCTTCGGCAGTGAGGCTGCCGATGATGCCGCAGTCGATGGCGATGTATTGCGGGTCCCAGGGGGTGCGGGTGCTGACAAAGATATTGCCGGGGTGCATGTCAGCATGGAAAAAACTGTCGCGGAACACCTGCGTGAAGAAGATCTCCACGCCGCGTTCGGCCAGTTTTTTCATATCCGTGCGTTGGTCGGCCAGCGTCGCCAGGTCGGTGACCTGAATGCCATAGATGCGCTCCATCACCAGCACTTTCGGCCTGCACAGGTCCCAGTAAACTTGCGGCACATACAGCAGCGGCGAACCGTCGAAGTTGCGGCGCAACTGGCTGGCATTGGCCGCTTCGCGCAGCAGGTCGAGTTCGTCGTAAATGGTTTTCTCGTAGTCGCTGACCACTTCCACCGGGTGCAGGCGACGGGCGTCGGCGGAGGCGCGCTCGGCCAGTTTGGCCAGCAGGAACAGCCAGGCGATGTCCTGTGCAATCACCGGCTCAAGCCCGGGGCGGATGACCTTGACCACCACTTCTTCGCCGCTTTTCAGCTGCGCGGCATGCACTTGTGCCACTGAGGCTGACGCCAGTGGCAGGGCATCAAAACGGGCAAACACCTCTTCGACCTTGGCTCCCAGTTGCGCCTCGATCAGCGCCTGGGCTTTGGCCGGGTCAAAGGGCGGTACTTGGTCTTGCAGCTTGGCCAGCTCATCGGCGATATCCAGCGGCAGCAGGTCGCGGCGGGTGGAGAGTACCTGACCGAATTTGATGAAAATCGGCCCCAGTTCTTCCAGCGCCAAACGCAGGCGCGCACCACGCGACAAGGTTGACGCCTTACGCGGCAGCCAGCGCCAAGGCAGGGCATAGCGCAGCAGGCTGGCCCAAAACGGCAGCGGCAGGTTGAACAGCAAATCATCCAGTTGGTAGCGAATCACCACGCGCTGGATACGCAGCAGACGACGAACGGCAAGCAGCTTCATGCAGTGGGCTTATGGCGTTGGGCGAGGCGCTCGATGCGCGCGTCGAGGCGGTCAAGGGACAGTTTTAGCTGATCCAGTTCGGCAAAGCGCGCATCGGCTTCGCGCTGGCCAACCAGGCTGCGGGATTCTTCGCTGAGGTAGTCCGCCAGGTTCAGGCGCAGGCTGTCGAGGGTCTGGCTGGTCCAACTCACGCGGCTGCGCAGATGACCACTCAGCAGTTGACTGCCAACGGGGCCAAGCCAGCGCGCCAGTTCATATTCCCAGTCCAGTTCCAGGTCCTGAAGAATGCCGGCAAGTGCCAAGAGTGCCGCGCTGTCACCGTCCAGGCTGACCTCGGGGCTGTGCAGGATGCTGGTTTTGTCCTTGCTGGTGGCCAGTCGTAGCAGGCTCGCGGCCGGTGCGCGCAGGTGGCAATCCGCTTCGCCTGCCCATTGGGCCGCCAGTTGCAAACCGCTGGCGCTGGGCAGAATAAACAGCTGCAGATTTGGCGCGAGGCATTCCACGGCAATCACCTGGCCACTCAAACGGGCCAGGCGCGGTAACGCGGTGCTGTCCATCGCCAGTACGCGATTAAGGCCGAGTTCGACCCCGGCCAGCAGCCCAGTGAGGAGCATCAGGGCTTGATGCCGCGGTGCAGGGCAACAATACCGCCCGTCATGTTGTGGAAGGTCACGCGCTCGAAACCGGCTTCCACCATCATGGCCTTGAGGGTGTTCTGATCCGGGTGCATGCGGATCGACTCAGCCAGGTAGCGGTAGCTTTCGGCATCATTGGTGATCAGCTTGCCAGCCAGTGGCATGAACTTGAACGAGTAGGCATCGTAGAACTTCGACAGCAGCGGGCTGGAGGGTTTGGAAAACTCCAGGATCAGCAAGCGACCGCCGGGCTTGAGCACGCGCAGCATCGAGCGGATGGCGTCTTCCTTGTGCGTGACGTTACGCAGACCAAACGCGATGGTCACCACATCGAAATGGTTGTCCGGGAACGGCAGCTTTTCCGCATCGGCTTGAACGAATTTGACGTTGCCCGCGACGCCCTTATCGAGCAGGCGGTCGCGGCCGACCTTGAGCATCGACTCGTTGATGTCGGCGAGGATGACTTCGCCGGTCGGCCCAACCAGGCTGGAAAACTTGCGCGTCAGATCGCCCGTGCCCCCCGCAATGTCCAGCACCCGGTTGCCCGCGCGCACGCCCGACAACTCGATGGTGAAGCGCTTCCACAGGCGATGCATGCCGCCGGACAACACATCATTCATCAGGTCGTATTTGGCCGCTACCGAGTGGAACACTTCGGCGACTTTTTCCGCCTTCTGGCTTTCCGGCACACTCTGGAAGCCAAAGTGCGTGGTGGGTTCGCTGTCGTTGCTGTTGCGCGGGTCGTTCATCTTGGCCTTTCCTGAAGCACGGAGGCTGCGCCTAAAGTGGCGGCCATTCTAAACCTAAAAACTGCTCGCGGCTGCAAACCGTAAGTGCTAAGTCCACGCGTTAAGACTGTGCATGCGCAGGGCTTGCTATAGTCTCGCGACTTAAGGTCGCAGTTAACTGGCGAGGAGAAAGGCCATGGCCAAAATCAACATCGAACGTCCACATAACCTCGGTCGCGAAGTAGCTCGGGAGAAAGCCGAGCAATTGGCCGAGCGTTTGGCGCGTGAGTATGACGTGCGCTACCGCTGGAATGGCGACACCCTTGAGTTCAAGCGCAGCGGTGCCGACGGGCGTATTGATGTACGTGACGACAGTGTGCGTGTGCAGCTCAGCCTGGGCTTATTACTGTCGGCCATGAGCAGCAGCATCAAGCGCGAGATAGAAGAGGTGCTGGATAAAAACCTGCAGGCGTGAGCCGACTTTTAAAACGGCTCCTGGTGTTTTTTTATGGCCTGCCATCCTTGGCGGCCACCCTGCGGGCCGTTGCTGCGCAATGTTAAAAACTGCTCCAGGTAGTTTTTGATGGCCTGCCATCCCTGGCGGCCTCCCTGCGGGCCGTTGCTACGCAACGTTAAAAACTGCTCCAGGCAGTTTTTTCTTACGCTTAGTATGCGGTTTCTAATTTTCATCGATACCGTGTACCTAAGCCTGCATTCCGTGGGCGTTTCCTCGAAACATTTAGAGTGAGGTGCACCATGTCGAAAGTTGCCGTTAAGAAGAAAGTCGTCGTTGAAGAAACCAGCAGCGTGCTGAGCGACGCCAAAATCTACGCCCGCAAAATTTACTTGGCTGGCCTGGGCGCATACGCCAAAGCCGGTCAGGAAGGTTCCGAGTACTTCAAGTCGCTGGTTAAGAGCGGTGAAGGCGTCGAGAAGCAAGGTAAAAAGCTGGTCAACGAACAAGTTGAAGCGGCTAACAGCCAAATCGATAGCGTTAAAACCACTGTGACCAGCAACGTCAACAGCGTGAAAGGCAAGGTTGAAGTGCAACTCGACAAAATCGAGAAGGCTTTCGATAACCGTGTTGCCAGCGCGCTGAACCGTCTGGGCATCCCGTCCAAGCAAGACGTTGAAGTACTGTCTGCTAAGCTGGATGAGCTGAGCGCGTTGCTCGAGCACGTCGCGCGTACCAAATAAGGAGAGCTGGAATGGCTGTCAAAAAGAAAACTGAAAAACAAACCACTACCTGGGTTGGCGAAGTAGAAAAATACTCGCGTCAGATCTGGCTGGCCGGTTTGGGTGCCTACTCTAAAGTCAGCAAGGACGGCACTAAGCTGTTCGACACGCTGGTTAAAGATGGCGAAAAAGCTGAGAAGCTGGCCAAGACCGAAGTCGACAAACAAGTGGGCGCTGTGAAGTCCACCGTTGAGTCGAAAGTAGACTCCGCCAAGTCGAAAGTGGATGAAGTTAAAGACAAGGCGATCGGCAAGTGGGGCGAGTTGGAAGAAGCCTTCGACAAGCGTCTGAACAATGCCATTTCGCGTCTCGGTGTACCGAGCCGCAACGAAGTGAAAGCGCTCAACGCCAAGGTTGAAAGCCTGACCAAGCAGATCGAGCAGTTGACCGGTGTATCGGTTAAATCGGTTAAGCCAGCTGTCAAAAAGGTAGCTGCTAAGCCTGCTGCTGTTAAGCCAGCGGCTAAAGCGGCTGCTAAGCCCGCTGCCAAACCAGCCGTTAAAGCGGTTGCCAAACCAGCCGCTAAGCCTGCTGCCAAGCCAGCGGCAAAACCTGCTGTTAAAGCCGCTGCCAAGCCTGCACCGGCTAAGCCAGCTGCCAAAGCAGCAGCGCCTGCCGCTGCTGCTCCAGTAGCAGCACCTGCTGCCGCTCCGGCCGCTGTTGCTCCGGCTGCACCTGCTACCCAGTCTTAAGACGCTTAGCAGAAACGCAAACGCCCAGCCTAGTGCTGGGCGTTTGCGTTTCTGCGATCAGTCTTCCAGATAGCGTCGGGCCAGATGCTCGGCAGCGTGCCGTGGTTCGTCTGTCAGGTGCGGAGCCACCAGCATCATCACTTGGTACACCACCAGGCGACTTTCGCCTTCACGCCCCAGGATGCGTTGGTAGTCGAGAGAAAACAGCAACGTGAGAGTTATCTGCTCAACCAGCTGGCCCAGCGATTGGGTGTCACTGCGCAATTGACCGTCAATTTGTAGTTGCGCCAGCAGTTCGGCCAAGGCGCGTTTGAGGTTGTTAAGCCAGTGACGCATGCCGCGTTCCAGCTTGGGCAGGCGGCTGGTCAGGTTGGACAAGTCCTGGAACAGAAAACGATAGTGCGCCAAGCGCTCGACAATCAGGTGCAGGAACAACCAGTAATCTTCCACACCCAGTTGCGCATCATCGGGTGGTGATAGCAGCGGGGCGAGTTCACCCTGAAAGCGCTCGAACAACCCGAGGATCAAGGGCTCTTTGCCGTGGAAGTGGTAGTAGAGGTTGCCAGGGCTAATGCCGAGTTCGTTGGCAATTTCCAATGTGGATACATTGGGCTCGCCCTTCTGATTGAACAGGAGCAGGGCACATTCAAGGATTCTGTCGCGGGTTTTCATCCGGTCTTCTTATTTTGTCCGCTTAAGCGGTTATCCATGGCGGACCGTAAGGCGGTCTGCCGTTCTGAATTCAATTAGCGTACGTGCACATAGGTGCCTGGGGCGGCTTCCATGGCGGGGTAATGCTGATTGCCGAGGGCCATCAGCGTTGGGCGCTGTTCGCCCGAGCGCTGCTGAATCCACTCCAGCCAAACCGGCCACCAGCTGCCTTGCACCTGTTCGGCGTCCTCATACCAAGTTTTTGCATCGCGGCCGAGTGTCGGGTTTTCCAGGTAATTGGATTTAGGGTTACCCGACGGGTTAAGGATGCTCTGGATATGGCCGCTGTTGGACAGAATAAAGCGGCGGTTACCGCCCAGCAGCAAGGTCGAGCGATACACAGCATCCCAAGGTGTGATGTGGTCATTGATGCCGGCAACGCTGAAGCTATCGACTGTCACCTTTTGTAGATCCACGGGCGAGCCGCAGACTTCCAAGCCCCGCGGGCGGGTCAGCGGGTTGTGCTTGAAGAAGTCGATCAGGTCGCTGTGAAAAGCTGCAGGCAGGCGCGTGTTGTCGTTGTTCCAGTAAAGAATATCGAAGGCCGGCGGTTGCTTGCCGAGCAAGTAGTTGTTGATCCAGTAATTCCAGATCAGGTCATTGGGGCGCATCCAGGCAAATACTCGCGCCATGTCACGCCCATCCAATACACCTTGCTGATAGGAGCGGCGCTTGGCGGCTTCCAGCGTCAGCTCATCGGCAAACAACATGGCCGGGCTGTCGATCTGACTGTCGAGCAGGCTGACCATGTAGGTGGAGCTGGCCACTTTGCGCAATTGCCGTTTGGCCTGCAGGTGGCCTTGCAGGGCGGCAATGGTCAGCCCGCCGGCGCAGGCACCGAGCAGGTTAACGTCTTTGCTGCCGGTGATTTCACGGCAGGCGTCGATGCCCGCTTCAACGGCCTGCACATAACTCGACAGGCCCCACTCGCGGTGGCGCGGGTCGGGGTTGCGCCAGCTGATGACAAAGGTCTGCAAGCCGTTCTTGAGGGCGTATTGAACAAAGCTCTTTTCGCTGGAAAGGTCGAAGATATAAAACTTGTTGATTTGTGGTGGCACGATCAGCAGTGGCTTGGCGTACTGCTTTTCGCTCAGCGGTTTGTACTGGATCAGCTCCAGCAACTCATTGCGAAACACCACTGCGCCACTGGTGGCGGCCAGGTTACGGCCGACTTCGAAGGCATGTTTGCTGACCTGGCTGGGCATCCCGTCGTTGTTCACCAAGTCGTCAAAGAGGTGCGTCACACCCTTGATCAGGCTGCTGCCGCCGGTATTGAACAGTTCTTTGATGACCTGCGGATTGAGCACGGTGTTGCTGGGGGCCAGAGCATCGCCGAGCAAGGTGGTGACAAAGCGCGCGCGTGCGCGGTCATCGGCATCCAGGCTGCTTTCGTCGATCCAGCTGTTGAGTTGTTTTTGGCAAGCCAGATAAGCCTGCAAGCTACGGCTGTAAAACGGATTGTCGCGCCAGGTTGGGTCAGCGAAGCGCGCATCTTGTGGGTTGACCTTGAAGGGCGTGTCACCCAGCAGAACGCGGCTTAATTGACTGCCCAGGGCCAGGGCATGACGCGCGCTGTGGACGGGTTGCTTGATCCCTTGCAGTGCCAGGCTGCGCAAGGTGGAGAGCAGGTCGCGGCCACGCAAACCAACAACTGCGTTCTGGGCGTTCATCACGCTGCTGCGCGCGGGCAGGGCGCGCTTGGCGGGTTGGTCTCGCATGGGGCAACACTCCGTCGTCAAACCGTGAGACATCAAGGTTGGTAGCTCAGCAGCAAAGCGTGTACCAACGTTGGCGCAAGTGCATTCCAGACCGCTGCGCACTAACTCTCAGGTAATACAACGTGCCCGATTATGGGTCAAGCACTGTGCGTGGCGTGCTGCATCAGTGCGTATTGAGTGGGGGGTTGCCCCTGCATGGGGCTGTCAGCTGTGGCTACGAACGGTCGCCGGTTGTGGGTGCATGATGGCGCGCTGCCGTTCCTCTTCGAGGAATCGCATGATGATCGGTGCAACCGCTTCGGCACGCGTTACCAAGAACAGGTGACCATCATCGATGACATGCAACTCAGAGTTGGGGATGCGCCAAGCGAGCAAGCGCATGTTGACCAGCGGGATAAGCGGGTCATCATCACCGGCCATCACCAGAGTGGGTTGGCGAATCTTGTGCAGCCAGTGAATGCTGGTCCAGCCGAGGCCGGCGAACAGTTGCCAGTAGTAGCCCATCTTGCCGCCCGAGCGAACTTTACTGGCGTGCGCCAGCGCTAGTTTCGGGTCGCGGCGAAAGGCTCCGCCGTAAATTTCCGGTGCAATCTGCACACCGTATGAAGGCTGCACATAGCGCCGTGGGCTGGCCATGCACCAGAGCACCTTGGGCTTGCCCGGCACCATAACGGCACCGGCCGAGGTGGCGGCGAGGATCAGCTTTTTGCAGCGTTCGGGGTAGTCATGGGCGAATTGCTGCGCCAATGCACCACCCCAGGACACGCCAATGGCGTTGACCTGACCGTAGTCGAGGTAATCGAGCATACGTGCCGCCAGCTTGGCCAGACCCGGGAAGCGATACGGTGTGCTGGGTGTGGACGAGCCGCCGACACCAGGGACGTCGAAGGCGATGACTTCCAGGCCCGGATCGAGTGCACGCACGAACGGCATGACCAGTTCCAGGTTGGCCCCGATGCCGTTGAAGATCAGCAGCGGGGTCATCTTGCCGTTGCCGGGGCGAACGGCGGTGCGGATGGTCTGGCCGTCCAGTTCGATGGTGCGGAATGTGAAAGGTATCGACATGCGCAGAAGCCCTATCAGTTAAAACGCTGGATCAAACCCTCCGGGTCTTTTCCAGAAACGCCAGGGCGGAGCCTGGTTCGCCGCGCCGGGTCACATGACCTGGCGGGCGAGCGACACCTCCAGTGTCGCGGGCAGTGATGCGCAGTGCGCAGGGCTCAACGTTCGTGAACGTAGGTGCCAGGCGCTGCTTCGCCGGCCGGGTATTTCTTGTTGCCGAGCTGGGTCGGAGCCTTTTTGTTGGCGCCGGAACGTTCGGCCAGCCAGGTTTGCCAATGCAGCCACCAGGAGTCGGCGTGCTTGGTGGAGCTGGCTTGCCAGGTTTTCGGGTCCGCGTGCAGCTCGGTGTTGGTCATGTAGCGTGCTTTCGGGTTGCCCGGCGGGTTGAGAATGCTTTGGATATGCCCGCTGTTGGACAGTACGAACTCGACGTTGCCGCCAAACAGCTTGGCCGACTTGTAGCACGACTCCCACGGTGTGATGTGGTCAGTGGTGCCGGCCACGCAGTAGAGGTCGCTGGTAACCTGCTTGAGGTCGATCGGCGTGCCGCAGACTTCCAAGGCATTGGCGCGGATCAGCGGGTTGGACTGGAACATGTCGATAAACTCGCCATGCAGCGCAGCCGGCAGGCGGGTGGTGTCGTTGTTCCAGTAGAGAATGTCGAACACCGGCGGCTCGTTGCCGAGCAGGTAGTTGTTGACCCAGTAGTTCCAGATCAGGTCGTTGGGGCGCATCCAGGCGAAGACTTTCGCCATGTCGCTGCCTTCCAGCACACCGGCCTGGTAGGAACGGCGTTTGGCCAGCTCCAGGCTCTTCTCGTCGGCGAACAGCGCCACGTCGGTTTCCAGGCGGTTATCCAGCACGCTGACCAGCAGGGTCAGGGCATGCACCTTCTTCTCACCCAGCGCGGCGTAGTGGCCCAGCAGCGAGGTGGTGGTCAGGCCGCCGGAGCAGGCGCCGAGCATGTTGATGTCTTTGCTGCCGGTGACGGCGATGACCACATCGATGGCTTCTTTCAGCGCTTCGATGTAGGTCGACAGGCCCCACTCGCGGTGCGCCTTGGTCGGGTTGCGCCAGCTCACCACGAAGGTCTGCACGCCGTTGCGCAGCAGGAAACGCGCCACGCTCTTTTCCGGCGACAGGTCGAAGACGTAGAACTTGTTGATCTGTGGCGGCACTACCAGCAGCGGGCGTTCGTGCACCTGCTCGGTGATCGGCTTGTACTGGATCAGTTCCAGCAGGTCGTTGCGGAAGATCACCGCACCGTCGCTGGTGGCGAGGTTCTTGCCGACCTCGAAGGCATTCATGTTGACCTGGCTGGGCATGCCGCCGTTGTGGACGATATCCTTGGCCAGGTGCGACATGCCGTCGAGCAGGCTCTTGCCACCGGTTTCGAAGAAGCGTTTTACGGCCGCCGGGTTGGCCATGCTGTTGGTCGGGGCCATGGCTTCGGTCATCAGGTTGATCACGAAGTGACCACGGCTGGCGTCCTGCTCGGACAGGTTGCTGTGCTCAACCCAGTCATGCAGCTCTTTGCGCCAGGCCAGGTAGGTCTGCAGGTAGCGGCGGTACAGCGGATTCTGGCTCCAGGCCGGATCGGCAAAGCGCCGGTCGCCTTCGGCGGGGGTGAGGTCGGATTGGCCGAGCATCACGTTCTTCAGCTCCAGGCTGAAGTGGGCAAGGTGTTTGGCGCTGTGCAGCGGCTGTTTGAGGGCTTGCTTGAGCACGATGCGCGCGGAGCTGAGCAGGTCTTTACCACGGATGCCGATTACCGGGTTAAGCCCCAAGGTGTTCTCGGAGGCCTGGTTTTTCAGGTCATCATTATTCTTATCTGTCATCTACAACGCTCCATTGTCCTGAGACGAAATACCGGCATACGGCTGTGCACGGCGACACAGGGCTAAAACCTGCTCCAAGTCTGCTGCGCGTCGGTCTTGCTGCGTTAAAACCAGACTCGGAATGCTCATGTACAAACGTACACTCCGCTTCCTCGCCTGTTTTTGCCTTGCATGACTCTAGCTCGCGAGACTTTGAGCAGGTTCCATGAACCAGGTATTGCCCGGATTACCAAGGGCGGATCGCTCCGCAATCTTCCCTGCAACTGGCCTGGCCAGAAACAGGAAAATTTCCAACTACTTGGTTACCCGAGTTTGTGAATTTTTGCAAGCTGGCCGCGATCTTGGCCGAATGCGCGACAAGTATGCAGAGAAGGATTAGAAAATGCGCTCTAACCGGCCAGGAACAACGGCCTAGAGGGGTTGCTGCACTGCGGCAGATTGTCGCCCGGCAGGTTTGTCCTGGGGAAAAAACCGAGGCTGCATGGGGCTGTACCTGACAGGCCGCACGTGGAGTGTCAGAGCAGCAGGCGCACCACGCTCTCGCTGGGGTCGCGGGATTTGCCGGCGGCGGCCAGGGCGGCCAGGTAATCGTTCCACAGCTCGTTTTGCCGGATGGCCAGCTGTTCCAGATAGTCCCAGCTGAACAGACCGCTGTCGTGGCCGTCATCGAAGGTCAGCTTGAGGGCGTAATTGCCGGCGGGTTCGATTTTGCTCAGGCCGACGCCGAGCTTGCCGGTTTGCAGAATGGGCTTGCCATGGCCCTGCACCTCGGCCGAGGGCGAATGCACACGCAGGAACTCGGCGGGCAGGGTGTAGCGCTCGTCCGCCCCGTAATGCAGCTCCAGGGTTTTCGAGGCTTTGTGCAGTTTGATCGCGGTTGGGATGCGCATGGACGGGTTCCGCAGGGAATGTAGGAGCGAGCTTGCTCGCGATCATGCCAAATCGCGCACAGGCTCGCTCCTACAGACTGCTTTTAGAGGATATAACGCGACAGATCTTCATCCTGCGCCAGCTCGCCGAGGTGACTGTTGACGTAGGCGGCGTCGATCACGATGGGCGCGCCATTCTGCTGGCCGGCCAGGTCGCCGGCGCTGAAGGAGACTTCTTCCAGCAGGCGTTCGAGCAGGGTGTGCAGGCGGCGTGCGCCAATGTTCTCGGTCTTCTCGTTGACCTGCCAGGCGATCTCGGCGATGCGCTTGATGCCGTCCTGGGCGAACTGGATGCCCAAGCCTTCGGTGTGCAGCAGCGCGGCGTATTGCTCGGTGAGCGAGGCGTGCGGTTCGCTGAGGATGCGCTCAAAGTCCTGCGGGGTCAGGGCTTTCAGCTCCACGCGAATCGGCAGGCGGCCTTGCAGCTCGGGCACCAGGTCGCTCGGCTTGCTGAGGTGGAAGGCACCGGAAGCGATAAACAGGATGTGGTCGGTTTTCACCATGCCCAGCTTGGTGTTCACCGTACAGCCTTCGATCAGCGGCAGCAGGTCGCGCTGCACGCCTTCACGGGACACATCGGCACCGCCGACATTGCCGCGCTTGGCCACCTTGTCGATCTCGTCGATAAACACGATGCCATTCTGCTCCACGGCTTCCAGGGCCTGGGCCTTGAGTTCTTCCTCGTTGACCAGGCGCGCGGCTTCTTCATCGCGCACCATCTTCAGGGCTTCCTTGACCTTGAGCTTGCGGCTCTTCTTCTTGCCCTTACCCATGTTGGAAAACAGGCTTTGCAGCTGATTGGTCATCTCTTCCATGCCCGGCGGGGTCATGATTTCGATGCCGGCCGGCGCATCGGCCACGTCGATCTCGATGTCCTTGTCGTCCAGCTGCCCCTCACGCAGGCGTTTGCGGAACAGCTGGCGGGTGTTGGAATCGCTGGCCGGGGCGGCCTCTTCATTGAAACCGGTGCGGGCTGGCGGCAGCAGGGCATCGAGGATGCGCTCTTCGGCAGCGTCCTCGGCACGGTGGCGAACCTTGATCATCTCCTGCTCGCGCAGCATCTTGATCGCGGCATCGGCCAGATCGCGGATGATCGACTCGACATCGCGGCCGACATAGCCGACTTCGGTGAACTTGGTTGCTTCCACCTTGATAAACGGTGCGTTGGCCAGCTTGGCCAAGCGACGGGCGATTTCGGTTTTGCCGACACCGGTCGGGCCGATCATCAGGATGTTCTTCGGCGTCACTTCCTGGCGCAGCTCGGCGGGCAGTTGCATGCGCCGCCAGCGGTTGCGCAGGGCAATGGCCACGGCGCGCTTGGCGTCGTCCTGGCCGATGATGTGGCGGTTGAGTTCGGAAACGATCTCGCGGGGCGTCATGGACATGCGGGGGTACTCCAGAGGAGAGCGCGCTTATTCAGCGCAGTCTTCTTCCTCGATAGTCAGATTCTGGTTGGTGAACACGCAGATGGAGCCGGCAATGTTCAGCGCGGTTTCGGTGATTTCACGGGCGCTCAAATCGGTTTTCTGCAACAGAGCCATGGCTGCGGCCTGGGCGAAGCCGCCGCCGGAGCCCATGGCGATCAGGCCGTGTTCGGGCTCAACCACGTCACCGTTGCCGGTAATGATCAGCGAGGCGTCCTTGTTGGCGACTGCCAGCATGGCTTCCAGGCGGCTCAGCGAACGATCGGTACGCCAGTCTTTGGCCAGCTCGACGGCGGCGCGGATCAGATGACCCTGGTGTTTTTCCAGTTGGCCTTCGAAGCGTTCGAACAGGGTAAAGGCGTCGGCAGTGGCACCGGCAAAGCCGGCCAGCACCTGGCCGTGGTACAGGCGACGGACTTTTTTCGCGTTGCCTTTCATCACGGTATTGCCGAGGGACACCTGGCCGTCGCCGCCCATGACGACTTTGCCGTTGCGGCGCACTGAAACGATGGTGGTCAAGGGGAGAGTCTCCACGCAGCGGGGCGAAAGTGCCCAATGCTGAGTGAAGTGGGGGCGCGGCGGGCTGGGTTCAAGCCCCGAGGCGCTTGCTGTCAGACAAAAATTCCTGCAGCCACGCCTCAGTGCTCGAAATGACGGGGCTTAGGGCACCTGCCGCTGCTGTAACAACAGATTACTGAAACCGCTGGCGGCGAGGGACTTCTGCGCTTGGCCGAGTTGTTCGCGCGTGGCGTAGGGGCCGACCAGCACACGGTGCCAGGTTTCTTCACGTACTTTGCCAGACTCCACGCGCACGCTCTGCCCAAGCAGGATGAACTGCGCACGCAGGCTGTCGGCATCGTCTTTACGGCGGAATGAGCCTGCCTGCAGGAAGAACTGCGAGGTGGTTGGAGCCTTTGCGACCACGGGTGGCGGTGGTGGCACCTGGCCGTTGAGCGCGGCTTCGGCGCGGGCCGCGTCAATCTTCGCCGCTTCTTCCGGGGTGACCGGTTTTTGTTCGGCCACCGGCGGCGGGGTGGGCTCGATCGGTTGCGGCGGCAGAATGACTTCCGATTCCGGCAGCAGGGTGTAGAAGTCGTATTTGGGTTTTTCCGGCTCGCGGCTGACCGGTGCGCTGGCCTTGGCTTTAGCGGCCTGCGCAGCGGCTTGTTCGGCCTTTACGCGTTTAATTTCGTCGCTGCCGGGTTCCAGACTAAAGAGAAATACCATGAAGCCGCCAACCACCAAGCCGCAGATTAGCCAGAACCAACCCGGCACCGGCTTTTTCGCCGGGGCTTGGTAGCGGCTGGCACCGCGTTTGGGGGCTGGCTTCTTCTTGGCGGCCACTTACATGCGCTCCAGGGTTTCCAGGCCCAGCAGCTCCAGGCCTTGCTTGAGCGTGCGGCCGGTCAGGGCGGCGAGGCGCAGGCGGCTGTTGCGCAGGGTTTCGTCTTCGCTGGCGAGGATTGGGCAGTTTTCGTAGAAGCTGGAGAACAGCCCGGCTAGGTCGTACAGGTAGGCGCACAGCAGGTGCGGTTCGCCTTTGTCGGCAACGCCGGCCAGCACTTCACCGAATTGCGCGAGCTTGCCCGCCAGTTCGATTTCCTGAGGGGCTTGCAGGTCGAGTTGGCCCTCAACCTCGGCAAAACCCTTGCCCAGTTTGCGGAAGATGCTGGCCACGCGGGTGTAGGCGTACAGCAGGTAGGGCGCGGTGTTGCCCTCAAAGCTCAGCATCAGCTCGAAGTTAAAGCGGTAGTCGCTGGTGCGGTGCTTGGACAGGTCGGCGTATTTCACCGCGCCAATGCCCACCGCGCGGGCGATCTGGCGTAGTTCGGCATCGTCCAGTTCGGGGTTCTTGCCTTTAACCAAGGCATAAGCGCGCTCTTCGGCTTCATCGAGCAGGTCGACCAGCTTCACTGTGCCGCCGTCGCGGGTTTTGAACGGGCGGCCGTCAGCGCCGTTCATGGTGCCAAAGCCCATGTGTTCCATTTGCATTGCGGCGGGGACGAAACCGGCCAGGCGCGCAGCGGCAAAGACCATCTGGAAGTGCAGCGCCTGGCGCTGGTCGACGAAATACAGCACGCGGTCGGCCTTCAGCACATTGGCGCGGTAGCGCGTGGCGGCCAGGTCGGTGGTGGCGTAGAGGTAGCCACCGCCAGCCTTTTGCACGATCAGCGGCAGCGGATTGCCTTCGGCGTTTGTGAACGCGTCCATGAACACGCACTGCGCGCCGTCGCTCTCCGTCAGCAGGCCTTTGGCCTTGAGGTCGGCGACCACGTTGGCCAGGTCGTCGTTGTAGGCGCTTTCGCCTTTGACGTCGGCCATGCTCAGCTTCACGCCCAGGCGGTCATACAGTGCCTGGCAGTGGCTCAGGGAAATATCGTTAAAGCGATGCCACAGGCGCAGGCATTCGGCATCACCCGCTTGCAGTTGCACCACCAACTCGCGGGCGCGCTCGGCGAACTCGGGGGAGTCGTCGAAGCGTTTTTTCGCTGCGCGGTAGAAACCCTCTAGGTCGGCCAACTCGCTTTCGGCAGCGGCGGGGTTTTCTTGCATAAAGGCCAGCAGCATGCCGAATTGGGTGCCCCAGTCGCCAACGTGGTTCTGGCGGATTACTTCGTCGCCGAGGAACTCCAGCACGCGCGCGACACCGTCACCGATGATGGTCGAGCGCAGGTGGCCGACGTGCATCTCTTTGGCCAGGTTGGGGGCCGACAAATCGACCACCACGCGCTGCGCCGGGCCATTTTTGCGCACGCCGAGCGTGGCATCGGCCAGCAGGGCGTCGAGGCGCGCGGCCAAGGCTTGGGTGTTCTGATAGAAATTGAGGAAGCCCGGCCCGGCAATCTCGACCTTGCTGATGCTGGCGTCGGTCGGCAGTGCGGCAATCAGCTTTTCGGCCAGGTCACGCGGCTTCATGCCAGCCGGCTTGGCCAGCATCATGGCGATGTTGCTGGCGAAATCGCCGTGAGTCTTGTCCTTGGTGTTCTCCACTTGAATGGCCGGGCTCAGGCCTTCCGGCAGCACGCCGTCGGCAGTGAGGCGGGTCAGGGCTTGCTGGATCAGGTGGCGAATGCTGTCTTTCATGGTCTGCTCGGTCGGCCGATGGGGCGGCGGCGCACAATGGCGCTGGTTGAAAACTGCGCATTATCGACGCCCTTCGCCCGCCGCTTCAAGCAGCGCGTGGTTTTAACAGCTTACGATTAGGGTCAGTCCTCTGCGCATCTGTCCAACCCATGTCTTTTAGCTCCGCGCACGGCGTAAAAGGCTTGAGCTGGATATTGTCGAGTGGATTCTTTGTTGGCGGCTTGATGGCAACGCGACGGGTCGTAAGGCGCCTAGCGACAATTGATCCCGGCTTAAGCATAAGTTTCATAACTGTATGTGAGGAAGATAAGATTTAATCTGCGCGGGTGCTTTCAAAGCAGGCGTGCGCTGTAATGAGAGTGTCATTTTGATTGAGCGCTTAGCGCAAAAGACGCAGTGCCTGTAGTGGCTTACCTGTATCAGGGTGCGGCATTTTTTGAAGAGATTTGCAGGTGCGATCGATAGTTTGGCGTTGCTTTGATGGTGGGCGGTTGCAGGGGCTGAGTGCAACACGGTTATTGAATTGAAGCAGGCGCAGCATGATGCATTCCTACCACCTCTGTCATGACTTCAATCGGGC
>LNDO01000082.1 GCA_001465025.1 Pseudomonas sp. Ga0074129
GGTGTCCGGATGCTCGTGGAATGAGTGTCCGGATCAGCGTGGAATCACTGTCCGGATGTGCGTGGAATGGGTGTCCGAGTCAGCGTGGAATCCGCAGCTTACGCGCTGCGCCACTGTGGTGGGGAGTGTGGCGTCGCTAGCCTGTGCGCTGATTCTGATCCGTCGCAGCGTCATCGTGCGGTATGCAGGCATCGCCAATGAAAAACCCCTTGGACTGGTAAAGTCCAAGGGGTTTGGCGTACAGCAAGATCCGCTAGGATCTGAATGTCTGTTTAGACGTTAAAGCGGAAATGCATCACGTCGCCATCTTTTACGATGTATTCCTTGCCTTCCAAGCGCCATTTGCCAGCTTCCTTGGCACCGGCTTCGCCCTTGTATTGGATGAAGTCGTTGTAGGCGATGACTTCGGCGCGGATAAAGCCTTTTTCGAAGTCGGTGTGGATCACGCCAGCGGCCTGCGGGGCAGTAGCGCCGACTTTGACGGTCCAGGCGCGGACTTCTTCGACGCCAGCGGTGAAGTAGGTTTGCAGGTGGAGCATTTCGTAGCCGGCGCGGATGACGCGGTTCAGGCCGGGTTCTTCGAGGCCGAGGGCTTCGAGGAACATGTCTTTTTCTTCACCGTCGTCGAGTTCGGCGATTTCCGCTTCGATCTTGTTGCACACCGGCACCACAATCGCGCCTTCTTCATCGGCAATGGCGCGCACAACGTCGAGCAGCGGGTTGTTCTCAAAGCCATCTTCGGCGACGTTGGCGATGTACATCACCGGCTTGGTGGTGAGCAGATGGAAGCCACGGATCAGCGCTTTTTCGTCCGCACTCATGTTCTTCATCAGGCTGCGTGCAGGCTTGGCTTCGGTGAAGTGGTTGATCAGCTGTTCCAGCAGGCCTTTTTGCACAACGGCGTCTTTATCGCCGCCTTTGGCGTTGCGGGTGACTTTCTGCAGTTGCTTCTCGCAGCTGTCGAGGTCGGCGAAGATCAGTTCCAAGTCGATGATTTCGATATCGCGCTTGGGGTCGACGCTGTTGGCGACATGGATGACGTTTTCGTCTTCGAAGCAGCGCACTACGTGGGCAATGGCGTCTGTCTCGCGGATGTTGGCGAGGAACTTGTTGCCCAGGCCTTCACCTTTCGACGCGCCTGCTACCAGGCCGGCGATATCGACGAACTCCATAGTGGTGGGCAGGATGCGTTTGGGGTTGACGATGGCCGCCAGCGCCGCCAGGCGTGGGTCGGGCATTGCAACGATGCCGCTGTTCGGTTCGATGGTGCAGAACGGAAAGTTTTCGGCCGCAATACCGGATTTAGTGAGGGCGTTGAACAGGGTGGACTTGCCGACGTTGGGCAGGCCGACGATGCCGCAGTTGAATCCCATGGTGTGTCCCTCGCGCGAATGGCGGTAAAGAGTTAGGAGGTGGCTTTCTGGCTGTGCAGTTTGCGCATGGCGACGGTCCAGTCGCCGGCGAGTATTTCCGGCAGTACATCCAGGGCGAAGCCAATGCTGGTGTCTAGCAGCTCTTGTTCGCTGCGCGGGGCGCGACCAAGCACAAAGTTGGAAACCATACTGCTGTGCCCCGGATGGCCAATGCCAAGCCGTAGGCGGTGAAAGTTATTCTGATTGCCGAGCTGGGCGATGATATCTCGCAGCCCGTTATGTCCGCCGTGCCCGCCACCCTGTTTGAGTTTGGCGACGCCGGGGGGCATATCGAGTTCGTCGTGAGCCACCAGAATGGCTTCCGGCGCGATGCGGAAGAAATTCGCTAACGCCGCTACGGCTTGGCCGCTGCGGTTCATAAAGGTGGTGGGGATCAGTAGACGAACATCCTGGCCTTGATGGCTAAATTTACCCACCAGACCGAAATATTTTTTGTCGAGGCTTAGGTTGATGCGTTGGCTATCGGCCAAGCGCTCAACAAAAAGGGCCCCTGCATTATGCCGGGTCTGGTCGTATTCAGGACCTGGGTTACCCAAGCCAACGATCAGTTGTACGGCAGTCATGTCAGGAACCCTTATGTGGAAATGGCTCGGTAGAATCGCATACCGAGCCGGTTTCCGATGCTGCGAGATTTACTCGGCAGCGCCTTCTTCTTTGGCAACGCGGGAGGCGTGGATGTTAGCCACGGCCAGGTCGTTGCCGTGAGCCAGTGCAACCAGCTCAACGCCTTGCGGCAGTTTCAGGTCGGACAGGTGAACGATCTGGCCAACTTCAACGTTAGCCATGTCGACTTCGATGAACTCAGGCAGGTCTTTCGGCAGGCAAGCTACTTCAACTTCAACCAGTACGTGGGAAGCTTCGCCACCTTGCTGCTTCACGCCAACCGAAGTCTCTTGGTTGATGAAGTGCAGGGGTACGTGAGCGGTCAGTTTCTGGTCGGCCACTACGCGGATGAAGTCAGCATGCAGAACGAAGCCTTTAGCTGGGTGACGCTGCAGGGCTTTGATGATCACGCTTTCGTTGGTGCCGGCTACGTTCAGGTTCAGCACGTGGCTGTACGCTGCGTCGGTTTCCAGCAGTTTGGCCAGTTCTTTGGCCAGCAGGCTGATCGATTGTGGGGCTTTGTCGCCACCGTAAATTACGGCAGGAACCATGGCGACGTTACGACGCAGGCGGCGGCTCGCACCTTTCCCCAGGTCGGAACGCACTTCAGCATTCAGGGCAAATTCAACAGTCATTTCACTTCTCCAAAATAACCAAACCGTCCGTTACGCTTGCGACCAGCGACGGGACGGTTGGTTGTAAGGCCTTGCCATCAGGGCAGGGCGTTTGCGTTCAGGGTGTGTTCCGCTTAACGGAACATCGCGCTGATCGATTCTTCATTGCTGATGCGGCGAACCGCTTCAGCGACTACCGGGGCGATATCCAGTTGGCGGATGCGCGAGCAAGACTGCGCGGCGGCTGACAATGGGATGGTGTTGGTCACCACCAGTTCGTCCAGTACGGATTTTTCAATGTTCTCGATTGCACGGCCGGATAGAACCGGGTGTGTGCAATAGGCGAATACTTTCGATGCGCCATGTTCTTTCAGGGCTTTTGCCGCATGGCACAGGGTGCCGGCGGTATCCACCATGTCATCGACCAAAATGCAGGTGCGGCCTTCTACATCACCGATGATATGCATCACTTCGGAGTGGTTGGCTTTTTCGCGGCGCTTGTCGATGATCGCCAGGTCAACACCCAGGGATTTGGCCACGGCGCGTGCACGCACTACGCCGCCAATGTCTGGGGAGACAATCATCAGGTTTTCAAAGCGCTGATCTTCGATGTCGTCCACCAATACAGGTGAGCCGTAGATGTTATCTACCGGGATATCGAAGAAACCTTGAATCTGGTCAGCGTGCAGGTCGACAGTTAAAACCCGGTCGATGCCTACAACGGTGAGCATGTCAGCCACAACTTTGGCGCTGATTGCCACGCGAGCGGAACGCGGACGGCGATCCTGGCGGGCATAGCCAAAGTAGGGGATAACAGCAGTAATTCGGGTGGCTGATGAGCGGCGGAAGGCGTCTGCCATCACGACCAGTTCCATCAGGTTGTCATTGGTTGGCGCGCACGTCGGTTGAATCAGGAAGACGTCTTTACCGCGGACGTTTTCGTTGATTTCAATCATGATCTCGCCGTCGGAAAACTTACCGACAGAAGCATCACCGAGGGGAATGTGCAGCTGACGTACGATACGTCGCGCCAGATCGGGGTTAGCGTTCCCCGTAAAGACCATCATCTTGGACACGCGCAGTACCTGCCGGCTGAGGGTATACCTGGATGAGTACAGAAAATGGCAGGGGCGGCTGGATTCGAACCAACGCATGGCAGGATCAAAACCTGCTGCCTTACCGCTTGGCGACGCCCCTGTATCCTGTGTAACCAAATGCTTTAAGTTGTGTATCCGCTCCAGGACGGAATGGCAGGGGCGGCTGGATTCGAACCAACGCATGGCAGGATCAAAACCTGCTGCCTTACCGCTTGGCGACGCCCCTACATGTACAACCCGTTGCTCTATTTAACTGCAGAGCATGCATTTACTTCCTGTCCAATATTTCCAGCTTGCGGTGCAACATCGAGATGTTACTGCCTTGGGCAATGAAACTTGGCAAAGTGGCTGGAAGTTGGCGGGCGACTTTATCAGCATCGTCCTCGTTTGGGAAGCTCCCAAACACACAAGCTCCAGTGCCGGTTAATCGAGTTGGAACAAATTTGTTCAACAAGATCAAAGCGTTACGTACTTCTGGGTAACGCTTCATGACCACCGGCTGGCAGTCATTACGACCACCCCCCTCAAGAAGGTTGCGAACTTTAATGGGCGGCGTATCGCGTGTCAACTCAGGGTCGGAGAAAATTTCCGCTGTGCTGACAAGCACTTGCGGAATGGCCACGAGAAACCAGGGTTCTGGCAGGGTCACCGGCTGCAACTTTTCGCCTACGCCTTCAGCAAAGGCTGCGCGGCCACGCACAAATACCGGCACATCTGCGCCTAGGCTCAGTCCTAGAGAGGCCAATAGATCTTCGCTGCAGTTGAGCTGCCACAGGCGGTTTAGGCCGAGCAGGGTGGTGGCGGCATCCGAGCTGCCCCCGCCGATGCCTCCGCCCATGGGTAGGCGTTTGTCTAGCCAGATATCTGCGCCTAATGGGCATTGGCTGTGTTGTTGCAGCAGGCGAGCGGCACGCACGATTAGGTTGCTGTCGTGGGGCACGCCCTCAATGGCGGTGTGCAAGTGGATCTCGCCATCACGGCGCAGCGCAAAACCCAATTCGTCACCAGCGTCGAGAAACTGAAACAGGGTTTGCAGTTCGTGGTAGCCATCGGCGCGGCGGCCCAGGATATGCAGCATCAAGTTGAGTTTGGCCGGTGCCGGCAGAATCAATTCGGCAGCGGCTGGGATTGCTGTGCTGCTCATTGGCCGAGCTGGCGGGGTTGCCAGTCCTTGATCACCAAGGTGACCTGCAGGTCGTAGCCGCTGACTTTGATCCGTTCAGGCAGCCAAAAGCCGTTCTGTTCGGCGTAACTCAGGTATTCAACAAACCAACCATCTTGGCTCAGTTGCGCCAAATGGCTTTGGCTGTCGAGGTTCAGGCGGCTTTTGCTGTTAGGTGAGGGCAGCCCGCGAATCCACCAGAGCAAGTGAGAAACCGGCAGGTTGAGGCCAAGCTGATCCTGCAGTAGCTCCTCGGGGGAGGCGGCTTGGTAGCGGCCTTGATTGGCCACTTCCAGCAGAATGGCGCCAGGGCGGCCGGTCAGGCGTGCTGCGCCACGGCCCAATGGGCCAGACAGGCGAATGTCGTAATAGTCTTGGCGTTGCAGCCAGAACAAGGTGCCGCTGCCGGAATCTTTCGGGGCGCGGATGCCAACCTTGCCATTGATTTGCCAGGCGTCGAGGCGGCTGATTTGCTCTTTGTGGGCCTGCCAGCGCTGTGCATCGCCCTTGCCTTCAAGGGCTTCTTTGGATGTCAGGCCCGCGCAGCCCGCGAGCAGGGTGATCAACCCAAGGGTGATCAGGTAACGAACAGCCTTCAAGGTGTTTCTGCTCCGGTCAGGCGCTGCAGGGTGCTGCGCAGAATTTTACTGTCGGGTTGGGCTTTCAGTGCGTCTCGCCAGACTTGCCGCGCTTCTTTTTGCTTGCCCTGTGCCCACAGTACTTCGCCTAAATGAGCGGCGACTTCTTGGTCGGGAAACTGCTTTAACGCCTTGCGCAGTAAGCGCTCGGCCTCAGTGAGATTGCCTAGGCGATAATTGACCCAACCCAGGCTGTCGATGATGGCCGGGTCATTCGGGTCAAGCTGGTGGGCTTGCTCAATCAGTGCTTTGGCTTCGCTGAAGCGCGTGGTGCGGTCAGCCAGTGTATAGCCGAGGGCGTTGAGCGCCATGGCATTGTCTGGCTCACGCTCGAGGATAAAGCGCAGGTCACTTTCCAGCAGCGCCAGGTCGCCACGTTTTTCGGCCAGCATGGCGCGGGTGTAAAGCAGGTTGAGGTCTTCAGGGAACTGTTCCAGGCCCTGCTTGATCACTTGCCAGGCCCGCTCGTTGTTGTGAGCCTCAGACCACGCCTCGGCTTCGATCAAGAACAGCTGAATGGCGTAATCGGGCTGATTTTCGCGGTTCTTGCGCAGCTGTTCGGCGGCCTCTTCCCCCCGTTGCTGAGCAAACAGCAGCTCTGTTTGTCGTGCTTGGGCTGGCAGGAAGTCATTGCCGGGGCCCACGAGGCCGTATTCGATCAGTGCGCTTTCGCCTTCGCCAAGTGCTTCATAGGCGCGCGCCATGTTGTAGTGCGCTGCATCAACATGACTGCCACGCTCAACCAGTTCTTCCAGATAAACGATGGCCTCTTTCCAGGCTTCAGCTTCCAGGCATACCAGTGCCAACGAGAAGCGCATGTCATCGTCTTCAGGATGCTGTTGCAGCAGTTCAACAAACTCCCCTTTGGCGTCATCAAGGCGATTTTCGCTCACCAGCAGGCGCGCATAGGTGAGGCGCAGGCGCTTATCGCGAGGGTGCTTTTTGATGCCGGCTTCCAGCAGTGGCAATGCCTCTTTATTGCGCTGCAGGCTTTGCAGCAGGCGCGCATGCAGAAGAATGGAGGCGATTGGACGGTCTTTGCTGGGCTGTTGCTCCAGCAGGGCCAGGGCTTCTTCCGGGCGGTCGTCCTGTTGCAGTAACAAGGCTTTGCCAAACTGCAGTTGGCTGTTGTCTGGGTATTTGCTTTGCAGGCGATCAAAGCCTTGCAGCATGCCTGCACGGGTTTCACTGTCGGTTTCTGCCGCCGACAGGGCGAGGAAATCAAAGTGGGTGTTGCCCTGGCGTTGCAGCACGGTCTCCATAAATTTCATGGATTCGTCGTATCGGCCGGCGCGCGCCAGTTGCACGGCGGCGGCGCGCAGTGCATCGATATTCTCGGGGGCGGTTTTGGCCCACAGCAGGCTGGTTTCTAGGGCGGCTTGTTCCGCGCCCAGGTACTCCGCGATGCGGAAACCGCGCTCGGCGACGCCAGCATCTTGGGTGGCATTGGCCTGCTGGAGGTAATTATCCAGGGCAATGTCAAACCGGTTGCGTTGTCCCGCCAGCTCAGCGGTCAGCAGTGCCAGCACGGTTTCCTGACTAAAGGCCCGGTAAACCTGAGGCTGCGCCGGTTGCTCGGTGATGGCGGGGTCTTCGACTGGCGCAACACCGTCAGGCGATGAAGGTGCAAACGTCTGGCAGCCGCTCAGTAGAGCAGCGGCAGTGAGCAAGGCTAAGGATCTGTTCATAGGGGAAATATGTGGCCAACCTGCGTTTTGGGCATCATGACACAAGCGCTGGGGCAAGCCCATGGGCCGTCATGATCCTGATTGAGAGCGGTGTCTGTGCCGTGTTTAGCAGCATGGCAGTGCGTTGAGCCAGCCTTTTTATGCATCTGCGGTTGCTCGGCATGTCGCGTGTGGCTATTGAGACAATAGGCAGCAGTGGTTGTTCTCGCTTTGCCGAAGTAGGACAATTGCCGGCTTCCACTCCCTGTCAGCGATCCTGCATGGCCTTTATTGCCCTTGGTATCAACCACAAGACCGCCTCGGTGGATGTTCGCGAGCGTGTGGCATTTACGCCAGAGCAGTTGGTTGAAGCTTTGCAGCAACTTTGCCAGCGCACCAGCAGCCGCGAGGCGGCGATTCTTTCTACTTGCAACCGCAGCGAACTTTACCTTGAACAGGATGGGTTAGGCGTTGACGAGGTGCTCAACTGGCTGGCCACTTATCATCGCCTGAGTCTGGATGAACTGCGTGCTTGCGCTTACATCCATACCGATGATGAAGCCGTGCGGCACATGATGCGCGTGGCTTCGGGGCTGGACTCCATGGTGCTCGGCGAGCCGCAGATTCTTGGTCAGATGAAGTCCGCGTTTGCCGTGGCCCGTGAGGCTGGCACCCTTGGACCGCTACTCGGGCGGCTGTTTCAGGCCACCTTCAGTACGGCCAAAACCGTGCGCACCGACACGGCTATCGGCGAAAACCCGGTGTCGGTGGCCTTTGCTGCTGTCAGTCTGGCCAAGCAGATTTTCGCTGATCTGCACCGCAGTCAGGCCTTGCTGATTGGCGCCGGTGAGACTATCAGTCTGGTGGCTCGGCACCTGCATGATCAGGGCATCAAACGCATCGTGGTGGCCAACCGCACACTGGAGCGTGCCAGCAGCCTGGCGGAGCAGTTTGGTGCGCATGCGGTGCTGCTTTCTGAAATTCCGGATGAGCTGGTCAACAGCGACATCGTCATCAGCTCGACGGCCAGTCAACTGCCGATTTTGGGTAAGGGTGCGGTGGAACGGGCGCTCAAGCAGCGCAAACACAAGCCGATTTTTATGGTCGATATCGCCGTGCCGCGCGACATCGAGCCGGAAGTTGGCGAGTTGGACGACGTGTATCTGTATACCGTTGATGACCTGCACGAGGTTATTGAGGAAAACCTCAAGAGCCGTCAGGGCGCAGCGCAGGCCGCTGAAGAGTTGGTCAGCGTCGGTGCCCGTGATTTTATGCAGCGTTTGCGCGAGCTTGCGGCCGTTGACGTGCTCAAGGCCTATCGCCAGCAGGCTGAGCGTTTGCGTGATGACGAGTTGAATAAGGCGCTGCGCTTACTGGCCAATGGCAGCAGCCCAGAAGAGGTGCTGGCGCAATTGGCGCGTGGCCTGACTAACAAGCTGCTGCATGCTCCCAGTGTGCAGCTGAAAAAATTCTCTGCTGACGGCCGCGTCGATGCGCTGGGCGTCGCTCAAGAACTGTTTGCCCTCGACGAGGGCGTGCCGTCCGCTTCGTCCCAAAGCGGTTCGGCCAATCAATAAAGGTCTGCAATGAAAGCGTCACTGATCAACAAACTCGACCTGTTGCAGGATCGTTTCGAAGAACTGACCGCACTGTTGGGTGATGCTGAAGTCATCAGCAATCAAACCCAGTTTCGCGCCTACTCCAAGGAGTACGCCGAACTTGAGCCTGTGTATCAAGCGTTCAGCGCCTTTCGTAAAGTGCAGGCCGATTTGGAAAGTGCCCAGGCGCTGCTCAAAGACAGCGACCCGGACATGCGTGAAATGGCCGAGGAAGAAGTCGCGCAGGCCAAGGAACAACTGGTCGAGTTGGAAGCCACCTTGCAGCGCATGCTGCTGCCCAAAGACCCGAATGACGGGCGTAACGTCTTCCTTGAAGTGCGCGCCGGGACGGGCGGCGACGAGGCGGCGATTTTCTCCGGCGATCTGTTCCGCATGTACTCGCGCTATGCCGAAAAGCAGGGCTGGCGTGTTGAAGTATTGTCGGCCAGCGAAGGCGAGCATGGCGGTTTTAAGGAAGTGATTGCGCGGGTGGAGGGCGACAACGTCTACGGCAAACTCAAGTTCGAGTCGGGCGCACACCGTGTGCAGCGCGTGCCGGAGACCGAATCTCAGGGCCGTATCCACACCTCGGCCTGTACTGTTGCCGTGCTGCCTGAGCCGGATGAGCAAATGGCCATCGACATCAATCCGGCGGACCTGCGTGTGGACACTTACCGCAGCTCCGGTGCCGGTGGTCAGCACGTTAACACCACCGACTCAGCCATCCGCATCACCCACATCCCCACTGGCACCGTGGTGGAATGTCAGGAAGAGCGTTCGCAGCACAAGAACCGCGCCAAGGCCATGGCCTGGCTGGCGGCGAAGCTCAAAGACCAGCAGGAAGCCGCCGCGCACAAGGAAATTTCCGACTCGCGTAAATTGCTGGTGGGTTCCGGCGACCGCTCCGAGCGCATTCGCACCTACAACTTCCCGCAGGGGCGGGTGACCGATCACCGCATCAACCTGACCTTGTATTCGCTCAATGAAGTGATCGCCGGCGGCGTTGAGGCGATCATCGAGCCGCTGTTGGTCGAATACCAAGCCGATCAGTTGGCTGCGTTGGGCGATTGATGCGGCTGTTCGCGTAGCCCGGATGCAATCCGGGAGTGACCGCTGAAGCATGTCCCGGATGCATCCGGGCTACGGAATAAATGCCATGGCCACCATTGAATCCCTGCTCAACCACGCCGCCTTACCTCATTCGCCGACCCCACGGTTGGACGCTGAGCTGTTGCTTGCGGACGTTTTGGGTAAACCGCGCAGCTACCTGCACACCTGGCCGGAGCGCGAGCTGGAGGCTGAGCAGCTTGAGCGCTATCAGGCGATGTTGGCGCGGCGACAGGCCGGTGAGCCGGTGGCTTATATCCTTGGCCAGCAGGGCTTTTGGAGCCTGGAGCTGGAAGTGGCGCCGCATACGCTGATTCCTCGCCCCGACACTGAGCTGCTGGTGGAAACAGCTCTGGCGCTGCTGCCGGGCACACCGTCGACCCTTCTGGATCTGGGCACTGGCACCGGGGCGATTGCCTTGGCCTTGGCCTGCGAACGCCCTGCGTGGCGTTTGACCGGGGTGGATCGTGTTCCTGAAGCGGTGGCCCTGGCAGAGCGCAATCGAGCGCGGCTTAAACTGAGCAATGTGCGGTTTATCGAGAGCCAGTGGTTCAGTGCGCTGGCGGGCGAGCGCTATCAGCTGATCGTCAGCAACCCCCCCTATATTGCAGCCGATGATCACCATCTGGCCGAAGGCGATGTGCGTTTCGAGCCGAGCAGCGCTTTGGTGGCGGGCGCAGATGGGCTCGACGATATTCGCCTGATCATTGCGCAGGCTCCGGAACATCTGGAAGCCGGTGGCTGGCTGCTGCTGGAGCATGGCTTTGATCAGGCTGTAGCGGTGCGTGAGCTGCTGAGTGCGCGTGGCTTTAGCGCGGTGGAAAGTCGGCGTGACCTCGGCGGCCATGAGCGCATCAGTTTGGGACGCTTTTTCCATGAGTGAAGCCATGGACACAGAGAACATGCTGAGCGACGAAGAACTGCTGCGCTATAGCCGGCAGATCCTGCTGCAACAGATCGATATCGCCGGGCAGCTGCGCCTGAAAAACAGCCGTGCGCTGATCATCGGCCTTGGCGGCTTGGGTTCGCCAGTGGCACTGTATCTGGCGGCTGCAGGTGTCGGAGAGTTGCATCTGGCGGATTTTGATACGGTCGACCTGACCAACCTGCAACGGCAGATCGCCCACGACACTGCCAGCATCGGTCAGAGCAAAGTCGACTCGGCCAGCAAACGCTTGTTGGCGATCAATACGCAGTTGCGCTTGCACGCGCATCGCGAGGGCCTGGACAGCGACTCTCTGGCGGCAGCCGTGGCGGCTGTCGATGTGGTGCTGGATTGCTCGGACAACTTCACCACCCGCGAAGCGGTCAATGCCGCGTGCGTGGCGGCCAAGGTGCCACTGGTCAGCGGCGCGGCGATCCGCCTAGAAGGTCAACTCTCGGTATTCGACCCGCGTCGTGACGACAGCCCCTGCTACCACTGCCTCTATGGTCATGGCAGTGAAGCCGAGCTGACCTGCAGCGAAGCCGGTGTGGTTGGCCCGCTGGTCGGTCTGGTCGGCAGCTTGCAGGCACTGGAGGCCTTGAAGCTGCTGGCGCAGTTCGGTGAGCCGCTGGTGGGGCGTTTGCTGCTGATTGATGCCTTGAACAGCCGTTTCCGTGAACTGCGGGTCAAGCGTGATCCGGGCTGCGCCGTGTGTGGTGTGCATGCCCAGTAACGCGCCGATTGGCGTATTCGACTCCGGCGTCGGCGGGCTGTCGGTGCTGCGTGAGATGCGCGCGCTGCTGCCCAATGAGTCGCTGCTGTATATCGCCGACAGCGGCCATGTGCCCTACGGCGAGAAAAGCCCGGAATTTATCCGTGAGCGCTGCCGGGTATTGGCTGAGTTTCTGCTCGCCCAGGGAGCTAAGGCGTTGGTGTTGGCCTGCAATACCGCCACAGTGGCTGGTGTGGCCGAGTTGCGAGAGTTATATCCGCAGCTGCCCTTAGTGGGCATGGAACCGGCGGTTAAGCCAGCGGCTGCCGCCACCCAGAGCGGCGTGGTGGGTGTGCTGGCCACCACCGGCACGCTGAAAAGCGCCAAGTTCGCCGCCTTGCTCGACCGCTTTGCCAGTGATGTGCGGGTGATCACCCAGCCGTGTCCGGGCTTGGTCGAATGTATCGAGGCGGGTGAGTTGGATAGCCTCACCACCCGGCAGTTGCTGCAGGGTTTTGTCACGCCGCTGCTGGATCAGGGCTGCGACACGCTGATTCTCGGTTGCACCCATTACCCCTTTATCAAACCGTTGCTGCGCACTCTGGTGCCGGATTCGATCAGCTTGATCGACACCGGTGCAGCGGTGGCGCGGCAGGTGCAACGGTTGTTGGCCCAGGCCGATCTGCTCGCCAGCGGCCCGGCGCAGCCCGCGCAGTTTTGGTCGAGTGGTGATCCGGCCGCCATGCAGCGCATCTTGCCTCTGCTGTGGGGCGAGCCAGGCGCTGTGCGAGCATTGCCTTAGGCCTGGGCGGCCTCGTTTTGCTTGCCCACTATGAAACGCCAACAGCCCATCAGCTCACTTCGCGCTAAAGCTACCTATACTCGTGCTGTTACAAATGGTTTCTAACTTGGCCTGAAAGGAAATTGGCATGAGAAAAGTACTGACCTTGGCCGCTGCGGCGGCGTTGGCATGGGGGCAGTTGGGTGCTGCGCAGGCGATGGACCTGAGTGTGGCCATTGGGCAAACCGGTGACTCGATCATGACCTACCGGCTGGGGGCGCAGTTCGATTTCAAGCGCAGTTGGTTTGCCAGTGATGTGGGTCGCCTGACCGGTTATTGGGATGCCGGCTACACCTACTGGGAAGGCGATCTAACTGCTAGTAACCACAGCGTCTCGTTCAGCCCGGTGTTCGTTTATGAGTTTGCCGGCGAGCGTTTCAAACCCTATATCGAGGCTGGGATCGGTGTGGCGGCGTTTAGCAGCACTGAATTGGAAGATAACGACCTGGCCACTTCATTCCAGTTTGAAGACCGTCTCGGCGTGGGCGTGCGCTTCGCCGGCCAGGAAATCGGTATTCGTGCGCTGCACTACTCCAATGCGGGCATCAAACAGCCGAACCAAGGTGTCGAAAATTACACCCTGCATTACCGCATGAGCTTCTGACGCCTGCAGTCATTAAAAAACCGGATCACAGTCCGGTTTTTTAATGACCTTTTCCCGTCTCAGCGTTCCACTGTCTCCTGGCTGGCGCAATGCTAGGTAGCCCAGCAGCTTTAGCGGTAGATGCTGCCCATGCCTTTGCGCTCGTCGAGGCATTCCGGCGAGGCGGTTTCAAATTCGCGGCAGATCAGTGGGCGAACTTCGTAGATGGTGCAGCGCATGCTGTTACGGTCCAGCGCAGCGCACCAGCCATCGTCCAAGCGCAGCATCACTTCGCCACCCCAGTCATCCGTGTCGATATAGCGGGGCGGTACGCCGGTGTCGGTGATCAGCATGACTTCCAGCTGGCAGCAGCAAGCGGCGCAGTTGGAGCAACTGACGGCTTCTTCGTTAGGCAACTGGGTATGGGGGATGTTCTCGCTCATGCCGCGCAGTTTACGCCAATGGTGTGAGTGCGGCGTAGCGGTCGATGTTGGGTGGATGGGTGAAGCCTCATCCACCCAACCAAGTCACGGGATTTGCGCAGAAGCATAGGACTCAATAGGGAATGCCTGTTTATTGCGCCTTCGTTGCGCTCAACCAATGCGGCCCCAGCTTAGCCTAGGCCGATTGACGGGTTCTCAGCGTCTGCTCGTATTGCGCTCGATAGAGTTTGGCAAAGCCATGCAGCACGGGCATCACCAGCGCCCAAATTACGGCGAGCAGCAGCAGGGTCTGCCAGGTGCCATAGGGCAGGCCGACGCCAGCAATCTGTGCACCCGCGTAATAGGAGAGCGGGGCTACAATCGCGCCAAGCAGGCTGCCACGCCACCAGGGTTGGGCTGTCCAGGCCATGCAGTGGTTTAGAGTGGTGGCCAGCAGCAGCCACAGGCTGGCCAGCCAGAGTGGGACCAGCACGCGTGGTTCACCGAAATCAAACACCCCCATGTTCAGTAAAAAACTGTCCAGGGCGCTGCCAACAATAAACACGCTGACCAGCAGTTTGCCTTCGGCCGCCCAACTGCTGGTCCACAGCAGGTGCACCAGTACGACGGCCAAGGCCACCAACAGCCACAGGCTGTCGCCACCAAACACGCTGGCGAACCAGCCAAGCTGAAACAGCAGGGTGTTGACGATCAACTTAGCCATCAAAGTTTCCTAGCAGAGGGGCAGGGCGCGCGGCGGGTTTGGCCAGCAGCAATTGCGCGGTGCCGATGGTGCGCTCGATAAAGCCGCCCTCGCAATAGCACAGGTAGAACTCCCACAGGCGGAAGAAGTAATCGTCGTAGCCCTGTTGCTCCAGCTTGTGCCGGGCATGGCGCAGGTTGTCGTGCCAGATGCGCAGCGTGCGCGCGTAGTGCAGGCCGAAGTCTTCCATGTGGTGCAGGTTCATGTCGGTCTTGGCAGTGATGATTTCCAGCATTTTGTTTACCGACGGCAATGCGCCACCGGGGAAAATGTAGCGCTGGATAAAATCGACGGCGTTCTTCGCCTGCTCATAGCGCTGGTCACGAATGGTGATGGCCTGCAGCAACATCAGCCCGTCGGGCTTGAGCAGGTTGGCGCATTGCTGGAAGTAGGTGGGCAGGAAGCGATGGCCCACGGCTTCGATCATCTCGATGGACACCAGCTTGTCGTACTGGCCGCGCAGGTCGCGGTAATCCTCCAGCAGCAGGGTGATTTGCCCTTCCAGCCCTTGCTGTTTGATGCGTCGTTCGGTGTAGGCGAACTGCTCGCGTGACAGCGTGGTGGTGGTGACTTTGCAGCCGTAGTGGGTGGCCGCGTAGATGGCCATGCTGCCCCAGCCGGTGCCGATTTCCAGCAGGTGATCACTGGGCTTGAGCGCGAGCTTCTGGCAGATGCGCTCAAGTTTATTCAACTGCGCCTGCTCAAGGCTGTCGTCAGCGCTTTTAAACATGGCCGCCGAGTACATCATGGTTGGGTCGAGGAACTGTTCAAACAGGTCATTGCCCAGGTCGTAGTGCGCCGAGATGTTCTTGCGCGAACCTTTGCGCGTGTTGCGATTGAGCCAGTGCAGCCCTTGGACAAGCGGGCGACCGAGCTGCGCCAGGCCGCTTTCCATGGCGTCGAGTACATCCAGGTTGCTGACAAATACGCGAACCACCGCCGTCAGGTCTGGCGATGTCCAGTAACCGTGGATATAGGCTTCACCCGAGCCAATCGAGCCATTACCCGCGACCAGGCCCCACACTGCACCATCCTGCACGTGGATTTCTGCGCACAGGTTGGAGTGAGGGTCGCCGAACTCCATGCGCTCGTCGCCTTCCACAATCACCAACTGGCCATGACGCAGCTGCTTGAGTTGGCGCATCACGGCGCGGCGCAACAGGCTGGCACCGATACCGCTGCCGGCACGCACAACATGTTTGGCGGAGGTCAGGCTAGAGCTTTTCATGGGATACATCCTTTGATGCGGTGCGGGCAACGCGGAAATCACCTTCTGCGGCCCGATGAGTGAAAAGGGGAATGCGTTTGAGCAGCAGGCGCAGCGCTTGCCAGTAAATGGCGGCGACGGTCTTGCCGGTCATCCAGGGGAACTGCAGCAGGTAGTGATGCAGGCTGCTGCGGTTGAGCGGTGTACGGTGCAGACTGAGGCTGGCATCGAAGAGTTTTTCATCGGCTTGCCAGTCGGCCATGTGAATACCTAAGCGCTCGCCGGCTGGGCTGAAACTCATGCGGTATTCCAGCTCGCGCGGTAAAAACGGCGAAACATGAAACGCCTTGGCCACGGCCACGTGCAGATGGCCATCGCCCTCGGCGGGCAGCACATAGTGGTAGCGCTCACGGAACGGCGTGTTGCTGACTTCGCAAAGAATCGCCGCCAACCGCCCGTCCGCCTCGTGGCAGTAGAAGAAGCTGGCCGGATTAAAACTCAAGCCCCAGCTACGCGGTTGGGTCAGCAGGCAAATCGCGCCCAAAGGCGTGCGGCCAAGCGCTTGAGTCACGCGCTGCCGAACGGCATCGATCAGTGACATGCCAACCGTGGTGAACTGCGGCAGGTAGTCGGTTTCACGAAAGGCAAACGGCGCAAAGCGTCCACGGCCGGCCAGCGGCGACAGGGCCAGCACCGCGTCTTGCTCGCTCAGGTCGAGGTACAGCAAGCCCATGCGATAGCGGAAGTTGTGCTGGCGCGGCGCAAATCGCCGGTGCTGCACCCAGCCGCTGTACAAGGCGCTGTTGACGATCGTGCTCATTACAACGACTCACCAAATTCACGGGCCACGCGCAATGCGCTGACCACGCCGTCTTCATGGAAGCCGCTGGCCCAGTAAGCACCGCAGAAGTAACTGTGGTTGGCGCCGAGCAGTTCTTGCCAGCGCGCTTGCGCCGCCATGCCGTCCAGGCTGTATTGCGGGTGAGCGTAGGTAAAGCGCGCGAGAATTTTGTTTGGGTCGATGGCGGCTGTCTGGTTCAGGCTGACGCAGAAGGTGCTGTCACTCTGGATGCCTTGCAGGATGTTCATGTCATAGGTGACGGCGGCGGGCTGATCCACAGGCCCGCCCAATCGGTAGTTCCAACTGGCCCAAGCCATCGGCCGTTTGGGCAGCAGGCGGGTATCGGTGTGCAGCACCACGTCGTTATCGGCATACGGCAGCGCGCCGAGGATGGATTGCTCGGTGTCGCTCGGCTGCGCCAGCAAGCCAAGTGCTTGATCGCTGTGGCAGGCAAACACCACCTTGTCGAAGCGCTCAATGCCAGCATTGCTGTGCACGATCACGCCATCGGCGTCGCGCTCTACGCGTGTGACTGGGCAGTTGAGGCGGATCTTCTCGCGAAATGACTCGGTCAGGGGCGCGATGTAGCTGCTGGAGCCGCCTTCAATCACACACCACTGCGGCCGGTCGCTGACCGAGAGCAGGCCGTGATTCTTGAAAAAGCGCACGAAGAATTGCAGCGGAAAACCAAGCATGTCCGCCAGTGACATCGACCAGATCGCCGCGCCCATAGGCACGATGTAATGCTGGATAAAACGCTCGCTGTACGCATTGGCCTTCAGGTAGTCACCGAGGGTCATGTCGGCGGCGATGCGCTGGTTGTTGAGGTCCAGCAGGGCTTCGCGGTTAAAGCGCAGGATGTCGCGCACCATGCCAATAAACTTGGGTGAAAACAGGTTGCGGCGCTGGGCAAACAAGGTGTTGAGGCTATGCCCGTTGTACTCCACGCCAGTCAGCGGATCGCTGACCGAAAAGCTCATTTCGGTGTCCTTGAACCCTACGCCCAACTGGCTAAGCAGGCGGATAAAGTTCGGGTAGGTCCAGTCGTTGAACACAATAAAGCCGGTGTCCACGGCGTACCGCTGCCCGTTCACCTCAACATCAACGGTGTGGGTATGACCGCCAATCCAGTCGCTGGCTTCAAACACCGTGATCTCGTGGCGGCGGTTGAGCAGGTAGGCGCTGGTGAGGCCGGCAATGCCGCTGCCGATAATGGCAATTTTCATGGGCTGTCCTTAGGTCTTGGCTTCTGCGCGGGCCATGCGGGCGCCGATGGCCACCTGCATACGCTTGGGAAGATGGCCGAGCAGTTTGAGAATGACAATAAATGGGCCAGGGAAGGCGATTTCAAAAGGTTGCTGATCCAGGCGCTGGGCTATGTAGCCAGCGGCCTTGTCCACCGGCCAGCGCATGGGCATGGGGAAATCATTTTTCTGCGTCAGCGGGGTGTCGACGAAACCAGGGCTGACCAAGGTGACGGCGATTTTTTCTGCCTTCAGATCGATGCGCAGTGCTTCAAACAGGTAACGCATGGCCGCCTTGGATGCGCCATAGGCTTCGGCGCGTGGCAGCGGCATAAAGGTTACTGAGCTGCTAACACCGACCAAGTGCGGACTGTTACCCAAACGCAGCAAGGGCAGGGCGGCCTCGATGCAGTAACTGGCAGAAAACAGATTGGCGCGCATTACACGCTCGACCATGGCTGCTTCAAATGCGCTGACCTCAACATATTCACAAGTGCCTGCATTGAGAATGGCGCAGTCCAGCGCACCCCAGACTTGGGCAATGTGCTCGCCAATAGCGCGGACTTGAGTGGCGTCACTGAGGTCGCCAGCGACTACCAGCACCTGCTGCGGATAGCGCTTGGCAAGCGCTTGCAGCGGTTCGACGCTGCGTGCGCTGAGTGCCAGTCGATGACCTTGGGCGAGCAGTTGTTCGGCCAGTGCCGCGCCAATGCCGCTGCTGGCCCCTGTTAACCAAATACGCCGTGCGTTTGCGTTCATGCCAACCTCCGTTTCAGCCAGCGTATTGCCGAGCCGAGTAAGGGCAGGTGCTCATAGAGCAGGCTGCCGGCGTCGAAATAGTCTCGGTGACGATAGACCTTATCCTGCCACAAGAGGTGCGAGCAGCCTTCAACCCGGATCAGTTGGCCGCCAGCCAAACGCGGATGGCGGTAACTCATGGTCCAGCGCAGGTAGCCTTCACCGTCGCGCACCTGATCAAAGCCATAGAAGTCGAAGCGCAGTTCGCTGACATTGGCGTACATCTCGCCGAAGTAACGCTGCATATTGCTTAGGCCACGCACCTCATGCAGCGGGTCGCAGAACAGGGCGTCGTCGCTGTAGAGCTTGCCGAGTAAATGCAGGTTGTCTTTGTTCAGCGCGGCAAAGTCGTGGGCGAACTGGCGCAGGTAATCGCTCATAACACCTCCTCGCCGGCAAAGTGCGGCAGGTTTTTGAATGCGGCCAGGGCGCGCGCGCGGCTTTTGCTCAGGTCGACAATCGGCGCTGGGTAATCAGCAATGCCAAACAAACCGCCCATGGCCGCAGGATTGTGGATATTGCTTTTGTTCAGGCCAACCAATTCGGGTATCCAGTGGCGGATAAAGCGGCCATCCGGGTCGAATTTCTGCGACTGGCTGAGCGGGTTGAAAATGCGGAAATAGGGCGCTGAATCGGTGCCGGTGGACGAACTCCACTGCCAGCCACCGTTGTTCGCCGCCAGATCGCCATCGATCAGATGACGCATAAAAAAGCGCTCGCCTTCGCGCCAATCGATCAGCAGATTCTTGGTCAAGAACATGGCCACAATCATGCGCAGGCGGTTGTGCATCCAGCCGGTTTCCAGCAACTGGCGCATGGCGGCATCGATGATGGGGAAGCCGGTGCGGCCTTCCTGCCAGGCTTTCAGTTCGCGCGGGGCGTCACGCCAAGCCACGGCTTCGGTTTCCGGGCGAAAGGCGCGGTGCATGGAAACGCGCGGGTAACCCACCAGAATGTGTTTGTAGAACTCGCGCCAGAGCAGCTCGTTAATCCAAGTCACCACGCCACTGCTGCCGGTGTCGAACTCGCCCTGATTCACCTCCAGAGCAGCATGTAGGCACTGGCGCGGTGAGATCACGCCCGCTGCCAGGTAGGCCGAGAGCTGGCTGGTGCCGGGCTGTGCGGGGAAGTCTCGGGCGGTTTGGTAGAAATCAATTTGCTCATCGGCAAACGCAGTCAGGCGGCGCTGCGCCTCAAACTCACCCGCTGGCCAGAGGTCGCGCAGTGCTTGCGAGGGCGTGGCAAAACCGGCGATCTGGCTGGGGATGGCATCGCTGGTCACCTGCAGGGCCGCTTGAGGGTGGGGCGTGGCCACGCGCGCGGGCAGCTGAGTGTGCAGGCGCTGATAGCAGACCTTGCGGAACTGGCTGTACACCTGAAAGTAGCTGCCAGATTTGGTCAGGACGCTGCCAGGGGTGAAGAACAGCTGATCCAAGTGGCTGCTAAAGCCAACATCCTGCGCTGCCAATGCTGCCGCCACCGCCTGATCACGACGGGTTTCGTGTACACCGTATTCCTGATTAACGTGTACCTGCGTGACGCGCAGGGTTTGGCACAGCTCGCCAATTACCGACGCGGCTTCGTGCCAATGATCGGCTTGGCGAACCAGCAGGGGGACATTGAGTTTGCCCAGTTCGACTGACAACTCTTTAAGGTTGCGCAGCCAGAAATCAACTTTGCTGGGCGCGTCGTCGTGAATCATCCACTGCGCCGGGCTGAGCAGGTAGACCGCCACCGTAGGGCCGTTGGCCATGGCCGCCGCCAGTGCGGTGTTGTCTTGCACGCGCAGGTCGGTGCGCAACCACATTAATTGCAGCATGGGGAATCCTGTCAGCTGTGCAGCAAATTAAGGTCGGTAAGGCTGTGCAGCGCGGCCAGCGGGTCGGCGGCCAGGCTTAGCTCGGCATTCTGCTGAGTGATGCCCTGCAGTTCATCCGCGTGGATTTGCACCACCTGGCCGACCAGCAGACATGGGCAGTCGTAACCGCCCAGCAGGCGTTGCAGGTGAGTGCCATTGAGCGCCTGGCTTGAATACAACAGCACTGCACGCGGCTGGATATGCTCAACCGCCAGAGCCAGTTCGGTGGGCGGTAGTGGCCAGTCAAACACATCAACGGCGCAGCCGGCGCTACTGGCCAACCAGGCGGTCAACCACAAGCCGGGGGCCATGGGCAGGTCGGAGACGTTGATCAACAGCAGCGGTGCGCCGTTGTACTGGCGGTTGTTGTGGTACAGGCGTGCGCCGAGTTTGCTGCGCAGCCAGGAGTAAAAAAACACCCGCTCGGCTTGTGCGCCGAACTGGTTTCGCCAGCGCAGTTCAAGGTCTTCGAGCAAGGGCATAAGCAATTGCTGGCAGAGGGTATGCGGCGGGTAGAGTGCCAGCTCGCTGTTAAAGCAGTCGTCGAGGCGGCGCTCATTCAGGTTGCAGATAGCCTGTTGCAACAGCTGGCGCTTGCTTTCCCATTGCGAGCTGGCCTCAGCGGGTGCGGCTTGATTAGAACGCAATAAGCCTTTGACCTGGCTGACGGAAACACCACGGTTAAGCCAGGTGAGGATCGCCTGGATACGCGCTACGTGTTCATCCGAATACAGCCGATGCCCTTTGGGCGTGCGGTGCGGCACGATCAGCCCGTAACGGCGCTCCCACGCACGCAGGGTAACGGCGTTGACGCCGGTAATACGCGCCACATCACGGATCGGCATAAAGCCTTGGGCAATGGCCGCTTGATAGTCATCGGCAGCTGCGCCGTCGATCATTGGTTCAAGACTCATAGGGCATTACGCAGACTGAGGTTTTCCGGGTGCGGTTGCAGATAAACCTGCTGCGCAATGTACGTATCGGGGTGGCGGCGGAAGTGGTGCTTGAGCAGCGTCATGGGCACCACCAGTGGCACCACACCATGGCGGTACTGGCCGATCAGTTGCTGCATTTCCTGCTTCTCTTCGCTGCTCAGCGCTTGTTTAAGGTAGCCGCTGAGGTGTTGCAGCACATTGCTGTGGGTGCGGCGGGTAGCGCAGCTTTTCAGGGCGCTCATCAGTTCGCTGAAGTACCGCGTGGCTATTTCACCGAGGTCTTGCTGGCCGATGTTGCCGAGCATGCGCCCCAGTTGTTTGTACTGCACTGGGTTGGTGGCCATGAGCAGGTATTTGTAGCGCGAGTGGAACTCAATCAAGCCTTTACGGCTGATGCCGTCACGCAGCAATTGTTGCCATTCGGAGTAGGCGAACACGCGGGTGATGAAGTTTTCACGCAGGATTGGGTCGTTCAGGCGGCCGTCTTCTTCCACCGGCAGGTTAGGGTGGCGCGCGCAGAATGCTTGGGCGAACAAACCGCGACCAGGCTCGCTGGGACGACCATTGTCCTGATAAACCTTGACCCGGTGCAGGCCGCAGGAGGGCGACTGCTGCATAAAGATGTAGCCACAAATGTCGGTGAGTTCGCCGGCCATTTGCTCGCCATAAGCCGTGAGCGGGGCGGTAACATCCATCTCACGGTTGACGGTGCCTACAGCGCGCGGAGCGTTCGGGTCGCCGACCAGGCGGATGGGCTCACGCGGCACGCTCATGCCGATGCCGACTTCCGGGCAAACCGGTACGAAGTCAAAGTGCTCTGTCAGGGTGCGGCTGCACAGTCGCGACTCCTTATGACCGCCGTTGTAGCGAACTTCGTTGCCCAGCAGGCAGGCACTGATGCCCAGTTTGGGTTTGGCGGTGGCAGGTAGGGATTGACTCATGGCGACCTCTGATCTCGACTTGTACAGATTCAGATAAATGTACAACTTGAGTTCATAATAGGTCTGTAATTGTACAAGTCAATATATTTGTACAACTACTGTATGGCTTTGTGTGTGGTCGTGTTACGCCCAGCCCATGCGCCAGTGCTCGGGGTTTTCCAAGGTGCGCCAGTCCATTTGCTCGGTGCGTTTGCTGAGCACGGCCTGTAATTCGACAGCAAGCACCGTGCCTTCCTCATCACAAATCAGTTCGGTGACGAGGAAGTGCTTTTCACGGTTCTTGGGCTGCGTGGCTGTCCATTTGGACAGCAGCAGCTTGCGCGGGTTGAGCCGGTGCCGGGCAGCGGCGGAGGTTGCCCGGCCGCTCATTGCAGGTGATCCAGCAGGCGACGTGCCGCCTCATGGCCACTCAGCCAGGCCCCTTCGACACGCCCGGAAAGGCACCAGTCGCCACAGGCATAAATGCCCAGGTCAGCATCCGCCAACACGCCCCACTGGTGTGCGCTGGCTGGGCGCGCGTAAAGCCAGCGATGCGCCAGGCTGAGCGTCGGTGCCAGTACTGTGCAGCCGATCAATTCGGCAAAAGCGCCCAGCAACTGTTCAATCACCGTTTCTTTAGAAAGATCCAGGTGCTGCTTGGTCCATTGGCTGGTGGCATGCAGCACCCAGGTATCAAGCTGGCTGTCGCGGCCGGGTTTGCTGCGGTTGCGCGCCAGCCAATCCAACGGCCCGCCACGTACAAAGCAACCTTCGACCGGGGTTTGCAGCGGTGTGGAGAATGCCAGTGCGACGGCCCAGGTCGGATCCATGGCCACGCTGGCCGCAGCGGCCGCCAGTTTCGGTGCGCTGGACAATAACGCACTGGCCTGAGGGGCGGGCGCGGCGACGATGACATGGCTGAACGGGCCGTGGCTGTTGCCGTTGGCGTCTACCAACTGCCAATGTTGCTCACCACGAAACACCTCGGTGATGCGGCAATCAAACGTCACAGGCAATGCGCCGAGCATGGCGCGAGTGATGGCGCTCATGCGTGGGCTGCCCACCCAGCGCACTTGTTCGTCGGGCGATGCGCCCAAGGTGCCGTCGTGCGAGTTGTAAAGGCTGGGCGACCACTGCGCGACCCAGCCGCGCGTCTGCCAGTCTTGCACCACATCGACAAAACGCCGGTCACGCGCGGTGAAGTACTGTGCGCCCAGATCCAGCGCACCGGCATCGCTGCGTTTGCTGGCCATGCGTCCACCGCTGCCACGGCTTTTATCAAACAACTGCACGCTGTGGCCTGCGGCATGCAGGGTTTGGGCGGCGGATAAACCGGCAATGCCAGTGCCAATAATGGCGATGGGTAGAGCAGTGTTCATGACGTACCTCACTAAGTCTTTCGCTAGGCTACGCTTTAGACAAAAGCTATACAATATGGATTTTATGTATAAGCTGTGCCGTAACGACTCGGCTACCTACAGTTAAGACAATCTGCCGCTGGCTGAAGCCACAAAGGCGCAAACAACGGTGTCGGGCGACGTATGTCGCGGTCTCATGAGGGCATTGTCATGCACATTCTTATCACGGGCGGTACGGGTCTTATTGGTCGCGCGCTGTGTCAGCACTGGTTGCAGCAAGGCCATCAATTAACCGTTTGGAGCCGTCGCCCGCAGCAGGTGTCCAGCCTATGCGGGGCTGCAGTGCGTGGCATTGCACAGCTCGATGAATTGGCCGATGAGCCGCTCGATGCGGTTGTGAACCTGGCGGGTGCGCCGATTGCCGACCGCCCCTGGACGCGCAAACGCAAAGCCATGTTGTGGGCCAGCCGTATCGGCCTGACTGAGCAATTGTTGGCCTGGCTTGAAACCCGTGCACACAAACCCAGCGTGCTGCTCTCGGGTTCGGCGGTGGGCTGGTATGGCGATGCTGGCGAGCGTGAAATGAGTGAAGACTGCCCCCCGGTTAGCGAAGATTTTGCAGCGCAACTGTGCAGCGCCTGGGAAGAAACGGCCCAGCGGGCTGAATCATTTGGTGTGCGCGTAGTGTTGCTGCGTACGGGGCTGGTGCTGGCGCGCGAGGGCGGTTTTCTCAAGCGCCTGTTGTTGCCGTTCAAGCTGGGCTTGGGTGGCCCGCTGGGTAATGGCCGGCAGTGGATGCCTTGGATTCACCTGGCCGATCAAATAGCCCTGATTGATTTTCTCCTCACCCATGAGGCCGCCAGCGGCCCTTATAATGCCAGCGCGCCCAACCCGGTGCGCAACCGCGAATTTGCCCAAAGCCTGGGCCGCGCGTTGCACCGCCCCGCGTTTATGCCAGCACCGGCGTTTGCTTTGCGCCTGGGCTTAGGCGAGCTTTCCGTGCTGTTGCTGGGTGGCCAGCGCGCTCTGCCCAAGCGCTTGCAGGCGCAAGGTTTCACATTTCGTTTCACTCACTTGGATGCGGCCCTGGCAGACCTGCTAGGCCAACCGGATTAGGATTGCGCATGACCGATCACGCCTTGTTACTGGTAAACCTGGGTTCGCCGGCCTCGACCAAAGTGGCTGATGTTCGCAGCTACCTCAATCAGTTCCTGATGGACCCTTACGTCATTGATGTGCCCTGGCCGCTGCGCCGGTTGATCGTGTCGTTGATTTTGATCCGTCGCCCGGCGGCCTCGGCGCACGCCTATGCCTCGATCTGGTGGGAGGACGGCTCGCCGCTGGTGGTCATCAGCAAGCGTCTGCAAGAGGCGATGAAAAGCAGTTGGAAACAGGGCCCGGTAGAATTGGCCATGCGCTATGGCGAGCCATCATTGACTACCGTGCTCAATCGATTGGCGTCGCAGGGCATCACCCAAGTGACCCTCGCGCCGCTTTATCCGCAGTTTGCCGACAGCACCACCACCACGGTGATTGAAGAAGCGCGCCGCGTGGTGAGTGAGCACAAGTTGCCGATCCGCTTCTCGCTGTTGCAGCCGTTTTATGATCAGCCGGAATACCTCGACGCCTTGGTCGACAGCGCCAAGCCTCACCTCGAACAGGGCTTTGATCACTTGCTGCTGAGCTTTCATGGCTTGCCCGAGCGTCATCTGCACAAACTCGACCCAAGCGGTCACTGCCTCAAGGGTGATGACTGCTGCCGCATGGCTTCGCCTGAAGTGCTCGCCAAATGCTACCGCGCGCAATGCCTGCGCAGTGCTGAGCTGTTTGCCCAGCGCATGGGCCTTAAGCCTGAGCAGTGGTCGGTGTCGTTCCAGTCACGTCTGGGCCGCGCCAAGTGGATCGAGCCCTACACCGAAGCGCGCCTGGATGAGCTGGCTGCGCAAGGCGTGAAGAAGTTGCTGGTGATGTGCCCCGCGTTTGTCGCTGACTGCATCGAAACCCTGGAAGAAATCGGCGACCGTGGCCGCGAGCAGTTTGTCGAGGCCGGTGGTGAAAGCTTGCAGTTGGTGCCGTGCCTGAATGACCACCCCAGCTGGGTGGCGGCACTGAAAACCCTCAGCGAGCGGGCGCCGTTGATGCTGTAAACGCAGGCCTTGTTACAGTCATTCGTGCGGCGCGACAGTGCGCATTCGGCTGACTGATAACAGCGCTGGGCAATATTCTTTGCCCAGCATGTCGGCCTAAGCTGGTAGTTCTTTCAACCGTCGTGCACCGCACCAGCGGTGCCGAGGAGACTGCCAGTGAACAACAATAATAACGGCTACCCCTCACCCACCCGCGCCTGGGTGACTGTCGCCATTTTGATGGTGGCGTATGTGCTGTCGTTTATCGACCGGCAGATTCTCAACCTGCTGGTGGGGCCGATCCGCCGTGATCTGATGATCAGCGACACGCAGATGAGTCTGCTGATGGGGCTGTCCTTTGCCCTGTTCTATACCGTGTGCGGTATTCCTCTTGGGCGTTTGGCGGATACCAAAAGCCGTCGCGGCTTGATCGCCATCGGCATCATCTTCTGGAGTGCGGCCACCGCCGCGTGTGGCATGGCCAAGCTGTACTGGCAATTTTTGCTATGCCGCATTGGCGTCGGCGTGGGCGAGGCGGCGTTATCGCCTGCAGCCTATTCGCTGATTGCCGACAGCTTTCCAGCGGAGCGTCGCGCCACGGCCATTAGTGTGTATTCCATGGGGGTTTACCTGGGCTCGGGCTTGGCGTTTTTGCTCGGTGGCCTGGTGATCCAGTTCGCTTCGGCGCAAGGCGACGTGACGCTGCCGGTGCTCGGCGAAGTGCGTCCGTGGCAACTGATCTTCCTGATTCTGGGCGCGGCCGGGATCGTCTTCACCCTGCTGATGCTGGCCGTCACTGAACCCACACGGCGTGGCGCTGGTGCTGGTGTGGCGGTGCCGCTGGCTGATGTGGGGCGCTATATTCGCGCCAACCGCCGTACCGTGCTGTGCCATAACTTCGGCTTTGCCGGTCTGGCGTTTGCGGGCTATGGCAGTGCAGCCTGGATTCCAACCTTCTTTATCCGCACCTATGGTTGGGATGCCGGCCAGGTGGGGATTATTTACGGCAGCATTGTTGCCGTGTTTGGTTGCCTGGGCATCGTGTTTGGTGGCCGCTTGGCGGACTGGATGGCCAAGCGCGGCAGCACCGATGCCAACATGCGCGTCGGCTTGTATGCGGCCATTGGCGCGGTGCCTTGTGTGCTGGCCTTCCCGTTGATGGAAACTGCGCTGTGGGCGGCGATTCTCACCGCGCCGGCGGTGTTTTTCCTGAGCATGCCGTTTGGCGTGGCTCCGGCGGCGATTCAGGAGATCATGCCCAACTCGATGCGCGGCCAGGCCTCGGCGATCTACCTGTTTGTCATCACGCTGATCGGTCTGGGCATCGGCCCGACGGCGGTGGCCTTGGTGACCGACTATGTATTCGCCGATGACATGGCGCTGCGCTACTCGCTGCTGATCGTCACCAGCATCGCCGTGTTCAGTTCAATCGTGCTGCTGAGCATGAGTCTCAAGCCCTATCGTGAGAGCGTTGTGCGGTTGCAACAATGGTCGGCTAACCCGGTGTAGGGGCTTGTCTAGGGTCTGTTGCGCGTAGGCCCTGCTGCGTTAAAAGCCGGCTTTAGAGAGTTAGCGGCAATAAAAAGCCCCGCATCTGCGGGGCTTTTTTGTGGGCGCGATTTACAGGTCTGGATCTTCCAAAACGGTTTTCTTGTTCCAGCCTTGCCCGCCTGGCAGAACCAGGTTGAGCACTAAGGCGCAAATGGCGCACAGGGAAATGCCGGACAGGGCGAAATCGCCATTGCCGATGACCATGCCGCCGATGCCGAACACCAGCGTAACCGAGACAATAATCAGGTTGCGCGCCTCGGACAGATCGACCTGATGGCGGATCAGGGTGTTCAGACCGACCACCGCAATAGAGCCAAACAGCAGGCACAAAATGCCACCCATTACCGGCACTGGAATGCTTTGCAGGGCCACGCCGAACTTGCCGATAAAGGCCAGGGCGATGGCAAAGCACGCGGCCCAGGTCATGATTTTCGGATTGTAGTTTTTGGTCAGCATCACCGCGCCGGTCACTTCCGCGTACGTAGTGTTGGGCGGGCCGCCAAACAGGCCAGCGGCCGAGGTGGCCAAGCCATCGCCGAGCAGGGTGCGGTGCAGGCCGGGTTTTTTCACGAAGTCTTTCCCGGTCACGCTGCCGATGGCGACAACCCCGCCGATGTGTTCGATGGCCGGTGCTAGGGCGACCGGTACGATGTACAGAATCGCGCCCCAGTGCAGTTCAGGGGCAACAAAAGCAGGGATGGCCAGCCAGGGTGCGGCGGCGATATTGCTGGTGTCGATCACGCCGCAGAACGCCGCTACAACGCAACCGACGGTGATGCCCGCAAGAATCGGCAGCAGGCGCAGCAGGCCACGGCCCATGGCTGCGACCAGCACAGTGGTGATCAGCGCCGACATGGAAATCAGCAGGGCAATTTCATACGGCACCAGTTGCGCGCTGCCGTCACCGGCCTTGCCCATGGCCATGTTGACGGCAACGGGCGACAGGGCCAGGCCGATGGAAATAATTACCGGGGCAATCACCACGGGCGGCAATAGACGGTCGATAAAACCTGCGCCCTTAACCTTCACCACGGCGCTGAGCAGGATATACACCAAGCCCGAAGCGACGATGCCGCCCAGTACCGCTGGCAAACCAAACTCACCTTTGGCGGCCAGAATCGGCGCAATAAAGGCAAAGCTGGAGGCCAGGAAAACCGGCACCTGACGGCCAGTGACCAGTTGGAACAACAGCGTGCCGATACCGGCGGTAAACAGCGCTACGTTAGGGTCCATGCCGGTGATCAGCGGCATCAGCACCAGTGCGCCAAAGGCCACAAACAGCATTTGCGCGCCGGAAATGCCCTGGCGCCATAGGGGGTCGTTGTATTCAGGTTGCATGGGGCTCAGGCCTCTTTTTGTTTGGTGCCAAAGATTTTGTCGCCGGCATCGCCGAGGCCGGGAATGATGTAGCCGTGTTCGTTCAGGCACTGATCGATGGAAGCGGTGTAGATGATCACGTCAGGATGGGCGTCGTTGACCACCTTGATACCCTCAGGCGCCGCGACCAGCACCATGGCGCGGATCTCTTTGCAGCCGGCTTTTTTCAGCAGGTCGATGGTGGCGACCATCGAGCCGCCGGTGGCGAGCATCGGGTCGATGATCATGGCCAGGCGCTCGTCAATTTCCGAGGCGAGCTTTTCCAGGTAGGTGTGCGCTTGCAATGTTTCTTCGTTGCGTGCCACGCCCACGGCGCTGACCTTGGCACCGGGAATCAAGCTGAGAACGCCTTCGAGCATGCCAATGCCAGCACGTAGGATCGGCACCACGGTGATTTTTTTGCCGGAGATTTTTTCCACCTGCACGGTGCCGCACCAGCCTTCGATCTCGCAGTTTTCCAAGGGCAGATCCTTGGTCGCCTCATAGGTCAGCAGCGCACCCACTTCCTGGGCCAGCTCACGGAAGTTTTTCGTGCTGATGTCGGCGCGGCGCATCAGGCCGAGTTTGTGGCGGATCAGCGGGTGGCGGATCTCGTGGATGGGCATGGGCAAGAGTCTCCAGCAGGACAGGCGAAAAAAGTGCGTTAGATTAAAGCATTGGCCATAGCAAATGCTGGGCAAAAATGGCCTAAAGTCGGCAAAAAGCAGGCAAAGTGCCGGGTATAAACCGGGCTTCAAGGCATTTTTTGCAATTGGTCTGGCGGGGCTTGCTCTGCTGCATGCAGATGCGTACCTTTGCCGGCTTTTATTTTGACGCATTGATCAGCTTTTGGCTGCAGCGTCCCGCTCTCAAGAGGAAACAGCATGTCCGTCGATCTCGCGCATATCCGCCAAGTAATGGCCGAAGCCGATTGTCTGCACAGCAATGCCGAGGTCGAGATGGCTATCGATACCATGGCGGCTGCCATTAACAATGAGATGGCCGAGAGCAACCCCGTGGTGTTCTGCGTAATGAACGGCGGGCTGATCTTCTCCGGCAAACTGCTGCCCAAGCTCAACTTCCCGTTGGAACTGTCCTACCTGCACGCCACGCGCTACCGCAATGAAACCAGCGGCGGCGAGCTGTTCTGGAAGGCCAAGCCGGAAATCTCCTTTATCGACCGCGACGTGCTGATCATCGACGACATTCTCGACGAAGGTCACACCCTGGGCGCGATCATCGATTTTTGCCGTCACGCCGGTGCCAAGAACGTGCGCATTGCCGTGCTGGTAGACAAGACCCACGACCGCAAGGCGCGACCTGACCTCAAGGCGGATTACGTCGGCATGCCCTGCGTTGATCGCTACGTGTTTGGCTACGGCATGGATTACAAGGGCTACTGGCGCAATGCGCCGGGCATCTACGCGGTCAAAGGGATGTAAGTAGCGCCTCTGTAGGGTGGAAAGCCGCGCAGCGTTTTCCACCGTCAAAGGCCATGGAGCATGCGCGCGTAATCTATGTAGCCCGGATGCAATCCGGGAGCGGCTTGTACGGCGCTAAATTGCCCCGGATTGCATCCAGGTTACACGACCTCTAATGCCGCATCGGTCTTGGGCGTCAGCCAGCGCAGCGCCTTGGCTTTGGCGTGGGGCAGGTCGCGGACATAGGCCAGTTGGCCGTCCACCTGCTCCATCCCCGCGCGGCGCAGTTGCAGGCGCACCCTTGGCGTCGGCCCGCTCAGCACCAAACCCACCTGTTGTGCGCGGTAATCACGCAGCACGTTGTCCAGCGCGGCAATCGCGGTCATGTCCAGCAGCGGCACTGCGCTGATATCGACAATCACCACCTTCACCCCAGGCGTAAAGCGGCGCAGCACGCTCAGGGCTTTTTCCGCAGCACCAAAGAACAGCGGGCCGCGAATTGCATAGGCCAACACATGCTCGGGCAAGTCATTAAGGGCCTGATGAAAGTCTTTCGGCAGCGCGGCGGTGTCGGTCAGGTCGCTCATGCGTTTGATAAACACCCCAGCCGCCAGCAGCAGGCCGACGCCCACAGCCAGCACCATGTCGAACAGTACCGTGAGGATCAGGCAGGTCAGCAGCACCATCACGTCGCTGCGCGGGGCGATGCGCAAGGTGTGCTGTACGTGGCGCGGCTCACTCATGTTCCACGCCACCACCAACAGCAGGGCGGCCAGTGCGGCCATGGGCAGGTAGCTGAACAACGGCGCAAGAAACACGATGGCGATCAGCACCACGCCCGCATGCACGATTGCCGCAACGGGGGAATAGGCGCCGGCGCGCACATTGGCGGCGCTGCGGGCAATCGCTGCGGTGGCGGTAATGCCGCCGAACAGTGGCGCGATCATGTTGCCGATACCCTGGCCGATCAGTTCGCCGTTGGGGTCGTGCTTGCTGCCGGTCATGCCATCGGCGACCACCGCGCACAGCAGCGACTCAATTGCACCGAGCATGGCGATGGCAAACGCCGGGGCGAGCAATTGGCGGAATAACTCAAAGCTCACTGCCAGCGGTTGGCCATCGGCACCGGGTAATTGCCACGGCCAGACGAAGGCCGGCAGAAACGGCGGTATGCCGGGGTGCTCAACGCCGTTGAGGCTGTAGCTGAAGCGCTCACCCAAGGTGGCCAGCGGAATGTGCAGGTTTTCCAGCAGCAGGCCCAACAGCGCGCCAACCGCCAGCGCGACCAAGTGCCCCGGTATTTTTGGCACCCAGCGCGGCCAGATCAGCAGCACTGCAAGGCATACCACGGCGACCAGGCTATCGCCCAGTTGCAGGCTGGGCAGGGCGTGCCACAAACCGCTGAGTTGTTCGAGGTAGTTGTTGGCCGGGCCGGCCAGTTGCAAGCCGAGCAGGTCCTTGATCTGCAAGGTGGCGATCACAATGCCGATGCCAGCGGTAAAGCCAAGGGTCACCGGGTAGGGGATGAACTCGATCAGCCGTCCGGCGCGCATCAGGCCCAGAACGATCAGAATCCCCCCCGCCATCAGCGTGCAGAGCAACAAGCCACCTAGGCCGAATTGCTGGGTAACGGGCAGTAAAATCACCACAAATGCTGCAGTTGGCCCGGTGACGTTAAACCGCGAGCCGCCAAACAGGGCTGTCAGGCTGCCGGCCACAAGGACGGTGTAGAGGCCATGCTGCGGCGCAACGCCCACAGCAATCGCCAGGGCCATGGCCAGCGGAATAGCAATAATGCCCACTGTCAGGCCAGCGCTGAGGTCGCCGCGCAACTGCCCCCAGCCGTACCCCGCGCGCAGTGTTTGCCGCAGGGCGCTAAACAAGGGCGGTAGTGACACCGACATAAAAACTCCTGTGAGTTGGCGCGCAGTATAGGCTTCGTGCAGCGTCGGCTGGTTTGACCTAAGTCGGCTGGGCAGAGTTCGGTGAGCATGTTAGCGACGTGGCATGCGTTGAGCCGCTGCCCGCCGCAGAGGTACACTGCCGGCCCCGTGTGGCCTGGTTAGCTGGAGTGAGTGATGCGTAAAGACAAGAAACAGGTGATTGGCGATGAGATTGGTGACGAGCCGATCAAGCTGTTCCTCAGTGTTGAGCCGGCCGATGCCACGCCGCCGTCGCTGCACAAGCTGGTTAAGGCCTACCGTGGCCTGCGCATTGATGACTTCGAGCGCTTTGTCGGCTTCTTTGTCGAAGCCGGGTACGACCTGAATGCCAAAGACGCCCAAGGCAATGATTTTGTCGCACTGATTCAGGACCAACGTTTTGCCGAGCCCTACATTGACGTGATCAAAGCCGCTCGCGGTTAACCGTTCAGTCAGCGCGCGCAGCGCTGATTAAGCCCCAAAGGCCGCGACCCGTTCGCGGCTTTGTTGTTTCTGAAACTCGCTCTACTTTTTGCCGATAATCACGCAAATCAATAGTGGTGGATGAGGCGAGACGACCGGTCATATTCTTGTCGGCATGAACTCAAGCATTCGACTCGACAAGCGTGACCTGATCCTCGCCAAAGGCGCTGAGGTGATGACCCGTCGCGGTTATCACGGTGCCGGCGTGCAGGAAATCGTGCAGGCGGCGGGGGTGCCGAAAGGCTCCTTCTACCACTACTTTGCTAGCAAAGAAGACTTCGCCCTGCAGGCCTTGCAGCATGTCTACCAGCCGCGTCTGGCGCGTTATGCCGAAGCCCTGAGCAACCCGGCACTCAGCCCACGCGAGCGCATCCTTGGTTACTACGCCGAACTGGTGGAGCACTTCGCCCGCCAAGAGCGTCTGGAATACCACTGCTTTATTGGCAGCTTGAGTTTTGAGATGGCCGAACTGTCGCCAACCTTGGGCGCACAGGTGGATGTGATTTTGCAAACCTCGGCGGACATCCTCCAGCGCTGTCTGGAGCAGGCGCAGGCCGCCGGTGAACTCGCGGCCGATGAAGACTGCCGCAACCTGGCGAGCTTTATCGCCAACGCCTGGCAGGGCGCACTGACCCGGCTCAAGGTGGCCAATAACACCCGCGTCCTGAGCGACTTTATCCACCGCCTGCAGCGGTTGCTGCAGGCCTGATTCCCCTGTTCTTAACCCATTGCGGTGCTCCGCGCACCCCGAGGAATGATGATGACCGATCCCGTTAAAGCGCTGTTCCAACCCTTTACCCTGGGCAACCTGGAGCTGCCGACCCGTGTGGTCATGGCGCCGATGACCCGTTCCTTCTCTCCGGGCGGCGTGCCGAACAGCAAGGTCATTGAGTACTACCGTCGCCGCGCCGCTGCCGGTGTTGGCCTGATCGTCACCGAAGGCACTACCGTCGGCCACAAAGCCGCCAATGGCTACCCGAACGTGCCACGTTTCTATGGCGAAGACGCCCTGGCTGGCTGGAAGAAAGTCGTAGACGCCGTACACGCTGAAGGCGGCAAGATCGTTCCGCAACTCTGGCACGTGGGTAACGTACGCAAGCTCGGCACCGAGCCGGACGCCAGCGTCCCAGGCTACGGCCCAAGCGAAAAAATCAAAGAAGGCACCGTGGTTGTTCACGGCATGACCCAAGACGACATCAACGAAGTGATCGCCGCCTTCGCCCAAGCGGCCAAAGATGCCCAGTCCATTGGCATGGACGGCGTGGAGATCCACGGCGCTCACGGTTATCTGGTTGATCAGTTCTTCTGGGAAGGCAGCAACCAGCGCACGGATGAGTACGGCGGTGATCTGGCCCAGCGCTCGCGCTTTGCCATCGAGCTGATCCAGGCTGTGCGCGCTGCCGTGGGCCCGGACTTCCCGATCATCTTCCGCTTCTCGCAGTGGAAGCAGCAGGATTACACCGCGCGTCTGGTGCAAACCCCGGAAGCGCTGGGTGCCTTCCTCAAGCCGCTGTCGGATGCTGGCGTGGATATCTTCCACTGCTCGACACGCCGCTTCTGGGAGCCGGAGTTCGAAGGCTCGGACCTCAACCTGGCCGGTTGGACGCGCAAACTCACCGGCAAGCCAACCATCACTGTCGGCAGCGTCGGCCTGGATGGCGAATTCCTCCAGTTCATGGTCAACACCGACAAAGTGGCGCAGCCCGCCAGCCTGGAAAACCTGCTGGAGCGTCTGAACAAGCAGGAGTTTGACCTGGTGGCCGTCGGCCGTGCGCTGCTGGTGGACCCGGACTGGGCCGTGAAAGTGCGTGATGGCCGCGAGCAGGACATCCTGCCGTTTAGCCGTGAGGCGCTGATGAGCCTGGTTTGATTGATCGCTTTACCCGTGTTGCGCCGCACAACGGCGCAACACGTCTCAAGCCCCGGCACATCGGGGCTTTTTTATATCCGCAGGTTGGCGCGTAAAACCAGCGCTTGGTCTGGTCTGCGTGCGCAGGCAGCTTGGCTAGTATGAGCAAGGCTTCGTTAAAAGGAATCGAGCATGAACCGTCTTGCGCAGATCGCAGTATCTCTGGTGTTGCTGGTGCTGGTCAGTGGGGTGGGCGCGGTGGCCTGGAATTGGGCACCGGATCGCCCGGTGGCTGAACTCAAGCCGCGCTGGGCGTTGCCGCCTTCGCAGTTTGTCGCCCTCGACGGCATGCTGGTGCACCTGCGCGACCAAGGTCTGCGCGATGATCCCGCGCCAATCGTGCTGCTGCACGGCACCTCGGCCAGTCTGCACACCTGGGAAGGTTGGGTGGCGGCGTTGCAGACTAAACGCCGGGTGATCAGCCTCGACTTGCCGGGTTTCGGCCTCACCGGGCCATTCCCCGATGGCGATTACCGCATGGCGCACTACAGCGCGTTTCTGGCGAAGGTGCTCGATCATCTGCAGGTTGAGCGCGCCGTGCTGGCCGGCAACAGCTTTGGTGGGCAACTGGCCTGGCACTTTGCGCTGGATCACCCGCAGCGCGTTACCCAGTTGGTGCTGGTGGACGCCGCCGGATACCCGCGCAATGCCACCTCGGTGCCCATCGGCTTTCGGTTGGCGCAAATTCCTGCACTGGCGCCGTTGATGGATAACCTGCTGCCGCGCGCCATGATCAGCTCAAGTATTCGCAACGTCTACGGCGACCCAAGCCAGGTCAGCGACGCGCTGATTGATCGTTACTACGAGCTAACCCTGCGTGCAGGTAATCGTGAGGCGTTGCGCCAGCGGTTTATCCAGGCCGACGATGGACAGGCTTACACGCGCATGGCCGAGATCAAGGTGCCGACCCTGATTCTGTGGGGCATGCGTGACCAGCTGATTCCCCCGGACAACGCCGAGCGCTTCAAACGTGACATCACGGGCAGCCAACTGATGACATTCGACTCGCTGGGCCATGTGCCGCAGGAAGAAGACCCGGCGTCAACCGTCGCGGCGCTGCTGGCTTTTCTTGACGCGACTGAACGCTAATTTAAAAAGATGCTCAGAGAGCTTGGATGCCAATAACATCCGCCTCTTGAACCTGACCCTTTCACATAACTTATAAGAGATGCTCAGCATGACCACGCAATACTTGGATAACCCTAAACGCTACGGCCTGATCACCCGAGCTTTGCATTGGTCGATGGCGCTCGTGCTGGGCTGGCAGTTCCTCACCACCGTGGTGCGCGTGCTGATGGAAGAATCCGCCCTGGATGAATTTATGTGGGGCACCCACCGCGCTGCTGGCGTGCTGCTGATGTTGATGGTTGTGCTGCGCCTGCTGTGGGCGTTATTCAACCTCAAACAGCGCCCCGCCTCGCTGGGGATGGCGGCCAAACTTGGGCATTTGGCGCTGTACGGGCTGATGCTCGGTGTGCCGTTCTTTGCCTTGCTGCGCCAATACGGCTCAGGCCGTGAGCTCACGGTGTTCGGCCTGCAACTGATGCCGGGTTTTAGCGGCGAGAAAATCGAATGGCTGATGCTGCCCGCTAACCTGTTCCATGGCTGGGCTGGCTGGTTGATGCTGGTGCTGATCGTCGGCCATGCGCTGATGGTGATGGTCCACCGCCGCCAAGGCCAGGACATTCTGCCGCGCATGCTGGGCAAATAAGCTCGATACAGGCCTGCAGGCTCGGTTCATAGCCGCTGTATCTCCCGGATTTCAGGCGTTTTTCTACCTTGTAGTGAACGGATACATGACTTCCCGGTTCTTGGCTTGCGCTGGCTGCGCGTGACTCCTTATAGTCCGCCGGCACTTAAGCGCCCGGCTTGCGTCTGCAGCGGCTGCAAGCAGGGCCTGTTACCGCAATGGTGAGAGGCCATGATCGAAATAAAAAATCTAAGCAAACGTTTTGCGCAGCACACCGCCGTGGACAATTTGTCTTTCAGCGTCCGTCCCGGCGAAGTGCTGGGTTTTCTCGGCCCCAACGGTGCCGGTAAATCCACCACCATGAAAATGCTCACCGGCTTTCTGGCTCCCAGCGCCGGCACGGCCAGCATCCTGGGTTTTGACATTCAGAAAGACACCCTCAAGGCCCAGCGCGAGATTGGTTATCTGCCCGAAGGTGCGCCGTGCTACGGCGACATGACCGTGCGCGGTTTCCTCGGATTTATTGCCGAGATCAGAGGCTTCAAAGGCGCGCAGAAGCACGAACGTGTAGCCAAGGCTGTGGCGCAGGTTGAGCTTGAAGCCGTGCTTGATCAGTCGATTGAGACGCTGTCCAAGGGCTTTAAGCGCCGCGTTGGCCTGGCTCAGGCGATTCTGCACGACCCTAAAGTGCTGATCCTCGACGAGCCCACCGACGGCCTCGATCCGAACCAGAAGCACCAAGTGCGCAAGCTGATCCAAAGCCTGGCGCACGACAAGATCGTCATCATCTCCACCCACATCCTCGAAGAAGTCTCGGCCGTGTGCACCCGTGCGGTGGTCATCGCCCACGGCAAGCTGCTGGCCGATGGCACGCCGCTGGAGCTGGAAAGCCGTTCGCGCTATCACCAAGCGGTGACCCTGGTGGCCGATGAGGCGCTGGATCAAGCCGCGCTGGCGGCATTGCCGGGCGTGGCCGGGGTGGAAGAAAACGCTCTGGAACATAGCTTGAGCATTTTGGCTAAGCCGGGCGAGGTGATCTTCCCGCAGGTTAATGCGCTGATCGCCGAACGCGGTTGGAAGGTGCGTGAATTGAATGTTGAGCGCGGGCGGCTGGATGAAGTGTTCCGCAGTCTGACCCGTGGGGAGGTGGTATGAGTCAGTTGTCGGTGGTCTTCAAGCGCGAGTTGGCGAGCTACTTCGCCACGCCGTTGGCCTACGTGTTTATCCTGATCTTCCTGGTGCTGTCCGGGGTGTTCACTTTCTACCTCGGTGGCTTCTTCGAGAGCGGCCAGGCCAACCTGTCGCCGTTTTTCAACTTCCATCCTTGGCTCTATCTGTTCCTGGTGCCGGCAATTGCCATGCGCCTGTGGGCCGAAGAGCGCAAGAGCGGCACCATTGAATTGCTGATGACCCTGCCCATCACCCGCTTTGACGCGGTAACCGGCAAGTTCCTCGCCGCTTGGGTGTTTGCCGGCTTGGCGCTGCTGCTGACCTTCCCGATGATCATCACCGTCAACTACCTCGGTGAGCCGGACAACGGCGCGATCATCACCGGCTACATCGGCAGTTGGCTGCTGGCCGGGGCATATCTGGCCATTGGCTCGTGCATGTCGGCATTGGCCAAGAATCAGGTGATCGCCTTTATCCTGGCCGTCAGCGTGTGCTTCCTTTTTATCGTCAGCGGCTTCCCCATGGTGCTCGACGGTTTCAGTGGCTGGGCACCGCAATGGCTGGTGGACGCTGTGGCCTCGCTGAGCTTCCTGACCCGTTTCGATGCGATCAGCAAGGGCGTGATCGACCTGCGCGACCTGCTGTATTTCCTCACCCTGATTGCCGCCTGGTTGGCTGCAACGGCGGTGGTTATCGACCTGAAGAAAGCTGACTGAGGACGCCCATGAAAAAGCTGATGGTTTCCAGCGCCGGGCTTGTGCTCATCGCCCTGGCGTTTCTCGCCTTCAACCTGTTTTCCAGCCTGAGCCTCAGTGGCCTGCGTCTGGATTTGACCGAGCAGAAGCTCTACACCCTCTCAAGCGGCACCAAGCAGATTCTGGCTGAGCTGGATGAGCCGGTGGAGCTGAACTTCTTCTACTCCGACACGGCCACCCAAGAGCTGCCAGCCCTGCGCACCTACGCCAAGCGCGTGGAAGAAATGCTCAAGGCCTACCAGCGCGAAGCGGGCAGTAAGCTCAAGCTGAACATCATTGATCCCGCGCCGTTCTCCGAGGATGAAGACAAAGCCGCCGAGTTTGGCCTGCAAGGCATTCCGCTGCAGCAGGGTGGCGACTCGATCTACTTCGGCCTGGCCGGCAAAAATGCCGAAGGTCAGACCCAGGTGATCCCGTTCTTCGCCCTCGATCAGGAAGAGTTCCTTGAGTACGAACTCAGCCGTCTGGTGCAAAGCCTGGCCAAACCTGAGCGCCCGGTGGTGGGCGTGCTGTCTGGCCTGCAGGTCAATGGCGGCTTTGACATGGCCGCACGCCAGCCGACACCGGCCTGGATGCTGATCGAAGAGATTCGTCAGCTGTTCCAGATCGAAAGCCTCAAGCGCGATGTCGATTTGATCCCCGAGAATGTCTCGGTGCTGCTGCTGATTCACCCCAAGCATTTGCCTGAGCAGACGCTGTACGCGATTGACCAGTTCGTCCTACGCGGCGGCAAGTTGTTGGCCTTTGTCGACCCGTTCAGCGAGGCCGATACCCAGGCCGAAATGCCCGGCGAGATGGTCATCGACAAAGCCTCCGACCTGCCGGAACTGTTCAAAGCCTGGGGCCTGCGCATGGTGCCGGATCAGGTGTTGGGCGACGGCGCATACGCCATGTCGGTCAGCATGGGTGAGGGGCAGCGTCCGGTGCGGCATGCCGCGTGGTTAACCCTGCCGAAAAACGCCTTGGATGCCGACGATGTCAGCACCGCCTCCCTGGAAACCCTGACGGTGGCCACCGCCGGTATTCTGGAGCCGCTGGAAGGAGCAAAAACGCAGTTCATCCCGTTGATCAGCAGTTCGCCGTACGCCATGCCGTTTGATGTGAAGCGTTTCGGCATGCTCGCCAACCCGGAAGAGCTGATCCGCGACCTGGAACCGACCGGCGAGCGCTACACCTTGGCCGCCCGTATCAGTGGTCCGGCGCAAACGGCCTTCCCGGACGGCATCGAAGGGCAGAAAGACGGCCTCAAGCAAGCGGACAACATCAACGTGATTGTCGTGTCCGACACCGACATGCTCACCGACCGCATGTGGGTGCAGGTGCAGGAGTTCTTCGGCCAGCGCATCCCGCAGCCGTGGGCGGACAACGCCGGGTTTGCGATCAACGCCCTGGACAACCTGGCCGGTTCCGAAGCGCTGATCAGCGTGCGTTCGCGCGGTCGCTTTACCCGTCCGTTCGACGTGGTGGATGACATCCAGCGTGAAGCCGAAGTGCGTTTCCGTGAGAAAGAGGAAACCCTGCAAGCGCAACTGGCCGAAACCGAGCAAAAACTCGCGGCCCTGCAGCAGAGCGACGAGCCCGGCAAAGAACTGGAAATGACCCCCGAGCAGGAAGCCGCCGTGCAGCAGTTCGTGCAGCAAAAGCTGGCTATCCGCAAGGAACTGCGCGACGTGCGCTACCAGCTCAATGCCGACATCGAAGCGCTGGGCGGCACGCTCAAGTTCCTCAACATTGCCCTGGTGCCGTTAGTGCTCACCCTCGGTGTGCTGGCGCTGTGGCTGTGGCGTCGGCGCAAACACGGCTGATCCCATTAGTACCTGCAAAGGGCCGCTCTAAGCGGCCCTTTGTTTTGGTGCTGACGTTTTGCCCGTGTGAGAGGGGCTTTCGGCTCTGGCGGAGTCCGTGGGAGGGGCTTTAGCCGCGACAAAAGACCTAAAAAGCTCGCCGCTAAAGCGCCTCCCACGGTGTGTCGCGGCCATCGGCTTGATGGGGTTCTGACCTCACCCGGCAAATCTGCGACAATCACCGGCTTTGAAATTCCCCTCGCGATTGCCCGATGACCGACGCCACGCCTGCTTTTGATCAACTGTTGAAAAACCTCGACCAGACCCTGCTGGGCGACCGTCATCGCCTGCGCCGCCAGTTGCAGGAACTGCGCAAGCAAACGCCGGTTGATCAAGCCAAGCTGGCGCAATGGCTGCAGCGCTTTGAGGCCTCCAAGGCCAAAGTCGAGGCGCGACGTTTGAGCGTGCCGACCATGCGCTACGACGACGCGCTGCCAATTGCCGCCAAGCGCGACGAGATCAAAGCCGCCATCGCCGCGCATCAGGTGGTGGTCATCGCCGGCGAAACCGGTTCGGGCAAAACCACCCAGTTGCCGAAAATCTGCCTGGAGCTGGGCCGCGGTGTGCACGGGCTGATCGGCCACACCCAGCCGCGCCGCCTGGCTGCGCGCAGTGTGGCCACAAGGGTTGCCGAGGAGATTGGCACGCCGCTGGGCGAACTGGTCGGCTATCAAGTGCGCTTCGAAGACCAGAGCAACGAACGCAGCCTGATCAAACTGATGACCGACGGTATCCTGCTGGCGGAAACCCAGCACGACCGTTATCTGGAAAAGTACGACACGATCATCGTCGACGAAGCCCACGAACGCAGCCTGAACATCGACTTCCTGCTGGGCTTTCTGAAAACCCTGTTGGTGCGCCGCCCTGACCTCAAGCTGATCATCACCTCGGCAACCATAGATTTGCAGCGCTTCTCCGAGCACTTTGACGGCGCGCCGATTGTTGAAGTGTCCGGCCGTACCTTCCCGGTGGACACCTGGTACCGGCCGCTGGCCGCCGAGCAGGATGAAGACGGCAACCGCGTTGAGGAAGACCTCTCGGTCGATCAGGCGATCCTCGCCACGCTGGATGAAATCAGCGCCTTTGAAAAGGCCGAAGGCAAGCGCCCCGGCGATGTGCTGGTGTTCCTGCCCGGCGAGCGCGAAATTCGCGACGCCGCCGAAGTGCTGCGTAAAGCCAACCTGCGCCTGACCGAAGTGCTGCCGCTGTATGCGCGGCTGACCCCGGCCGAGCAGCAGAAGATTTTTGCACCCATGGGCGCGCGCAAAATAGTGCTCGCCACCAACGTCGCGGAAACCTCGCTCACCGTGCCGGGCATCCGCTATGTGATCGACAGCGGTACGGCACGGATCAGCCGCTACAGCTACCGCGCCAAAGTGCAGCGTTTGCCGATTGAGGCCATCAGCCAGGCCAGCGCCAACCAGCGTAAAGGCCGTTGTGGGCGGGTCGAGCCGGGCATCTGTATTCGCTTGTTCAGCGAGGAAGATTTCAACGGCCGCCCAGCCTTTACCGACCCGGAAATCCTACGTACCAACCTCGCGGCGGTGATTTTGCAGATGCTCCATCTGCGCCTCGGTGAGATCGACGCCTTCCCGTTTATTGAGCCGCCGGATGGCAAGGCCATCAGCGACGGCTTCAACCTATTGCAGGAACTCTCGGCGGTTAACCGCGAAGGTCAGCTCACGCCGCTGGGTCGCCAGTTGGCGCGCCTGCCGGTGGACCCGCGCCTGGGTCGCATGGTGCTGGAAGGTGCCAAGCAGGGCAGCCTGGAAGAAATCCTGATCATCGCCAGCGCGCTCTCGGTACAGGATGTGCGCGAGCGCCCGTCCGACCGCCAGCAAGCCGCCGACCAGGCCCACGCGCAGTGGAAGGATGTCGATTCCGACTTCGCTGCGTTGATCAACCTGTGGCGCGGCTTCGAAGAACAACGTCAGGCCCTCGGCTCCAGCGCACTGCGCAGTTGGTGCCGGAAGAACTTCCTGAATTATTTGCGCCTGCGCGAATGGCGCGACGCGCACCGTCAGCTGGTGCTGATTAGCCGTGATTTACAGCTGTCTGCAGGCGACAGCGCGAAGGGTAGGAGCCAGCTTGCTGGCGATCCGGGCGCTCAGGCAACTAAGCCTGCGAGCCCAGAAAATGATCGCCGGACTGCCACACCCCAGCTCTCCGCTGTGCAGAAAGAAAAAGAGCTGGCCGAAAAAGATCAGGCCGCCCAACAGGCCAAAGGCTACGCCGCCGTGCACAAGGCGATTCTCGCTGGCCTGCTCAGCCAGATCGGCCAAAAGACCGAAGACGGCGACTACCTTGGCGCACGCCAGCGGCGCTTCTGGGTGCATCCGTCCTCGGTGATCGGCCGCAAGAAACCCAGCTGGCTGATGGCCGCTGAATTGGTGGAAACCACCAAGCTGTTTGCGCGCATGGTTGCCAAAATTGAACCGGACTGGATCGAGCCGCTGGCCAGCCACCTGATCAAGAAAAACCACCTCGAACCGCACTGGGAGAAGAAGCGCGGCCAGGTGGTGGCCTACGAGCAAATCAGCCTCTATGGCCTGATCGTGGTCGGTCGCCGCGCCGTGCATTTTGGCCCGGTTGACCCGGTGGCCTCGCGTGAGCTGTTTATCCGCGAAGGGCTGGTGGCGGGGGAAATCAACTCCCGCGCCAAATGCCTGACGGCCAACCGCGAACTGCTGGAGAAACTCGACGAGCTGGAAGCCAAGGCGCGCCGCCGCGACATCCTCGCCGATGAAGAAACCCTGTTTGCCTATTACGCCGCGCGTCTGCCAGCCGACATCTACCAGAGCGCCAGTTTCGACAGTTGGTACAAGCGCGAGAGCGCAAAAGATCCGCACCTGCTGATCATGCGCGAAGAAGACGTGCTGGCCCGCGACGCCAAGGAAATCACCGCCGCGCAGTACCCCGACACCCTGCGCCTGGGCGAATTGAGCCTGCCGCTCACTTATCACTTCGAGCCCAATCACCCGCGTGACGGCGTGACCCTGCGCGTGCCTGCGCCGCTATTGCCGCAACTGCCGCCCGAGCGTCTGGAATGGCTGGTGCCGGGGCTGCTGGAAGCCAAATGCATGGCCCTGGTGCGCGGCCTGCCCAAGGCCCTGCGCAAAAACTTTGTGCCGGTGCCAGATTTTGTCGGCGCGGCGCTGAGCAAACTGACCTTTGCCGAAGGAAGCCTGCCCGAAGCTCTGGGCCGCGAGTTGACGCGCATGACTGGCGCGCGCGTCAGCGGCGAAGCCTGGGCGGAGTCTGCGGCGCAGCTTGAAGGCCATTTGCGCATGAACATCGAAGTGGTCGACAACCAGGGCAAGCCCTTGGGTGAAGGCCGCGACCTGGCTGAGCTGACCGCACGCTTTAGCGAAGCCACCCAAGCCGGGTTGGCCTTGCCGAAAACTGCCAAGAGCCAGCAGCCGGTGGAGGCCAAGGCGTTTAGCGAAGTAGCGGCCAAAACCCAGCAGCAGGTCGCCGGCCTGTCCATGACTGTCTACCCGGCGCTGGTGGAAGAGGGCGGCGTGGTCAAGGAAGGGCGCTTCCCAACCTTGGCCGAAGCCGAGTTTCAGCATCGTCGTGCCCTGCAACGCTTGCTCTTGCAGCAACTGGCTGAACAAGCCAAGTTCCTGCGCGGCAAACTGCCGGGGCTGACCGAACTGGCGCTGCTCTATCGCGACATGGGCCGCGTTGACGCGCTGGTTGAAGACATCCTGCTGGCCAGTCTCGACAGCTGCATCCTCGAAGGCGCTGAGCCGCTGCCGCGCGACGGCGCAGGTTTAGCCGCGCTGGCCGAACGCAAGCGCAGCGACTGGACAGCGGAGGCCGAACGCCTGGCCAAGCTGACGCTGGAGATTCTCAAGCTCTGGCACGGCCTGCAAAAGCGCTTCAAAGGCAAAATCGACCTGGCCCAGGCCATGGCGTTGAACGACATCAAGTTGCAGCTGAGCAATCTGGTGTATCCCGGTTTCGTCCGCGAAACCCCGGCGCAATGGCTTAAAGAAGTGCCGCGCTACCTCAAAGCCATCGAACAACGTCTGGACAAAATCGCCGCGCAGGTGCAGCGCGACCGCGTCTGGAGCGGTGAGCTGGCAGGCTATTGGGAGCAGTACCAAGCGCGCCTGGCCAAACACAACCAGGAAGGCAAACGCGACCCACAACTGACGCTCTACCGCTGGCTGCTGGAGGAATACCGCGTGTCACTCTTCGCCCAGCAACTGGGCACTAAACTGCCGGTCTCCGACAAACGCCTGAGCAAGCAGTGGAACAGCGTTGAGGCATAGCGGTTGAGCGGGTCGTGCTGTCGGCGCTTAGCGCCGATAGCAGCTTCGTTCCAGCGTGGCAGCAAGTCTCTGACGCTCCGCGTTACGGCGTTCTAGGAGCACTCAGGTGGACGCCGGAGCGTCGAGGGCTGCATTCCCAAGCAGACGGTTCGACGCCTCGACGTGGGAACGACCTGAAAAGTAGCCAATTAGCCTTAACCCCGTAATCGGGTTTGTGCACCGACGTAGGATGGGTGGAGTGAAGCGATACCCATCAGGCAAACAAGCGGGCCAAGGTGTTTGGCCGATAGCAGCATGGGTATCGCGATGCTCAACCCATCCTACGAGCTGTTGGTATCGATAGGCAGTTAACGGCCAGAAGCGGACATTCACAGTGACTGAGGAATGAGGGGCGGGTCACTTTTGCTCGGATAACCTAACGTTGGAATTCAGCGGCTGCCGTAGGCAGTCCGCTGGAATGACTTGTTAGGCAACAACTCCACTGCCTATGGGTTTATAGCGGATTTACTTAGGGAAACTCTGAAAAAGACTTCCTGATTTTGGCAAAATACCCGGATTCCACCCGCTGAGTTTTCCGATGAAGCAGATGACCTTCGCCGACGCCG
>LNDO01000083.1 GCA_001465025.1 Pseudomonas sp. Ga0074129
CGGCGTCAGCGAAGGTCATCTGCTTCATGGGGAAACTCAGCGGGTGGAATCCGGGTATTTTGCCAAAATCTGGAAGTCTTCTTCAGAGTTTCCCTAAGGACCGCCTACGACCGGCTGCGCGTCGGAAAAACTGCGTTGAGAACGGCTTCGAAATGCTCATTTACAACTCGTAAACTCCGCTTTCTCAGCCGTTCTCGCCTGGTTTTTCTCTAGCTCGCACGCCCGTAAGCTGGCCCTTGTTAATTGAAGTGGGCTGCCCTTGGGAGAGCGGGCTTACGGGTCAGGAATCCCTGAACCCGCTCACCCAAGGGGTGCCGTAACCTGCGGTCACTGCACCAACGCCGCGCCCGCGCGGCTGGTTTGTTGCGTAAAGCGGTAAGGCTCCCCTCCCCCATTTATTGGGGGCACGCCTAGTGGAGAGGGGCTGGGAGAGAGGGCCGAAACACCGCAAAGCGGGCAGCAGCCCACTCTCCCTAACCCTCTCCCCAAAGGGGCGAGGGGACTGATCGGATGCAAGCGGATGGTCGCGAGAGATCGCCAGCAAGCTGGCTCCTACAGGTCGTCATCCACATCTAAAAAAGGGGGCTGATCCTGCGATCAGCCCCCTAGGTGTTACTTAGCCATTACTCGGGAAGGCGAACTGCGCCGCTTCGTGCGAAGCGCGCTGCGGCCAGCGTTGGGTGATGGCTTTTTTGCGGGTGTAGAAGCGCACACCGTCCGGGCCGTAGGCGTGCAGGTCGCCGAACAGCGAGCGCTTCCAGCCGCCGAAGCTGTGGTAGCTGACCGGTACTGGCAGTGGCACGTTGACGCCGACCATGCCCACTTCGATTTCGTCGCAGAACAGGCGCGCCGCTTCACCGTCGCGGGTGAAGATGCAGGTGCCGTTGCCGTATTCGTGGTCGTTGATCAGCTGCATGGCGGCTTCCAGGCTGCCGACGCGGACGATGCACAGCACCGGGCCGAAGATTTCGTCGGTGTAGATGGTCATCTCTGGGGTCACCTTGTCGAACAGCGTGCCGCCGACAAAGTAACCGTCTTCATGCCCTGCTACGACGAGATCGCGACCATCAACCACCAGGCGTGCGCCCTGGGCCACACCGGCGTCGATATAGCCTTTGACCTTGTCACGCGCCGCAGCGGTAACCAGTGGGCCCATGTCCAGGCCGCACTGAGTGCCGGCACCGATTTTCAGGGCTTTGATCTGCGGGGTTAATTTTTCCACCAGCGCATCGGCGATCTGGTCGCCCACGCACACGACCACGGAGATGGCCATGCAGCGCTCGCCGCAAGAGCCGTAGGCGGCGCCCATCAGTGCGCTGACGGCGTTGTCCAGGTCGGCATCGGGCATCAATACAGCGTGGTTTTTCGCGCCGCCCAGGGCCTGGACGCGCTTACCGCGCTTGGTGCCTTCGCTGTAGATGTATTCGGCAATCGGCGTGGAGCCAACAAAGCTCAGGGCTTTGACGTCTGGCGATTCGATCAGGCCGTCCACGGCTTCCTTGTCGCCGTGGACCACGCTGAGCACGCCTTTCGGCAGACCGGCTTCGATCAGCAATTGGGCGATGTACAGGGTGGAGCTGGGGTCGCGCTCGGACGGCTTCAAGATAAAGCAGTTACCGCAGACGATGGCCAGCGGGTACATCCACAGCGGCACCATGGCCGGGAAGTTGAACGGGGTGATGCCGGCAACCACGCCCAGCGGCTGCATGTCGCTCCAGGCGTCGATGTTCGGGCCGACGTTGCGGCTGTATTCGCCTTTGAGGATTTCCGGGGCGGCGCAGGCGAATTCGACGTTTTCAATGCCGCGCTTGAGTTCGCCCACGGCGTCTTCGATGGTTTTGCCGTGTTCTTCGCTGATCAGCTTGGCGATGGTGGCTTCGTGCTGCTCCAGCAGTTGCTTGAAGCGGAACATGATCTGCGCACGCTTGGCAGGCGGGGTGTTGCGCCAGGCCGGGAAGGCGGCTTTGGCCGAGTCGATGGCCAGTTGCAGGGTGGCGCGGTCGGCCAATGCCACTTGCTTGCTGACAGCACCGATGGACGGGTTGAAGACGTCTGCCGTGCGGCCGGTGCCGGCGATCAGTTCGCCGTTGATCAGGTGGTTAACGATGGTCATGGGTCTTCCTCGTTGGTAATTCGTTGGGCAGATGAGCCATGGCTCATTTACCGAAATTCATGCCCTGTTGCGGGCGTCCCCTCTCCCGCCTGCGGGAGAGGGGAGACAAGCATCAATCCAGGCTGTTCAGCACATCACCGACAGCGTTGAACACAGAATCCAGTTGCTCGGGCTTGGTGTTGAAGGTTGGCCCGAACTGCAGGGTGTCGCCGCCGAAGCGCACGTAGAAGCCGGCGTTCCACAGTTTGATACCGGCCTCGAACGGGCGGATCACCGGGTCGCCGTCACGCGGGGCGATCTGGATCGCGCCAGCCAGGCCGCAGTTGCGGATGTCGACCACGTTCTTGCTGCCTTTGAGGCTGTGCAACTTCTCTTCAAAGATCGGTGCCAGGGCGGCTGATTGCTCGATCAGGTTGTCGCGCTGCAGCAACTCCAGCGTCGCCAAGCCTGCGGCGCACGCCACCGGGTGACCCGAGTAGGTGTAGCCGTGGCCGAACTCGACCATATGCTCAGGGATCGCCTGATTCATAAAGGTGTTGTAGATCTCGCTGGAAGCGATCACCGCACCCAGCGGAATCGCGCCGTTGGTGACTTGTTTGGCGGTGTTCATGATGTCCGGCACCACGCCGAAGAACTCGGCACCGGTCCACTTGCCCATACGGCCGTAGGCGGTGATCACTTCGTCGAAAATCAGCAGGATGTTGTGCTGGGTGCAGATCTCGCGCAGGCGCTGCAGGTAGCCCACTGGCGGCACAATCACACCGGCGGAACCGGACATTGGCTCGACGATCACGGCGGCAATGTTGGAGGCGTCGTGCAGTTCGATCAGTTTCAGCAGTTCGTTGGCCAGCTCCACGCCACCGGTGGCCGCCATGCCCTTGGTGAAGGCCAGGTGCGACTGCAGGGTATGCGGCAGGTGGTCGGCGTCCATCATCTGGCCGAACATCTTGCGGTTACCGCCGATACCGCCCAGCGAGGTGCCGGCGATGTTCACACCGTGATAACCACGGGCGCGGCCGATAAACTTGGTTTTGCTTGGCTGGCCTTTCAAGCGCCAGTAGGCGCGGGCCATTTTCACCGAGGTGTCGGCGCACTCGGAGCCGGAGTCGGTGTAGAACACATGGTCGAGGCCGGCTGGCGTCAGCTCAGTGATTTTCTCTGCCAACTGATAGGACAGCGGGTGGCCGTACTGGAAGCCCGGCGCGTAGTCGAGGGTGCCCAACTGCTTGGCCACGGCTTCCTGTATTTCTTTACGGTTGTGCCCGGCACCGCAGGTCCACAGGCCAGACAAGCTGTCGAACACGCGACGGCCCTTGTCATCGATAAAGTAGTTACCGTCGGCACCGACAATCAAACGCGGGTCACGCTTGAAGTTGCGGTTGGCGGAAAACGGCATCCAGTGCGCATCCAGTTTGAGCTGGCTGGCCAGGGATGGGACTTCGATCTGCGGCATGTTCATGGTGGCCTCGGTGTGGGCGATTGAAGCGGTGAAGTCGAATCTGTTGCCAGTAAAGGTGCCACGGGCTTAGAGTCATGAAAACACGACTCTTCTTATCTTTAGTTATCCGCTTACTAAACAAAGCCCCAGACAACGAGCCTCCTCTATGAGCACCCGCCGCCCCGATCCGCTGGCCCAGGTCAGTGACTTTGATATCCGTCTGCTCAAGCTGTTTCGCAGCGTGGTTGAGTGCGGCGGCTTTTCCGCTGCTGAAAGCGCCCTAGGCATCGGCCGCTCGGCTATCAGCCAGCAGATGAGCGACCTAGAGCAGCGCCTTGGCCTGCGCCTGTGCCAACGCGGCCGCGCCGGTTTTGCCCTGACCGAAGAAGGCCGCGAGGTGTACCAGAGCACCCTGCAACTGCTGACGGCGCTGGAGAGCTTTCGCACCGAGGTCAACGGCCTGCACCAGCACCTGCGCGGCGAGTTGAACATCGGCCTGACCGACAACCTGGTGACAGTGCCGCACATGCGCATCACCCATGCGCTGGCACGTCTGAAAGAGCGCGGCCCGGATGTGCATATCCACATCCGCATGACGCCGCCAAGCGAAGTGGAGCAAGGCGTGCTCGACGGTCGCCTGCACATCGGCGTGGTGCCGCAGGTGACGGCGCTCTCCGGGCTGGACTATCAGGCGCTATACGACGAGCGCTCGCTGCTTTACTGCGCGGTCGGCCACCCGCTGTTCTACGTCGATGATCAGCAACTGGACGACGCGCGCCTGAACACGCAGGAGGCCATCGCCCCGACCTTCCGCGTGCCGCCCGAGGTGCAGAGCCACTATCAGGCGCTGAACTGCACCGCCAGCGCCTCAGACCGTGAAGGCATGGCCTTTCTTATCCTCACCGGGCGTTATATCGGCTACCTGCCCGATCACTACGCGCAAGCTTGGGTGCAGCAGGGCCGCCTGCGCGTGCTGAAACCGGCCAGCCGCTTCTATGACATCAGCCTGGCCTCGGTCACCCGTAAAGGCCGCCGCCCGCACTTGGTGCTGGAGAGCTTTTTGGAAGCGCTGGCGAACTGCAACTAAGCCGTTTGAGCGCACCAGCGCTGTAGCCCGGATGCAATCCGGGCTACGCGCTGAAGGCGCAGACCGGCCAAAGACGGGAAAAACCCTAAAAACCTGCACATTTACGGTGCAAAGCCCGTAAAAATCATCCGCTGCTGTGCTTTTTAATCCCTAGCGACTTGTCACCCAGCCAGCACTGGGGTATCAGTGCAGCGACAAAAACCTGACCACTGCGGAACCGCCCATGACCGTTGAAGTACTTGCGCACCGAGCCGATTCAACCAGCAAACCCGCCGGCCGCATTCGGCAGAAAAACGAAGAAGCGATCATCAAGGCCGCCGAAGAAGAGTTCGCTCGCCACGGGTTCAAAGGCACCAGCATGAACACCATCGCGCAGAACGTCGGGCTGCCGAAGGCCAACCTGCATTATTACTTCAGCAACAAGTTGGGCCTGTATCAGGCCGTGCTGCTCAACATTCTTGAGCTGTGGGACAGCACTTTCAACAACCTGACCGTGGACGACGACCCCGCTCAGGCGCTGGCAGCTTATATCCGCGCGAAGATCGAATTCTCCCGCCGTCACCCCAAAGCCTCGCGCATTTACGCCATGGAAGTGATCAGTGGCGGTGAAACCCTGTCGAAAATGCTCAACCAGGACTACCAAGCCTGGTTCCGTGGCCGTGCAGCAGTGTTCACGGCCTGGAGCGCAGCCGGCAAGATGGACCCGGTGGACCCTGCGCACCTGATTTTCCTGCTGTGGGGCAGCACCCAGCATTACGCCGACTTTGCCTCGCAAATTTGCCGCGTCACCGGCCGCACGCGACTGGTCAAGGCCGATTACGACGAAGCCGCCGACCAGCTCATTACCATCATCCTCAAAGGCTGCGGCCTGACGCCGCCTGCTAAAGACGCCTAATGCCCTTCACCCTGCTCGGCCCTTGCGAGTACCGTGAGGAAATTCGCAAAAGCCGCTTTATTGCCCTCGCCGCGCCGGTTAACAGCGCGGCTGAGGCGCAGGCGTTTATCAGCGCGCAGAGCGATGCCAGCGCCAGCCACAATTGCTGGGCGTGGAAGGTGGGCCAGCAGTACCGTTTTAGCGACGATGGTGAACCGAGCGGCACCGCTGGCCGACCGATTCTTGCGGCGATTGAGGCACAGGAGATGGATCAGGTAGCGGTGCTGGTGATCCGTTTTTACGGCGGCATCCAGCTCGGCACCGGCGGCCTGGCCCGCGCCTATGGCGGCAGCGCCAACAAATGCCTGCAAGCCGCCTCGCGCCGCGAATTAATCGCCCGCGATCAGTACCGCTGCCATTGCCTGTTTGCCGAACTGCCGCTGCTCAAGGCACGCCTAGCAGAACTCGACTGCCTGCTGGAGAGCGAAAGCTACGACGCCACGGGTGCTGAGCTGCAGCTGGCACTCCCAGCCGCTCGGGTGGCCGAATTGCAACGGCTGCTGGCGGATATCAGCCGTGGGCGGATTGAGTTGCTGTCGCTGTAAGAGCCTGTCGCGGCTACGACTGCATGGAGGCAGGAGGTAGGGCGAAGCAGGATGCCAGAGCCGAAAGCCCCTCCCACGACGCAGCGCACCCTGTGGGAGGGGCTGGGCGGCACTCCGCTTTAACCGCGACTTCCCGTAAGTGTGCGAAAACGCACCGAAATCAAACCCAGCGCACCACGCTGGAGCAGCCAAGTCATACGAGGCCGCAGCCAAACAGTTAGCAACGCTGCACAGCCGCTTTTCTGACCCAATGGCCAGCTTTTTGCTTTAGCTCGGGCAGTTGTCATTTCCGAGCCTCTGTCCATGTCCATTTCCCCTGCTATTCCACGCTTGCAGCTGAGCGGCATCAGCAAGCGCTACCCCGGCTGCCTGGCCAATGACCGTATCGATTTGAGCATCGCCCCTGGGGAGATCCATGCGCTGCTCGGCGAGAACGGTGCTGGCAAAAGCACCCTGATGAAGATCATCTACGGCGTCACCCAACCTGACAGTGGCGAGATTCGCTGGCAGGGTGAACCACTGAAGATGCGCGACCCGGCCATGGCGCGCCGCCTGGGTGTGGGCATGGTGTTCCAGCATTTCTCGCTGTTCGAGACGCTGACTGTGGCGGAGAACATTGCCCTGGCCATGGGCACGGATGCCGGTACGCCGAAACAGTTGGAGCCGAAGATCCGTGAAGTGTCGCAGCGTTACGGCATGGCCCTGGAACCGGGCCGGCTGGTGCACAGCCTGTCCATCGGCGAGCGGCAACGGGTGGAGATCGTCCGCTGCCTGATGCAGGACATCAAACTCTTGATCCTCGACGAGCCGACCTCGGTGCTCACTCCGCAGGAGGCCGACGAGCTGCTTGTCACCCTGCGCCGTCTGGCGGCCGAGGGCTGCAGCATTCTGTTTATCAGCCACAAGCTCGGCGAAGTGCGCGCCCTGTGCCAGAGCGCCACGGTGCTGCGCGGCGGCAAGGTATCGGGGCATTGCATACCGGCCGAATGCAGCGACCTGCAACTGGCGCGGCTAATGGTCGGCGACGCCGAAGGCCTGGAAAGCAGCTACCCAAAAGCCAGCGGCGGTCTGCCGCGTTTGCGTGTGGATGACCTCAGCTGGCACAACGCCGACCCGTTCGGCTGCACCCTCAGCCAGATCCGCCTGGAAGTGCGCAGCGGCGAGATCGTCGGCATCGCCGGGGTTGCGGGCAATGGTCAGGACGAATTACTCGCCCTGCTCAGCGGCGAAACCCGCCTGCCGCGCAACGAACGTGAACGCATCAGCCTGGACACTCAGCCGATTGCCGACCTGTACCCGGATGCACGGCGCAAACTAGGCCTGGCCTTTGTTCCGGCCGAACGCCTGGGCCATGGCGCGGTGCCGGACATGAGCCTGAGTGATAACGCCCTGCTCACTGCTTTCCAGCAAGGTTTAGTCAGCAAGGGGCTGATTCAGCGCGGCAAGGTGCGCGCCCTGGCCGACGAGATCATCAAACGTTTTGCGGTGAAAACGCCGGATGCCGATGCGCCTGCGCGCAGCCTGTCCGGCGGCAATCTGCAGAAATTTATCCTCGGCCGCGAAATCCTGCAGAACCCCAAACTGCTGGTGGCCGCGCACCCGACTTGGGGCGTAGACGTAGGCGCGGCGGCGGCGATTCATCGCGCGCTGATTGCCCTGCGCGATGCCGGTGCGGCGATTCTGGTGATCTCCGAAGACCTCGACGAACTGTTCCAGATCAGCGACCGCATTGGCGCGCTGTGCAGCGGCAAGCTCTCGCCCCTGGCCGCCACCGCAGAAACCGAAGCCGTTGAAGTCGGTCGTTGGATGGCCGGCGAATTCGCCCCACTGCCCCTCATCACAAGCCCACTCGCAGCCCCTGCTGCCCACCTGAGCTGACGGAGTTTTCCATGCTGTTATCCCTCGAACCGCGCGGTCAGCAATCGCGCGCAATGCTCTGGTTGTCGCCACTGCTCGCCGCCGTGCTGACCCTATGCAGCGGCGCGCTGTTATTCGCCCTGCTCGGCCACGACCCGCTGGACACCTTGCACACGCTGCTGATCGCGCCGCTGGCCGACTGGTATGGCGTCTCCGAACTGCTGGTCAAGGCGCTGCCAATTCTGCTCTGCGCTCTCGGCCTGGCGGTGGCCTATCAAGCGCGCATCTGGAACATCGGTGCCGAAGGTCAGCTGCTGCTTGGGGCGCTGGCCGGCAGCGCCATGGCGATCCAGATCATCGATTGGGACAGCCGCTGGGCGCTGGTCTGGGTGGTGCTTGCCGGTGTAGCGGCGGGCGCGGCCTGGGGCGGCCTGACCGCCTGGCTGCGCACGCAGTTCAATGCCAACGAAATCCTCACCAGCATCATGCTCAACTACATCGCGCTGAACCTGCTGCTGTTCTTCGTACACGGCCCGTTGAAAGACCCGGCCGGTTTCAACTTCCCCGAGTCGGCGATGTTCGGTGATGCCAGCCGCCTGCCGCTGGTGAGTGAGGACGGCCGCCTGCACGCCGGTCTGTATTTCGCCCTGCTGGCGCTGGTGGCGGTGTGGGTGCTTCTGCACCGCAGTTTTCTGGGTTTTCAGATCAAGGTGCTCGGCCTCGACCGCCGCGCCGCCGGCTTTGTCGGTTTTCGCGAGAAGCGCCTGGTGTGGTTTGCCCTGCTGGTCAGCGGCGGCCTGGCTGGCCTGGCGGGTGTGGGTGAAGTGGCCGGGCCGATTGGCCAACTGGTGCCGCAAGTCTCACCGGGCTACGGCTACGCGGCGATCACCGTAGCCTTTCTCGGCCGCCTGAATCCGCTCGGCATTCTGTTCGCCAGTCTGCTGATGGCCCTGCTGTACCTGGGCGGCGAGAACGCGCAGATGACCATGAACCTGCCCCAGGCGATCACCCAACTGTTCCAGGGAATGATGCTGTTCTTCCTGCTCGCCTGCGACGTGCTGATCCTCTATCGGCCACGACTGAAGTGGAAATGGGCGCAGCGAAAAACTAAAGCCACCGCCGAGGCCCTGGCCTGACAAAGAACCTGTAGGCGCGATCAAGCGCGCCTACAAAAGCGATACACAAAGGAATTCCCGATGGATCTCGACCTGTTAAGCAATATTTTCTACGCCATGGTGCGCACTGGTACGCCGCTGTTGCTGGTGGCATTGGGTGAACTGATCTGCGAGAAGAGCGGTGTGCTCAACCTCGGCCAGGAAGGCATGATGCTGTTCGGCGCGGTGATCGGTTTTATCGTCGCCCTGAGCACGGGCAACCTGTGGCTCGGCGTGCTGCTGGCGATGAGCGCCGGCATGCTGCTGTCGATGTTGTTCGCCGCCGTGGCCCTGGGCTTTAACGCCAATCAGGTGGCCACCGGTCTGGCGTTGACCATCTTCGGCGTCGGCCTGTCGACCTTTGTTGGCGCGGCCTGGGTCGGCAAACCGCTGGCCGGATTCGAGCCCATCGCCATTCCGCTGCTGAGCGAGATTCCACTGATCGGGCGCATGCTGTTTGCTCAGGACATTCTGGTTTACCTGTCCTTCGCCCTGTTCGGTTTAGTGGCTTGGGTGCTGCTGAAAAGTCGCATCGGCCTGATCATCCAGGCGGTGGGTGAAAACCCCGATGCGGCCAGCGCCATGGGCCTGCCGGTGCTGCGCGTACGCACCTTGGCAGTGCTGTTCGGCGGGGCCATGGCTGGCTTGGCGGGCGGTTACCTGTCGCTGGCCTACACACCGATGTGGGCGGAAAACATGACCGCCGGCCGCGGCTGGATCGCCCTGGCGTTGGTGGTGTTTGCCAGTTGGCGGATATTCCGTGTGTTGCTTGGAGCCTACCTGTTCGGCTTGGCCAGCATCATCCACTTGGTGGCGCAGGGCATCGGCCTGTCGATCCCCTCCAACCTGCTGGCGATGCTGCCCTATGTGGCCACCATTCTGGTGCTGGTCCTGCTGTCGCGCGATGCGATCAAAACCCGCCTGTTTGCGCCTGTGTCACTGGGCAAGCCGTGGCAGCCAGGGCACTGATAACGCGTGCCAACGCACCATCTGGCAGCACAGATGGCCCGCTACGCACCAGCGCAGAACCTACACAGAACCCCGCTCCGGCGGGGTTTTGTGTGTTTGCGCGGGGGGCAGCGCTAATTGTCCAGTTGGTCAGCTTTTTGCAATTCAACTGGCAGCTGTTTAACCACACCGTACCCACACACAACGGAGTTTCATCAACCATGTTCGAGAAGAGTAAAAAACCCCTGTTGCGCGCCCTCGTTGCCGCCCTTGGCTTTAGCGTCACGTTGGGCGCTTCCGCTGCCGATCCGCTGAAGGTCGGCTTTGTCTATATCGGCCCCATTGGCGACCACGGCTGGACCTACCAGCATGAACAGGGTCGTCAGGCGGTGATCAAAGAATTGGGCGACAAGGTTACAACCAGCTACGTGGAGAACGTGCCAGAAGGTGCAGACGCCGAGCGGGTGATTCGCAACATGGCCAAGGGTGGCTTTGATCTGATTTTCACCACCTCGTTCGGCTACATGAACCCGACGCTGAAAGTGGCCAAGCAATTCCCCAAAGTCACCTTCGAACATGCCACCGGCTACAAGCAGGACAAAAACCTCGGCACCTACCTGTCACGCTCGTATGAAGGCCGTTACGTCGGCGGTTACCTCGCGGCGAAGATGACCAAAACCAAGAAAGTCGGTTACGTGGCCTCCTTCCCGATCCCGGAAGTGATCCGCGACATCAACGCCATTCAACTGGCGCTGGACAAGTACAACCCCGGCACCGAGATCAAGGTGGTTTGGGTCAATTCCTGGTTCGATCCGGGCAAAGAATCCGATGCGGCCAACGCGCTGATCGACCAAGGCGTGGACGTGATGTTCCAACACACCGACAGCCCGGCACCGATCCAGACCGCCGAACGCCGTGGCGTGTATGCCGTGGGTTATGCCTCGGACATGGCGCACTTCGGACCGAAGGCCGTGCTCACCTCGATCGTCAACGACTGGGGCCCGCACTACGTTAAATCCACACAGGCCGTGATCGACGGCACCTGGAAATCCGAAGATTTCTGGGGCGGCCTGACCGAAGACACCATCAAACTGCCGATCAGCGATTTGGTGCCGGCGGACGTCAAAGCCGAAGCCGAGCAGATCATCGCCGACATCAAGAGCGGTGCCTTCCACCCGTTCACCGGCCCGATCAAGGACCAGAGCGGTGTCGAGAAAATCCCGGCCGGCGTCGCCGCCACCAACGCCGAACTGGCCTCGATGAACTACTACGTGGAAAACGTAAAGGCTGAATTGCCCAAGTAACCGCAGAATCGCGGCTGAAGCCGCTCCCACAGCGTGGGAGGCGCTTTAGCGGCGACAGCTTTCAGCAATAACCGATGCCGTCCCTGCTCACCTGCAGCAGAACCGCATCAAAAGGACGATGCCTTAACCGGCATCGTCCTTTTTCGCTGCCCTGGGTACGAGAAGACTCGCAGCACCGCCCCACCCGGAGCCTCTATGAACACCCTACCGATTATTGACATCGCCCCGCTTTACTCAGCCGATCCAACCGCCTGGCCCGCCGTGGCCGAGCGGATTGACAACGCCTGCCGCGAATGGGGTTTCTTCTATATCACCGGCCACCCGATCAGCCCGGCGCGCATCGACGAACTGCTGAATGCCGCCAAAACGTTCTTCGCCCTACCGGCTGCCGAAAAGCTCAAGATCGACATCACCCAGACCACCCATCACCGTGGCTACGGCGCGATTGCCACCGAGCAGCTCGACCCGAGCAAACCGAGTGACCTCAAGGAGACCTTCGACATGGGTTTCCACATGGCACTCAATCACCCCGAGGTACTGGCTGGCAAGCCGCTGCGGGGGGCCAATCGCCACCCGGACCTGCCGGGCTGGACCGCTCTGATGGAACAGCACTACGCCGATATGCAGGCGCTGGCGCAAACCCTGCTGCGCGCCATGACCCTTGCCCTGGACATCGAGCGCGACTTTTTCGACAGCCGCTTTCGCGAGCCGATCAGCGTGCTGCGCATGATCCACTACCCGCCGCGCCACACCGCCAGCAGTGCCGAACAGCAAGGCGCGGGTGAACACACCGATTACGGCTGCATCACCCTGCTCTACCAGGACGACGCCGGCGGGCTGCAGGTGCGCAACCGTGACGGTGAGTGGATCGACGCCCCGCCAATTGCCGGCAGCTTTGTGGTGAACATCGGCGACATGCTGGCGCGCTGGAGCAACGACCGTTACACCTCGACCCCGCACCGGGTGATCAGCCCGCTGGGGGTGGACCGCTACTCCATGCCGTTCTTCGCCGAACCGCACCCGGACACCGGAATCAGCTGCCTACCGAACTGCTCGGACGCCAGCAACCCACCCAAGTATCCGTCAGTAACCAGCGCCGAATACCTGCTGTCGCGCTTTGCCGACACCTATGCTTACAGGCGTGAAGAACAGGCGGGCATATAACACCGCCCGCGCCCCGGAGGAACGGCCTTGGCCGCGAGAGCGTTGCGCGGCCAAGGCGATTTAGCGCCCGGCTGATTCGGCGAAATCCTGTCCTTACGGTTAAACTTTGTCGCGACCACGCCTGATAACGAGATCTGACCATGTACGACTGGCTCAATGCCCTGCCCAAGGCCGAACTGCACCTGCACATTGAGGGCTCGCTGGAGCCCGAGTTGCTGTTTGCCCTGGCCGAGCGCAACAAGATTGCCCTGCCCTGGAACGACGTTGAAGCGCTGCGCAGCGCCTATGCCTTCAACAACCTGCAGGAGTTTCTCGACCTGTATTACGCCGGTGCCGACGTGCTGCGCACCGAGCAGGATTTCTACGACCTGACCTGGGCCTACCTGCAAAAATGCAAGGCGCAGAACGTCATCCACACCGAGCCGTTCTTCGACCCGCAGACCCATACCGACCGTGGCATTCCCTTCGAGGTGGTGCTGCGCGGCATCAAACAGGCGCTGGTCGATGGCGAAAAACAACTGGGCATCAGCCACGGTTTGATCCTGAGCTTTCTGCGCCATCTGTCTGAAGAGGAAGCGTTCAAAACCCTGGAACAAGCCAGGCCATTCCGCGATGCGTTTATCGCCGTCGGTTTGGACAGTTCGGAAATGGGCCACCCGCCGAGCAAGTTCCAGCGCGTGTTCGACAAGGCACGCAGTGAGGGCTACCTGACCGTCGCTCACGCCGGCGAGGAAGGCCCGCCCGAATACATCTGGGAAGCCTTGGACCTGCTGAAAATCGAGCGCATCGACCACGGCGTGCGCGCCATCGAAGACGAGCGCCTGATGCAGCGCATCATCGACGAGCAGATCCCGCTGACCGTCTGCCCGCTGTCCAATACCAAGCTCTGTGTATTCGACGACATGCGCCAGCACAATATCCTGCAGATGCTCGAACGCGGCGTGAAGGTGACGGTGAACTCGGATGACCCGGCCTACTTCGGCGGCTACGTCACCGAGAACTTCGCCGCTCTGTACGACAGCTTGGGTATGACTCAGGAGCAGGCCAAGCGCCTGGCGCAGAACAGCCTGGATGCAAGGCTGGTTTAAACCAAATCGTCGCGGCTAAAGCCCCTCCCACAGAACGTATGAGCTGTGGGAGGGGCTTTCCGCTTGCCCGTGACCATCGACAGCGGCAGGTTTTCCTTCAGGCGGTAGCTTTCAAACAACGCCGCCGCGATGTGCAGGCCCACCAAGGCCATCAGCGCATCGGCGCAGAATTCATGTATTTCTAACGGCAGATCTGCACCCCAGAAGTAGTCGACTTCTTCCATCAGAAAGCCGGTCACACCCAGGCCGAGCATCAGCAGCATCATGCCGATCATCACCAGCGCGCCCAGCGGGGAATGCCCCAAGCGGTGATAATCACGCCCACTGAGCAGTGCCCGCAGGTGTTCGGCCACACGCGCTCGGGTCGGCCAGAAGTCCGCCCAGCGCGCTGCCGGTGTCCCGATAAAACCCCACACCAGGCGAATCACCAGCCAGGCCATGGCGTAGTAACCGAACCAGCGGTGCCAGTTCTCGCCCTCTTCGGTGAAGAAGTAATTGGCCAGAAAAGCGCTCGCCAGAGACCAGTGGAACAGCCTGACCAACGGGTCCCACAGGCGTGTGGTCGAACTGTTCATCAGTCTTCAACGCCGCCTTTAATGACCTTGCCGCTAACCGGATCGAAGTAGATTTCGACCTTCTGACCGTCTTTGTTAAAGCCGTAGATTTCGTAGCAGTTACCGCCAGTGACCTTGAACTTCTTGATCTCGTAGCCCTGGGCTTTGAGGTCGGCCTGGAATTTATCCTGATCCTGCCACTGCGCCTTGTCGGCGGTAGTGCATTGGGTGGCGGCGAAGGTCAGGGGGCTGGCCAGAACCAGAGACAGCAGAAGCAGTTTGCGCATGATGAAATCCTCGTGATGCAGGGGGAATGTGTGTCTGCGAGGACTACTTTGGCGCGGCAAGCTTAAGGCTGTATTAGGTAAAACCGGCTGACTGCCGCAGGCTCACCCACCGGCAGCAGACATTCGCAGTACGAAAATCGACATCGCCGGAAGAAACGGCCTTTAGACAGGCCGTTCGACCACCGACAGGATTCTTGAGAAGCCAACTGCACGCTGTCTAGCCGTGCGCATACCCGGCCATTTACGTGCAGCAAGAGTCATCAATGATGGTGCTTCTCTGCATGGTCAGCGGATACAGGCGCATCAGCTTGCACCGCAATCTCCACTTCAACCGCGCCGGCCTTTTCAAAGGTCAGGGTCAGCGGGAAGCGTTCGCCGTCTTTGGCTTGTTGCTTCAGGTTAAACAGCATGACGTGATAGCCCATGGGTTCGAACTTCACCTCGCCGCCAGCGGGAATCTCCACGCTCTGCACCTGCTGCATCTTCATCAGGCCGTCGGCGTGAATGTGTTCATGCAGTTCGGCCTTGCCGGCCACCGGGGTGCTGGCACTCAGCAGACGATCGGCTTCGCTGCCTTTGTTATGCACCACAAAATAGGCCGCTGCAGTGGGCGCAACCGGCGGCATGGCGCGCGACCACGGGTGTTCGATGTGCAGGTTGCCGACGCTGTAGTCGTGAGCGTTGGCAAACAAGCTTGGGCTAAGCAGTGCGGCGATCAGCAGGGTCTTTTTCAGCAACATGGTGTTCCTCCAGTGGTGGACTGAATGTCCAATAAAGCTGTTGTAACGCAAAGTCTTGATGCGGGCCAAGCCTGAGCAGCTCAGGCCGCTCAAGTGCTGCATATCCTCGAAACTCATACGCTGGATGGATGCACGCGCGGCTGTTTGCTGACTCGCACAGGGCGCCGCCCACGCAACCGCCGCCAGCCCATCACCGTGCCGCTCAGGCAAATTAGCAAACCGCCCAGACTGGCCAGCCACATCCAGCCATCCCAGAGGGGCCGGTTTTGCAGCAGCGGCAACCAATCCCAACTGTGCAGCAGGGCAAACAACCAGCGCGAGGTACGCTGCCCTTCATCCATTCGGCCGAGCAAAGCACCGGTGCGCGGATCAAGGTGCAGCCAGGTCTGGGCCGGATCATTGAAGCGCACCCGCAGAATTGGCAATGGCCGTTCCAAGTGCCCAGTCATGCTGTGCTCGGTCCGTGCGTAGTAGTAAAAGTCATAAGCCGTCAGGCGCTCGACTGTCGGTACATCCCCTGGCCGAATCGCCCGAGCTGCGCGCAATACGTCCGTTTCGTCCAACCCCCACTGCGGTGCGGATGCATCCATGGCCAGCACCGCGCTGGCACCCGTATTGTCCATACCCAGCAGATAGCCACGGCCACCTAACAGGCGCCAATGCAGCTCACGCACCGGCAGCCCCATCGCATTGAAACGCGACAAAGCCTGTTCAGGCCCGAGAGAAAAGGCATCAGCCTGCAACGCTCCGCCTTGGTAGGGAGCCAGGTTCAACGGAGTCGCGCTGTCCAGCAGTCGCCAGGGGTTCATCGACATCAAGCCGCTGAAAATCCATGCCAGCGCCAACCCACCAAACAGCAAACCACCGATATGGTGCCAACGTGCCAGCCCTTTATAAGGGCTGCGTGCGCCACTGCGATAAGGCGCAGCAAAGCGCCAACGCAGGAGGCCGACCACAATGCCCAGGAGCGTCATCAGCGTGGCGGCCACGGACAGGTAGATCACCGCATCACTCCACCAGCGATCCAGCACACCGCCGCGCAGGGGATAGACCCAGTGCAGCCAGGCGCCCAGCCAGTTCCAGGTCCGCTCGGTGAAAGTGGCATCGCGCACCACTTCGCCGCTACGCCCCGAGACATACAGCAGCGTGCCGTCATCCAGCCCCACACGATGCAGCGGTCGATCGCCGTCGAGGGCGCGCGAGTGCGTCCAGGCATCCTCCTGTATAGAGGCCTGGAAGTGCACCGCACGCTCACCGGCAAAGGGTTGAGCGGCAGCCTCAGCCTCTGCTGGGGTCACCGAGTCAATACGTTTGCCGCTGCGCGCATCAACCGCCACCGCGCCCGTCGCAAACCGCACAACAAAGCGCGGTTCACCGGCCACCGTAGTCAGCCGAATGGATGCCGGGGCGGCCTTCTCACCCGTGGCAGCCAGCACCTGCTCGAGTGGTACGCAACAGCCCTCCAACGACAACGGTGGCAGATGGGCCAGGTGCTCGCGCTGGGTCAGTTTGGGATAGCCGACGTACATCATCACCAAGCCAGACACGAACCAAAGCACCATCAGCAGGCAGAGGAAAATACCCAGCCAGCGATGCCACAGGTAGAGATAGCGCTTCATCGGGCGGCCTCTTAAAAGCGTGACTGCAAGGCCAGCTCAAACGAACGTGGCGCGCCGAGGAACAGCATGTCGCTACTGGCCCAGCTGGCGTATACCTCGTCGGTCAAGTTGCGCGCCCGCAAGGTCAGCAGGCTGTCGGCATCCAGGCGATAGCTGACAAATGCACCGAACAAGGTATAGGCCGGTGCCTTTAACCGGTTGGCCGCATCCGCATACACCGAGGCCACGTGGCGGCTGTCTGCACCAACCTGCCAATGCGACGTGAGGTCGTAGGTCAGCCACAGGTTGGCAACCTGATCGGGCACGTTGCTCGGCGTGTTGCCCTTACGCGAGACCGACTGCCCGCCCACGCTTTCATTGAACTCATCGTATTGCGCATCGATCCACGCCAGATTGGCTTCTGCCAGCAAGCGCGGGGTGATGCGCAGCGCTGTTGCCAGCTCTACACCAAGCGTCGATTGCTTACCCACTGGTAGCGTTTGCCCGGGGTTAGCGGGGTCGCGCGTAGCCAGGTTTTCGCGTTCGATCTTGTACGCAGCAACGGTGGTGGAGGCGCGTCCATCGAAGAAATCAAACTTGCTGCCGACCTCCAGTTGACGGCCCTTGGTCAGGTCAAAATCCTGCACCTGACCGAGGGTCGCGGTGGTGAGGATGCCAGCAGGCGGGTCGGCAGCGGTGCTGTATTGCACGTACACATTGGCAGCAGGACTCAAGGCATAGACCATACCGACACGGCCAGTGGTGGGCTCGTACTCACGGGCGAAAAACGCCGGGTTGGTCAGGCTGGCGGCTTGGTGGTTGGTCACTTCCAGGTCGATGCGGTCATGCCGCAGGCCGGTGAGCAGGGACAGGCGCTCAGTCAGTGCCAGGCGGTTTTCGACAAACAACGCCCAGGTGTCGAGTTGATTGGTGCGCTGGCGTGCGTAACCAGGATTCATACCCGGCAGGTCGAAGAAATGCCCCGGTTCGAAGTGCTCAGCATCCACCACGCCGAAGGGACCGGCGACCGAGCGTGGATAGCGGGTTTGCACGTTATGGCTGTAATCCAGCCCGGCTGCCCACTCGCTCGACAGGCCAAACAGCCCGCCCTGATGGAGCAACTCAAACCGATTGCCGTTGAGCTCCTGATCATGCCGTTGCAACAGCGCGTTACTGCGCTGCACGGCGCTATTAGTGGCATCCGTGTAGGCATAGGTCTCCAGGTTGCGGTAATCACGCTGCGCGTTGTAGTGATAGAGCGTATTGCGCAGGCGGGTGGCGTCCGTCAGTTGATACTCGGTGATGGAACGCGCCCAACGCACCCGCTGTTCATAGCGGCCGTCTGCAACGTTGTAGTTCTCGAAACGCCGACTCTCATCCACCTTCAGATCACCCGAGCGGCCCTTGAGCACCGGGCTGCCCCAATAAGGGCTGTCGACCTGTTCTTCCTGATACTCAAACGCCAGGGTGTGCGACAGCTGCTCGTTGAAGTCCGTCAGCAGGGAGAATGCACTGGTCCACGCCTCACGCTCTTCGCGATCCACGTAGCCATTGCTGCTGGTGCGGCTGACATCCATGCGCAGGTGATTGGCCTCGCCCAGCGGCTGGTTGAAACCATAGGCCAGTTCGTTGGCATCAAACGAGCCGTAGCGGATGCGTCCTTCGCTGAACACCTGATCGCGCGTGGCCAATTTAGTCAGGTAGTTGATCGAACCACCGACAGCGCCCGAGCCATTGAGAAAGCTGGACGCACCGCCGACCGCTTCAACCCGGTCGTAAATCCAGCTATCCACCGGACGCGCCGCAATGGAGTCGTACTGCACCGTGATGCCGTTGAACATCTGCGTGACCTGGCTACCGGTAAAGCCACGCCACGACACGGCCCCGGCAAAACCAGGCGGCGCGGCAGCCACCACACCCGTTACGCCATTGAGCATCTGTTGGGTGTTGTCCGCACCGCGACTTTCAATCTGCTCGCGGCTAACGACACTGACCGAAGCCGGCGTTTCCCGAGGCGTCAGGCCCAGGCGTGATGCGCTCTCGACCGGAGTATCAAGAGATAGTTCAGAAGCAAGCGCCGCACGGCCACGGACCTCACTGTCGGGCAAAGTGACGGCCTGTTCAGCCCAGAGTGAAGGGGTTACAGCGCACAGCAAGGCGGCGCTCAAGGCGCGCGAGGACGGTATAGACATAGCGTATTGTTTTCCTGAAAACACAAGCAATCGCACGCGGCATGGCTTCGCCACATGCAAACGGTGGGCGCGCCCTAAAGGCGCCGTGCATCAGGAAAGAGGAGAAGCGCGGGGGTTGGCCGAAGGCCAGAGGTAGCGAACCGGTCGCGGGGTATAAAAAAGCGTCAGCAGTGGCGCACGGCTGATGGCCAGTAGCCCCAACAAGCCAAAGAACGCCGCGAGGATGAGCGCACCAAAGCTGGAGCTCAGGGAGCAGCCGGAGCCGGTGGCGGGGTTGGGCGCAACGACACCTGAGCCTTCAAGGTCAGCCCCGGCACCAAAGTTACCGTCGAAGGAGCAGTACTGGCTGTCCAGACCACTCAATTGCAAACCGGCCATTTGCCCATGACTGATGCTGCAGCCGAACGCACTGAACAGAACGCTGAAATACAGCATCCAGGCCAGCAGGCGACGGTCAGATCGGGTCATTTTCATGGGGCGCGACTCTAGCATTGCTCTGGGACGCATGTGACATAGCAGCACTGCGTTGGATTGCCGCACTGCGCTGCCGGCAATAGTAGCGGGGCTTATGGGGAATGTCCTCCCCGCCGAGGCAGGCCAACTCGATAGCTGCCATCAACGACCCGTTTGTGCGGTTATTCGGGTAACCGCCAACACGCCCATCTGGCCATACTGGAAGTCTGTCGCACGGGCGGCTTAACTCAGGGCAGTATTGAACAAGCGCCAAGGCCATGCCATAACGCCGCCTACATGGATGAGTGCACGACCTCAACGTGGGCATCCGCCAACGCCGCTAGGAGCATCGAGTGACCCTACTCCCCTTGGAAACCCTGCTGATCGCCGCGCTGGTGCTGTTGCTAGGACGTGTCGTCAACCGCCTGGTGCCCTGGCTGTCGCACTACAACATCCCGGACCCCATAACCGGCGGCCTGCTGTTTGCTGTCGGCATGCTCTTTGCCGGGCAGTTTTCCCCAGCCGAGGTGGTGTTTGACAGCACCCTCAAGCCCGTACTTTTGCTGGCGTTTTTTGCTGCGGTGGGCTTGTCGGCCAATCTCAGTTTGCTCAGGCAAGGCGGCAAGCGGTTATTGCTGTTTGTTCTGGTACTGATCCCGTTCCTGTTTCTGCAAAACCTCACCGGCTTGCTGATTGCCTGGGGACTGGACATGCACCCGCTGATGGGCCTTGTGGGCGGCAGTATTACCTTGGTCGGTGGCCACGGTACGGGGGCGGCCTATGCCGAGCGCTTTGCCGAAGTAAACAATATCCAGTCGATCATGGAACTGGCCATGACCGCCGCGACCCTCGGCTTGGTGCTGGGTGGCATCTGTGGTGGGCCGCTGGCCCAATGGCTGATCAAGCGTCATAACCTCGACAACAACGTGACGGGCCAGCCCACTGCGCAGAATCTTCAGGAGAGTCCGGCCAGCGCGCCAATCAATGCGGGTAACCTGATCCCGGTTCTCGCCGCTGTACTCATTGCCGTCATCGCCGGGCGCTGGCTGGGTGATCTGGTCAGTGGCGGCCCTGTCACCCTGCCCAGCTTTCTCTGGTGCCTGCTGGTGGGTGTGTTGATTCGCAACGCGGGTCATCTGGTGGGCCTGCGCTTGAACGACTCAGGGATCGATATGCTCTCGAGCCTAACCTTGGCGCTGTTTCTCGCCATCACCATGATGACCCTGAACCTGGCCAGCGTGGCCAGCCTGGCGGGCCCCTTACTCGTTATGTTGCTGGGGCAACTGCTGTTGGTGGTGATCTATGGTGGCTTGCTGGTGTATCGCGCAGTGGGCCGCGATTACGAGAGCGCCGTCATGTCGGCCGCCTTCTGCGGTTTTGCCATGGGCGCAACGGCCACGGCGATCGCCAATATGCAGGCCATCACACAGAAGTACGGCCCCGCACCTCAGGCCTTTCTGGTGGTGCCATTAGTCGGTGCATTCCTTATCGATCTCCTCAACGCGCTGGTGCTCACGGGTTATCTGTCACTGCCATGGATAGGGGGTTAGGCATGCGCGTATTACTGATGGTGTTCTGCCTGACACTGCTGACAGCCTGCTCCAGAGGCCCAGCCAGCGACACCCTGCAGCACGATGTGCAGCAACGGTTGCAGCAAGCCTTTCCCGATTCGGTGTTACGCCTGACGGAGTTAAAACGCCGCGGCAGCGCCAACGACGCCAAGGCGCCACCCGGCGAGAAACGCCTGGTGGTCTACTTTGATGCCACGCTCACAGTTACGCAGGCGCAGAACTTTGGGGCATGGGATTCACCGGGCGTGGCCAGCCTCATCAGCTTAATGGGCGCAGGCCCACGCGGGCTGACAGGGATCGAAGGCGGCGGTAATCACGCCGGTGATACGTTAACCATTCATGGCAGCTTGATTTACCGTAAACAAGACGGTCAGTGGTTTGCCGAGGTGCCACAAGGCTTTACCGCAGCCCGTGAGACACTTGCACATGAAGGCGGCAGTACCACGCGGGAAACCTTGGTCAATGCATTCAGTACCGCGCTCAATCTCAGCCCAGGCGACACCGGGCCTCAGCAACGCAAAGCCATTAGCGACGAGTTGGAGCGCTCGCTGAATAATATTCAAGGCCGACTTTCACGCCTGAAAAACGGCTACCCCTTAGCAGGCGGCCCGTCTGCCGGGCAATACGCCCGGTTTGCCAACGCCTTCAGCCTGCATCTAAAGCACGAAGGCATCAACATGCCCGTATTGAACACTGAAGGAGGCCTGGATAACCTGCGCCTGCTGCGTGAGGGCGATGCGCTGCTGGCGTTGTCACAAAGCGATGCGGCATATGCGGCCGCGCACGGTAAAGGCGCGTTTGAAACCCAAGGGCCAGATCTTAATCTGCAGGCGATTGCCAGCCTTTATCCCGAGCCGGTGCATGTCGTCGTGAGCGCCAACAGCAGCCTGCAACAGCTGAGCGATTTGCGAGGGAAACGGGTCAATATCGGTCAACCAAGATCCGCCTCGCGCCTCACTGCACTGGCCATTTTGGAAGCCCACAACCTGCAACCCAGCGATCTGCAAGCAGTCACTGAGTTGGATCTGCAACAGGCATTGAAAGCGCTGCGCGACGGCCAACTGGATGCCCTGATTCAAGTGATCGGCGCGCCGGCTGACAACATCCGCGCGGCCAGCGAAGCGTTTGAATTACGCCTTATCCCGCTAAATGCGGACGCAGTAAAACGTTTAGAGGCGCAGCGCCCCGGCAGCTTTGCTTTCAGTGTTGCAGCCGAAACCTACCCAGGCCAGGTTCAACCCGTACCAACACTGGCAGTCGCCAGCATGTTACTGACGGGCGAGCAATTGACCGCTGCTGAAATAGAACGGCTGGTTCAACTGTTGTTTGCCCGCGATAACCAATGGCTGGAAAACGGCAGCATTCAAGGCAGCCAACTGTCTGCGCAAAGCGCCCTGCGTGATCTTGGTGTGCCGTTGCACAGCGACGCTGAAAAAGCCCTACAGGCCATTCAGTCAATGAATCCAGCGTTACCCGAGGGCTAGCAGGCCGCTGCCATCATTGGTTAGCCCCATAAATGTTACGCGCTCGGCCAACAAGCCCATTGTCGACGACTACGCTTATTGAAATGCCCACGCGAAGTAAGCGGGCGTTAGCAGAACCCCATTCGTTTGTTAAATGATCTAGAGGCGGTACGCCATGCGTTCCGAATTTCAAGGGCCATTGCGCCTTGCAGGCACGTATATCCTCTTCAGCGTGCTGTGGATTCTGGGCAGTGACACACTGCTCAATGCGCTCACGGAAGACAGCGCCTTAATCGCTAACTTGCAACTGGCCAAGGGGCTGCTCTTTGTCGCACTCAGCGGTGCGTTGATCTTTATGCTCGGCTACCGCCAATACGCTCTTCTGCATCGACAGCAGCACTTGCTGATGCAGAACATCCAGCAACTCAAACAGTCCCAACGCAATGCTGGCATAGGCAGCTGGCAGTATCGGCAAGGCTTTAATTGGAGCATTGAGGCCATGAGCTTGCTGGATCGTGAAAGCGATCCTCCGCACAGCAGCCTTGAGCAATTTCTCAGTTGGCTGCATCCGGCTGACCGTGCCGGTGCACAACGCGCTGTGCAGGCGTTGCTGGATGGCCAGGCACCACTCAATTTCAGCGCGCGGTTGGCGCAGGCGCAAACGCAGCCGTGCACCTGGCTGATGCTGCGCGGCGAAGCTGATGGTCGCGGCAACATCTTTGGTACGTTGCAAAATATCAGTGCGCAAAAGCGTGATGAAAGCGCCCTGCGTGAAAGTGAAAAACGCTTCCGCCAACTCTTTGAGCAAACACCGCGTATTGCCGTACAAGGCTATGACCGCGAGCGCCGGGTAATTTACTGGAACCAGGCCAGCACGCAGCTTTATGGCTATGAAGTCCATGAAGCCATGGGGCGACGCCTGGAAGAGCTGATCGTGCCGCCAAACGCCCGCAGCAAGGTGGTCAATGCCATTAACCTGTGGCAACTCGGCGGCCCACCCATTGCAGCCGCTGAAGTGCAATTGCAGTGCAAAGACAGCCGGCAGATCTGGGTTTATTCAAGCCATCTGATGCTGCGTAACAGCCTTGATCAGGTCGAGTTGTACTGCATTGACATCGACCTGACACAGCAGAAAAAAATCGATCACGACCTGCAATTAAGCGAAAGCCGCTACCGCACCCTGGTTGAACATTTGGCTGATGGAATTTTTCTCACCCACACCGACGACAACCTGAGCTTTCTTAACCCCGCCTGGGAGCAAATCAGTGGCTACTCGGTGCAAGAGAGCCTTGGTCATCCGCTGCAGCGGTTTATGCCGGAACTTGGCCAGATCCCGCTCAAGCTGCAACTGGAAGAATTACGCAGTGGCAAACTGGATAATCTGCGCGTTGAATGCCAGCTCCTGACCCGCAGCGGCGAAGTCAGGCAAGTCGAATTGCAAATAAGCCCTTGTGCGGTGCTGCCAGGGCTGCACGGCAGTCTGCGCGATGTGCATGAACGTCATCAGGCATACCATCTGCAACAGGCCCGTAACGCGGTGCTTGACGAGTTGCTAGGCCTACACCCCTTGTCCAGCGTCCTCACCGGCATTACCCGCCGACTGGAAAGCCTGCAACCGCAAATGCGCGTCTCAATCATGCTGCTTGATGAACAGAAACGGCTCCACGTGGGCGCAGCGCCAAGCCTACCCGATAGCTACAACCAAGCCCTTGAAGGCATTCAAGCAGACCTGGGCGTTGGCTCATGCGGACACGCGGCTTGCAGCGGTGAATTGGTGATTGCCGAAGACATTAGCCGGCACCCCTACTGGCAAGATTTCAAGATCCTCGCCATGAGCGCCGGCCTGCATGCCTGCTGGTCACTGCCGTTCAAGGACGACAGCGGCAAAGTGCTCGGCACGTTCGGGATCTATTACCCACACCCCACGCGCCCCAGCAATGCCGATATTGCTTTAGTGACCGAATTCACCCGACTGGCCGGTTTGGCGGTGCAGTTCCGCAGCCCGACGAATACTCAACAGATCAAAGGCGCGCCAGCCGTCCGGTAACTTGTTGCAGGTCAATGAATGTTCACATTGGGCAGCTAGACTGGCCACTCTTGCAAAGGAGATGGTCCCATGAACGTCATGATCCAACCGTTAAAAACAGCCGCAGGCCAGGGCTGGCAAGTACGCCTGGGTAAACAGAGCGTGACCTTCCGCAGTGAAAGCGAAGCGCAGACTTTTATCAGCACCCTGCAGGCACGTCTGAATGCGCCTCACACGCTACCGAGCATTCAACAACGCGCCGCCAGCTAAAGTACCGCAACGCATTAAGCGCGTTGAACCCGGCGGGTAAACAAAGAAAAGCTCACAGCCAGTACGCCGCAGCTGAAAATCACAGCCGCAACTGGCCAGGCGCTGCCGTCATGCAGTACACCCACCATAGCCGCTGCGCTGGCGGCAATTACAAACTGCACACTGCCTAGCAGCGCGGACGCGCTGCCGGCATGGTTGCCTTGCCCCGACATAGCGCACGCCGACGCGTTGGGCAGCAAAATACCCAAGCTGGCAATACACCCAAACAGCGGAATCAGTAATGGCCACAGGGCCAGCGGTTTGCTCAACGCCACCAGCAACAAGCCCAAGCCACACGCCAAGTAAAACCATACTGTTTTACCCAGCCAATACGCCGGTCCATGCCTGGCAACCAACCAGGCATTGAGCTGCGCGACCAGAATAAAACCCAGCGCATTACTACCGAACAGCCAGCCGTAATGCTCAGCAGGAATGCCGTAAAGCTCGATAAAAATAAACGGTGAGCCGGCGATGTAGGCAAACATGCCGGCAATCGCGAAACCACCAGTCAAGGCGTACCCCATAAATGGCAGATCCGCAAAAAGGCGCTTGTACTCACCCAACGCCCCCCGCAGCGGTGCCGGCGGGGCATCGTCAGCCAGGGTTTCCGGCAACCATTTGGCCACTGCCAGCAAGCAGGCAAAACTAAACAGCGTCAGGCAGATAAAAATCGATGGCCAGCCCAGGCTGCTGAGCAGCAGTCCTCCGGCCAGCGGCGCAAGAATCGGCGCCAGGCCCATTACCAGCATCAGCTGGGAAAACACCTTGGCCGAGCTGATCGGGTCACACATGTCACGCACCACGGCACGCGACACGACCATCCCCGCACAACCGCCCAAAGCCTGCACAAAACGAGCAGCAATCAGCCACTCAAGACTCGGTGCCAGGGCGCAGGCCAGTGATGCCAGGCTGAATAAGGCCACCCCAACCAGCAATGGTTTGCGTCGGCCAAAGCGGTCCGCCATCGGGCCATAGATCAATTGCCCAATGGCCAGTCCGACAAAGTAAGACGCTAGCGAGAGCTGCACATGCTCAACATCGGTGGCAAACGCACGCGCCAAGGCGGGGAAACTGGGCAGGTAAAAATCGATGGCCAACGGGCCAAAGGCGCTCAGCGCGCCCAAAATCAGCAAAAGACGTAACGGCATGAGTATCCAGAAATGTAAAAACAGATGGGCCGTTGTAGCTCGGATAAACCGCGGGCTACAACGGACTGACAAACCGCTCCCGGATTGCATCCGGGCTACGGCTTGCCCCTAACAGAAGGCCGCAGGTCAAACCGGCGTATCGACCTTTTTACGGCGTTTGCCCAGTTTCTCGGCGAATGACTCCACCAGCAGGTAGAACATCGGGATGAGGAAGATCGCCAGCACGGTCGCCGCGATCATGCCGCCAATCACCCCTGTACCAATCGAGTGACGGCTCGCCGAGCCGGCGCCCGTACTGATCGCCAGAGGCACCACACCGAGGATAAAGGCCAGCGACGTCATGATGATCGGGCGGAAACGCAGGCGTGACGCCTCCAGTGCCGACTCGAAGATGCTCATGCCCTGCTGCCTGCAGAGCACGGCGAACTCGACAATCAGAATGGCGTTTTTCGCCGCCAGACCAATCAGCGTGACCAAACCCACTTGGAAGTACAGGTCGTTCTCGATGCCGCGCAGCCACACCGCGAGAATCGCCCCGAATACTGCAAATGGCACCGCCGTGACCACCGCCAAAGGCAGCGTCCAGCGCTCGTACTGCGCGGCCAGAATCAGGAAGACCATGATCAGACCAAAGATAAAGGCGCTGCTGCCGGAACCTTGGGTGGCAATTTCCTGATAGGCCGAGCCGGTCCAGCCAATGCTGTATTCCGCGCCCAGCACCTCATTGGCCACTTCCTGAATGGCAGTGAGCGCCTGCCCGGAACTGTAACCAGGAGCCGGCCCGCCGAGGATTTTCGCCGCTGGGTAGACGTTGAAGCGCGCGTAGGTATCCGGGCCCAGAATGCGCTGCACCTTGACCAAACTGGCCAGCGAGACCAACTCGCCACTGGCGGCACGCACGTAAACTTGCGACAGGTCTTCGGGCTTACTGCGGAACTCTGCCTCAGCCTGCAAGCTGACCTGGAAGGTGCGGCCGTACAAGCTGAAATCGTTGACGTAGTAACTGCCAAAGGTAGCCTGCATGGCGGTGAACACATCGTTCACTGGCACACCCAAGGCGCGGGCCTTGGTACGGTCAAGGTCAATGAAGTACTGCGGCACATTGGCGCTGAATGTACTTTGCACGCCGGCCAGTTCCGGGCGTTTGGCAGCCGCCGCCAAAAAGGCCTGCACCTTGGTCGCCAACTCGGCCGTGGTGCCACCACTGCGGTCCTGAATGTAACCTTCAAAGCCACCGGTGGTGCTCATGCCGGTAATCGGCGGCGGATTGAAGCTCAGTACCACGCCGTCCTTCTGCGCCGCGCCCATGCCCATGAACTCCCGCGTCAGGTTGCGCGCATCCAGTTCAGGCGTGGTCCGCTCGCTCCAGTCGTTGAGCGGCACAAAGGACACCCCGGCATTGCTGCGCGTACCCGAGGAGAGGATGTCGAAGCCGGCGAACGTCACCACATCCTTCACCGCCGGGTGTGCCATCAGCTGTTGCGTGACATCGCTGGTCAGGGTTTCAGTACGCGTCAGCGAGGCGGCAGGCGGCAGGAAGTAGGCGTTGATCACATAGCCTTGGTCTTCACTGGGCACCAGCGAGCTGGGCACGCGGTTGAACAGCATCACCATCAGCACAATCATCACGCCAAACAGCAGCAGCCCAACAGCCGAACGCTTAAGGAAGAAACGCACGCCAGCGGTATAGCCATTGGTCAGCCTATCGAACACGCGGTTGAAGGCCCGAAACGGCGCGGCAGGTTCGTGGTGGCCGGGCTTGAGCAGCAAGGCACAAAGGGCCGGGCTTAGCGTCAGAGCGACAATGCCGGAGATGACCACCGATACAGCAATGGTGATGGCGAACTGTTTATACATCTCCCCGGCCAAGCCGCCGAGGAAGCCCACCGGCACAAACACCGCGCAGAGTACCAATACGATCGCAACGATCGGCCCGGTTACCTCCTCCATGGCTTTGATGGTGGCTTCACGTGGGCCGACCTTATCGGTGGCCATCACCCGCTCGACGTTCTCAATCACCACAATGGCATCGTCCACCACAATACCGATGGCCAGCACCATGCCGAACAAGGTCAGCAGGTTGATGGAGAACCCGAGCATGTACATACCGGCAAAGGTGCCGACCAAGGACACAGGAATGGCCAGCACCGGAATCAGCGTGGCACGCCAGTTCTGCAGGAAGATAAAGACCACCAACACCACCAGCACCAAGGCCTCGAAGAAGGTATGGATCACCTCTTCAATCGAGACTTGCACAAACTTGGTGGTGTCGTAGGGCACCTTGTAGGTCATGCCGCTGGGGAAGGTCTTGGACAGACGCTCCAGGGTGGTACTGACCGCCTCGGCGGTGTCCAGGGCGTTGGCACCCGGCTGCAAATACACGCCAAACGCGGCGTTTTGCTGGCCGTTGAGCGAGGTCATCAGCGAATAATCCTGAGCCCCCAATTCAATGCGTGCGACGTCTTTGAGCAGCAGGCTGGCGCCAGTTTCGTCGGTTCGCAGGATGACATTTTCAAACTCTTTCGGGTCGGTAAACCGCCCTTGCGTGGTCACCGTATAAGTAAAGTCCTGCTCCTGCTTGAGTGGCTGCTGACCAAAGCTGCCCGCAGCAAACTGCGAGTTCTGCTCACGGATCGAGTTGACCACATCCGTTGGCGTGAGGTTGAACTGCGCCAGCTTATCGGGCCGCAGCCAGATGCGCATGGAGTAGTCCTTGGAGCCGAACTGGCTGACGTCGCCCACACCCGGCAGGCGCTTGAGTTCGTCGATCACGTTGATCAACGCGTAGTTGCTGATATACACCGGGTCACGCGAGCCATCCGGCGAATACAACGTCACGACTTGAAGAATGTCGGACGACTTCTTCTGCACCTTGACGCCCTGACGGCGCACTTCTTCAGGCAACTTGGCCAGTGCGGCCTGCACCCGGTTGTTGACGTCGATGGTGGCTTGATCGGGGTCGCGGCCCACTTCGAAGTACACCGACAAACTCATGACGTTACCGCCCGAGTTGGACTGCTGGTAAATCATGCCCTCCACGCCGTTGATTGACTGCTCCAGCGGCGCCGCGACGGTTTCAGCGATCACCTGAGCACTGGCACCGGCATAGCTGGCCGTGACCGAGACCTGCGGCGGCAGGATCTGTGGATACTGGGCGATGGGTAGCGTACGCATGGCCATTAATCCGGCCAGTACGATGACAATCGAGATGACCGCTGCAAACACCGGACGGTCGATAAAGAAGCGTGAGATCACGGCAGACGCTCCTTAAGCGGGATTGGCGGCGGGGGCGGCAATACGCACAGGGGTATCGGGTCGCACCTTAGGCAGGCCTTCGACGATAACCCGATCACCAGCACTGATGCCCGAGACAATTACCCAGCGGCCCTTGGCGGTGTGCCCGGTTGTTACCTGGCGCATACGTGCAATCCCAGCGTCATCAACGATATAGACAAAGGTGCCACCGGGACCTTGAGCAACCGCACGCTCAGGCAGGGTCATGGCATTGGGAATGCTCAGACCCAAGACACGCACACGAACAAACTGACCAGGCAGCAAGGTTTGTTCGGGGTTGGGTACAACTGCGCGGGAGCTGACGGCCCCTGTGGTGCGATCAACCAGGCTGTCGGTGAAGTCGACCTTGCCCTCAAGCGGGTAAACCGAGCCGTCGCCCAAGGTGATCTGCACACTCATCTTGCCGTCTTCGGGCAACACTAGGCTGCCGTTCTGCAGGCCGCTGCGCACGCTTTCCACATCCGAATCCGGGGCGGCAAAGTTGACGTAGATGGGGTCGAGTTGAGTGATGTTGCTCAGCAGGCTGGCATTCGGATCACCGGCCACCATCAGGCTGCCTTCAGAGACGGTTTCTTTGCTGGTGATACCGGAAATCGGCGCTTTAACCGTGGTGTAATCCAAGTCAATCTGCTTGGACATCACCTCGGCCTCGGCGGCCTGGATATTGGCTTTGCTTTGCTCAAAGTTGGAAATGGCGTTGTCCAGTTCACTCTCACTGGCGAAGCCCTTTTTCTGCAATTCACGGATGCGCTTGAGGTCACGCTCAGTTTGACGGTAGCGCGCCTGCTCTTGCGCCAGCGCGGCCTTGGCCCGCGTCAGTGCGGCTTGGTAGATGCGCGGGTCAATGCGGAACATCACCTGCCCCTGCTTGACCTGGCTACCCTCGCGGTAAGTGCGCTCCTGCAAAATGCCACTGACCTGTGCACGCACCTGAACTTCGCGGAATCCTGCAGTGCGCGCGGAGTACTCCAGTTCGAGCGGCAGGGATTGCACCTGAACGGTTTCGACCACCACTTCAGGGGCGGGGGGTGCATCGGCAGCCTGCAGCGCAGGTATGACAGCCACCAACGCAAGTAGGGCTGCAGCGGATAGGGGGCGGGCAAGGAACATGGATGTCTCCAGATAAACGCAAGGCACGACGTTTGAGACGGACAATGCTAGTTACATACACAACTGTTTGTAAATAGAACATTGCGCTTAACTTAATTACACTCAGCGCTTGAGACTAGCCAGTAATACGCCTGCCGCCATGCGCCGAACCAAAGAAGAAGCCGAGAAAACCCGCATTGCCATCTTGCAGGCCGCTGAAACGTTGTTTCTGGAGAAGGGCGTCGCCAACAGCAGCCTCGAACATATCGCCCGACATGCTGGCGTTACGCGCGGCGCGGTGTATTGGCACTTTGCTAACAAGGCCGATCTGTTCAACGCCATGCTTAACCAGGTGCGCCTTCCGCCTGAGCAACTGGCTGAACGCATGCGCGGCTGCCCTGAACATGACCCGCTACTGACGTTGCGTACTGTGTGCATCGACGCCATCAGTAACCTGGCACGCGATGATCAAAAACGCCGTATTTTTACGATTTTGCTGCGCCGCTGCGAGTTTACCGAGGAGTTGCGCGAGGCCGAGAAACGCCACGAAGCCTTCATCAACCTTTTTATCGAACTCTGCGAGCAGCAATTCAGCAGCCCGGCAATCCAACCGCGCCTGCACAATGGCATGAGCCCGCGCCTGGCAGCTCGAGCGGTGCACGGCTTAATTGTCGGCCTGTTTCATGACTGGCTGCGCGACAACAACCTGTTCGACCCGCTTTGCGATACTGCGCCTTTGGTTGATGCCTGCTTTCGTGGACTGATCCGCGATTGGCCAACCCCAAACTGACGGGTTAGGACAAGCCAACGCAATAACCCGCCTCTGCAATCGCCACAATCAACTCATCGCTGGGCAAATTGCTGACAACCCGCACCTCACCGCCCTGCAGCTTGACCTTCACCTCAGCACTTGCATCACGCGCCTGAACAGCCTCAGTGACGGCTTTAATACAGTGATCACAAGTCATGCCTTCGACCCGAAATGTATGAATGCTTGCTGCTGACATCGCGAAATACCTCTGGATGAAATTAAGACCCACAGTTTGTCCCGTGCTATTGGGGTAGGGTCAAGATAAAAAAAGGCCACCCTGAGGTGGCCTTCAAAAGCAAAAAAGGAGAATGTTGCGTTACACCGCCGCAACCGGGCGCATGTAAGAGATTGGCGCGGTGTTGGGGTCGTCAAACGTCACGACTTCCCATGCATCGGTTTGCTCAATCAAGGTGCGCAGCAGGCGGTTGTTAAGCGCGTGCCCTGATTTGAAACCCTTGAACTCGCCAATCAGGCTGTTGCCCAGCAGGTACAGATCGCCGATGGCATCGAGAATCTTGTGCTTAACAAACTCGTCCTCATAACGCAGGCCGTCTTCGTTCAGCACGCTGAATTCGTCTACCACAATGGCGTTATCTACGCTGCCGCCGAGTGCCAGGTTTTGTGAACGCAGGAACTCGATATCACGCATAAAACCAAAGGTACGGGCGCGACTGACTTCTTTCACAAAGGAGGTGCTAGAGAAATCAACGCTGGCCGATTGGGTGCGATTGCGGAAAACCGGGTGATCGAAATCGATCTCGAAACTGACCTTGAAACCATCAAAAGGCACGAAAGTGGCGCGCTTGTCGCCCTCTTCCACCGTAACCTCACGAAGAATCCGGATAAATTTCTTATGGGCTTCCTGCTCTTGCAGACCCGCTGATTGAATCAGGAATACAAAGGGACCCGCACTGCCATCCATAATCGGGACTTCGGACGCGGAGAGCTCGACATAGGCGTTATCGATGCCCAGGCCAGCCATGGCCGAAAGCAGGTGCTCTACCGTATCCACCTTGACATCACCATTGACCAGCGTGGTCGACATGGTGGTTTCACCGACATTGCCTGCACGCGCGGGAATTTCCACGACAGGGTCAAGGTCGGTACGACGGAACACGATACCGGTGTCCACAGGTGCCGGCTTCAGGGTCAGGTATACCTTCTCCCCGGAATGCAGGCCAACGCCAGTGGCGCGGATAATGTTCTTCAGGGTGCGTTGTCTGATCATGGCTTGGGCCGCTATAGCACTAGTTGCGAATAGTTTTCAACAATGGCCGGCGATGATAGCAGAACCGGCCTTTGCTGAACACCAATCACCCAGATACTCCTGATACATTTCATCAATCAGCCTGACGACGAAGGAAAGCCGGGATATCGAGATAATCCAGGTCATCCTGCGGGTTCAGTTTGGCTGCCGTTGCTGCACCGCCGTGACTTTGACGTTGCACGGTCGGACGCTCGTAGTCTTTGTAATTAACGCTTTGCTCGCCACGTGCTGGCATTGCCTGACTGCTGGAGCTGGCGGCCACTTGCACAGTATTGTCGATCACTTTGACCGGTTTCTCGATGCGCGCACCCAGGCCTGTAGCGACCACGGTTACGTGCAGTTCGTCGCGCATGTCCGGATCGATCACGGTGCCAACCTTGACGGTGGCGTGCTCGGAGGCGAACTGCTCGATGATGTTACCGACGTCGGAGTACTCACCCAGGGACAGGTCAGGACCGGCTGTGATATTCACCAGGATGCCGCGCGCGCCTTGCAGGTTGACGTCTTCCAGCAGCGGGTTGCGGATCGCCGCTTCGGTGGCTTCACGTGCACGGTTAGGACCGCTGGCGCAGCCAGTACCCATCATCGCCATGCCCATTTCGCTCATCACAGTTTTCACGTCAGCGAAGTCGACGTTGATCATGCCCGGACGTTTGATGATATCGGAGATACCGCGCACAGCACCGGCCAGTACATCGTCCGCCTTGGCGAACGCCGACAGCAGGCTGGCGTCTTTGCCGAGGATGGTCAGCAGTTTTTCGTTCGGGATGGTGATCAGCGAGTCGACGCTTTCCGACAATGCGCGAATACCTTCTTCGGCGATCAGCATGCGCTTCTTGCCTTCGAACGGGAACGGACGGGTCACCACCGCAACGGTGAGAATGCCCATTTCTTTGGCCACTTGGGCAATTACAGGGGCTGCACCGGTACCGGTACCGCCGCCCATGCCAGTGGTGATAAAGACCATGTCAGTGCCGGCCAGCACTTCAGCGATACGCTCGCGATCTTCCATGGCCGCCTGACGGCCAACTTCTGGATTGGCACCGGCGCCAAGCCCTTTGGTCACTGCAGTGCCCAGTTGCAGCACAGTGCGTGCACCAATGTTTTTCAGCGCTTGTGCGTCCGTGTTGGCGCAAATGAATTCCACGCCTTCAATGTTGTTTTTCGCCATGTGATTAACGGCATTACCGCCGCCGCCACCCACGCCGATGACCTTGATAACTGCACTAGCTGGAGCGCTGTCTACGAGTTCGAACATTTCCCTCTCCTTTTTACTTTCTAGTTATAACGCCTACTGCAAAATCAAAAATTGCCCTGGATCCAGCGTTTAAGCCGTTCCAAGACAGGTTGTTTGGGTTCGTCGCTAAAATTGCCCAGCGCAGACATGGATAAGCCGTCGGCCTGCTTTTGCAGTCCATACAGCAACAGGCCTACGCCGGTGGAATAGATGGGGTTACGCACAACGTCGGCCAATCCTTTGACACCTTGCGGCACGCCCAAGCGCACCGGCATATGGAAAATCTCTTCGGCCAACTCGACGGCGCCTTCCATTTTCGCGGTGCCACCGGTCAACACGATGCCGGCGGGAATCAGATCTTCGTAGCCGCTGCGGCGCAGTTCAGCCTGAATCAGGGTGAACAGCTCGTCGTAACGCGGCTCAACCACTTCAGCCAGGGACTGACGCGACAGGTCGCGCGGCGGACGATCACCGACGCTCGGCACCTTGATGGTCTCGCCTGCACCGGCCAGTTTGGCTAATGCGCAAGCATATCGAATCTTGATCTCTTCGGCATACTGCGTTGGCGTGCGCAGGGCCATAGCGATGTCATTTGTGACTTGATCGCCAGCAATCGGGATCACCGCGGTGTGGCGGATTGCGCCTTCGGTGAAAATACAGATATCGGTGGTGCCGCCACCGATGTCAACCAGGCACACGCCCAGCTCTTTCTCATCGTCAGTGAGCACGGCATAGGCCGATGCCAGTTGCTCCAGGATGATGTCATCCACCTCCAGACCGCAGCGGCGCACGCACTTCTCGATGTTCTGCGCGGCGTTCACAGCGCAGGTAACGACGTGCACTTTGGCTTCTAGGCGCACGCCTGACATGCCCAGTGGCTCACGCACGCCTTCCTGGTTATCGATCACGTAATCCTGCGGCAGGGTGTGCAGCACGCGCTGATCGGCCGGAATGGCGACAGCCTGGGCAGCGTCGAGTACGCGCTCCAGATCGGCCGGGCTGACTTCACGATCACGAATGGCGACGATGCCGTGGCTGTTAAGGCTGCGGATATGGTTGCCCGCCACGCCGACAAACGCGGAGTGGATACGGCAGCCGGCCATCAGCTGGGCCTCTTCCACTGCGCGCTGAATCGACTGCACGGTGGATTCAATATTCACCACCACGCCCTTTTTCAAGCCGCGCGATGGATGAGTGCCGATACCAACGATCTCCAACTGACCGTCAGCATTCACTTCGCCAACCAGCGCCACCACCTTGGAGGTGCCGATATCGAGACCGACGATCATCTTGCCGCTCTGCACGTTTGCCATGGCTTTCATCTTCTCCTGATTCACTGCACGACAGCGGCTTCAGCCGCTGCGGGCGCTACCGGCTCTCGCCATGCCACGGCCAGGCCGTTGGCATAACGCAGATCGATCCGCGCAATATTCGTTTGTTGCTCTTTCAAGGCCTTGTCGTATATGGCCGAGAAGCGGCGCATTTTTTCCACCAGATGGTCACGGCCCAGCAGCACTTCGATGCCTTGCCCGGTCGACAAGAACCAACTGCCACGTTCACGCAACTCCAAACGCGCCACGGAAAAGCCCATAGGCCGCAGCATCTGGCTGAGCACTTGGTATTGCTGCATCACTTGCTGCTGGGCCCGCTTAGGACCATAAAGCTGCGGCAAGTGCTGGTAATTACTCACTTCCTGCGGGGCAAACGCTTCGCCCTGATTATTCAACAATGCTTCGTCGCCCCAGCGAGCAATCGGCAACTGCTCTTCCAGGCGCACCACCAACTGATCGGGCCATACGCGGCGCACTTGGGCGCTGGCGATCCAAGGCATCATTTCCAGCTCACGGTGCAGGCTAAGCAGGTCAACCTTGAAGAAACTGGCCGTGGCATAGGGCGCAATACGCTGCTGCACGGCTTGCTGGTTGACGACGCTGAGATCGCCCTCGACGCTGATGCGCGCAATCGGCTGATCGGCATACGGCAGTGCGCGCAGCGAAAGTTCATACGCGCCGTAACCCAGTGCGAGCAGCAGCACTGGCCAGCTGATGCGTTTAAGCCATACCTTGGCACCGTCAACACGGGCCTTGGGCAGGCTCATGCGCAGGCTGATCGGTTCCTTGGCGACCATCCGGCTGGCGCCACGCGGCACAGGCTTGCCGCGCACGGGAGCGCGGTTCGAGCCTGGCGGGTGACGCAGCGCAGCGGTCATGGTTTAACCCCTCGCCTCAAGACTGTCGGCCAGAATCGCCAACACCAACTGTTGAAAATCAAGACCCGCCGCGCGGGCTGCCATCGGCACCAAACTATGGTCGGTCATGCCCGGCACGGTGTTGACTTCCAGCAGCCAGAATTGGCCCTCGGCATCCTGCATCACGTCCGCACGTGCCCAGCCCTGGGTGCCTACGGCTTCGCAAGCGCGGGCAGTGAGGTCCATGAGTTCGGCTTCTTTCTCAGCCGACAGGCCGCACGGGATACGGTACTGGGTGTCATTGGCCAGGTACTTGGCGTCGTAGTCGTAGAAGCTGTGCGAGGTGCCCAACGCAATCGGCGGCAGCACCTGGCCACGCAACATGGCGATGGTGAATTCAGGACCTGCGATCATCTGCTCGACCAGCACCTGCGAGTCGTAGCGGCTGGCATCCTTCCAGGCAGCAATCAGCGCGTCGACATCACCGACCTTGGCCATGCCGATGCTGGAACCTTCATGCGCCGGTTTGACGAACAACGGGAAGCCCAACTCGGCAGCGGCCGCGTGACAATCTGCCTCGTTGGCCAGCGCGGCGTGTTTGGGCGTAGGCAGACCGAGGCTTAACCACACACGCTTGGTGCGCAGCTTGTCCATGGCCAGCGCCGACGCAAGAATGCCGCTGCCGGTGTAAGGAATCCCGGCGCACTCCAGCAAGCCCTGCATCGAGCCGTCTTCACCACCGCGACCGTGCAGCACGATAAAGGCGCGGTCGACTTTCTCGGCACTCAGGCGTTGCAGCAGGTCATCACCCACATCAATGCCAAACGCGTCCACGCCAGCATCGAGCAACGCGCCCAGCACGGCATTACCCGACTTCAGGGAAACCTCACGCTCAGCACTCTTGCCGCCGAACAGCACAGCCACGCGACCGAAGGCGTTGACCGGGAATTGTGATTGCAGGCTGACAGCACTCATTTCGCCACCTCTGATAACTCGCCGCCAGTTGAGGCGAACAAAGGGCTTTGCAGCAATTGCGGAGCCAGGCCACCGATATCACCGGCACCTTGGCAAAGAAGAATGTCACCGGCGCGCAGCAAGGGTTTGACGATCGGCGCAAGGTCTACACCGCGCTCGATGTAGATAGGGTCGAGCTTGCCGCGCTGGCGGATGCTGTGGCACAGGTTGCGGCTTTGCGCACCAGGAATCGGGGCTTCGCCAGCGGGATAAACTTCCATCAGCAACAACACCTGCGCATCACCGAGCACCTGAACGAAATCGTCGTACAGGTCGCGGGTACGGCTGAAACGGTGCGGCTGATAGACCATCACCAAGCGACGCTCCGGCCAACCACCGCGCACGGCTTTGATGACTGCTGCTACTTCACGCGGGTGGTGACCATAGTCGTCAACCAACATCACGCTACCGCCCTCTACCGGCAAGTTGCCATAGACCTGGAAGCGCCGGCCAACACCCTGGAATTGCGACAACCCTTGCACGATGGCTTCATCGCTGATGCCTTCGTCGCTGGCGATGGCGATAGTGGCCAGGGCGTTCAGCACGTTGTGGTTGCCCGGCATGTTCACCGACACATCCAACGGCTCGCGGCCATTGCGCAGCACGGTGAAGAAAGTTTGCATGCCTTGTTGACGGATATTGATGGCGCGCACGTCTGCGTCTTCATCAAAGCCGTAGGTCACGGTTGGACGCGCCACCTGCGGCAGAATTTCACGCACGATTGGATCGTCCACACACAGCACGGCGAGACCATAGAACGGCAAGTTGTGGAGGAACTCGATGAAGGTTTTCTTCAACTTATTGAAGTCACCGCCATAGGTGCTCATGTGGTCCATGTCGATGTTGGTGACCACCGAGACCATCGGCTGCAGGTGCAGGAAGCTGGCGTCACTCTCATCGGCTTCAGCGATCAGGTAACGGCTGCTGCCCAACTGAGCGTTGGTGCCCGCCGCATTCAAGCGACCACCGATCACAAACGTCGGGTCCAGACCGCCGGCGGCAAACACCGAGGCCAACAGGCTGGTGGTAGTGGTTTTGCCATGGGTGCCGGCCACGGCAATACCGTGGCGGTAGCGCATCAGCTCGGCGAGCATTTCGGCACGCGGCACCACAGGAATTCGACGCTCAAGTGCCGTGGCCACTTCCGGGTTGCTGGTGTTGATTGCACTGGACACCACCAGCACATCAGCTTGCTCGGCGTTTTCAGCGCGGTGGCCGATGAAAATCTGCGCACCAAAGGTTTCCAGGCGCTCGGTCACAGCCGAAGCTTTCAGATCGGAACCGGACACTTCATAACCGAGGTTGAGCAGCACTTCGGCTATACCGCACATGCCGGCGCCGCCGATGCCCACAAAGTGGATGCGACGAATGCGGCGCATACGGCGAATTTCTGAACGTGCAGCGGCGGGAGACTTAGCCACGGGCCACCTCCAGGCAGATATCGACAACGGTGCGGGTTGCATCAGGCTTGGCCAGACGACGAGCCGTCTGCGCCATACGGGTAAGTTGTTCGGGGTGCATCAAAACCTCAGTCAACTGCGCGGCCAGTGCGGCGGCGTCAGTGGTACGTTGCGGCAACAGCACGGCAGCGCCGGCACTGGCCAGGTAATGGGCATTACGCGTTTGGTGATCGTCGATCGCGTGTGGTAGCGGTACGAGGAACGCCGGCAGCCCTGCGGCGGCCAACTCGCTGACAGTCAGCGCGCCGGCGCGGCAAATCACCAGATCCGCCCAGGCATAGGCGCGCGCCATGTCTTTGATGAACGGCGCGACCTGCGCTTCGACGCCTACCGCGCGATAGCGTTCAGCGGTAATCGCATCATGTTGCTTGCCAGCCTGATGAAACACTTCAGGACGCAGTTCATTGGCCAGCAGCGCCAGTGCTTCTGGCAGTAATTTGTTCAACGGCTCAGCCCCCAGGCTGCCACCGAGTACCAGCAAACGCGGCTGGCGATTGCGCAGCGCATCGCGCGGGGTTTCCAGGAACAGCTCTTCACGCACCGGGTTACCGGTGGTGCGGCGCTTGGCGCTGTTGCTGAAGGTATCCGGGAAGGCTTCGCAGACACGGCTGGCAAACGGCACCAGGCTGCGGTTAGCAGTCCCGGCGACGGCATTCTGCTCGTGGATGATCAGCGGCGCGCCACTCAGTCGCGCGGCCAGCCCGCCTGGGCCTGTGACATAACCGCCCATGCCCAAGACGCACACTGGTTGCAGTTCGCGCATCACTTTGCGCGCCTGGAACAGCGCCTTAATCAACTGAAACGGCGCTTTGAGCAGCGACAATTTGTCCTTGCCGCGCAGGCCCGTGACGTCGATCAAGTGCAGCGGCAGCTCAGCGGCTGGCACCAGTTCGTTCTCAATGCCACGCGGCGTGCCCAGCCAATGCACGCTGTAACCACGCGCCTTGAACTCGCGGGCACAAGCCAGTGCCGGGAATACGTGGCCACCAGTACCGCCTGCCATGATCAAGACATTACCGCGCATGACGCACCTCCTCACTGGCCGGGCCATCGAAGAAGTCGGCTTCACTGAATTCGTAGTCTTCAAACCCTAAGTGGGTGCGGCGCTCCCATTCGATGCGCAGCAACAGCGCCAGGCTGATGCAGCACACCACCAGCGAGCTACCACCGTAACTGAGGAACGGCAGGGTCAGGCCTTTGGTTGGCAGCAGGCCGATATTCACGCCGATGTTGATCAGAATCTGGCCGATCCACAAAAACGCCAGCCCGTAGGCCATGTAGGCCGAAAAGAACTGCTTGGCTTTCTCGGCCCATAGACCGATGTACAAAGCGCGCACACTGACAAACACGAACAGGCCGACCGTGACCAACGCACCGATCATGCCCAGTTCTTCCGCCAGTACGGCAAAGACGAAGTCGGTGTGCGCTTCCGGCAGGTAGAACTGCTTCTGGATACTGTTACCCAGGCCAACGCCAAACCACTCACCACGGCCAAAGGCGATCAGCGCCTGGCTCAACTGATAACCCGCACCGTATTGATCCGCCCAAGGGTCAACGAAGTTGGTCAAACGCTCCAGGCGATAGGCCTGACTGGTCATCACCAGCACGCCAAGCCCCAGCACGCAGGCGGCCAACGGGATAAAGCGCAGCAAGTTAACGCCGCCGAGAAACAGCATGGCGATGGCCGCGCCGACCAGCACCACCGTCGCGCCGAAGTCTGGCTCGGCCAGTAGCAACGCTGCAATCGGGCCCAGCACCAGCATCGGCTTGATAAAGCCGGTGAGTTTTTCCCGCACTTCAGTCTGCCGACGAACCAGGTACGCACCGATAAACATCACGCTAAACAGCTTGGCCAACTCGGACGGTTGCAGGTTGAAAATGCCGAAACCGATCCAGCGCCGTGCGCCGTTTACTTCACGGCCAATCCCCGGCACCAGCACCAGCACCAGCAGCACCACAGCCACCACCAGCAGCACGCCGCTGTAACGCTGCCACAGCGCCATGGGCACCAGCAGGGTAGCCAGCGCAGCACCCAAGCCGATGGCCAGATAAATCAGATGCCGAATCATGTGATACAGCGGGTTGCCTGTTTGCGCCGCCGCTACTTCCGAAGATGCCGAGGCAATCATCACCAACCCCAGCCCCAGCAACGCCAGACAACCGGCGAGCAGGGGGAAGTCCAGGTCAATGCCACGACGGCTGAACAGTGGGGAAGGTGCGGCGAGCAGGCGGGCTAGCATCAGCGCAAACCCTCCACGGCCTGGGCAAACAGACGCCCACGCTCTTCAAAGTTTTTGAACATATCCAGGCTCGCGCAGGCGGGCGAGAGCAGCACAGCGTCGCCTGCCTCGGCCAACTCGGCAGCGCGCGCTACGGCTTCTTCCAGAGTTTTCACGCGAATCAGCGGCGCAGCATCGCCCAGTGCGTCAGCCAACAATTCGGCATCGCGGCCCAGCAGCACAACTGCGCGGCAAAAGCGCCCGACCGGTGCCTTCAACGCAGAGAAGTCAGCACCCTTGCCATCGCCACCGGCGATCAACACCAACTTGCCCGCAATATCCGCCCCCAGCCCCTCAATGGCGGCCAACGCAGCACCGACGTTGGTGGCCTTGGAGTCATCGTAATAGCTCACGGCCTGGCGCTCGCCGACCCACTGGCAACGGTGAGCCAAACCAGCAAACTGGCGCAGGGTGGCCAACATGGCCTCCATCGGCAGCCCCACCGCATGGCCCAGCGCCAAGGCGGCCAGCGCATTGGACTGATTGTGCGCGCCACGAATCTTCAACTCGCGCACGGGCAGCAAGGTGTCGAACTGGAAGGCCAGGTGTTTCTCACCGTTTTCTTCCAGCAAACCAAAGCGTTTGAAATCAGGCTTGCCCAGACCGAAGTACCAGCAAGGCAGCTGATCCGCGACCAGAGGACGAGACAAGGCGTCATCACGGTTGACCACCACCTGACGCGCGCCACGGAAGATACGGTGCTTGGCCAGGTGATAGGCCGGCAGATCGGCGTAGCGATCCATGTGGTCTTCGCTGAGATTCAAGCAGGTCGCCACCTCGGCATTCAGCTGATCGGTGGTCTCCAACTGAAAACTCGACAACTCCATGACGTACAACTCGACGTCATCGCTGAGCAAATCCAGCGCCGGAGTGCCCAGATTGCCGCCCACAGCGACTTTCTTCCCAGCCGCGACGGCCATCTCACCAACTAGGGTGGTCACGGTGCTTTTTGCATTGGAGCCGGTGATGGCCACAATCGGTGCTTTGGCATAACGCGCAAACAAGTCGATATCACCAGACAGCTTCACACCCCGTGCGGCAGCGGCTTGCAAAGCGGGTGTGGCGATGGCCAGGCCTGGGCTAACCAGCAACTCACTGGCGCGGCACAGGTACTCGACATCCAGTTCGCCGCAACGCACTTCCACCTGCGGGAACTGCTCACGCAAGGTGGCGAGTTCCGGCGGGTTGGCACGGGTGTCGACCACGGCAAACGGCAAGCCCTGGCGTGCGAGGAAACGCACCAGGGACATGCCGCTCTTGCCGAGGCCGACAACGATGCGGAATTGGTCAGAAGCAATCAGGCTCATGCTGTCCTCAACGCAACTTCAGGGTGGCAAGGCCGATCAACACCAAAATCACGGTGATGATCCAGAAACGCACGATCACGCGCGGCTCAGGCCAGCCTTTCAATTCAAAATGGTGATGGATGGGGGCCATACGGAACACACGTTTGCCGGTCAGCTTGAAGCTGGCGACCTGAATGATCACCGACAGGGTTTCCAGAACAAAAATGCCGCCCATGATGAACAAGACGATTTCCTGCCGCACGATCACAGCAATGGTGCCCAGCGCCGCACCGAGGGCCAACGCGCCCACATCGCCCATAAACACTTGCGCCGGGTAGGTGTTGAACCAGAGAAAACCCAGCCCCGCGCCAACCATGGCCGCGCAGAACACAATCAGCTCACCTGCGCCCGGTACATAAGGGATAAACAGGTACTCAGCGAAATTCACGTTACCGGACAGGTAGCAGAAAATGCCCAGTGCGCCGCCAACCATGACGGTGGGCAAAATGGCCAGACCATCCAGGCCGTCGGTCAGGTTGACCGCGTTGCTGGAGCCGACGATGACGAAATAGGTCAGCACGATAAAGCCCAGGCCCAACTCCAGGCCGAAGTCTTTGACCATTGGCAGAATCAGGGTGGTTTCTACCGGGCTTTGCGCGGTGGTATAGAGGAAGATCGCCGCACCCAGACCAAACACTGACTGCCAGAAATACTTCCAGCGGCTTGGCAAGCCACGGGAGTTCTTCTCGATCACTTTGCGGTAGTCATCCACCCAGCCAATGGCCCCAAACAGCAGGGTTACAGCCAGCACGGTCCACACGTAGCGGTTGGACAGATCAGCCCAGAGCAAAGTGCTGACAGCTATAGCCGTGAGAATCAGCGCACCGCCCATGGTCGGCGTGCCTTTCTTCGACAGATGCGACTGCGGGCCGTCGTTGCGCACAGACTGGCCAATCTGACGGATTTGCAGGGTGCGGATCATCCACGGGCCAAGCCACAGCGAAAGCGCCAGCGCGGTCAATACGCCGAGAATGCCGCGCAGGGTCAGGTACTGAAAGACCGCGAAGCCCTTGTGGAACTGTTGCAGGTACTCCGCCAGCAGCAGCAGCATTAGTGAATCTCCCCGGATGTGCCACACAGCGCCGCCACGACTTTTTCCATCGCCGCGCTGCGTGAACCTTTAATAAGAACAGTGGTGTCGCCCTGCTCGCCTTGCAGCGCTGCAATCAGGCTGGCCTGATCACTGAAGTGACGACCGGCAGCACCGAATTCAGCCACGGCATGGGCCATCAACGGGCCAACGGCATACAGTGCGTCAACCTTGCCGATGGCATGCTGACCCACTTGGCGATGGCCTTGCTCCGCCCATTCGCCAAGCTCGCCAATATCGCCCAGCACCAGCACGCGGCGCCCGGCAAGACCGGCGAGGATATCGATGGCCGCGCACACGGACGTCGGGTTGGCGTTGTAGCTGTCGTCGATCACGCGCAGGCCATTGTTGGCCAATTGGCTTACCGTGCGACCTTTAACCGGTTGCAGCGCTTCCAGTCCGACCTTGATGGCGCTGACCGCAACCCCCACTGCCAGCGCAGCGGCGGCAGCAGCCAAGGCATTGGCGACGTTGTGCTCACCCAGCAGATTGAGTTGGATGCGTGCTTCACCCGCAGCGCAATGCAGGGTGAATGCAGAGCAGCCGCGAACGTCGCGCGCCAAGTCAGAGGCATACACATCAGCGGCAGAGTTCTGCAGGGCAAACGAACGCACCTGACGCCCGGCCGCACGTTGCTGCCAAATGGCAAAGGCGCGGTCATCGAGGTTAAGCACGATCACACCGTCATCGTTGAGCCCTTCGATGATTTCGCCCTTGGCTTGAACGATTTTCTCTGGGCCGCCGAACTCGCCCACGTGGGCCGTGCCGGCGTTATTCAACACAGCCACATGCGGACGGGTCAGGTTAACGGTGTAGGCGATTTCGCCGACGTGGTTAGCGCCCAATTCGATCACCGCAGCCACGTGCTCGGGTGCCAGTTCCAGCAAGGTCAGGGGTGCGCCGAGGTCGTTATTCAGGTTGCCACGCGTGGCCAGCACCGGACCTTGCAGGCCTTCGCGCAGAACGCTGGCGAGCATTTCCTTGACCGTGGTTTTACCGCTGGAACCGGTAATGGCCACCACAGGCGCGAGGAATGCCTGACGATTGAGCGAGCCCAACTGGCCGAGGGCCAAACGGGTATCTGCGACCAGCAGTTGCGGCAATGGCGCACCAACGACTTCACGCTCAACCAGGGCAGCCACCGCGCCTTTGGCGGCGACTTCTGCCAAGTAGTCATGGCCATCAAAGCGTGGGCCAGCCAAGGCAACAAACAATTGGCCCGGCACAACCGCGCGGCTGTCTGTGCTGACCGCAGCAAAAGCCACATCTGCACCAATCACCTGTGCGTTCAGGGTGCTTGCAACTTCGCTCAAATACATCGGCTTAAGCATGCGTCACCTCCCAAGCGGCCAAGGCCTTGGCTGCCTCGACCAAATCGGAGAACGGCTGACGCACGCCGTTGATTTCCTGATAGTCCTCATGGCCCTTGCCAGCCAAGACCACTACGTCATCGGCACTGGCACTGGCGATCAACTGGGCAATGGCTGGACCACGACCGTGGACGAACTGCACGGCTTCAGGCGCGCTAAAACCAGCGCGGATGTCGCTGAAAATCTGTGCGGGCGTTTCGCTGCGCGGGTTGTCATCGGTGACCAGCACCGCGTCCGCCAGGCGCTCAACCACGGCGGCCATCAGCGGACGCTTGCCGCTGTCGCGATCACCACCACAACCGAACAGGCACAGCAGCCGACCTTTAACGTGTGGGCGCAGGGCTTCGAGGACTTTTTCCAGGGCATCCGGGGTGTGCGCGTAATCCACCACCACCAACGGTTTATCCATGCCGCCCAAGCGTTGCATACGACCAATCGGCCCCTGCAACTGCGGCAACACCTTGAGGATTTCATCCAGCGGGTAATCCAGGCCCAACAGCGCGCCCACAACAGCCAGCAGGTTGCTCAAGTTGAAGCGACCGAGCAATGAACTGCGCAGCATGCCCTCACCGCGCGGCGTAACCAGCGTGGCGCGCACGCCCTGCTCGTCGAACTGCGCATCACGGCAGTACAGGTAGGCATCGGCATCGTTCAGGCTGTAGCTGATCAGGCGCGACTCATGCTCAACATCTGCCAACTCACGGCCAAAAGTGTCATCCAGGTTGAGCACACGGCAGCGCAGACCCGACCAAGCAAACAGTGCAGCTTTGGCCTGGGCATAAGCCTGCATGGAACCGTGGTAATCCAGATGATCACGCGACAAATTGGTTAGCACCGCGACATCGAAAGCCAGCGCAGCAACACGCCCTTGATGCAGACCATGGGAAGACACCTCCATGGCCACGGCGCGGGCACCGGCATTTTTCATATCCGCCAGAGTGGTCTGCACACCGATCGGATCCGGCGTGGTGTGAAGGCCCTGCTCCAGCGAACCATAAAAACCATTGCCCAAGGTGCCAACAATGCCGCAGCGCTCGCCGAGCAGATCCAAGGCCTGCGCCAGCAATTGGCTAACACTGGTTTTGCCGTTGGTGCCGGTAATACCAATCAGGTGCATGCCACGGCTTGGCTCACCATAAAAGCGCCCGGCTATGGCTGACAGTTGCTGCGACAACCCCTTAAGGGCAATCAGCTCAGCACTTTGCGCCGTCATGGGCGACGCGCCTTCAGTTTCATAGGCGACAGCGGCCGCGCCACGAGCAATGGCATCGCTAATGTGCACGCGACCGTCTTGCTGAGTACCCGGAACGGCCAGAAACAGATCGCCCGGACGTACCTTGCGGCTGTCCAGGGTCAATTCACGAATCAGGGTTGAACTGGCCGCTTGCGGTAATAATTGGTTAAGGGGCATAGGCATCAGATGCGCCCTCCTTTAATAGGATCAACGGCCGCCGTTTCAACTTTCAATGGCTCAGGCTCTGGCAGATTGTCTGGCACAACGTTCATCAGGCGCAGCGCACCTGCCATCACCTTGCCAAACACTGGCGCCGACACTAGGCCGCCGTAATAGCCGCCTTCGCTCGGCTCATCGATCATGATCACGGCAGCAATACGCGGGTTATCAATAGGTGCGACACCGGCAAAGAAGGAGCGGTAAGCCTTGTCGACATAGCCTTTAGTGCCCGTGGCGGCTTTGCGCGCGGTGCCGCTTTTGCCGCCGACGTGGTAGCCCGGTACTTTGGCCCGCGCACCACCACCGCCGGGCTCTTCCACCACGGCTTGCAGCATGTGCAACACCGTCTTGGAAATCGCTTCGTCAATGACTTGCGTGGATACTGGCGCGCGGTCCAGTCGCACCATCGACAACGGCACATTGCGCCCGTGGTTGGCCAGCACCGAATACGCATGCGCCAACTGCACAGCGGTTACTGACAGGCCATAGCCATAAGCCAGGGTCGCAGTCTCGGCCTGCCTCCAGACGCGGTAGTTAGGCAAGTTACCCACTCGCTCACCCGGAAAGCTCAAGCCGGTGTCCTGGCCCAGACCCACCTGCTGCATCACTGCATAAATGGGTTCGGCACCGATATCAAAGGCCACCTTGGAGATCCCAACGTTGCTTGATTTCATCAGGATCTGCGTAAGGTTGAGCATGCCGCCGCGTGATACGTCGCGGATGGTGTAACGACCAATGCGCAGGCTACCCGGCGCAGTATCTACGGTCATTTCCGGCGTCCAACGACCCGAACCCAGAGCAGCCGCAATCGAGAACGGTTTGACGGTTGAGCCTGGCTCGAACACATCAATCATCGCGCGGTTACGCATGGCTGCCGGTTGCAGGTTGCGGCGATTGTTAGGGTTGTAGGTCGGCTGATTGACCATGGCCAGCACTTCGCCGGTCTGCACGTCGAGCAGTACCAGGCTGCCAGCCTTGGCACCAAATTCGGTCACGGCATTACGCAGTTCGCGGTGCGCCAGGTATTGCAGGCGCAGGTCAATCGACAATGCCAAAGCTTTACCGGCTTTGGCATTTTGCGCGACTTGCACATCTTTGATCAGCCGACCGCGCCGATCCTTGAGCACCTGGCGCTTACCCGGCACGCCCGCGAGCCACTCTTCGAAAGCCAGCTCCATGCCTTCACGGCCTTGGTCGTCAATGTCGGTGAAGCCCACCACATGGGCAGCAACCTCACCCGCCGGATAAAAACGGCGAAATTCTTCAATGCCATACACACCCGGCATTTTGAGATCAAGGATGCGCTGGCCACGCTCAGGCGTCAGGCCGCGCACTAGGTACATGAACTCGCGCTCGGCATTGGCTTGCAGCCGCGCGCTGAAGGCCGCAGGCTCTTGACCAAGAGCAGTGGCCAGTTCATTCCAGCGCGCCTTGCCCTGCTGCAGTTCCTTGCCATTGGCCCACAGAGTAGTCACCGGCGTACTTACGGCCAGCGGCTCGCCATTGCGGTCAGTGATCAGACCTCGGTGCGCAGGAATCGGGATGTGCCTGACGCTGCGTGCGTCGCCATGGGCCTGCAGGAAACTCTGGTCAAACACCTGCAGGTCGACGATACGCCAGACGATTGCCGCCACCATCAGCGCGAGCGCCAACAGCACCAGACGGAAGCGCCATGGATAGAGTGCGCCCTCCAGTCCCATCATGGAGCCACCATGCGAACTTCGGCCGCATCCGGAATACGCATGCCCAGACGTTCAGCCGCCAGGGATTCGATGCGGTTGTGTGCAGTCCAGGTGCTTTGCTCAAGGATCAGCCGACCCCACTCTGCCTGGGCCTTGTCGCGCACGCTGAGCTCGGCATACAGCTCGTTAAGCAGCTGACGATTCCAATGAGCACTGTAAGAAACCGCCACAGCCGAGACCAATACGGCCGCAAACAGCAGCAACATGATCAAGCTGCCGCCTGGTAGCGGCTTGGCGAACAGTGCACTCATCGCAGCTTCTCCGCGATGCGCATTACGGCGCTGCGTGAACGCGGGTTGGCTGTCAGTTCGGCCTCAGACGGGAAGACAGGCTTGCCGATCAGCTTCAAACGAGGCTCAAAGGCCTTCGGAATAATCGGCAGGTCGCGGGGCAACGTATCCATTTCGCCCTTGGCATGCTTGCGCATAAAGAGCTTCACGATGCGATCTTCCAGCGAGTGGAAACTGATCACCACCAGACGACCGCCCACTTCAAGATTATCCAGCGCCGCATCAAGGCCACGCTCAAGATCGCCCAGCTCGTTATTGACGTATATACGCAGGCCTTGGAAGGCGCGGGTAGCCGGATTTTTGCCTTTTTCCCAGGCGGGGTTAGCCACCGTCAGCACCTGCGCCAAATCAGCCGTGCGGGTAAAGGGCTGTTCCGCACGGCGCAGCACCACGGCGCGGGCCATGCGCTTGGCGAAACGTTCCTCGCCGTATTCCTTAAACACCCGGGCAATTTCTTCCTCAGGAGCATTGGCAATAAATGTGGCCGCACTGACGCCGGCATCCGGGTTCATGCGCATGTCCAGCGGGCCATCATTCATAAAGCTGAAGCCGCGCTCGGCATCATCCAACTGCGGCGAAGACACACCCAGGTCGAGAAGAATGCCGCTGACTTTACCTTGCAGTTCACGCTGGGCCAGCTCCTCGCCCAACTCGGCAAAGCTGCGCTGCACAACGACAAAGCGGCCGTCTTCGGCCGCCAGCGTTTGCCCTGTGGCGATGGCCAATGGATCTTTATCAAAGCCCAACAAGCGACCGTCTGAGCCGAGCTTTTCTAGAAGCAGACGACTGTGACCACCGCGCCCGAATGTGCCATCGAGGTAGCAACCATTCGCACGCACAGCCAGCCCTTCGACAGCCTCGTCGAGCAGCACGGTGATATGGCGAAAATGGCTAGTCATGGTCACAGGATCAGGTCACGTAGTTCGTCGGACAAAGCGCCGGGCTGCTTGATCGCTGCCAGATCGGCATCGGCCACAGCATTCCAGGCATCTTCATCCCACAGTTGAAATTTATTGAGCTGCCCCACCAACATCGCGCGCTTGTCGAGCTTGGCGTACTCACGCAGGCGTGGCGGCACCAGAAAACGACCACTGGCGTCCAACTCAAGGTCAACAGCATTACCAATCAGCAAACGCTGCAGGCGGCGGTTTTCTTCACGGAAGGAGGCGAGTTCGCGGAGCTTGGCTTCGATCAGCTCCCACTCGGCGAGCGGGTAAACACAGAGGCAGGGGTCAATCGCATCGATCGTGACAATAAGCTGGCCGGCACAACGCGAAACGAGCTCATCCCGATACCGACTTGGCATCGCGAGCCGCCCTTTGGCGTCGAGACTGATGGCGTTAGCTCCGCGAAACACGATCGCGACTCCCCTTTTTTATTAGCTTTCCATGCCCAAGAAACCCACTTTCTGCCACTTCTTACCACTCGCGCACACTATAGGAATGCACACGCCCCACCGTCAAGGCACGCTTGGCGGGAAAAATCCTTACAGGACGGCGATTTAGCTAACTTTCAGGGGGGTAAAACGGAGAGAAAACAGGAGGGTAAAAACGCAAAAACCAGCACACACAGAAGGCTGAACTTCAAAGTTAAAGTAGTTTGTTAAGAGTAAGATTTTTTCGGTCTTAGAAAGGAGGCAAAACAGTGAAGCGAAGAGGTGGAGAGTCGATCTGTAAGCCGGGTTCTGTCGAGGACAGTCATTCCTCTACGACGTACATCACTGCACGCCTTTAGCAACCTACCCGGTTCCAGCGCGGGCCACGCCAATGGAACCCTATTTGGTCTTGCTCCGAGTGGGGTTTGCCTAGCCACGGACTGTTACCAGCCGTGCGGTGCGCTCTTACCGCACCTTTTCACCCTTACCGGCACCGAAGCGCTTAGGCGGTTATTTTCTGTGGCACTTTCCGTAGGCTCACGCCTCCCAGGCATTACCTGGCACTCCGCCCTATGGAGCCCGGACTTTCCTCCCCCTTCTTGCGAAGGCAGCGACTGTCCGATCGACTCTCCGCCGGCAAGGTTAACGACCTGCGCCCTTTAGAACAAGGTTTAAACGTCTTTTTGCCGTTCCAACGCAACCTGATAGAGCAAGTTCTTGCGCACCCCGGTGATTTCTGCAGCCAATGCCGACGCACGCTTGAGCGGCATTTCTGCCAAAAGCAGATCCAGCACACGCATAGCCTCAGAACTGACTGCCTCTTCACCTTCCGGTGCCTGCCAGCCCGCTACAAGCACTACGCACTCACCACGCTGTTGATTGCTATCCGCCGCCACCCAGGCAGCCAACTCAGCCAAGGGCATGCCCTTGAGCGTCTCGAAGGTTTTGGTCAGTTCACGCGCCAGCAATGCCGGGCGCTCATCACCGAACACGGCCTGCATGTCCTGTAGGCACTCGAGAATACGATGCGGGGCTTCATAAAAGATCAGGGTGCGCGGCTCTTCCTTAACATGTTCAAGGCGTGCGCGCCGACCCGCTGCTTTGGCGGGTAGAAATCCTTCAAAGATGAATCGATCAGACGGCAAACCTGCCGCCGAAAGTGCCGCGATCAAGGCGCACGCGCCGGGCACCGGCACCACCGCGACACCTGCCGCACGGGCCTGGCGCACCAGGTGATAGCCAGGATCGGAAATGAGCGGCGTACCGGCATCGGAGATCAGTGCCACATCGTCACCCGCCAGCAAGCGCGCCAGAAAGCGCCCACCCTGGTCGCGCTCATTATGCTCATGGCAGGCGGCCAAAGGCGTGGGGATACCGAAATGCTGCATCAAGCGCGCCGAATGACGAGTATCTTCAGCAGCGATCAGGGAAACGCTGCGTAGAACATTCAGCGCACGCGCACTGATGTCGTCCAGGTTACCAATCGGTGTAGCCACCACATAAAGACTGCCCAAAGGCGCGTTTGCAGCGGCAGAAGTGGTCACAGCACAAGCCCTCAAAATCAGTAAAGCGCGCATTGTAGCCCGTTTCAGCCCGCTAACATCGCGCCACCGCCCGCGCTTGGGTACAATTCGAACTCATTTTGATCAAGTATCAGGAACGCTTACATGATCGCCTGCCTTCGCCCGGTTTTTGTCATCTGCCTCGCGGGCTTGCTTGCCGCCTGCGCCAGCCAGCCTTCATCCACGCTGGGCGAGCTGCCACGCACGCCGCAAGCCAGCATCGAACAGTTGCTGCAGCAGGCGGCAGAAAGCCCTGCCGAGCAAGCCGCCTCTCTGCGCCTCTCAGCGGCAGACATGGTTTATAAAGAGAATGACTTCGCCCGCACCGGCAGCATCCTCGATCAAGTCTCACTGGACAGCCTCAAACCTGCGCAGCAGATCTATGCCAGCACCTTGCGTGCTGAATTGGATATGCAGCGCAATAAACCCAAGGCTGCCTTGCGTGCACTCAATCATCCTAGCCTGGAGCGGCTTGGCGAACTGCCCGTTGAGCAACAGGTACGCAGCCAATTGGTTCGCGCTAAAGCGCTGCAAGCCACCGGTCAATCCCTGGCAGCAGCACGCGAGCGCGCATTCATTGCCCCGCTACTGAGCGGTGCAAGCGCATTGAACAATCAGGAAACCATCTGGGAACTGGTTTCCTATCTTGCAAAGGATGATTTACAGGCCAGCGGCGATGCCGATCTTGATGGCTGGCTTGCCCTGGCCCGCGCCGCAAAAACAGCCGGCACGCTGGAACAACAACAAGCAGCCGTTGATGCCTGGGTTGCCGCCAACCCTCAGCATCCAGCGGCGCTCCAACTACCGCAAGCCCTCATCGAGCTGAAAAAACTCTCCAGCCAGCCGCTGACTGAAATAGCCCTACTGCTACCGCAAGACGGTCAACTCGCCAGCGTTGCACGTGCTCTGCGCGATGGCTTTATGGCCGCTCACTACCAAGCCCAACAGGCCGGTCAAAACCCACCCAACATTCAATTCTTCGACAGCTCGCGCATTGGCTCCATGGATGCGTTTTATGCACAAGCGCAAGCCGCTGGCGTACAGCTGGTGATTGGCCCACTGGAAAAAAATCTGGTTAGCCAACTTAGCAGCCGCGAACAACTGCCGATCACCACCCTGGCCCTGAACTACAGCGAAACCAATCAGGAAGGTCCAGCGCAGCTCTTCCAATTCGGCCTTGCCGCCGAAGACGAGGCGCGCGAAGTTGCCCGCCGCGCGTGGGCCGACGGGATGCGCCGCGCTGTTGCACTGGTGCCCAACGGTGAATGGGGGGATCGCGTACTTGCCGCCTTCCGGCAAAGCTGGCAAGCCCAAGGCGGAACTTTGATCGCTGCCGAGCACGTCGATCAGCCGGTTGAACTGGCCCGCCAGATTGCCGACCTGTTCCAACTGCGCGAAAGTGAAGCGCGCAGTAAGCGCCTGCAAAACACGCTGGGTAGCAGCATTGCAGCCGCCCCTTCGCGGCGCCGCGATGTAGATTTCATCTTTCTCGCCGCAACACCGCAGCAAGCCCAACAGATCAAACCTACCCTGGCCTTCCAATATGCAGGTGATGTTCCGGTTTACGCCACATCACACCTGTTTACCGGCATCTTTAATCAGGCCCAGTACGTTGATCTCAACGGCATCATGTTCTGCGAGACGCCCTGGCTGCTCAACGTTAATGACCCGCTACGCCAGCAAGCCAGCGCACAATGGCCACAAGCGGCTGGCAGCCTTGGCCGCCTCTACGCCATGGGTGCTGACGCCTTTCAGCTGGCACCACGCCTGAGTCAACTCAAAGCACTGCCGGAGATGCGCCTGCAAGGCTTATCCGGCAATCTGGGCCTTGGCCCAGCACAACGCATCGAGCGACAGTTGCCGTGGGCTGAGTTCCGCGACGGCCAAGTTCAGGCACTGCCTGACATCAGCCTTTGAGCGAGCGCATCAACACACAACAACGCGGTGAGGCTGCCGAAGCCATGGCTCGGCAGCATCTCGAAAAGCACGGCCTGCGCCTGCTGGCGCAAAACTGGCGCTGCCGCCTCGGCGAGCTCGATCTGGTCATGCTCGACGCCGATACAGTAGTATTCGTTGAAGTTCGCTATCGGCGCTATAGCGCCTGGGGCGGCGCGGCAGCGAGCGTAGACGCACGCAAACGTGAGAAACTCAGCCGCGCTGCTCAACTCTTTTTGCAACAAGAATCCCGCTGGGCCAAGTACCCATGCCGCTTTGATGTGATTGCCATAAACGCCGACGGCCAAGCCCCCGCGCAACTGGACTGGATTCAAAACGCCTTTGATACCTGAACAGACGCCACACTGAAGGTTATATCTACGATGGATATGCAAGCCCGTATTCGCCACCTGTTCCAAGCCAGTATTGAAACCAAGCAACAGGCTATGGAAGTGCTCATTCCCTTTATCGAACAGGGCAGCCAAGTCATGGTTCAGGCCTTGCTCAGCGAAGGCAAAATCCTTTCGTGCGGCAATGGCGGCTCAGCTGGCGATGCTCAGCACTTCTCTTCTGAGTTGCTCAATCGCTTCGAGCGGGAACGCCCAAGCCTGCCGGCGATCGCACTGACTACAGACAGCTCGACCATCACCTCAATCGCTAACGATTACAGCTACAACGAGGTTTTTTCCAAACAGATTCGCGCCCTCGGCCAACCCGGCGACGTGCTGCTGGCAATTTCCACCAGCGGCAACTCGGCCAACGTTATCCAGGCGATACAGGCCGCTCACGATCGCGAGATGTTCGTTGTGGCCCTGACCGGCCGTGATGGCGGCGGCATGGCCTCGCTGCTGTTGCCGGAAGACGTGGAAATCCGCGTACCGTCAAAAGTTACCGCACGGATTCAGGAAGTCCACTTGCTGGCCATCCACTGCCTGTGCGACCTGATCGACAGTCAATTGTTTGGGAGTGAAGAATGACCCGTTCACCACTGATTCTTGCTGTTCTTGCACTGAGCTTGGTCTTGGCTGGCTGCGGCAATCGCAGCGTCGGCAACAAAATTGACGACCAGTTCATCCCCTCACAAGTCAGCTCCAATATCGCCAGGGCGCATATTGATCTCACCAGCCCAACGTCGCGCATCATCGTCACCAGCTACAACGGCGTCGTCCTCTTGGCGGGGCAAACCCCTCGTAACGACCTAAAAGGCATTGCCGAGCAGGCAGCGCGACGGGTCAACAACGTCAAAAAAATACACAACGAACTGCAGATCCAAAACCCCACCTCGCTGCTGGTTCGCAGCAATGACTCACTGCTCACCAGCCGCATCAAAACCCAGATGCTTGCAGACAGCACGGTGCCAGGTAGCAGGATCAAGGTCATCACCGAGAATGGCATCGTATACCTACTCGGGCTGGTGTCGCAGGCTGAGGCCAACCATGCAACCAACCTGGTTCAGAGTGTTTCCGGCGTACAAAAGGTCGTGAAGCTGTTTCAGTACACCAACTGACTGCACGCTAAGCACAAAAAAACGGGCGCCATCGGCGCCCATTTTTTTATTGCGACTGCATGCAAACCTGCAGCTTCAACGACGTCTTACTTGACGACCTTGAGACTAGGTCTGCCACTAGGCCGCGGCGGCTCGTCATCAGGTGAAACTTCTTCATCCGGATCTTCGATTTCCTCACGCCCCATAGCGGAAGGCTCGGACTCAAAAACCATGCCCTGCCCGTTCTCACGGGCGTACACGGCAAGCACAGCGCCCGCCGGGATGTACAAGCTTTGCGGAACACCCGCAAAACGGCCTTCAAAACTCACCGCTTCGTTATCCATGTGCAGATTGCGCACAGCTGTAGGCGAAACATTCAGCACGATCTGCCCATCGCTGGCGAAACCGCTTGGTACCTGAACGCCAACATATTCCGCATCGACCAGCAAATGCGGCGTGCAATCGTTATCCACAATCCACTCATAGAGGGCGCGCACCAAATAAGGACGGCTCGACTTCATGACCAGCTCCTTGAGTTAACGCATGTCACGTTCGACAGGTGAAAGACTGACCTGAAACGCCTCGCGGGCAAACTGACGCTCCATGTAATCGAGCAACGGTTTAGCCGGCTTAGGCAACTCGATACCCAGTATCGGCAGGCGCCAAAGGATAGGCAGCAAGCAACAGTCGACCAAGCTCATTTCTTCGCTGAGAAAATACGGCTTGTCAGCAAACAGCGCCGAAACGCCCGTCAGGCTCTCACGCAATTCCTTGCGAGCCACAGCACGTGCGGCCTCTTTACTGCGCGGGTCGAGTATCAAGTCGACCTGAGCACACCAGTCACGCTGAATACGATGCACCAGCAGACGGCTATTCGCACGCGCCACCGGATAAACAGGTAGCAGCGGTGGATGCGGATAGCGCTCATCCAAGTATTCCATCACAACCGTTGACTCATACAACGCCAGATCACGGTCCACCAGAGTAGGCAAACTGGCATAAGGGTTAACCTCAAGCAGCTTGGCTGGATAGCGGCCCTTTTCGACACTGATGATCTCGGCGCTGACACCCTTCTCGGCGAGCACAATGCGTACGCGGTGGGAATAGTGGTCGGCGGGGTCGGAGTAGCAGGCCAACCGATTGGTCACGCCCATGGCGATCCTCCTCGCTTATAAAGTTATGTGAAGCAGAAAAAATTGCCGTGAGCAATTTTTGACGGGACTTGCAACGGCCCTCCTTGAAGGACCGCCGAAATGGCAGGGCACAAAGCAAGCGCGCCCCAAAAGGGCGCGCGAGCTAGTAACAATGCTGCAAAGGATTAATGCACATCCTTCCAGTATTCACGCTTGAGCAAATAGGCGAATACAAAGAAGAAGGCAAGATACAGCAATACGTAGGTACCGATACGCTGGCTTTGCAGTTTCACCGGATTAGCTGAGTAAGCGAGGAAAGTCACAAGATTGCGGACCTTCTCATCAAACTCTTCTGCGCTCAGTTCACCCGTCTTTGGCACGACAGTCAGCTGATCGCAGGCCTCATGGGTGATGGGTGTGCCGGTCAGTGGATCAAACTGCTTTTTGCCGTTTTCAACCACTTGCACCTGCTTACAACCAATAACCTGCTTGCCCTGCAGACCGACCAACACGTTAGGCATGCCCACATTGGGGAATACCTTATTGTTGGCGCCCAATGGACGGCTTGGGTCGTCATAGAAAGTACGCATGTAGGTGTACAACCAGTCGTTGCCGCGCACGCGCGCCACTAGAGTCAAGTCAGGTGGCGCCGCACCAAACCAAGACTTGGCATCCGACACCTGCATGCCAATCTTCATGTGGTCACCGATGTTCGCACCAGTGAACACCAGATTCTCCAGCATGACTTCGTGTGGAATACCTAAGTCATTGGCAACACGCTCATAGCGCTGGTACTGAGCAGCATGACAACCCATGCAGTAGTTGGCGAACGTGCGCGCGCCATCCTGCAGAGCAGCCTTATCCTTAAGATCAACATTAGCCTTATCCAACGGATAGTCAGATGCAGCGCCAATCGCCAACGCAGGCATTGCAGCAAAAATGAGTGCAGCAAATAGCTTCTTCATTAGCCAGTCACCCTTTCCGGAACCGGTTTAGTCTTCTCATACTTGGTATAGAACGGCATCAAGAGGAAGTACGCGAAATACAGGATGGTACATACCTGCGACAACAGCGTACGGCCTGGGGTTGGAGCCAGAACACCCAGCACACCCAGAATCACAAAGGATATGCAGAAGATCAGCAGCCAAACCTTGCTCATCCAACCCTTGTAACGCATCGATTTAACCGGACTACGATCCAGCCATGGCAACACGAACAACACTGCAATGGCTGCGCCCATGGCGATTACGCCTAAGAGCTTGTCTGGCACCGCACGCAGAATCGCGTAGAACGGTGTGAAGTACCAAACCGGGGCAATGTGTGCAGGCGTTTTAAATGGGTTGGCCGCTTCAAAGTTCGGCTTCTCGAGGAAATACCCACCCATCTCCGGGAAGAAGAACAGCACAAAGCAGAAGACAAACAAGAACACCACAACACCAACAATATCTTTCACGGTGTAGTAAGGGTGGAAAGCAATGCCATCAAGCGGCTTGCCGTTCTCGTCCTTGAACTTCTTGATGTCCACGCCATCAGGGTTGTTCGAGCCTACTTCGTGCAGCGCCAGGATGTGCAACACAACCAGACCCAGAATCACGATTGGCAGTGCCACAACGTGCAGCGCAAAGAAGCGGTTCAGGGTAATACCAGAAATCAGGTAGTCACCACGAATCCACTGAGTCAGGTCCGCGCCGATTACCGGAATAGCCCCGAACAGCGAGATGATCACCTGGGCACCCCAGTAGGACATCTGGCCCCAAGGCAGCAGATAGCCCATGAAGGCTTCAGCCATAAGCATCAGATAAATCAGCATACCGAAGATCCACACCAGTTCGCGCGGCTTCTGGTAAGAACCATAAAGCAGGCCACGGAACATGTGCAGATATACCACCGCGAAGAACGCAGAAGCACCGGTGGAATGCATGTAACGCAGGATCCAGCCGTACTCGACGTCACGCATGATGTATTCGACTGAAGCGAACGCACCCTCGGCGGTCGGGGTGTAACTCATCGTCAGCCAGACACCCGTTACGATCTGGTTAACCAGAACCAGCAGGGCAAGCGAACCGAAAAAGTAGAAAAAGTTAAAGTTCTTGGGCGCGTAGTACTTGGAGAGATGCTCTTCCCACATCTTGGTCGCGGGAAAGCGCGCATCGACCCATTCCATGAATTTACTCATCATGCTTTCTCCTGATCCACACCGACGATGATCACGTCATCAGACTCGTATGTGTGCGGCGGTACCGGCAGATTCAGAGGGGCTGGCTGCGCCTTGTACACACGACCGGCCAGGTCATAGCGCGAGCCGTGACAGGCACAGAAATAACCGCCTACCCAGTCGGCACCGAGGTCGGCAGGTGCAACTTCCGGGCGGAAGCCTGGCGAGCAACCCAGGTGAGTACACAGGCCGACAAGCAAAAGGACTTCTGGCTTGATCGAGCGAGTCTTGGGATCAACATAACTCGGCTGCACAGATGCTTTTGAATCAAAGTCAGCCAGTTGCGACTCGATCTTGCCCAGATTACTGAGGATTTCCTCGGTACGGCGGACAATAAACACCGGTTGCCCGCGCCACTCAGCAACCATTTGCTGACCTGGCTCAACTTTGCTGACGTTCACCTTAACGGGTGCCCCGGCAGCTTTAGCCTTGGCGCTAGGGAACCAGGACCCCACAAAAGGGACCGCGGCACCCACCGCTCCTGCAGCACCCACCACCGAGGTGGCTGCTACCAGAAAGCGACGCCGGCCTGCATTCACGCCGTCATTGCTCATTCAGTCGTCTCCCATCAGCTTTATGGCCTGTTGGTCAGGCCTATACTAGGTAAATTTCGAGTCGCACAAAATTTTTCAAATGGTAAAGAAAAGCCCCTTTACTGACAAGGTAATTACCCACTGCCAGCAGACGCAAACCCTTGCAATTCGAGGGATAGGCCCGTGCGGCATGATGCCGCACAACCAATGACGACCCATAAAAAACGCCCAACTCCGCGAGGAAGCTGGGCGTTTTTTGGAACGCAGACTGCGAATTAACGCTTGGAGTACTGCGGACGCTTACGCGCTTTACGCAGACCAACCTTCTTACGCTCAACTTCACGAGCATCGCGAGTCACGAAGCCTGCCTTACGCAGTGCCGGACGCAGGGACTCGTCGTAGTCCATCAGGGCGCGGGTGATACCGTGACGGATCGCACCGGCCTGACCACTTACACCACCGCCAACAACGGTAACGTAAATATCAAACTTCTCAACCATCTCAACCAGCTCCAGCGGCTGACGAACTACCATGCGGGCAGTTTCGCGACCGAAGAAAGTGTCGAGTTCACGGTTGTTGATGGAGATTTTGCCAGTACCAGCGCGCAGGAAGACGCGAGCGGTTGCGGTCTTGCGACGGCCAGTGCCGTAATTTTGAGTCGCCGACATAATGAACTATTCCGTTAAAACTTCAGTTCTTGGGGCTGCTGAGCAGTGTGAGGGTGAGCAGCGCCCGCATACACTTTCAGCTTACGATACATGTCGCGACCCAGCGGGTTCTTCGGCAGCATGCCTTTAACCGCGGTCTCGATCACGCGCTCAGGGGCTTTAGCGATCAACTTCTCGAAGTTGATCGACTTGATGCCGCCCGGGAAACCTGAGTGGGAGTAGTACATCTTGTCAGTGGTCTTGGCACCGGTAACGCGAATCTGCTCAGCGTTGATGATGACGATGTAGTCGCCGGTATCAACGTGCGGAGTGTATTCAGGCTTGTGCTTGCCACGCAGACGGCTTGCAACTTCGGTAGCCAGACGACCCAGGGTCTGACCTGCAGCGTCGACGACAAACCAGTCGCGCTTAACTGTTTCCGGTTTAGCAGTAAAAGTTTTCATTCTTTATAGCCTCAGGGGCCGCCCTGATAAATAAGACGGCGGATCTTACTGAATAGTGCGTACTTTGACAAGTCAAAGGCAGCCGAAAACAGGCGCTATCGGGGGCTCGGGTCAGCGCGTCCGTAATACGGCAAGATTCTTCGGCAGGCGGCGCATCACTTCCACTGCAGAAAGAGGTGCGCAATTATGCAGATTGCGCGGAGAATTTCAACACGATTTACACCGACCCACCATTTTTGAGGAGCTTGCAATGGATTACCGCCAACTCGGCCGCAGCGACATCAAGGTCAGCAGCCTGTGCCTGGGCACCATGACCTGGGGCGAGCAAAATACGGCCAGCGAGGGCATGGCACAGATTGCACGTGCTAAAGCGTATGGCGTCAACTTCATCGACACCGCTGAAATGTACCCTGTGCCGCCGCGCGCTGAGACTTACAGCAAGACTGAGCAGATCATCGGCGACTACTTCAAACAGCGCGGTGATCGCGCCGACTGGGTGCTAGCCAGCAAAATTGCCGGCCCTGGTAATGGCATTGGCTACATTCGTGACGGCCAACTCAAGCATAACCGTGCACACATTGTTGCGGCCCTAGATGCCAGCCTCAAACGCCTGCAAACCGACTGGATCGATCTGTATCAGCTGCACTGGCCAGAGCGACCGACCAACTACTTCGGTCAACTGGGCTATCAACATCATGACAGCGACTTCACGCCCCTTGAGGAAACGCTCGAAGCACTGGATGAGCAAGTCAAGGCCGGCAAGATCCGCCACATCGGCCTGTCCAATGAAACGCCTTGGGGCACCATGAAATTTCTACAACTGGCCGAACAGCGCGGCTGGGCGCGCAGCGTTTCCATCCAAAACCCCTACAACCTGCTCAACCGCACATTTGAAGTGGGCCTCGCAGAAATTGCCATGCGCGAGCAATGTGGCCTTTTGGCCTACTCGCCCCTCGCATTCGGCATGCTCAGCGGCAAGTACGAAAACGGCGCACGGCCTAGCAATGCGCGTATTAGCTTGTTTAGCCGCTTTACCCGCTATACCAATCCGCAGTCGGAGGCGGCTTGCGCACGCTATGTCGCGCTGGCCCGCGAACATGGCCTTGATCCGGCGCAGATGGCGCTGGCCTTTGTCACCGCGCAGCCGTTTGTGACCAGCAACATCATCGGTGCCACCAGCCTGGCGCAATTAGACAGCAACCTGGCCAGCAGCGACCTGAAGCTATCAGCCGAGGTGCTGGCGGGCATTGAAGCCATCCACAAGGCGCAGCCCAACCCCGCCCCCTGACCAGCTCATTGATATAAAAAAGCCCGGCAATCGCCGGGCTTTTTTAATTCAGAAATGATTACAACGAACGCGCAATGATCTCTTTCATGATCTCGTTGGTACCCGCATAGATGCGCTGCACACGCGCATCTGCCCAGGCACGCGCCACCGGGTATTCCCACATGTAGCCGTAACCACCATGCAACTGCACGCACTCATCCAGCACTTTGCACTGCAGGTCCGTGCCCCAGTATTTGATCATCGCCGCTGTCGGCACATCCAATTTGCCCTGCAGGTGCAGTTCAAGGCAACGATCAACAAAGACCCGGCCAATCTGAATCTCCGTGGCCATTTCTGCCAACTTAAAGCGCGTGTTCTGGAAGTCCGCCACCGCCTTGCCAAAGGCTTTGCGCTCACGGGTGTAATCGAGCGTCCACTTCAGCGCCGCCTCGGCCGAAGACAACGCGCCGATGCCGACAGTCAGCCGTTCCTGCGGCAGTTCCTGCATCAGGTAGGCAAAGCCCATACCGGCCTGACCCAGCAAGTTCTCCTTGGGTACACGCACGTCCTGGAAGAACAGCTCGGAGGTGTCCTGCGCCTTCATGCCGACTTTTTCCAAACGCTTGCCTTTGGAGAAGCCCGGCGTGCCCGCCTCAACCAGAAACAGGCTGGTGCCCTTGGCCCCGGCCTTCGGATCGGTCTTGGCCACGACGATCACGAGGTCGGCAAGAAAACCATTGGTGATAAAGGTCTTCGAGCCGTTGATCACATACTCGTCGCCGTCCAGCACCGCCGACGTTTTCACGCCCTGCAGGTCGGAGCCTGCACCCGGTTCAGTCATGGCGATGGCGGTGACCATTTCACCGGACACCAGTTTGGGCAGGTATTTCTGCTTCTGCGCCTCGGTGCCGTAATGCAGGATATAGGGCGCGACGATGTCCGAGTGCAGAGAGAAACCAATGCCGGTCAAACCCAAACGTCCGACCTCCTCGATCACCACTGTGCTGTAGAGAAAATCAGCGGCCATGCCGCCGTACTCCTCAGGGATGTGCGAGCAGAGCATGCCGGCCTCGCCCGCCTTGTTCCACAACGCGCGGTCGATATGGCCATCCTTTTCCCATTGGTGATGAAACGGCACAGCTTCCTGCTCAAGAAACTTGCGCACTGTGTCGCGAAACTGTTCGTGCTCGGAGCTGAAGATCGTTCTTGGGATCATGACTACACCTGTTCGTGGGCGTGATTAAACGTGGCTCGACTTTAGCCAAGCAAACGCTTGGTTACACTGGACACAAGCGCCAATAAATAAGACGATCCAGCCAGCTCATGACCACTTAGCCTTAATAAGAATACTAAATATGCCAAACACGTCATCCGCACTGCTGCGCCGCGTCAGCATCCTGGCCACCGAGGGTGTATTCGCCTCCACGCTGATGCAGGCCAAGGATTTCTTTCATATGGCCAGCCTGCGTTTCGGCAAACAGCAGGGGCTGGGCCTGACACCGACCTTTGAAATTCACCTGGTCAGCCCTGACGGCCAACCGGTGCGCAGTTTCAGCGACGTGCTGATTCCGGTCGATGGCGCGCTGGCAGATGCCGATGTGATCATCCTGCCGGCGTTCTGGGATGATTTTGATGCCTTATGCCAGCGCCACCCGCAGGTGCTCAGCTGGCTCAAGCAACGTCACGCTGCGGGCACGGCCATCTGCGGGGAAGCCACCGGCGTATTCTGGATGGCGCAAGCTGGTTTACTCGATGGCAAGGAAGCGACTACTTACTGGCGGTTCTTTAACGAGTTTGCCGAGCGCTTTCCCAAGGTGCTGCTCAACCAGGAAAAGCACCTGTCCGACGCCGACAACCTGTATTGCGCAGGCGGTGTTACCTCGGCATGCGACTTGTATATTTACCTGATCGAACGCTATTGCGGTGCCAGCGTGGCGCAAGGCGTGGCGCGCGACATCCTGTATGAAGTGCAGCGCAACTATGCCCCCGGCCGCATCGGCTTTGGCGGGCAAAAACTGCACCACGACGTGACCATTCTGCAGATCCAGCAGTGGCTAGAAGACCACTTCGCCGACAAGTTCCGCTTCGAGGATGTTGCGCGCGAGCACGGCATGAGCATCCGCAACTTTATGCGCCGCTTCCAGACGGCCACCGGCGATAAACCGCTGCATTACCTGCAAAGGCTGCGCATCGAGACCGCCAAGGGCTTGCTCAGCGCCACCCGCAAAAGCATCAAAACCATCAGTTACGAAGTGGGGTACGACGACGCCAGCTTTTTTGCCCGGCTGTTTCGTCAGCACACGGAATTGTCGCCCAACCAATACCGCCGTCAGTTCCAACACAAAGACAGCCATGCTTAAGATCGGGCGGTAACACATCTGACCTGACAATCACCCGCGCAACTCATCCTTGGATGGGTGGGTTACGCCGTGCGGCGCTCTATGATCGGCGCATCCATAACTACAACAATCAGGTCATCGCCATGCGCCGCACTCTTATCGCCCTGCTTGCAGCCTGCAGCTTTAACGCTGTAGCCGCCGATAACTGGAAACCCTTCCCTCACGACCAGAGCGCCTTTGATTACTCAGGCGATAAGTTGCGCCAAGCTTGGCCGCAACTGACACGCGGTTTTGGCAACGACTATCCCTTCCCGGATGCCGACTGGGTCATCACCATGGCGACCCGACATCCACAAGTGCTGGAAAAAACCGTAGAAGCAAACATCGGCTTCAGCGGCAAACCCGAAGAGGCCGAAATTTACGCGGCCAAGTTGCAAGACGTTTGGCGCTTGATGTTCCGGGGCGATTTTGCCGAAGCCAAGGAGCAAGGCCTGGCGCTGGGTGTGGGCGGACAAATCCCGGCCATGTTCGCTCAAGTGGTCTATGCCCTTTTTCTGGTGCCTGATCAGGCCGAAAAACACAAACTGCTTGAGGAAGTGATCAGCTACACCGATCAGGCCGGCGAACTGGTGCAAGCCGACACCGCGGCCCAGTTTGGTCGCGTGTATGCCAAGGCGCGTCTGGGTGAAGAACTCTCCGTGCCGGTGGTGCTTCAGCGCGGCTACACCACGCAAATCCCTAACGAACTTAAAGCCCTACTCGCCAAGCACCCGCAACAGCCTTTTGCGCTGGCACTGTATGGCGGCTATGAAGCCGGGGTGATCCGTAAGGTCGGGAAAATGGTCGGGCGCATGACCTATGGCGTCAGTACCGACAACATGGAGCAGTACTTCAGCCGCAGCTTCAAGGCGCAGGACAATCTGCCCATCGGTCATTACGAGTACGCCAACGCCTTGATGTACGTTTACGGCGATGACGAGCAAGAAAAAGCCCTTGCACACCTCAAACGCGCGGCGTCGATCAAACCGATCAACGCCATGGAAGCGCTGGAAGTGGCGCACGCCAAACGCCTGCTGGCCCAGTTCGAACAAACCCTGGCGCAAAACTAACCCCGCCTAAACGAAAGAAGGCTGCCAATCGGCAGCCTTCTTCGTTTGGGGTTAACGCAATTACTGCTTGGCCCGCTCCAGCGGCTCCAATTGTGCCCACAGGGCCTGCGCCTCTTCCGTGAGCATGGAGTAACTGCGGATATCACCGTTGCGTTGCGCCTGCATCGCCTCTTCCAGCTTGGCACTGTATTGCTTGCGTAATTTCTTCGCAGGGTCGCTCTTGAACAAACCGAACATACTCAATGCCTCTGTCGAGAAGGATTACCCGGTCAGGTAGAACAACAGCTTAATCCAGCTAAACAGCCAGCAGACGGCTCAGATGTAACAAGCTGATAACACCTTGGTTTAACTCACGCTCTGCTCGCGTAGCGTCTGCAAGGCCTGCGACATTTTTGCCGCAGGCACACGCTGCAAGCTGCACAGCAGATCGTGGGAAATCTCGGCAATGCCATGCCGCTCGTGCAATAAGGCCGCCATAAAGCAGGTGAGGTTGGCCGCCATCTCGGCGTCGGCCAGTGCGCGGTGCGCCTTGCCGGTGTCCGGCAGCCCCACCCAACGATTCAGGTTGCCCAGCTTGTGACTGGGGGCCATCGGCAGCAGTCGGCGCGACAGTAACAACGAGCAGGCAAACGGCTGCACGCGCTTACGACGAATAAGCGCCAGCTCGGCATCCCAAAACTTCTGATCAAAACTGGCGTTGTGCGCCAGCAGCGGTCGCTCGCCGACAAACTCAGCGACCTCCTGCATCACCTGCGCAGCAGGCGGCGCGCTGCGCACCATGGCATTAGTGATGCCGGTGAGCTGCTCAATAAAGGGCGGCACCCAGGCACCGCTGTTCATCAGGCTCTGGTAACGCGCCACAATCTGCCCGCCCTCGACGATCACCACGCCTATTTCCGTCGCGCGCGCCTGCTGAGCAGGCGACATGCCGGTGGTTTCAAAGTCGAGTACAGCAATGGAATCAGCCAGCATTAATCAGTTTCTCAGCAACAGACTGCCTTCAATCGGCACATAACGACTGGCCGCGCGCACCAACGATTGCGCCGTCAGCCCCGGCACACCGTACGCGACGGCCTCAACGCCATAACTGCCACGAATCTTGTCCAGCAACAGGTCGAAATCACCGTCACCGGAAGCCAGCACCACCTCATCCACACGCGGCGCGGCGTCCATGATGTCGATGGTGATGCCCACATCCCAATCGCCTTTGGCCGAACCATCGCTGCGCTGGATAAACGGCTTGAGCTTCACGCTAAAGCCGAGGTTGCGCAGGATCTGCTGAAACTGCTGCTGCTTGTGATCGCCACGGTCGATGGCGTAGGCATAGGCCTCAACAATCTGCCCGTGCTGACTGATGTCCGCCCACAACGCGGCGTAATTGAAGTGGCAGCCATAGGCCTGGCGCACGGTGTAGTAGAGGTTTTGTACATCGGCGAAAACGGCGATTTTCTTCACCGGTAATCCTCATAGCAGGGCAATAAGCGCCAGGCAGTATGCCAGAAGGCAACCTACAACGACCGAAGCAACGGCCAAACGCGCATCACAGAAAAACCTGGCCACGTTTGTGCGCCTGAAGAAATTGGAGCACCCGCAGCAATCGGCTAGAGTGCGCTGGCTCCTTCCTACGCATGCGACCACGATGAACATACTCACTGCCCTGCGCGACGCCTGGTACTTCTTTACCCATAACCTGACGGCCATTGCCTGCCTTTGCTTGCCGTTGATCGTTTTGGAAGGTTTGCTGCTGCAGCAGGTCGACCAGCTGACGGATTCGGCGTCGACGTTGCAGTGGCGCTTGCTGGCGGGGCTGCTGTTTTATCCGATCTACAGCGCGGCGCTGATCCTGTTTTTGGATGCGCGCAGCCGGGGCGCATCGCCACGCCTGCTCGACTTGCTGGCAGCCGGCCTGCGCCTGTGGCCAAGCTTTGCCCTGCTGGCGGGCATCAGCACCTTTGCGATTGTGCTGGGGGCTTACCTGTTTGTGCTGCCGGGGCTGTGGCTGATGGTCAAGCTGGCCTTTGCCGAATACCTGTTGGTACTGCGCGGGCTCAGCCCACTCAAAGCGCTACAGGAAAGCTTCACCCTCACTACCGGCTATTTCTGGCCCATGCTCGGCTGCATCCTGGGCATCATGTTGCCGCTGTGGCTACTGGATGGCTGGAGCCAAAGCAACCCGGCCTTCGAAAGTAATGCACTGGCGAGTTTGGCGCTCGATTGCCTGAGCCGCTTTGCGCAACTGTTCTCGACCGTGGTGCTGTTCCGTTTGTTTATGCTGCGCAGCCTCAAAGCCAACAGCGAATGACCGCGACGCGCTCAGCGCGGTGGCTTTAGACCGGACAAACGCGGCAGCAAGATACGCTCAAAAACCCGCGGGAAGAAACGCGCCAGAAGCCGGGCTCGCCAGTCGACATTGGACAGTACCAGCAGCCGACGCCGTTTCAGCGCGCCCTGAAAAATGGCTTCGGCCACATCCTGTGGCGATGCCACCTGCCCCATCGCCAGCGGCGGCTGCGCGGCCACCGAGCCATCGCCCACCAGCGCATTCTTGCGCAGGTCGGTGGCGGTAAAACCGGGGCACACCAGCATCACATTGACGCCCGAGCCTTTGAGCTCAAAGCGCAGCGTTTCAAACAACCCATGCAAGGCATGTTTGCTGGCGTTATAAGCGCTGCGGTAGAGCAATGGGGCAAAGCCGGAGAGCGAGCTGAGCACGATGATCTGCCCACCACGCGCGATCAGGCTGGGCAAGGCGGCCTTGGTACAGTGCAACGCGCCGAAATAGTTGACGGCCATGATGCGCTGGAAAACAGCCAATTCCGTGTCGGCAAAGCTGCTGCGGTGGGTGATGCCGGCATTGTTGACCAGCACATCAATGCCGCCAAAACGCTCAACCGTCAGCGCCATGGCTTGAGCCACGGCGGCGGCATCGGCCACATCGCACAGCACGCCCAACGCTTCGACGTTGTGGTGATCGGCCAGGTGCTGCACCAGGCTGTCGAGCGCCTGCTGCTGCAGGTCAAAAATCACCACGCGTGCACCGGCTTGCGCCAGACGCATGGCCAGTGCGCGGCCGATCCCGGCACAGCCGCCAGTAATCACCACCACCTTGCGGTCAAACACCTTATTGGCGAACACCTTGCGGTACATATATGGCCCCTGTGTCTGCTTCGCGGTGCATTTACTACACCTTGTTGGCGACGCCTCTGCAACCACCTGCGACCGTTTGAAGGCGCAAGCCCGCGCACAACATGCCGTGCGAAAACCCGCTGGTCAGATCGGCATACGCACGCATCTCCGGTATGCTCGTTCGCTCAGCATAGTCCAGCCATAAGCGATTCCGTCCATGTCACTGCCCCGCCCTCTGCGCCTGTTTTTACTCAGTGTGGCCAGCCTGGTCTGCGGCACAGCAGCCTTGATTTACAGCCTGACCTGGCACCCCGCTGCGCGCGAACGCGCCGACGTAAACTGCCCGGCCAGCGCACCGATCTTGCAACCTGGCCAGGCCTTGAAAGTCATGAGCTGGAATGTGCAGTACCTGGCGGGCAAGGGCTATGTCTTCTGGTACGACCTGGCTGACGGCAGCGGACCCGACCGGCGCCCCAGCGCTGCCGATCTAGCCATCACGCTGGATGAAGTGACCCGCGTATTACGCGATGCGCAGCCCGATATTATTCTGCTGCAAGAACTGCACAACGGCGCCAAAGCCACGGACTACCAAAACCAACTTGCCCTGCTGCAAGAGCGCCTGAGCGACCTCTACCCTTGCAGCACACAGGCTTTTTACTGGAAGGCGGCCTTCGTCCCGCACCCGAAAATTCTGGGCAGCGTCGGCATGCAACTGGGTACTCTCAGCCGCTTTCAGATCAACCGCAGCGAACGCCTGCAGTTGCCCAAGATGCCCGCCGACCCCATCAGTCGGCAGTTCAATCTCAAACGCGCCTTGCTGGTGAGTCATTTGCCAATTCGCGGAGGTGGCGAACTGGCGGCCATCAACACCCACCTGGATGCCTTCGCACAAGGCAACGACACCATGCAGCGTCAGGTGGCGATGACCCGCAGCCTGCTTGACCAACTTCAGGCCGAGGGCACGCCCTGGGTACTGGGTGGCGATTTCAACCTATTGCCACCCGGCCAATATGCCAGCCTGCCCCCCAGCCAACGCAGTTGGTACAGCCCCGACAGCGAATTGCAGAGCCTGGCCGAACGCTTTGCCATGGTGCCGGCGCTGCACGATGCCAACGGCGATGAGCAAGCCCGCTGGTACACCCACATTCCTAACGACCCGGCGATCAAGACCGCGGACCGCACCCTCGATTACCTGTTTTACAGCCCGCAACTGACCTTGCTCGACGCCCATGTGCGCCAGCAGGACACGCTGCGCATCTCCGACCATTTGCCCGTGGTCGCGCGGTTTTTATTACCCACTCAAGACTGAGTTTTACTGCAAGGTTCTGGACAAAGCCCGGCGCGCCTGGCCATATTCAAACTGTCACATTACCCACATAAAAGACGGCTTTAGCCGCGGTGCCTAACCCCCAATGCCACAGTTACTCTGCCTTATGCTGCTTGCCGCGCTGTACAGCGGGAACTGCATCGCTACTGACGCCAATGACCCACGCCCAGTGGTGCAGGTTGGTTTTTACGAGTTTCCGCCTTACTCCTACAGCGACAGCCAGGGCCGCCCTCAGGGAGCCATCCTCAAACTCAGCGAACGCCTGCTGGAACATGCCGGCTACCGCGCGCAAGTGCGCTCCTATCCCAGCGCGCGGCTGTATAACGGTCTGGAAGAGGGCACCGTGCATGTCTGGCCCGGCGCGGCGGGAAAAGTCGCGCTGCGCGAACACACCCTGGAAAGCCGCACCACGCTCGGCGAGATCGTCCTTAATCTGTACTTTCGCCGCGACACGCTAATGCCGCGCCTACCAGAGGACCTCAAAGGCCGTGGCGTCATCGTGATCAACGGCTACACCTACTGGCAAGGCATCAACCAGATCCTGGCAGACCCCGCACTGGCCATCCAGCAACACCGCACCGGCACGCATACCGCCGCTTTGGAAATGCTGCAACGACGCCGCGGCGACTTTCTGCTCGATTACCAAACCCCGGTGGATCAGGCGCGCACGCGTTTGGGCATGTCCGAGTTGCCGTATATCGAGCTGCAACGTATCCCCACGAAATGGATCGTCTCGCGCCACGCTCCCGGCGCCGAAGCGCTGCGTGACGCACTGGACCGGGCCTATGCCGAACTGCAGGCGGCCGGCGAAGACCTGCGCCTGCCCTAAAACGCGCTGATCCATTAGCCGCAACGCTTACTTGCGCGGCTTAGCCCGCGCGGTGGGCTCGGCGATCAGCGGGTCATCGGGCCAGTAATGTTTGGGGTAGCGCCCTTTTAAATCTTTCTTCACCTCGGCATAGGTGCTGCGCCAGAAGTTGGCCAGGTCTTGCGTGACCTGCACCGGCCGGCGCGCCGGCGACAGCAGATGCAATTTCACCACCTGCCGGCCGCCGGCGATGCGCGGTGTATCCGCCAGGCCGAATAACTCCTGCAAACGCACCGCCAACACCGGCGGCTGCTCGCTGTAGTCAAGACTGATACGCGAGCCGGACGGTACGTTCAGGCTGCGCGGGGCCAGCTCATCAAGGCGCTGCGGCAAGGGCCAGGGCAGTAGGTTGTGCAAGATGCCGGACAGGTCCAGGTTGGCGAAATGACTGAGCCGGGTGACGTTATCCAGATAGGGTTGCAACCACTGCTCCAGGTTGGCCAGCAACACCGCATCACTGACATCCGGCCACTCGCTGGTCTGCGCCGCGCCAAGGTCCAAGGCGCGTAACAACGCCACTCGCGCTTGCCACTGGCGCAACTCGGGCGTCCACGGCAGCAGCGCCAATCCCTTGCGCCGCACCAGGCCGAGCATGGCCCGGCTACGCTGCTGCGCATCCAGCCCGGTCAGCGCTTCACGCGCCAGCACCAGCTCGCCGACTTTGCGCTGGCGCTCGGCCAACAGCGCGCCTTCGCGCTCATCCCAGTCGAGTACCTCCAGGGTGCTCACCTGCTCCGCCAGCACGTTGTCAAACAACTGCGGTTGCAGTTCCGCCGCCAGGTAGATGCGCTCCTCGCGCTGCCCCAGCCGACTGCCGAGATCCGCCACCACCAGCCAGCGGTGTTTCATCAGCCCATCGGCTTCGGCAAACAGCGCTGCGCGGCCATTGGCCAGGCGGTATTCAGCGCCACCGTCACGGCGTTGCTGGGCGATCCGATCGGGATAAGCAAAGGCCAACAACGCGCCCAACCAACGCGGATGCTCAGGGTCACTGACGGTCTGCCGACTCGGCAGTTTTTTCAGGTAGCCCTGAAACTGCCGCGCCAGTTGCCGCGCGCGCTGCACCGCCCCCTGAGCGCCACGGGCCGCACGCGCCTCCCCCGCCAACAGGGCCAGACGGCTGTGCAGGTCTGCCCCCACACCCCGCAGCAGGTCACGCTCGCCGAGCAAGGCGGCGAGGTCACAGGCCAACGCGCCCAAACCCAACGCCTGACCGCGCAGCAACAAATGCGCAATACGCGGATGCGTCGGCAGTTCGGCCATGGCCTGGCCGTGCGCCGTAATCCGGCCTTGGGCATCCACCGCACCGAGGCGCACCAGCAGGTCCAGGGCCTGGGCATAGGCGGCCGCAGGCGGCGGATCAAGCCAGATCAGCTCAGCCGGGGTAACGCCCCAACGCACCAGTTGCAGCGCCAATCCGGCCAGATCAGCCTGGAGGATTTCGGCGCTGCTGTAGGCCGCCAACTGCTCATGCTGGGCCTGCGACCACAAGCGATAACACACGCCGGACTGCAAACGACCGGCGCGGCCGCTGCGTTGAGTGGCCGAAGCCCGCGAGATGCGTTGCGTGTCCAGGCGGGTCATGCCGCTGTTGGGGTCAAAACGCGGCACCCGCGCCAACCCGGCATCGACCACCACGCGCACGCCGTCGATGGTCAGGCTGGTTTCGGCGATATTGGTCGCCAGCACCACTTTGCGCATGCCGGGCGGTGCTGGATCGATGGCGGCGCGCTGAGCGTTTAAATCCAACTCGCCGTGCAAGGGACAGAGCAGAATATCGGGCCGCCCCTCCAGGGATTGCGCCAACTGCTCAGCCACCCGGCGAATCTCAGCCTGACCGGGCAGAAACACCAAGAGGCTGCCCGGCTCGTCTGCCAGCGCCTGCAACACGGTTTGCAGCACTTTCGGCTCGACCCATTCGCCCACCTGCCACGGTGCGCCCCAGCGAATATCGACCGGGAACATGCGCCCTTCGCTGCGCAGCACCGGCGCATCGCCCAGCAAAGCGGCCAGACGTTCGCCTTCTAGGGTGGCGGACATCAGCAGCACTTTCAGTGGCAGCTCGCCGGATTCAGGCCCGCGCAGCATGGCCCGCCCGTTAAGGGTCAGCGCTAGGGCCAGATCAGCATCCAGACTGCGCTCGTGGTACTCATCGAAAATAACCAGCCCAACGCCGTCCAGCGCCGGATCGTCCTGCAGCCGCCGGGCCAGAATGCCCTCGGTCACCACTTCAATGCGGGTACGCGGGCCGACCTTGCTGTCCAAGCGAATGCGATAACCGACGGTTTCGCCAACCGTTTCCCCCAGCTCACTGGCCAGCCGCTCCGCCGCTGCCCGCGCGGCCAAACGGCGCGGTTCCAGCATGATGATGCGCTGCCCTGCCAGCCAAGGCTGATCCAGCATGGCCAGCGGCACGCGGGTGGTTTTACCGGCACCGGGCGGTGCTTCCAGCACGGCTTCATCACGCAGCGACAAGGCCTGGCACAACGCAGGCAGCAGCACATCAATAGGCAGGGAATTCATGCAGGCTCCAGTTAAGGTCGGCGATTATAACGGCGAACCTGTTGGCCATTGCTGCTGTCTGAACTGCAGGCAATGTTGACGGCAGGCAAGCGCAGTCGCCGAGCAACGCCCGACGCAGCAGCATTGCCACGCTGGCATTGATATAGTTGCGCCACTTTTTCCAAGGAGATGTTCAATGCGCACCCAAACCCGCGTTATCGGTGGCCTTCTCGTCGCCACCCTGTTCACCCAACTGACCGCCTGCGGCACGCTGTTTTACCCGGAACGTCGTGGCCAGATTGAAGGCCGTATCGACCCGGCCGTGGCGGGGCTCAATGCCATCGGCATCCTGTTTTATGTCCTGCCGGGGCTGATTGCCTTTGGCATCGACTTTGCGACCGGAGCCATCTACCTGCCTGGCGGACTGACCTCACACGTCGATCCGCAAAAGCTGGAGAACCTGGTCGATGCCAACGGCCAGATTGATCGGGCCAAGCTTAAGGCGCTGATTGAGCAGCAAACTGGCCACAGCCTGCCCCTTGACCAACCCAACCTGATGCAACACCACGGCAGCGCTGAGCAATTGGCCCTGTACGGGCTGCGCCCAGCCGCCTGATGCACCTTAAGCCCGCCTTCACGGCGGGCTTTTTCGCGCTAGCATTGCTCAAAACTGCCTTGCCTTCGGAAACCCTGTGAACACACCCCCGCAACACGCACGCCTAATGCGCTTGGCCACTTATGCGGCATTAACTGCTGCCCTCAGCCTCGCGCTGGCCAAGGCGGTCGCTTGGTGGCTGAGCGGTTCAGTCAGTTTGCTCGCCGGGCTGACCGACTCACTGCTCGACGGTGCCGCGTCGCTGCTTAACCTGATCGCCGTGCACTATGCCCTGCGCCCGGCTGATGACGACCACCGCTACGGCCACGGCAAGGCAGAAGCACTGGCCGGGCTGGGCCAGGCCTTGTTTATCGGGGCCAGTGCGCTCTTGGTGGGCAGCCATGCCATTGATCGCCTGCTCAACCCTGAGCCATTGGGCGCTCCTGCGCTGGGCATTGCGGTGATGCTGTTATCGATTGCGGTCACGGTCGCCCTGTTGCTGTTTCAAGGACATGTGGTGCGCGTCACCGGCTCCACGGCGATTCGTGCCGACTCGTTGCATTACCGCTCCGACCTGCTGCTTAACAGCAGCATCCTGCTCGCACTGATACTCGCCAGCTACGGCTGGGCGCAGATGGACGCGCTGTTCGGCATCGCCATTGCGCTGTACATCTTCTGGAGCGCCATCAGCATTGCCCGTGAAGCCGCCACCGTATTGATGGATCAGGAGCTGGACCCGCAGATCAGCGCCGAGATGCATGAACTGGCCTGCGCCGTACCGGGCGTGCTGGGAGTGCATGACCTGCGCACACGGCTTTCCGGCACACGCTGGTTCGTCCAACTGCACCTTGAGTTACCCGATACCCTGAGCTTGCAAGAGGCGCACGAGCTTTGCGAGCAGGTCGAAGAAGCCATTCGTGAGCAGTTCCCGCGCGCTGAAGTGCTGGTGCACCCCGACCCCAGCAGCGTGGTCAAACACGCCTCCTCACCTGCCGTCGCCGACTAGAGCAAATACTCTAAAAGACCTAAACTGCTTTCGCCCCATCCCACACCACAATAAGAAGGAGCGAAACCATGACACTCACCGCCACTGCAATGGCCCTGCTTGGGCTGGTCGCCTGGCCTTTGCTGTTGATGTTTCTGATGATCAACCAGCGCGGCTTGCTGGTACTGAGCGGCAAGATGGCCGTGAATGCCTTCAACCCCGACGGCAGCAACACGCCCGGTGAGTTGGCCAAACGGCTGGTGCGGGTACACGCCAATTGCCTGGAAAACCTGCCGTTGCAGGCAGCCCTGCTGCTCTACGCCATTGCCAGCGCACAAACAGCCGTCACCGAGCCACTGGCGCTGGCCCTGCTCGGCGCACGCCTGGCGCAAGGCGTGGTGCACTTAATCAGCACCCGCCCGCTGTTTGTCTGGCTGCGCTTTGCCGCGTTCTTTGTGCAACTGGCGATTCTGGCCTGGTGGCTGCTGCAGTTCGCGGGCCTGGCCGGTTGAGTTTCAGCCGCGCACAAAAAAGGGAGGCCGCTGGCCTCCCTTTTTCGTGTCCGTCATTGTGGCGTTGATAACACCTTTTCGTCGCCCGCCTGGTTGGGCAGTGCGGACCCGGTTGCCGTGACGATCCGGTGGGATCGGCGGCGACCGCTCGCCTGATTGGGCGATGCGGCTGGACCTGTTGTCCGGGCCTTGAAGCTGGGTAAAGCTTACGCCTGCCAGCGCAGCAAAAGATTGCGAATATTGCTGATATGCGTATAACTTGCGCAACCAACAGCCAATTAACAAACATATTCAGCAATTTAAATAATATGCGTGGCAAATATGAACAAACTTGACCGCTACGACCTGAACATCCTCGCCGAATTACAGCGCGACGCCACCTTGTCGAACCAAGACCTGGCCGAACGCATCGGCTTATCACCCTCGCCCTGCTCCAGGCGGGTCAAACAACTGCAAGATGACGGTTTTATTCTCGGCCAGGTTGCCCTGCTCGACCGCAAACTGCTGGGCCTGAGCCTCACGGCTTACGTGCTGATTGGTATGGATCGACACACGCCTGAGCGCTTCGAGCACTTCCAGGCCGAAATCCGCAAGTGCCCGGAAGTGCTTGAATGCTGCCTGGTGACGGGGATGGATGCCGACTACCAACTCAAGGTTGTGGTGCCGGACATGGACCATTACCAAAAGCTGCTGCTGGGCACCTTGACCCGCATTGAAGGGGTTTCCAGTGTGCGCTCCAGCTTTGTGCTGCAGCAGATCTTGTCCAGCACACAACTGCCGTTGCAGCACCTGCGCGACTGATCGCCGCACCCCACGCGCCAGCAACTGCCTCGGCTATGACTGGGGCGTATACTCGCGCGCACAAGCTGACGTCGCAGGCATGCACGGCAACATCAACCAACGTCCGGCAACGCGCCGAGCCACTCCCGCTGTACGAGGCCCAAATGGAAACCGAACAATTTGAAGCCCTGATGATGTACGTCCTGGTGGGCGGGCTGATTGTGTTCATGTTCTTCATCATCTGGGACCTGGCGTAAAAGTCCAAAGCCGGCCGCCTCGGCACTGCCGTGCTGTTTCTCACCCTTGGCCTGTGCCTGTTCGCCTTTTTGGCCAAGCCAATCATCACCTACATCATCGAAACCGCTCGCGACATTCACGGTTAAGCGTTAATTTCAGCGCCCGTCGCGGGTGCCTCACGCCTTACACAGCGCGTCCAGAGACAGCCACGCGAACATTAGCCCTTACCCAGGAGTTTTCATGTCCCACGCCGATCTGGTGATGCAGAGCTATGGCCGCTGCTGTGCCAGCCCTGATTTTTTCGACAGCTTTTACCGCCATTTCCTCGCCAGTTCGCCGCAAATCCGCGAGAAGTTCACCAATACGGAAATGAGCGGGCAAAAACTGCTGCTGCGCCAAGGCATCCTGAATTTGGTGATGCACGCACGCGGCATGCCGGACACCAAATTGCGCGCCCTGGGCGCTTCGCATTCGCGCGAAGGTTTTGATATTCGCCCGGAGCTGTATGACCTGTGGCTGGAAGCGCTGTTGCTGACCGTCAGCGAACACGACAAACAATGCACCGCAGAAACCCGCCAGGCCTGGCGTGAGGTGTTGAACAAAGGCATTGCGGTGATCAAGGCCGGCTATTGATCAATCCAGCCGGGCCGGCACCTCACGCCACTGCCCCGGCTGCAAGCCATCCAGCGTGAACGGGCCGATGGCCACACGCACCAAGCGCAAGGTCGGCAAGCCGACAGCCGCCGTCATGCGCCGCACCTGACGGTTGCGCCCCTCGCGAATCACCAGTTCCAGCCAGGCGGTGGGAATGCTTTTGCGAAAGCGTACCGGCGGGTGGCGATCCCATAGCTGCGGCTCATCCAGCAGGCGGGCATCGGCGGGAAGGGTTGGCCCATCGTTCAATTGCACACCGTCGCGCAGTTGCTGCAATTGCGCGTCGCTCGGCTCACCTTCCACCTGCACCCAATAGGTTTTCGCCAGCTTGTGTTTGGGGTCGGCGATGCGCGCTTGCAGGCCGCCGTCGTTGGTCAGCAGCAATAACCCTTCGCTGTCGCGGTCCAGTCGTCCGGCCGGATACACGCCAGGCACATCGACAAAATCCTTGAGGGTGGCGCGGCCTTGCTCGTCATTGAACTGGGTCAGCACATCAAAGGGTTTGTTCAGCACCAGCAAGCGCGGCTCGGCAGGTGGTGCCTTGGCCACACGGCGCACGGCAGGTTTGCCACTGTGTGGGCGAGTGGACGCAGGGCGAGGTGGGCGTGACATAGAAGATCCAGCAAGCGGTGACGAGGCAGCCAGTGTAACCGAGGCCAAGGTTGGACTATCAGCCTGAGTGATCCGCGCTGCCTTGGTTGGTGTAGAGGGCTATGCTGGCGAGGTTGTGTTTCCCGTCCCGAGGCCATTGTTATGAGTTCGCCCGAATCCATTCTCGACACCTTCACCGGCTGGGCCGCCAAAGCCCCCGGTGCACCGCTCGAACAGTTCAGCTATGACCCCGGCCCACTGGGCGTCGAAGAGGTCGAAGTGGCGGTGGAGTACTGCGGCATCTGCCACTCCGACCAATCAATGATTGATAACGAATGGGGCATCAGCCGCTACCCGTTCATCCCCGGCCATGAAGTGGTCGGCACCATCGTGCGCGTCGGCGAGCAGGTGCGCGGCCTGAAACTCGGCCAGCGCGTGGGCATCGGCTGGTACAAAGGCAGCTGCATGCACTGCGGCTCGTGCATGGAAGGCGCGCATCAGCTGTGCGGCACCGTTAAACCGACCATTGTTGGCAGCAACGGCGGCTTTGCTGATCGCTTGCGCAGCCATTGGGCCTGGGCCATTGCCCTGCCAGACGGGCTGGACCCGGCCGTGGTCGGCCCGCTGTTTTGTGCGGGCTCGACCGTGTTCAGCCCGCTGCTGGACTTCAACGTTAAGCCCACGGACAAAGTCGGTGTGGTCGGCATCGGCGGCCTTGGCCACCTGGCGCTGGGCTTTCTCAATGCCTGGGGCTGTGAGGTCACGGCCTTCACCTCGTCACTGAGCAAACAGGACGAAGCCAAACGCCTGGGCGCGCACAAGGTGGTGGCCTCCACCGACAGCAACGCACTCAAAGCCATCGCCGGCAGCCTGGATTTTCTGCTGGTCACTGCCAGCGCTGACCTGGACTGGAACGCCCTGCTCGGCACCCTCAGCGGCAAAGGCCGCCTGCACTTTGTCGGCATCGTGCCCAGCGCCATCCCGGTGCACGTGTTCAGCCTGATCCCACAACAAAAGAGCCTGTCCGGCTCACCGGTTGGCTCGCCGAGCAACATGGCAACCATGCTGGAATTCTGCGCGCGGCATCAGATTGTGCCGCAGGTCGAACACTTCCCAATGAGCAAGGTCAACGAAGCCATCGACCACCTGCGTGCCGGTAAAGCGCGCTACCGCGTAGTGCTGGATGCCAGCAAATAAACTGAACTGAAATAAAAAGCCCGAGGCGAACACCTCGGGCTTTTTTATGTCGCCAAGCTCGGTCAGCGGAACGGCGGCTCATCGAAGCTGCGCAACTTACGTGAGTGCAGCGAGTTGAGCTGGTTGCGCATCAACTCCAGTGCGGCGATGCCAATGTGCAGGTGCTGCGTCACTGCGCGCTCGTAGAACGCGCCGGCCGCACCGGGCAGTTTGATCTCGCTGTGCAGCGGCTTGTCCGATACGCACAGCAGCGTGCCGTAAGGCACCCGCAGGCGATAACCTTGCGCGGCAATGGTGCCGCTTTCCATATCCACCGCCACGGCGCGCGACAGATTGATCAACGGCCGCTCCTGCGCCCAGCGCAGTTCCCAATTGCGGTCGTCGTAGGTCAACACGGTGCCGGTGCGCAGGCGTTTTTTCAGCTCATCGCCCTGCTCGCCCGTCACCATTTTGGCCGCTTCTTGCAGCGCCTGCTGCACTTCAGCCAGCGCGGGTAGCGGGATATGCGGCGGCAGCACGCGATCAAGAATGCCATCGCGACGCATATAAGCGTGGGCCAGCACGTAGTCACCAATGGTCTGCGACTGACGCAGGCCACCACAGTGGCCAATCATCAGCCAGCAATGCGGGCGCAGCACGGCCAAATGGTCGGTGATGTTCTTCGCGTTGGACGGGCCGACGCCAATGTTGACCAAGGTGATGCCGTGGCCGTCGGCCGTTTGCAGGTGGTAAGCCGGCATCTGATAGCGGTGCCAGATGACGTTCTCGATGATGGCCTGCATTTCGCCTTCGGCCATGCCGCGTTCGATCACCACATTGCCCGGCAGCACCATGCGCGTGAAGCGCGATTCGCCCACCAGCATGTCTAGGCCATGGCGAATGAACTGGTCGACGTAACGGTGGTAGTTGGTCAGCAGAATCCAAGGCTGCACATGCCGCCAGTCGCTGCCGGTGTAATGCACCAGACGGCGCAGGGAGAAATCCACCCGCGCCGCATCGAACAACGCCAGCGGCAGCGGGTCGGTGTTTTCCCAGTCATACAGGCCGTCGGCGGTGCCATCGGTGGCGGCCGACAAATCAGTGCTGGGGAACACCCGCGCCAACTCACCTGCCGTGACGCCACTGCCGGCCAACTCGTCGCCCTGCTCAACCACATAGGGGTAAGGAATATTCTGCTGGCTGATGCCCACTTCCACGCGCACGGTGAAGTCGCTCATCAGGGGCCGTAACTGCTCCAGCAGGTATTTGCGGAACGCCGCCGGATGGGTGACGGTGACGCTGTAGGTGCCTGGCACCTGCACCTTGGCATAGGCGCGCACGGTGGTCGGTACTTCGCCTTGGCACAGGTAAATCAGGCGCAGTTCAGGGTAGCGAAACAGGCACTGCTCGGCGGCATCGGGCTTAATGCGCTCTTTGAGGTAACGCTTGAGCGCACGACTCAAGGCACCTGTGGCTTGCTGGTGCAAGGCGGCCAGACGGTCCACCGCCTCTTCAGGGGTATTGGCGACAATAAAGTCATCGGAACACATGTTCACACGTCATCTTCCTGGCTGATCAGACAGGCTCTATCTTGCCCTGATCAGCCGCGTTTGCGATAGCGGGATGACCGGCAAAGACTACTTAAGCAGCGCGTGCAAATCCTCAGGCACCGCCTGCGGGGTCAGCGGCCCGACGCGTCGAGTGCCCGGATTGCCCAAGGGGACGAGGCCAATTAAAGACCCCAAGCTACCGGGGATGCGCAGCAGCTGCGCCAGGCCTTCAGCCCAGTCACGTTGACGCCACGCCCAGGCCAGCATCCATACATGGCTGCGCAAGTGCTCGCGAAAATAACGCTGCCCCAAAATATGCGCCCGCTCCAGATGGCGCAGCTCAGCCGCCGGGTCAATGCCGCGCTGCGCGCGGGCCAGTTGGTATTCCTGCCAGAAGGCCTGTTCACGGCTCATGGCAACACTCCTATAGTGATTGACGTCGCCAATGTGCAACTGCGGGGCGGCACATTGGTCAAGCACCCACAAGGATGCTTTGGAGATTACGCATGCCGCGCACGCTGCTCACCCTGATGCTGTGTTTACTACCCTGCACGCTACTGGCTGATAGCCTGGACGGTTACTACCTGACCACCCTGGATGGGCAACCGGCCGAAATGCACCTGCGCAGCCAGGATCAGCAGGTCAGTGGTGAATACATTGAAGGTCGCCGACTGCACTTGAGAATCAGCGGCCACTTCGACGGCCAGGTGCTCAACGCCCAGAGTCTTGACACGCAATCCGACCAGCCGATTGCCACCATAACCGCCACCTACGCCAACGGCGTTCTCACCAGCCATATCAGCGCGCGCAGCCCGGTGACAGGCGAAACGCTGGAGCGTCGTGCGGTGTTTAATCGACAGCGCTTCAGCGATGCCGCCATCACCAGCCAAGCCAACCGACAATTCCGCGACCCGGAACTGATTGGCACTTGGGTGCATGAGCCCATCACACAAGGCGAACACGCCAGCACGGCGTCAGAGAACAACCTGCTGATCCTGCAATTGGCGGTTTCTGGCCGCATTAACCAATGGTCCCGCAGCGCTGCAGACAACAGCGACTGGCATCCCGATGCACCGGGCGAACTGCACTACACAGGTCGCTGGCTGGCCAGCAATGGCTTGCAGGAAGTACAACTGCAAGACCAGAACGCCTATCAACCGACGGCGCGCTACCACTTCAGTGACGGCTATCTGGTGACCGAAAGCTCAAGCGGCACAAGACGTTGGCAACGCCAGCCCTAGCCTGAAACGGATCACCCGATCAAACATTGCCACTGACACGGCGAGCGCTGCCTAACCTCAGATAAGGTGCGGTGCGCTGCGCGCGATCAACGCGGCCGCATCAATGCCTCGGGCCAGGGTGCCGTAGACGCGCCCACCCTGCCCGCCCAGGCGACTGGCGATAAAGGCATCGCTCACCACGGCATTGCCGGCTTCCAGCAGCAGCTTGGCTTGCAGGGCCAGGGCCACGTCTTCGGTCAGTTGCCGGGCGCGGTATTGGATGTCGTCGGTGTCGCGGAAGTCCGCCTGGAGTTTTTCGATATGGGCTTTAAGGCGAGCATCGCCGTGGCCATTGCCAAGCTCGGCAAACAACGCGTCGAGCACGCCTTGCTCTTTCGACAAGGCGCGCAGCACGTCCAAGCATTGCACGTTGCCCGAGCCTTCCCAGGTTGAGTTGACCGGGGCTTCGCGGTACAGGCGCGGCAGGATGGTGTCTTCAACATACCCGGCACCGCCCATGCACTCGGCGGCTTCGTTGATCATCGCGGGGGCGCGTTTGCAGATCCAGTATTTGCCCACTGCCGTCACCAAGCGGGCGAATTTGTCTTCCTGCTCGTCATGCGGGTTATCCAGCGCCTTGCCCATGCGCAGGGTGAGTGCCAGCGCCGCTTCGCTCTCCAGCGCCAGGTCAGCCAGCACGTTTTGCATCAGCGGTTGCTCGCTCAGCACACGCCCCCCCACCTGACGGTGCGCGCAGTGGTGCGTGGCCTGGGTCAAGGCCTGACGCATCAGGGCGCTGGAACCGATCATGCAGTCGAAACGGGTCAGCGCGACCATTTCAATAATGGTCGGCACGCCCCGCCCTTCTTCGCCGATCATCCAGGCCAGCGCGCCACGGAACTCCACTTCGCTGGAGGCGTTGGACCAGTTGCCCAGCTTATTCTTCAGGCGCTGCACGTAGAACTCATTGCGCGTGCCGTCCGGGCGGTGACGCGGCAGCAGAAAGCAGGTCAAGCCCTTGCTGGTGTAGGCCAAGGTTAGGAAGGCATCGCACATCGGCGCGGAGCAAAACCATTTGTGGCCAACCAGCTCATAAGCTTGCCCTGGGCCGCCCAAGCCAATCGGATAGGCGCGGGTGGTGTTGGCACGCACATCAGTGCCGCCTTGTTTTTCGGTCATGGCCATGCCGATGGTTGCACCGGTTTTCTGCTCGATCGGCAGGTTGCGCGGGTCGTATTGCGTGGCGAGGATTTTCGGCAACCAACGCTCGGCCACATCGGCCTGCAATTTGAGCGCCGGCACACTGGCAAAGGTCATGGTCAACGGACAACCACTGCCAGCTTCGGCCTGGCTATGCAGGTAACTCATGGCCGCCCGCGCCACCTGAGCACCGGCGCGCGGATCGGTCCAGGGCATGGAGGGCAAGCCATGCTCAATGGCGGCGCTCATCAGCTGGTGATAGGCCGGGTGAAACTCCACCAGATCAATGCGCTGACCATAGCGGTCGTGGCTTTTGAATACAGGCTTGTTTTCGTTAGCGAGAAAGCCTGCCGTCATTAACTCGCCACCCGCCAGGGCACCATAAGCATCCAGGCGCGGCTCGGCCCAGTTGCCGCCAAAGCGCTTGGTCCACTCTTGCAGCGGCAGGTCAATGCGATAGAGGTTGGCACCGTCCAACGGCGGCACCTGATTGAAGACTTCGTGGGTTTCAGCGTGCTGGCTGGCATTCATGGCAGACATTCCTCTTCGGGCAATGGGGCGCCCACGGCGCGCAAACAAAAGGTGACCAGCGCGTGGCTGACGTGCGCCAGGCTGGGGGCGGGATAACCGGCTTCACGGGCAGCGCGGGCGGGCGGTGACAGCGGCCCAACCAAGGCCTCGGCGATGGCCCCGACCAGACAGGCAGCGGCCAGATTGACCTGCTGCACGTGGAACTGACCGGCAGCCACGCCCTCCTGCAACACGTCACAAAACAGTTCGGCGTAGGCTTCACGGTAGAGCAGGCGTTGCTCGTCGACTTGCGGCTCAACCGGCTCGGCGATCAGTGCAAACGCCAGACGACGGCTGTCCCAGGCCCGCGCAGCGAAGCGCTCAACCCCTTCGGCCAAACGCTGCGCTGGGCTGCCGGGCCCGGATAGGATCTGCGCCAGGGCGTCGACCTCACGCTGGCTGGCCAGGGCAAACACCTCGGCGGCCAGTTCGCCCTTGTTGCGCACATGCCGGTAGAGGCTGCCGGTGGCAATGCCAACATCATCGGCCAGGGCCTGCATGGTCAGGGCGACAAAGCCGCCCTCAGTCACCCGCGCCAGCGCCGCATTGATAATGCGCTCACGCAGGGCCTGATCCTGATCGAGACGTTGGGCGGTGGTGCGGTAGGCCATGATCTGAATCCTGATTCACTATTGCTTGAGTGAATCAGGATTCAGACTATGAAAAAAGCGCTATTCCGGGCACTTAGGCGGGTATTTCAGCCAAGCGCGCCGGTGCGCTCTTGTGCTCATTAGGCAGGCAATGCGGGCAAGGACTACGTAACGCACGGCTCACCCCTCGCGGCAAAGCACCCAGTCCTGCAGCAGGTGCTTGAGCTGCTCGAACTTCATCGGCTTGGCCAAGTAATCACTCATACCCGCCGCCAGGCAACGCTCGCGATCGCCGCTGTGGCTGTGGGCGGTGATTGCCAAAACCGGCAGGGTTTGGCAGCCCGGCAGGTTACGCAGCGCACGGCAGGTGGCGAAACCATCCATCACCGGCATCTGGCAATCCAGCAGCACGGCATCGATTTTTTCATTGCGCAGTACGTCCAGCGCCTGCGCGCCGTTATCCGCCGTGCGCACCTGATACCCCATCTTCAGCAGCATGCCGCGCGTCACCAGTTGGTTGATGGCGTTGTCTTCCACTATCAATACGCAGCACTGTTCGGGCTCGCGCAAAGCAGGACCGCTGACGCGAGGCGGCATCGGCGAGGTGACGGCGCGCTGCACGGGCATGGCCAGCGGCAGCTCCAAACGGAAACAGCTGCCCTGCCCCGGTTGGGATTCGTGACTCAAATCGCCACCCAGCAAATCAACCAGTTGCCGGCAGATCGCCAGACCAATCCCCAGGCCGCCATATTCGCGGGTCATGGAACCGTCCAGTTGATGGAAGCGCTGATACAACTTGCCGTCAGCCGGCGTGGTAAAGCCAACGCCGCTGTCGATCACCTCGATGCGCAGCGGCAAGGTTTCGTCAGCGCTACCCGCGCGGCTCACGCGCACCCGCACCTCGCCGTACAGGGTGAATTTAAAGGCGTTATCCAGCAGGCAGTGCAGGCTTTGCGTGAGCTTTGCGGCATCGCCTTCGAGGGTATCGGGCAGGCTTTCGTCCAGTTCCAGGATAAACCGCAGGCCTTTTTCAGCGGCGCGCGGCGCGTACTGCGCCCGCAGACCATCGAACAAACCGCGCAGGCTAAACAGCTCACGGCGTGGGTACAGTCGCCCGGCTTGCAGTTCGGTGAGGGTGAGGATGTCGTTGACCATGCGCATCATGTCGCGGGCCGAACCGGCGGCGGTTCGCTGGTAATGCGCCAGCTCGCCGTCGAGATTAAGCATCTGCATCAATTCCAGCGAACCGATCACGCCATTCATGGGGGTGCGCAGTTCATGGGTGACGGTGGCGAGGAACTCATCCTTTAAACGGTTACTGTTGGCCAGTTCCTGGTTGAAGGCCTCCAGTTTGACGCTGGCTTCCTGAAGAATGCGCGCACGCTCTTCTTTCATAGCATTGATACGATCAGCCAGGGCCAGCGACAACAGAGCTACTTCCAGCGCTGAGCCAATCTGGCTGGCGTACATGGTCAGGAACATATTCGGCAGATAGCCGAGCACCATCATCGTATTGATCACCCCGCCCGCCAGAAAGGCACTCCAGGCGATGATGAAATAGCGCGCCACGCGCATACCGCGCAGCCAAGCCAATACCCCCGCAATGAAAATCACCACGGTAAACAGCAGCGCCAGATAGGTGGCCAGGCGCAGCGCTAAACCATAACTGGCAGCCACCGCGAGGGTCATGACTCCAACACCGCAGCCCATCAGCAACAGCAGGCTCGGTCCACCCAAGGGCTGTGCGCACCGGTATGCAGGAAGGAGCGGGCAAACTGACAACCAAACAGCGCCGCAGCACCGATCATAAAAGGTGTGGCGGCGTTGGCCCACCATGGGTTGTTTGGCCAAAAATACTCAATGGCCGCCCCGTTGACCGAGAGCTGATAACAACCAAACGCCGCGATATAGAGGATGTAATACAGGTAGCTGGTATCACGCACACTGAGGTAGATAAACAGGTTGTAAATCAGCATGACCAACAGCACGCCATAAATCATGCCCAGGGCATAAATCCGCGCGGGTTGTTCTTCTATATAAGCATTTGGTGCCCACAGGGTGAGCGGTGCCTGGATCGAGCCCTGGCTTTCCAGACGCAGGTAAACGCTCTGCTTTTGCCCCGGTGTAAGGTGCAGTTCAAACAGGTAGTTGTGCTGTTTGATCTCACGGCTGTCGAAGGGCAAGGCATCGCCCGTGTGCTGGCGTAAGTGATAGCGCCCTTGTGCATCAGCCACGAACAGTTGCAGATCATCCAGCGGCGGGTAGGCCAGTTCCAGTAACCAAGGACGTGGGCCGGTCGCCTGCTGCGGGCGGTATTCCAGGTCCAGACGCAGCCAGAACACCGACCGCGAGTAACCAGCGTTCAGTACGCTTTTATCATGCTGGCGAAAACTGGCCTGTAACGCCTGCGAGCTGACGTCTTCAATACTGGCGTCGCCGCGCACATCCTCGAACACCAGCATGTCCTTGCCAAGCGGCAGGCTGCGTGTGTTTTCGTCGAAAACCAATGCACCGGCCAACCCTGGCAACAGCATAAAGAAACACAACAGGATGTAATGCATACAGCTCAGCCGGGTAAGCCCGCAGTGCCCTAGAGCGCTGCTGACGCGGTTATTGGGGAATGATGGCACTCTAGCATAGGCATTTATGCCATCGCCCCAGGAAAAGCACAGCGCGACCTGCACCTTGAGTGGCGGGGTACGTCCTTTAAGCGAAGGCTTTTTTGCTCAATCGGTCGCTCGCTGCCAAGCGCCACAGCGGCTGCGACAGATCGTCCGCCAGGTGCGCTTAAGACGCTTGCCGGGGTCTGCAAACGGCGGTTTGGTGGTAAGCTCGCCCACCATGAAAACGCCAACCTCCCGCCCCGTAGTGCTGTGCTTGTCCGGTCATGACCCCAGTGGGGGTGCCGGCCTGCAAGCCGATATCGAAGCCCTGCTCGCCCAAGGCTGTCACGCTGCCCCTACCGTGACAGCCTTGACCGTGCAGGATACCGTCAACGTCCATGATTTTCGGGTGCTCGACCGCGACTGGGTGCTGGCCCAGGCCAATGCGGTGATCAACGATCTGCCGGTCGAAGCCGTCAAGCTCGGCATGCTCGGCTCGGTCGAGATGGTCGAGACTGTGCTGGAAATCATGCAACGCCTGCCGGGCATCCCCTTGGTCTGCGACCCGGTGCTGCGTGCCGGTGGCGGTGGCGCGCTGGGCAAGGATGAAGTCGGCTACGCCATGCGCGAACGCCTGTTTGCCGTGTCCACCATCGCCACACCGAACCTGCCGGAAGCGCGCATCCTCGCCGAACTGCCGGATGGCACGGCGGATGAATGCGCGGAGAAATTGCTGCCATACATTCAGTACCTGCTGATCACCGGCGGCCATGGCGACGAGCAGCAGGTGCACAACCGTTTGTATGGCCGTGACGGCAGCCGTCACACCTTTACCTGTCAGCGCCTGCCGGGCAGCTACCACGGTTCTGGTTGCACCTTGGCCAGCACCCTCGCGGGCCGCCTGGCGATTGGCCAAGAGCTGGTCAGCGCGGTGGAGTTTGCCCTCGATTACACCTGGCGAACCCTGCGCGATGCCGAACAGCCGGGCCATGGCCAGTTCATCCCTCGGCGCTTGCCGCTAGATGCTTACTAATAGAAAGCCGCTGATGGAGCGCCTCCGATGAAACTGCGCGGCCTGTATGCCATTACCGACAGCGAACTGCTCAAGGGCAAACTGCTGCCGTACGTCGAAGCCGCGCTCAAGGGCGGCGCCAAACTGCTGCAGTACCGCGACAAGTCCAGCGATGACGCCCGCCGCCTGCGCGAAGCCGAAGCCCTGCGCGAGATGTGCAACCGCTACGGCGCGGCGCTGATCATCAATGACGACGCCGAACTGGCTGCACGCCTCGGCGTGGGCCTGCACCTGGGCCAGGGCGACGGTTCGCTGTCCGTCGCCCGCGCACTGCTTGGGCGCAAGGCAATCATCGGCGGCACCTGTCATGCGCAACTGGCGCTGGCTGAGACCGCCGCCAAAGAAGGCGCGAGTTACGTCGCTTTCGGCCGCTTCTTCAACTCCAGCACCAAACCCGGCGCACCGGCGGCCGATATCGAGTTACTCGACGCCGCACGCGCACAGATCACCCTGCCCATCGTCGCCATTGGCGGCGTAACGCTGGACAACGCCCCCGCACTGATTGCCCACGGCGCCAGCATGGTCGCAGTGGTCCATGGCCTGTTCGGTGCCGACTCGGCGGCCGAAGTCGAGCACCGCGCGCGCGCCTTTAGCGCCCTGTTCATCGCCAATTAATTGCGCGGCGGGCGACCTGCCTCGCCCCGCGCCCACGTTATAGAGGTTCTGTTATGTCCCGCTCCGAAATGCTCTTCAACAACGCGCAAAAGCACATCCCCGGCGGCGTTAACTCGCCAGTACGTGCGTTTAAAAGCGTGGGCGGCACGCCGCTGTTCTTCAAACATGCCGAAGGCGCTTATGTCACTGACGAAGACGACAAGCGTTATGTGGATTACGTGGGCTCCTGGGGCCCGATGATCCTCGGCCACAGCCACCCGGACGTGCTCGATGCGGTGCGCAACCAGCTGCAACATGGCCTGTCCTATGGCGCGCCGACCGCCATGGAAACCGAGATGGCGGATCTCGTATGCAGCCTGGTGCCGTCGATGGAAATGGTGCGCATGGTCAGCTCCGGCACCGAGGCGACCATGAGCGCCATCCGCCTGGCCCGTGGCTACACCGGCCGCGACAACATCATCAAGTTCGAAGGCTGCTACCACGGCCATTCCGACAGCCTGCTGGTAAAAGCCGGCTCCGGTCTGTTGACCCAAGGCGTACCGAGCTCGGCCGGTGTACCGGCGGACTTCGCCAAGCACACCCTGACCCTGCCCTTTAACGACCTGGCCGCCGTTGAGCAGATGCTCGACGAAGTGGGCCCGACCGTGGCCTGCATCATCGTTGAGCCGGTGGCCGGCAACATGAACTGCGTGCCGCCGGCACCGGGTTACCTGCAAGGCCTGCGCGAGCAGTGTGACAAACACGGCGTGGTACTGATTTTCGACGAAGTGATGACCGGCTTTCGCGTCGCCCTCGGCGGCGCACAGGCCTATTACGGCGTGACACCGGATTTGACCACCTTCGGCAAGATCATCGGTGGCGGCATGCCGGTTGGCTGCTTTGGTGGCAAGCGCGAAATCATGCATTGCATCGCGCCGCTCGGCCCGGTTTACCAAGCGGGCACCCTGTCGGGTAATCCATTGGCGATGGCCGCTGGCCTGACCACGCTGCGCCTGATCAATCGCCCGGACTTCCATGCCGAACTGAGCGACTACACCAGCCGCATGCTGCAAGGCCTGCAAGACCGCGCCGATGCTGCCGGCATCCCGTTTGTCACCACCCAGGCAGGCGGCATGTTCGGCCTGTATTTCAGCGCTGCCGACAACATCGTCACCTTTGATGATGTGATGGCCAGCGACGCCGAGCGCTTCAAGCGCTTCTTCCATCTAATGCTTGCTGGCGGCGTATACCTGGCCCCGAGCGCCTTTGAGGCCGGGTTCACCTCCATTGCCCATGGCGATGCCGAACTGGCCATCACCCTGAACGCCGCCGAGCGTGCTTTTGCCGAGTTGAAAAAAGTCTGATTGCGGCTCTGTTTCGGAAATAGAACGCGAAGGCAAGCGAGCCGCGACGAGACAGTACAAGCAGTACGGCGAGGAGCGGCGTAGCGCAGCCGACAAAGTTATATGAACGAAAGAGAGTTGCAATGATGCAGTACAGCACCGCCTTTTCTGACGCCATCCTGGCCCTGGCCTGCGCCGCCTGCGTGTGGTGCATCGGCCGGGCGCGCCGCCACTACGGCGAGAGTGATCAGCCGGCGCTGTTTTGCGCTTTGCTGGGTTTTCTGGTGCCCGCTGCGGCTGCGACAGTGGGGGTTGTACGCTATGGCTTCGACCCCAGTTGGCAAGCTGCGCACCTGTGGTTGAGCCAGGCCAGCAGCTTTCTGGCCCTGCCGCTGCTGGGGGCAGCGGCGCTGGCGCTAGGTCGTGGCTGGGCCTGGAGCCGTCCCAACTGGGGACGCATCATTCTCGGTCTGTGTGCATTTTTTGAGCTGTTCCGGCAGATGAATCAGCTGGAGGATTACCGCCTGCTGCTGAATCTGGCGACCTTGCTGCTGATTCTCTATGCCGGGGCTGTGCAGTGGCCCGCGCGCGCGCCAGCACTGGCGGCTGGCGCGGTAGTCGGGCTGTTCCTGCTGGCCGGCGTTGCCGTTGGCACAGATGGATTTATCGGTTCAATTCGACGCGTCGACCTGTTTCACGCCCTGCTGACGCCCGCCTACCTATTGCTGGCCTGGCTGCTGCTGCGCTTGCCGGGCAGTGCCAAACTCATCAACGGCGAAGAAAACCCGGTAAAGACTTTGTAAGAAGCGGGCCGCTTATTTCATAATGCGCAGGCCGCCGCGCTGCAGCGGCCGGGCACATCACCCGCTTTGCACCCGAGGTAAATGGACTTTCATGAAACGCACCGGCCGCACCCTGTCTCTGGGCTGCCTGTTGCTCCTACTGCCCCTGCTGGCCTCAGCGAGCGGCAATTCGTTGCTGATCCCCGCGCTTGGCAGTTGTGCCCTGAATACCGCTGCCGAAGAGCTGCCCGCCGCCGTTGAAGCCTGCGAGCGCGCCGCCAGCGCAGGCGACTTGCAAGCACAGTTTGAGCTGGGTGAGTTTTTTTACAGCGGCCAACGCGTCGAGCGCGACCTGAATCAAGCGCTGAAATGGTTCGAGCAGGCATCCCTGCAGGGCCATGCTCAATCACAGTACCGCTTGGGCATGATGTTCTTTCGTGGCGAGGGTGTCGTAGCCAACGCGGTTCAGGCTTATATCGTGCTGAAGATGGCCGCCGTCAATGGTTCAGACGAAGCCATGGACAGCGCCGACGTGATTGCCGCGCAAATGCCCCGTGAGCAACTGGAAATGGCCAGCAAAGTGCTGGGGCAGATCTTCCGCAACTACCTGCTGGAACTGCAGAACGCCGACGCATTTAGCTCGCCATTCGCGCCGCTGCCGCAACAACCTTAGGCCTAGGATGATGCGCGCCGCGTGGGTGGAGCTTGCGACACCTCCTACGCCCACAAGTCGAACGAAAGTTTTACCTTTCCGGCATCGGCATGGGGAACGGCATAACGTTACCGCCGCCTTTGGCATCGCTGATCTTCGGTGTACCGAGGCGCTCGACCTCATCGATGCGGATGATCGCGTGCATGGGGATGAAGCTGCGCACCACGCCGTCAAACTGCGCCTTGAGCTTTTCTTCACTGGGGTCGACGACCACCTGGGTGCGCTCGCCAAAGACGAATTCCTCGACCTCCAGAAAGCCCCACAGATCGCTTTGGAAGATCTGCTTGGCATACATCTCGTACACCTGACCCTGGTTGAGGAAAATCACCTTGTAGATGGGTTCACGCTTGCTCATGGGTATGTTGTTCGTGCCGACGGGTTGATCAAAAGGGCGCGGATCATAGCATAGCCACCCAGCAGCCAATGCTAGGAACCTCGCCACTACCCCACTATAATGCTCGGTCTTTCGAATCCCTTGTTGAGCGCGCATGACCAAGAAGCTTTATATCGAAACCCACGGTTGCCAGATGAACGAGTACGACAGCTCGCGCATGATTGACCTGCTGGGTGAACATCAAGCCCTGGAAGTCACCGAGCACGCGGCGGATGCCGACATCATCCTGCTCAATACCTGCTCGATCCGCGAAAAAGCCCAGGACAAAGTGTTCTCGCAACTCGGCCGCTGGCAAAAGCTGAAGATTGCCAACCCGGATCTGGTGATCGGCGTAGGCGGCTGCGTGGCCAGCCAGGAAGGTGCGGCTATTCGTGATCGCGCACCCTACGTCGACGTGGTGTTCGGCCCGCAGACCCTGCACCGCCTGCCGGAAATGATTGATGCGGCGCGCACCACCAAAATCGCCCAGGTGGATATCAGCTTCCCCGAAATCGAAAAATTCGACCGACTGCCCGAACCGCGCGTCGACGGCCCCAGTGCCTACGTCTCGGTGATGGAAGGCTGCAGCAAGTACTGCACTTTCTGCGTGGTGCCCTACACCCGCGGTGAAGAAGTCAGCCGACCGATGACGGACGTGCTCAACGAAATCATTCACCTGGCCGAACACGGCGTGCGCGAGGTCACCCTGCTCGGGCAGAACGTCAACGGCTACCGTGGTGCCACCCAAAACGGCCAAGTCGCTGACTTCGCCGAACTGCTGTATGCCGTCGCGGCCATCGACGGCATCGACCGCATCCGCTACACCACCAGCCACCCGCTGGAGTTCTCCGACGCGCTGATCCAGGCCCATGCCGAGATTCCCGAACTGGTGAAGTACCTGCACCTGCCGGTGCAATCAGGCTCTGACCGGATTCTCGCGGCAATGAAGCGCAACCACACAGCCCTGGAATACAAATCGCGCATCCGCAAACTGCGCGCGGCCGTGCCGGACATTCTGATCAGCTCCGACTTTATCGTCGGCTTCCCCGGTGAAACCGAGAAAGACTTCGAGCAGACCATGAAGCTGGTCGAGGATGTCGGTTTCGACTTCTGCTACTCCTTCGTCTACAGCGCACGCCCCGGCACACCCGCTGCCGACCTGCCCGACGACACCCCGCTGGAGCTGAAAAAACAGCGCCTGGCATTGCTGCAACACCGCATCACCCAACAGGGCTTCGAAAACAGCCGGCGAATGGCGGGCACCGTGCAGCGCATCCTGGTCAACGATTACTCGAAGAAGGACCCCGGCATGCTCCAGGGCCGCACCGAGAGCAATCGGGTGGTCAACTTCCGCAGCGATAACCCGCGCTTGATCGGTCAGTTTGTCGATGTGCACATCGACGAAGCCATGCCTAACTCTCTGCGCGGTAGGCTTCTGTAGAGTGGATGTCGCTTTTTACATCCACCCTGGCTGCAGGGTGGATGGGTGAGGCGAAATCCACCCAATTCGAGCGACCCGAAAACAGGTTGCGAGCGGCCCGTGCTTCCCCCTCGCGGCCGCTGACGCTATTCTCCGTTCATTACCCCAGCCGACTGGCGGCCAAAAGACGACCTTGAACGCACCCATAGAACCCCTTCGTTTCATCCTCGAACCTTTTGAGGCCCGCCGTTTCGCGAACCTGTGCGGCCAACTCGATGAGCACCTGCGTCTGATTGAGGCGCGCTTGGCGATCGAAATCCGCAACCGCGGCAATCAGTTTGAACTGGTTGGCACATCCGGCAAGACCAGCGCCGCCGAGCAACTGCTGCGCCGCCTTTATCGCGAAGCTGAAAACACCGAACTGTCGCCCGATCTTGTGCACCTGTTTCTGCAGGAGTCCGGCATTGAGGAGTTGTGTAACCCAACGGTCGAAGTCAGCGTGGCCCTGCGTACACGCAAAGGCATGATTCGCCCACGCGGTGCTAATCAGCAGCGCTATGTCAAAGCCATCCTCGACCACGACATCAACTTCGGCATCGGCCCAGCCGGCACGGGTAAAACCTACCTGGCCGTGGCCTGCGCAGTAGATGCCCTCGAGCGCGAACAAATTCGCCGCATCCTGCTGGTGCGCCCAGCGGTAGAAGCTGGCGAGAAGCTCGGCTTTCTGCCCGGCGATTTGTCGCAAAAAATCGACCCGTACCTGCGCCCGCTGTATGACGCGCTGTACGAAATGCTCGGCTTCGAACAAGTGGCCAAGCTGATCGAGAAACAGGTGATCGAAGTAGCACCGCTGGCTTATATGCGCGGCCGCACCCTGAGCAACAGCTTTATCATCCTCGACGAAAGCCAGAACACCACGCTTGAGCAGATGAAGATGTTCCTCACGCGGATCGGCTTTGGCTCTACCGCCGTGATCACGGGTGACATTACCCAGGTCGACCTGCCACGCGGCACCAAAAGCGGCCTGACCCACGTTATCGAGGTGTTGCGCGACGTGCCGGGCATCAGCTTTACCCACTTCAACCCCAAGGACGTGGTCCGTCACCCGCTGGTGCAGCGCATCGTCGAAGCTTACGAGCGGTTCGAGGCCAGCCAGCCCCCCTTCGATGCCAAGGTGCAGCGCCATGATTGAACTTGACCTGCAAATTGCCAGCGATGCCAGCTCACTGCCGAGCGAGGCGCAGTTTCGAACCTGGTGCGCCCTGGCCCTGCGTCAACGCACGGCGGATTCGGAGTTGACCATACGCCTGGTCGATGAAGCCGAAGGCCGCGAACTCAATCACACCTGGCGTCATAAAGATTACGCCACCAACGTGCTCTCATTCCCTGCGGATGTACCTGACGAGCTTTTGGATATCCCGCTGCTGGGCGATCTGGTGATCTGCGTGCCGGTGGTGGAGCGCGAAGCGCAGGAGCAAGCCAAAAGCAGCGAGTCACATTGGGCGCACCTGGTCATCCACGGCTGCCTGCACCTGCTCGGCTACGACCACATCATTGACGCGGAAGCCGAAGAGATGGAAGCGCTGGAACGGGAATTGCTGGCAGAGTTGGGCCATCCCGACCCTTATGCCGATCACGATTAATCCTTAACCCCCATAAGAAGAAGGTTCCTGAGTAACCACCATGAGCGAAGACCGATCAAGCAATGAGCAGAAGTCCTGGTTTAACCGACTGACCCAGGCTTTTGCTCATGAGCCGAAGAACCGCAAAGAACTGCTGGAGGTGCTGCGCGAAGCCCACCAGAACAAGTTGCTCGACAGTGAAGCGCTCGCCATTGTCGAAGGGGCTATTCAGGTCGCGGATCAACAAGTTCGCGACATTATGGTGCCACGCTCACAGATGATGAGCATCAAGGCCAACCAAAGCCCGCAAGAATTTCTGCCCGCCATCATCGAGGCCGCTCACTCGCGCTACCCAGTGGTAGGAGAAAGCCTGGATGACGTGATCGGCATCCTCTTGGCCAAAGACTTGCTGCCGCTGATTCTCTCCGGCGAGCACGCCAGCTTCGACATTAAAACCCTGCTGCGCCCAGCCACCTTTGTGCCAGAGTCCAAGCGCCTGAATGTGCTGCTGCGCGAGTTTCGCGCCAACCATAACCACATGGCCGTGGTCATCGACGAATACGGTGGCGTGGCTGGTCTGGTGACCATCGAAGACGTACTGGAACAAATCGTCGGCGACATCGAAGACGAGCACGACGTTGAAGAAGAAGACAGCTTCATCAAACCGCTGCCTTCCGGTGATTTTCTTATCAAGGCCCTGACGCCGATTGAAAACTTCAACGAAGCCTTCGACACCACGTTTTCCGACGACGAATTCGATACCGTCGGTGGTTTGGTAGTGAGCAACTTCGGCCATATGCCCAAGCGCAATGAAGTGACTGAAATCGATGGCTTCCGCTTCCGCGTGCTCAACGCTGACAGCCGCCGCATCCACTTGCTGCGGGTCACGCCAGTCAGTGACTGATCACTCTCCTGGCCACCGGCAACGGTGGCCAGGTTATGCCACTTCCCCTGCCTGCCCCGCCGCCTTACCCTTGCGCCACCTCAATCCAAGGACCTACACCCCATGCATTGGATAACCCGACCAGGTTGGCCCGGCCATTTGATCGCGCTTGCGGCGGGCGCCATCACCCCGCTGGCCCTGGCGCCTTTTGACGTTTGGCCACTGGCCGTTGTTTCCATCGCGCTGTTTTACCTAGGCCTGCGCGACCTTGCGCCCAAACACGCAGCGCTGCGTGGCTGGTGCTATGGCTTTGGCCTGTTCGTCGCCGGAACCAGTTGGGTCTATGTCAGCATCCATGATTACGGCGCAGCATCGCCGCCACTGGCCACAATACTCACCCTGTTGTTTGTCGCCGGTTTAGGCCTGTTTTTTGCGCTCAGCGCCTGGTTGTGGGCGCGTTGGCTGCGCCGTGTTGAAGCGCCGCTGGCCGATGCCTTGGCGTTCGCCGCCTTATGGCTGACGCAAGAGGCATTTCGTGGCTGGTTTCTCACCGGCTTCCCCTGGCTGTATGCCGGCTACAGTCAACTGGATGGCCCGCTGGCTGGCCTGGCCCCGCTGGGCGGCGTATGGCTGGTCTCATTTTGCCTGGCGCTCAGCGCCGCTCTGCTGGTCAACCTGGCACACCTGCGCAAACACAAAGCCTTTCTCGCCATCGGTCTGGCACTGCTTGCCGCGCCCTGGGTCGCGGGCCTGGCACTCAAAGGCCATGCCTGGACCGACGTAAAAGGTGCCGCGCTGAGCGTGTCGGCCATGCAAGGCAACATCGAACAGAATATGAAGTGGGACCCCGAGCAACTAAACGCTCAGCTCGCCCTGTACCGCGACATGACCTTCAGCGCTCAACCCACCGACCTGATCATCTGGCCGGAAACTGCCATCCCCGTGCTCAAAGACCGCGCCCTGGGGTATCTCGGCATGCTCAACCGTTTCGCCAACGAGCGTGAGGCGGCACTGATTACCGGCGTACCAATTCGGCAAAATGATGCGCGAGGCGAGTTGCGCTACTACAACGGCATCAGCGTGGTGGGCCAGGGCAGCGGCGATTACCTCAAGCAAAAGCTGGTGCCCTTCGGTGAATACGTCCCGTTGCAGGAAGTGCTGCGCGGGCTGATCGCCTTCTTCGACCTACCCATGTCTGACTTTGCCCGTGGCTCGGCCGAACAAAGCCTGCTGCAAGCCAAGGGCTATTCATTAGCCTCGTTGATTTGCTACGAGGTGGTCTACCCGGAGTTTGCCGCCAGCCTGGCCGCACAAAGCGACCTGCTGCTGACCATCAGCAACGACACGTGGTTTGGCCGCTCCATCGGCCCATTGCAACACCTGCAAATGGCGCAAATGCGCGCCTTGGAGTCCGGCCGCTGGATGATCCGTGCGACCAACAACGGCGTGACCGCTTTGATCGACCCGCAAGGGCAGATCAGTGAACGCCTACCGCAGTTCGAGCAAGGGGTGTTGTATGGCCAGGTAACGCCCATGCAAGGCCTGACGCCTTACCTGTACTGGCGCGGCTGGCCCATGCTGATCCTTTGCCTGGGTCTGTTTGCCTGGGCACTGCTGGCCAGTCGTATGGCCAAGACCCTTTAACGGCGAAAGAAGTAACACGTAGGGTGGATGACGCTTCACCCATCCACCATTGCGATAGGGCGCGGGATGAACACAAACTCAGCTACGCGCCCCGACCCACCCTACATTTAACGGCGAAAAAAGCGGTAGAAATCACCCAGATCAGCCTGCGCGTCGCTGATGCTGACCGCGGTGAAGCGCAGCGGATGGTGCGCCGGGCACTGCGCCAAACGACTTTGGTCGAGCGGATGCAGCCAACCGAGCAGCGGATAACCGCCCATGGTCTGGTGATCAGCTTGCAGGATGATTGGCTGCCCGTCCGGCGGCACCTGAATAGCCCCGCGAGTAACCCCCAACGACCACTGCCGCTTAGGCGGGGTGAGCGGCTCGCCGAGCAAACGCGCCCCCATGCGATCCGTTTGCGGGCTGAGCTGCCAGATTTGAGCAAAAAAGCCCTGCACCTGATCTTCACTAAAACTCACCGCGTCACCGCCGGTAATCACCCGCAGCAGCGGCGTACGGCGGTAATCCGGCAAGTAAGGCCAAGGCACGCTGGCGGCATTACTGAAGGCGGCGGGACGACAGGCGAGGTCATCGCCCGCTTGCAACGCACGCCCGATGCCTTCTCGCAACTGCACACTGACACTGCCCAGTACAGGCGTGGCGAAAAATCCGCCAGCAACCGCCAAATAGGCATACTGACCACTGCGCGCAAACCCCACATTTAAACGCTGCCCCTTACGCAGCGGCAGGCGCGTCCACAGCGGCTGCGGCTGTGCATCGACACTGAGCGACACCTGCGCGCCACACAGCGCAAACCAGGTGTCGACCTCGGCCAGCAACTCGACGCCGCCCAGGGCCATTTCCAACAACGGCGTGCCCCACGGGTTATCCAGCAGCCGATTGGCCCAAGCCGCCGCATGCCCATCCAGCGGCCCGGAGGGCGATACGCCGAGGTGCTGCCAACCGCGTCGCCCGGCGTCCTGCAAGATGCTCTGCGGCCCCGGTTTGAGCACCCGCAAACCACTCACAGCAGGCCACCTTCAGCGATAAAATCGTGCTCGCCAATCGACCGAAAGCGCACCCGATCAGCCAGCGCCAGCGGGCTCGGCGGCGTTCGCTCAAGGTCAAACAGCCGCCAAGGGCAGCGTCCGATCAGGTGCCAGCCACCGGGCGAGCATTGCGGATAAATAGCCGTCTGCCGTTCGGCAATCGCCAGGCTTCCGGCGGGTACGGCCGTGCGCGGGGTGGCGCGACGCGGCAGGGCCAAACGTGGATCAAGTTCACCTAGATAGGCAAAACCGGGGGCAAAACCAATCGCCCCAACGCGATACTCAATCGCCGCATGCAACTCGATCACCTGGGTCGCGCTCAGGCGACATAAGCGCGCCACCTCGCCGAGGTCTTCGCCGTTATACAAAATAGGGATTTCATACAGACGACCGCCGTGCGCGGACAGCGGCTCGCTTAGCCAGCGCTCAAGCAAGGGAGTGAGCCGCTCAGCCAGCTCACGATGATTGGTACGCAGCAGGTCGTAATGCAGCAGCAGGCTGGTCCAGCCCGGCACCAGATCGGTAAGCAACTCACCCATCTCGTCGCGTATGTGCTCGGCCAGCACAGCGATGCGCAGTGGCAACTGCTCGTCCGGCTGCTCCGCCAGCACCAGCAACAAGGCTTCGGCACCGGCAGGTTCAAGGAGTATCACAAGGCGTCCAAGCTGGCCCGCAAACGCCGCAGCACCGCCAGAGCATCGGCGTTATCACCGTGCACACACAGGCTGTCGGCGCGCAGTTGCAGCGGCTGGCCGTCGATATCGGCAAACGGCTCGCCTTGGGCGATGGCCAAAGCCTGCTGGAGAATCCGCTGCGGATCATGGTGCACCGCGCCGCTCAGACGTCGGGGAGCCAACTGACCATCAGCCAGGTAAGCGCGGTCAGCAAAGGCCTCAAAGATCAACGGCACACCCGCCGCCTGCCCCAATTGCCGCTCGCGGCTGTTGTCGGCCAACGCCAACACCATCAGGGGTAAGCCCTCGCGGTAACTGGCGCAGGCCATCAACACGGCATTAAACAGCGCATCGTCACGCACCAGATCGTTGTACAGCGCACCATGCGGTTTGACGTACGCCACCTCAGTGCCGGCCGCCCGACAAAAAGCATCCAGCGCGCCGAGCTGGTACAGCACCAGCGCCGTCACCTCCTCGGCTGAGCAGGCGATGTGCCGCCGACCGAAACCGAGCAAATCGGGGTACGCCGGGTGCGCCCCAATGCTCACCCCATGCTGCACCGCCAGAGCGACGGTGCGTTGCATGGTCAGCGGGTCGGAAGCATGAAAGCCGCAGGCCAGATTGGCTTGATCCACCAGCGGCATGGCATGCGCGTCATCGCCCATGCGCCACACGCCGAAGCTTTCACCCATGTCGCAGTTCAGTCGGATTTTATTCATGCGAGCAGCTTAAAGCGCCTGCGTTTTAGCGCAAGAAGGCACTGGTTTTTTAATTGCAGGGCGCTCACGCGACGGAGCATTACAAAATTTACACATTACCAATCGCCCGCCACGCCTGGCATAGCGACGACTTGGCCGGATCAACGAACAGCAATTCAAGAACAACATTGAACCTTATTTGCAATTCATTACCATGCGCCACTGTTTTCTCAATACACCAGTGGAGCCTCGAATGCCCTTTTCCTGCAAACGCACCGCGCTTGCCAGCGCAGTAACACTTGCAAGCGCCCTTATGGCCAGTGCAGCCGCGCATGCCAACGACACCATCACCCTGCAGGATGTAGTGGTCAGCGCCTCTGGCTTTGAACAGAAGATTACCGATGCGCCTGCAAGTATCAGTGTGATTAGCCGCGAAGATTTGCAACAGAAACGCTACAACAACCTGGCCCAGGCGCTGGGCGACGTAGAAGGTATCGACATTGGCCAGGGAACGGGTAAGACCGGCGGCCTGAACATCAGCATTCGCGGCATGCCCAGCCAATACACCCTGATTTTGATTGACGGTCGTCGACAGAATGCCGCTGGTAACGTCACCCCGAACGGCTTCGGCGAAACCTCGACGAGCTTTATGCCGCCGCTGTCGGCAATCGAGCGCATTGAAGTCATTCGTGGCCCGATGTCCACTCTTTATGGCTCCGATGCAATGGGCGGGGTGATCAACATCATCACCCGCAAGGTGGCCAAAGAATGGAACGGCTCACTGACACAAGATTACACCTACCAAGAAAACCGAGACTTCGGCGACACCCGTAACACCAGCATCTACGCCAGCGGCCCACTGATCGACGGTTTGCTTGGTCTGCAAGTACGCGGCAGCCTCTTTGACCGTAACGAGTCAGACCTGAGCTACGGCGACGGCACCGAGGTCAGCAAGCGCGGTCCCTCACCCGTCGATGGCAGCAACAACACAGTGGGCGCGCGCCTGACTTTGACGCCGCACGCCGATCACGACTTTGGACTGGATGTGGAGCGTGGCCGTCAAGCCTACAACAACGACGAATGCCAACTCGGAACCCTCGACGGACTAAACCGTACCTGTACGGCCAGCGCGACAACCGCTAACGGCTATGCCGATGAGCTGCGCGTTGAGCGTGAGCAGATTGCCCTAACCCATACCGCTCGGCTGGGCTTTGGCACCTTGGATTCCAGCTTGATGCACAACACTACCGAAACCATTGGACGCACTATCCCCGGTAATGTGATCGGCAACAGTGCGGGCATCCCCGGCACCTTGATTGGCGATGACCGAGATCTGGAAACTACCAATCTGGTGTTTGATACCAAACTAGTAGCGCCAATTGGCGAATCCCATGTCGGCACTATTGGCGGCCAGTGGTGGCAAGCCGAAATGACCGACGGCATTGCCTTGGATGATTTCGAGCAAAAAACCTGGGCTGTATTTGCCGAGGACGAATGGCGCCTGCGTGACGACCTGGCACTGACTTTGGGCGCACGCTACGACGACCATGAAACGTTCGGCGGCCACATCAGCCCGCGTGCTTACCTGGTGTGGAACACCACTGATAACTGGACACTCAAAGGCGGGGTCAGTCGCGGTTATCGCACACCTGATCTGAACGACCTGCACAGCGGCGTCAATGGCATCACTGGCCAGGGGACTATTATCACTATCGGGAACCCTGACCTCGAACCAGAAACCACCACCAGTACTGAGTTTGGTATGTACTTTGACAGCCTGTCGGGCTTCAAGGCCAATGCCACGCTGTTCCACAACACATTCAAGGATAAGATCGCGAGCGGCGACCCCGTCACAGATCCTCTATGCGCGGGCAACGCTGGCGGCACCTGCTCGCAACAGATCAATATCGACGAAGCGGTCACCCAAGGCCTGGAACTTGCCGGTAGCTGGACCTTGGCACCCGCCTGGACCCTCAGCGCCAATTACACCTTTACCGACAGCGAACAGAAAAGCGGCGACAACCAGGGTGAACCGCTGACAAACACACCTGAGCACCTGGCCAACGCCAAGCTCAATTGGCAGACCACCGAACGCCTCAACCTGTGGCTTAAGAGCGAATACCGTGGCGAACGTGCACGTTTCACGTCCAGCTACGAGAATCTAGCCAACACTAACGGCACCTACTCCACCAACCAATCGATCTACGACACCTTGGGTAAGCACACCAGCGCTTACACCCTGTTCCATCTTGGGGGCTCATTCAAGGCGACGGAGAACCTGACGCTCAATGCTGCCCTCTACAACCTGCTGGACAAAGACTTTGTTAACGGCAAGGCCTATACCACCTACACCACCCCAAACAACGCCGGTAACGGCGGCGGCGTAGCAAACGGCACGGCTTACGGCACTGACTATATGCAGAGCGGCGCCTCCACCACAGGCACTCTGGAAGAAGGCCGCCGCCTCTGGCTGTCCGCCAACCTGACATTCTGAGTGATTTGCTCGGCGGCTCGCATAACGCAGGCCGCCGAACAAACAGGAATGTATATTGTTTGTAAATAATCCCAACTCTCATTAAAAGCCCACTAAAATCTCGCCTCATTCTCGCAACAGCCCTCAAGACTTCTCTATGCCTCACTCCTTCTGGCTCGGCACCTTGCGCCAATGGCACTGGATCAGCTCGGCCTTATGCCTGGCTGGCATGCTGTTATTTGCCGTTACCGGCATCACCCTCAACCACGCCGCGCAGATCGAGGCCAAGCCGCAGGTCACCACTCGTCTCGCGCAAATGCCCGAGCCGCTGCAGGCCTCGCTGCACGACAAGATGCCGACACAGGGCCTGCCTTTGGCGCTGCGCCAATGGTTGGAAGCGGAGCTTTCGATTCGCTTGGATGGCCGCGACGCCGAGTGGCCGGATGGCGAGTTGTATATCGGCCTACCGCGCCCGGGTGGCGATGCGTGGCTAAGCCTGGATGTCGAGTCTGGCGCACTGGAATACGAGTCCACCGACCGGGGCTGGATCGCCTACCTAAATGACCTGCACAAAGGTCGCAATACCGGCACGGTCTGGTTCTGGTTTATCGATGTATTTGCCGTGTTGTGCGTGGTGTTCAGCCTCAGCGGCTTGCTGCTGCTGCAACGCTACGCCGGCAATCGCCCAAGCACCTGGCCGATGGTGGGCTTGGGGCTGGTACTGCCTGTGCTGTTGGCTTTGCTGTTTATTCACTAAGGACACTGTTATGCCCAAACGCTTTCTGCTGCCCCTGTTCGCCCTGTTAAGCGCGCCCGTTCTGGCTGCCGAGATGCAGCTTGAGGTGGAAATACCGCGCCTGCAGGTGGCTGAGTATCACCGCCCTTACGTGGCCATCTGGCTGGAGCAACCAGACCAGAAACACGTCGCCAACCTGGCTGTGTGGTACGACCAAAAGCTCAAGGATAAAGAAGGCGAAAAATGGCTCAAGGACCTGCGCCAGTGGTGGCGACGCAGCGGCCGCAGCCTGCAAATGCCGATTGATGGCGTCAGCGGCGCAACCCGCGCCGTGGGTAACCAACAGTTGAGCTTCAACAGTGCCGATGCGCCGCTCAAACAACTCGCACCCGGCGACTACAGCCTAGTGGTTGAGGCGGTGCGTGAAGTGGGCGGCCGCGAACTGCTGCGCTTGCCGTTCACCTGGCCGCCGCAGAAAACCGTCAGCCACAGCGCCCAGGGCAGCACCGAACTGGGTCAGATCAACCTGCAACTCAAGCCCTGACACTTCACTTAAGGAAGCCTGCCATGCACCCACTCGTAAAATGGACCGCCCTAACCCTGGCCATCTGCCTGCCGCTATCCGCCCAAGCGCACCGCGCCTGGATGCTGCCATCGGCCACCGTATTGTCCGGTGAAGACCCGTGGATCACCGTGGATGCTGCAGTGTCCAATGACCTGTTCTACTTCGAGCACTTCCCGCTGCGTATTCAGGGCATCGGCAATCTCGACACCACGCCTGCTGGCGGCCCACCGGGCATGCGCCCACGTCCGGCTGCCGTGCTGCAACTGTTCGCCCCGGATGGCAGCGCCGCCCAAGCCGAGAACGGCAGCATCGGTCGCTACCGCAGCACCTTCGATTTGCACCTGACGCAGAAAGGCACCTACAAACTGGCCATCGCCAACAGCGGCCTGTTCGCCAGCTGGAAAGAAGGCAAGGAAAACAAGCGCTGGATGGGCAAGGCCGAAGACTTCGCCAAGCAAGTACCCGCCAACGCCGCCGAGCTGAAAGTGGCGCAGAACAACAGCCGCATGGAAGTCTTCGTCACGTCCGGCAACCCAACGGATACCGTGCTGAAAACCACCGGCGTAGGCCTGGAGCTGGCCCCCATCACTCACCCCAACGACCTGTTCGCCGGTGAAGCGGCTGAGTTCACCCTGCTGCTCGACGGCAAACCGGCTGCTGGCGTGGAAGTCAACGTGATCCCCGGCGGCAACCGCTACCGCGACGAGCTGGGTGACATTAAAACCACCAGCGCCGCCGACGGCACCATCAGCATCACCTGGCCGAGCGCCGGCATGTATTGGCTCGAAGCCGAGCTGAGCAGCAAAGATGGCGTCGTAGCCCCGGCAACCGAACGCCGCGCCAGCTACAGCGCCACCCTGGAAGTGCTCGCCCCCTGATGCACCCGTAGCCCGGATGCAATCCGGGGGATCAATTGCCGCCATCCCCGGATTGCATCCGGGCTACGCCATCCAACCTAAAGCCGGTCTACTCGCATTGCTCGCCTTTCCCGCGCTTCACCCCTCTCTACGCCGCTGGCCACTGCCGATCTGCCTGCTACTGGCTGGCCTGTTGTTGTGGCTGCATCCGCCGCGCGAACTCAGCGCAGCCCTAATCGTCATCACCTATCTGGCCCTGTGCCTGCACTACTGCTGGCCACAGCGCCGCCCATTGCTCGGCCAACACGGCGAACTGCTGATCGGCTACGCCAGTCAGGGCGGTCAAGCCCAAGATGTCGCCGAGCGCAGCTGTGCGCAATTGCTGGCCAGTGGCGTGCCCGCGCGCTGCATCGCCCTCAATCAACTGAGTCGCGCCGAACTGCAAACGCTTGATCGCCTACTGCTGGTGGTCAGCACCTACGGGGACGGCGAAACCCCGGACAACGCCGCACGCTTCGAGCACAGCCTGCTTGAACAACCGCCACTGCCACAGTTGCGCTACGCCATCTTGGCCTTGGGCGACAGCCGTTATGCGCAATTCTGCGCCTTTGGCCTGCGCCTGCAACAACGCCTGCACACACTCAAAGCGCAGCCGCTGTTCGACCTGTTGCAAGTCGATTGCCTGGACGCCGGCACCCTACGCCACTGGCAACAACAGCTTGGCCACCTCAGCGGCAACAGCGATTTTGTCGACTGGCAACCGGCGCACTATCGCCCTTGGCAACTGACGCAGCGCCAGTGCCTGAACCCCGGCAGCATCGGCGCACCGATCTATCACCTGCGCCTAAACAGCCCGGAGGCCGTGGACTGGTGCGCGGGGGATATCGTCGAAATCGGCCCACGCCATGCTTCGCAGCGCGTCATCGACTGCCTGCAACAGCTCGACCTTGATCCGCAGCAGCGCCTGGCTGACGGCCAATGCCTGAGCGATGCAGTCAGTGCGCGTCACCTGCCCAGCCGGGGGCCAGATAAACAAAGCCTCGAATCCTGGCTCGCGACATTGACGCCGCTGCCGCACCGCGAATACTCCATCGCCTCCAGCCACGCCAGCGGCGCGCTCGATTTATTGGTGCGCTTGCAGCACCAGGCGGACGGTCGCCCTGGGTTGGGTTCGGGCTGGCTATGCCAACATGCCGACGTGAACAGCGCAATCGACCTGCGCATCCGGCATAACCCCGGCTTCCATGGCCCGGATGCCGATACACCGCTGATCCTGATCGGCAGTGGCAGCGGGCTGGCCGGTCTGCGGGCGCACCTGCAAGAGCGCGCCACTCATCCGCACTCACGCAACTGGCTGTTGTTTGGCGAACGCCATGCCGCCCACGATGCGTTGCTAAATGACGAGCTGAGCGCCTGGCAACACAGCGGCCACCTCGAACGCCTGGACCTCACCTACTCACGCGACGGCCATCCGCAGCGCTATGTACAAGATGCCCTGCATGCTGCCGCCAGCACCTTGCACACCTGGCTGGCCGACGGCGCGGCTATTTATGTATGCGGCAGCCTCGACGGCATGGGCCGCGATGTGGACGTTTGTCTGCGGCAACTGTTGGGAGATGAATACGTTGATGCGCTGAGTCAGGCGGGACGCTATCGGCGGGATCTTTATGGCTATGTCTGAGTTAACTGTTGCCGCTCGTATAACCCAGCGATTCACTCAGGCAGATCAATGGGTTGAGCTGCGCTTTGTAGCGCTCAAGCAGGCGC
>LNDO01000084.1 GCA_001465025.1 Pseudomonas sp. Ga0074129
ACCGTGAAAATTGAATCGTCTTCATGATCAATCCCTCGTATTCGGAGATGTCACGATTCAGTTTAGACCACTGCAACAGTTAACTCAGACAGAGCCAATGAAAAAGGTGCAAACCCTCTGCGCCCTGGCACTGGCACTGGCATTGGCCGCTCACAGCGCACAAGCCAACCCGCACACCGTCGATATCATGGTGCTCTACACCAAAGATGCACAGGCGCTGCCAAACGGCCGCGACATTGATGCGCGCATCGCCAGCTACATCGAATTCACCAACACCGCATACGCCAAAAGCGGCATCAACATCCGCTTGCGCCTGGTGCACAAACAGCTGCTGGACTGGGCCAATTACTACGACGTAACAGGTGCCAATCTCAACAAATTCACCAATGACAGCCAGGTGCAGCGTCTGCGCGAGCAATACGGCGCCGACCTGGTGCAACTGATCAACCGCACCACCCAAGGCCAGGGCTATGGCATCTGTGGCATCGCCTGGATGGGCACCGGCACCAAGAACAGCGACCTGTTCAACAGCGGCGCCAAGGCAATGGCCTATGGCCTAACAGGGGTTGATTGCAGCCTGAGCACCTTTGCCCACGAAGCCGGCCATAACATGGGGCTGCGCCACTCCTACGAGCAGGACGTGGAAGATGGCTACTACAACAGTAACGGCCACAGCGGCACCCACGAATGGAGCCGTGGCTACGGTGTGCAAGGCCAGTTCAGCACCATCATGGCTTACCCGCAGGTGTTCGGTGCGCGCCGCCAAGCTCCGGTATTCTCCAACCCAAAAATCAGCAATAGCGACTGCGCCAACCAGGCCTGCGGCATGCCAGACCGCGCCGACGCCGTACGTGCGCTGAATGCCATGGCCAGCCAAATTGCCGCCTTCCGCCCGACCAAAGTACCGGTCACTGGCAACCCTGGCACTGGTACCGGCACCCCTACACCGCCACCGGCCGAACTGCCATGGTGCAGTAAACCGGCGCTCAACAGCCTGGTGAGTAACGGCGAGTTCCGCACTGCTGACGGTTGGCGTGCCCTGTTTGCGCAAGCCGATTTGAGCCTGGTCAACGTGGCCCTGAACTGCCGCGACAATGCGCTACAGATGCAGGCGCAATCCTTCGACGTGCTGGCAACTCCCGTCACTGGCCTGACCACTGGCACCCAGTACCGCTTGAAAGCCAAAACCATGCTCAAAGCGCGCGACAGCCGCGAGAATGTGCGCCTGGCGATTCTGCAAGAGAGCACCGACGGCCGCTTCTCCTTCAGCGCCGATCAAGCTGTCAGCCTCTCAGTGACCGGGAATGAATTCAGCCGCCTGGAGAAAACCTTCACCTACAAAGCCGCCAGCAATGTGCGCAACCTCTACGTGGCGGTGTGGAGCGACAGCGGCAGCAGCCTGCTGATTGATGAAGTGGAGTTGCAGGCCATCAAAGCAAGCGCCCCACCGGTCGCCCCAGCCCCGACACGGTTTGGCTGGAACTTTGAAAGCGGCATCGCCGGCTGGTCGGCCGTACATGGCAGCATCCGCGCCAGCACCTTCGCAAGCGCTAGCCGCAGTGCTCTAGAAGCGCACAGCCGTAAGTTCGAAGGTTCGGGGGCCAGCGTCAGCGTGCTGGGCAATGTGCAAGCCGGCAGTCGCTACCGGGTAACCGCAGACGTCACCGTTGGCCGCGCCGCAACGGTCAGCGCCATTGCCTACGCCTACCTGTATGTCGAAGACAGCAACGGCCGTGGTCAGTACCTGTCATTGGGCCAACGCAACACCCGTGGCGGTACGTGGAGCAAACTGCAGCAGGACGTGCAACTGCCCGCTGGCAACCTGCGCCGTGCAGACCTGCTGATCGTCGGCACTCAACGTGGGCAATCACTGTTTATCGACAACATCGCGATCAACAAGCTGTAACCCGCCCGTCACCCATAAGCCCCTGGCTGCTATCGCTGCCAGGGGCTTTTGCATTGAGGAAGACGCATGTCGCCGACACATCTAGCGCGCCTACCCGCCGCTCTTTGCTTGCTGCTCTTGCTGGCGGGGAGTTTGAGTCTGTCATACCAAGGCGCGGCTTTCTGGCGCTTGCTCGCCCAGCCAGCAACCACAGCTACGCCCGTAAAGCGTGCAGCCGAACCAACCCTCAACCTGCAGCAACTGGCTGATTTATTTGGTAGGCCCATGCCGGCCAACAACGGCCCCGCGCCCGCCACCGCTCTGAATTTAAAACTGATGGCCGTGTTCACTCACCCACACAGCAACCGCTCCAGCGCGGTGATCGCGCAGACTGGCGACACGCCCCGGCGCTTCAAGGTCGGCGACAGCATCAGCCAAGGCGTGACCCTGGCCAGCGTCGAACGCCTGCATGTGACCTTGCTACGCGACGGCCGCCGCGAGAGCCTGCATTTTCCGGATAAGAACCCCGGCGGGCGCGTAGATAGCAACATCCAGCCATCAGCAGGACCGCTCAAACCGCCCATCACCCAGCTCTGATCACTTCCGCCCAACAAGGCTTTACATCCGACAACGGGCAAAAAGGCATAAAAAAACCGCCTGCAAGAGGCGGTTTCGGGTTCAGCGCAAACTCAGTTGCCTTCGCGGCGCAGGGCCTGCGGGGTGAAGTCGCGCGGGTGCAGTTTGGCGTTGAAGTCGTACATCGGCTCGTTGTTGTCCATGCCGTCGACGAAGTAGCGCTTGCCCTTGAAGTCGTAGATGGTCTCCAGAGTGCTGCCGAACATGGGTACGTCGTAGTAGCTGATCGGATGACTTTCCTGCAGGCCGCTCAGCGTGCCGCTCTTGTCATAGAGGTCGACGGCCAGAATCTGCCAGCTGTCTTCGTCGATGTAGAAGCGGCGCTTGGCGTTCGGGTGGCTGAAGCCTTTACGCAAATCGGCATCGACTATCCATACGCGGTGCAGCTCGTAACGCAGCAGTTCCGGGTTGACGGTATTGCTGCGCAGGATGGTGTCGTAGGCGATGCCCTTCTGGTGCACGGCGTAGCTGTTGTAAGGCACCAGCATTTCCTGCTTGCCCACCAGCGTCCACTCGTAGCGGTCCGGCGCACCGTTGTAGGAATCCACTTGGTCAGCAGTGGCCATGCCGTTGGTGTCCGGTTGCAGTGAGTCATACGCCAGCATCGGCAGACGACGAACGCGACGCTCGCCACGGTTGAAGCGCCAGGCCTTACGAATAGCCAGAACCTGGTCGAGGGTTTCCTGAATCACCAAGGCCGAACCGGACAGCTTGGACGGTGCCACCACTTTGTACTTGTAGAAAAACAGGGTGTTGTCCAGGTCTTGCGGGCTGACGCCGTCGCGGCCGTAGACGAAATAAATCTCGCGCTCCAGCTTGAGCAAGTTGAAGGCACCACTCGACAGCACAGCCGCCTGATTGGTGACAAAGCGGATCTGGTCGCCACGGTAACGCATGATGTGGTTCCAGATGGCTTCCTGGCCGGTTTGCGGCAGCGGGAACGGGATACCCGACGCAACACCTTCCACACCATTACCGCCGGAAATCAGCTCGGCACGCTCAGCATTGAAGCGGGTCGCGTCATAGATACGCTGCGGCGCGGCCGCGCTGCGGCGGGTCGGGAAAACGTTGAGGAAGTAGTCTGGATTTTTTTCCAGCAGCAGCTTCAAGCCGTCCGGCAACTGCGCCTGATGTTGCGCCAGATTCTGGCTGTTGACTTGGTACAGCGGCGCATCGGCACTGTAAGGATCAGGGTGGTGCATGCCCGGCTGGTAGTTGGCCGGCGGTTGCGCCATGCCACCATCCCAGGCCGGAATGGTGCCAGCAGCATTGCCTGCACGCTCGCCGCCCAGCGGCGTCAGATCTTGACCCAGGCGCGCAGCCTGAGCGCTGTCGACGCTGGCGTGTGCCTGAAGCGCACACGTAGCCAGCAGCAGGATGGAAAAGGTTCTCAACACAGCGATCTCCTCGCAGCCTGGCCTGAGGCAGGGCTGCTGTTGTTATGACCCGATCGTAGTGATCGAGTGTAGGTACCGTCTTGGTGAGGAGCCGTCCTGGCGGGCGTCGGATTATTCCGATCTAGTGCGATCTTCCCTGGGCTTGGTTTTAGCTACGCCCTGACGGGCGCTTGAAACATTCAGCTATTGCGTTGGAACTTGAGATCCCAGACGCCATGCCCAAGACGTTCACCGCGCCGTTCAAACTTGGTGGTCGGGCGCTCGCTTGGACGGGGGATGTATTGCCCGTCAGCCGCCAGGTTCTGGTAACCCGGCGCGACATTCATCACTTCCAGCATGTATTCAGCGTAGGGCTGCCAATCGGTGGCCATGTGCAGCACGCCACCCACCTTGAGCTTCTGCCGCACCAGCTCAGCAAACGCCGGCTGCACGATACGCCGCTTGTTATGTTTGGCCTTGTGCCACGGGTCCGGGAAGAATAGCAGCACGCGATCCAGGCTGGCGTCGGCCACGCAGTTGCGCAGCACTTCCAGCGCATCGCAGCTGTATACGCGCATATTGCTGAGGTTTTGCGTCATCAAACCATTGAGCAGCGCACCGACACCCGGACGGTGCACTTCAACGCCAATAAAGTCTTGCTCGGGCGAGACAGCGGCCATCTCCAGAGTCGAATGGCCCATACCAAAGCCGATCTCAAAGGTGCGCGGCGCAGTGCGACCGAAGACCTGATCGAAGTCGCGCAGGCCATCCTCCAGTTGCAGGCCAAACTTCGGCCAGCCCTGATCGAGGCCACGCTGCTGGCCCTCAGTCATGCGCCCGGCGCGCATCACGAAACTCTTGATCGCGCGGTGCTTTGAGGTGTCTTCAGCCGGCTCGGGCTGTTGCTGCAAATCAGTCATGCTGTGCTCTTAAAGTGCTTTTAGAGTGCTTTTACGATTTCGCGAGCTAGAGCCATGCAAGGCAAAAACAGGCGAGGAAGCGGAGTTTACGAGTTGTAAATGAGCATTCCGAGCCTGTTTTTAACGCAGCAGGGCCGACGCGCAGCAAATCGTAGTCCTTACTTGATCAGGCCATCCAGCGGCGACGAGGCGCTGGCATAGAGTTTTTTCGGCATGCGCCCGGCCAGGTAGGCCATGCGCCCGGCGATGATCGCGTGCTTCATGGCCTCGCCCATCAGGATCGGGTTCTGCGCATGGGCGATGGCGCTGTTCATCAGCACCGCCTCACAGCCCAACTCCATGGCGATGGTGGCGTCGGATGCGGTGCCGACACCGGCATCGACCAACACCGGCACGGTCGCTTCTTCAAGGATGATGCGCAGGTTATACGGGTTGCAGATGCCCAGCCCGGTGCCGATCAAACCGGCCAGCGGCATCACCGCGATGCAGCCCTTGGCCGCCAGTTCGCGAGCGATGATCGGGTCATCACTGGTGTACACCATGACGTCAAAACCGTCTTTGACCAGCACTTCGGCGGCTTTGAGGGTTTCGATGACGTTGGGGAACAGGGTTTTCTGGTCCGCCAACACTTCCAGCTTGACCAAGTTATGGCCGTCGAGCAGTTCGCGGGCCAAACGGCAGGTGCGCACCGCTTCAACAGCGTCGTAGCAACCGGCCGTGTTCGGCAGGATGGTGTAACGCTCGGGGCTGATCACATCCAGCAGGTTCGGCTCACCCGGGTTCTGCCCGATGTTGGTCCGACGCACCGCCACGGTAACAATCTCGGCGCCGGAGGCTTCGATGGCCAAGCGGGTTTCTTCGAGGTCTTTGTACTTGCCGGTCCCCACCAGCAAACGCGACTGATAAGTACGGCCGGCCAGAGTAAAGGGCTTGTCGCTGGGCGCATGGCTCATGGGTAATCCTCGTGAAGGTGGGCGGCAATCAGAACGCGATCAAACGAAGACGCTAGGCTCAACCACCGCCAATAGCATGGACCACTTCTATCTGATCGCCCTCGCGCAAGACGGTGCTGGCGTGCTGGCTGCGCGGCACGATATCCAGATTGAGCTCAACCGCCACGCGGCGTGTGCTCAGGTCCAGACGCTCGATCACACCGGCAACCGTTTCCCCATCGGGCAATTCAAAAGCTTCGCCGTTTAACTGAATACGCATGACGGTTCGGTCACAACTGGGAAAGGGCCGGCATTCTAGCCTGATCACGAACGCCGACCAAGGCTCAAGCTCGCCGCTCGTCCTAAGCGCCGTGCTTCCAGGCCGCCAACCCCAGGCAGAACCAGCCCAGTAGAAAGCTCACCCCGCCCACGGGCGTAATCATGCCCAGCGCGCCGATGCCGCTTAATGTGAGCGCGTACAAGCTGCCAGCAAACAGCACGATGCCCAACGCAAAGTAGCCACCGGCCACGTTCAGCAAGCGCGACGGGCGCTGCAGCGCAAGCACCCCAACGCCGAACAGGGCCAACGCATGAATCAGGTGATAGTGCGTGCCGGTTTGAAACACCGTGAGGTAGGCCGGCGTCAGCACATTTTTTAACCCATGAGCGGCAAACGCCCCCAGGCCCACACCGGTAAAACCGGCCAAGGCAGACAGCAACAACCACAAACGCGCCATACATCACTCCAGCCAGATAAAAATCGCTGGCTATAATGGCCGGCAAATCCCACCCGGCCAAGTACGCATGTTTCGATCCATCGCTCGTCGCCTGCTCAAACTGCTGTTCTGGCTGGCCGTCGGCTCCGCGCTGCTGGTGCTGATGCTGCGCTGGGTGCCACCGCCCGGCACTGCGCTGATGCTGGAGCGCAAAATCGACGCCTGGCGCGACGACCAACCCATCGACCTGCAACGCACTTGGCGACCCTGGGCTGAACTGCCAGACGACCTGAAAATGGCCGTAATTGCCGCTGAAGATCAAAAATTTGCCGAGCACTGGGGCTTTGACGTCGCGGCCATCCGCGCCGCACTGGCGCATAACCAGCAAGGCGGCTCCGTACGCGGGGCCAGCACCCTCAGCCAGCAAGTGGCGAAAAACCTGTTTCTCTGGTCGGGCCGCAGTTGGCTGCGCAAGGGACTGGAAGTGTGGTTTACCGGGTTGATCGAACTGCTATGGCCCAAACAACGCATCCTTGAGGTGTACCTCAACAGTGCCGAGTGGGGCGACGGTATTTTCGGTGCCGAGGCGGCCGCACGGCATCACTTCAAGGTCGGCGCGCCGTATTTGTCACGCCAGCAAAGCAGCCTGCTCGCCGCTGTGCTGCCCAACCCGCGCGCCCGCAGCGCCAGCCGCCCCAATGCCCACACCGCGCGCCGCGCCAACTGGATTCGCCAACAGATGTGGCAACTCGGTGGCAGCCATTACCTCAACCGCCTGCAGCCCAACCGCCCCGAATGGTGGCCGGATTGGCTTAAAGGGGTTTAACAGCGCGGCATGCCGCCACCTGTAGGTCGGCGTTGAGCGCAGCCCAACCTATAAATACCTGCCTCGTCGACACTTAAGGCACTGCCCAAAACACCTACGTTCTTAGAGGTGCCCTTAAGTCGAAATACACTCAGCGCTGCTGCAACAGGTGGCGAGGTACAGCGTAGAGGAAGAACAGCTCGTCACTCTGCAGGTGCGCAGTCAAGCCCAGTTCGGGGTAGACCCAGGCATTGCCTTCGGCCAGTTCCAGAGTCAACCGCGGCTGGCCGAGGCTGGCGGCCAGTTGATCGGTGTCCATCGGCTCAGGCGGCAACAGGGTCAGGGCGATGATCGGGCGGTTGGCCAAAGCGACCAGCAGCGGGCTGCCCAAAGGTTGCTCCTTATCGCCGGGTTGCACGCCGGCCGCCGCCATCAGGCTGTCACGCTCAGCCGCTTGCAGGCCCACTTCAGCTTCCAGCGACCAGGCCTCTTCGCCTTCATTTACGGTTGCGCGGTAGAGCAGGCGCGCGCCCTCGGGGTTGGGCTGCAACCACAGCTCGCCCGTTTGTACGTCACGCAGGTGCACCAGGCTCAGCTGGTCGTCCGCCAACGGAGTAAACACCGTGCTTTGCCATTGCACCAACCAGGGCCACGGCTGAGCCGGTGCTTGCGCACGCATCAACCAAGCGCCCCAGGCAAAAAACAGCGCGGCCACTGCGGCAAAGATCAACCAATGCTGAGGGCGTATCGGTGGCAATTTCATCAGGTTGTTCCTTGACCATATAAACCGCCGGGAGCGATTTTTAACGTCGCACAGCGACAGCACAAAGGGTGGCCAGCAGAGAAGACAGGCCATAAAAAAGCCGCACCTAGGTGCGGCTTCTGACGGTAACGCGCGTTACGCGGCGATGGAGCCTTTAAGCTTGTTCATCGCATTTTTTTCCAACTGGCGAATACGCTCAGCCGAGACGTTGTACTTGGCCGCCAGGTCGTGCAGGGTGGCTTTTTCTTCGGCCAGCCAACGCTGGTAAAGAATGTCACGGCTGCGTTCGTCCAGGCTTTCCAGCGCTTCGTGCAGATTGGCCGTGGAGTTGTCGCTCCAGTCGGCATCTTCCAGCTGGCGGGCCGGGTCGTAGCGGTGGTCTTCCAGGTAATGCGCAGGCGACTGGAAGGCGCTTTCATCGTCCGCCTCGGCAGCCGGGTCAAATGCCATGTCGTGACCGCTCAGGCGGCTTTCCATCTCGCGCACTTCGCGTACTTCCACGCCCAGGCTTTCAGCCACGGCATGGGCTTCGTCGTTATTCAGCCATGCCAAGCGTTTTTTCTGACTGCGCAGGTTGAAGAACAGTTTGCGCTGGGCCTTGGTGGTGGCGACTTTGACGATGCGCCAGTTGCGCAGAATAAATTCGTGGATTTCCGCGCGAATCCAATGCACAGCGAAGGACACCAAGCGCACACCCATTTCCGGGTTGAAGCGTTTGACCGCCTTCATCAGGCCGACGTTGCCTTCCTGAATCAGATCCGCCTGCGCCAGGCCGTAACCCGAGTAACTGCGGGCGATATGTACAACAAAACGCAGGTGCGCCAAGACCATTTGCCGGGCGGCTTCGAGGTCTTGGTGATAGAAGAGACGCCCGGCCAGCTCGCGCTCCTGCTCGAGGGTCAACAGCGGAATGCCGTTTACCGCATGCACGTACGCTTCGAGGTTGGCACCCGGAACCAGAGCATGAACAGGCTGCAAAGAAGTGGACATTTGAATCCTCCGACTTACGAATCGTGGGGCAGTCTAGCACTGCCCTATGGGACTTTGTACCTCGGTACAAGTTCCCTTACACATAGTCAATATCAATTAAAACAATAACTTAACGTGGCGCTAGTTCGTTCAGGTGGCGCGCCACCGCCAACCAGGCGCCAATATAGCCCAACAACACCGCGCCGAGCAGCAGGGATAGACCATCGGCCACCGGCACGCCATCCAAGCCGAAATTGCTGCCGTAAAGACCGGCGAGGTTAACCACGGCATCGTTGAGCCAGTTCAGGCCAAAGGCCAGCAGCAGCCAGGCAAACACACCGGCCCCAACGCCGTACAACGCCCCCATATATAGAAAAGGCCGACGTACGTAACTGTCCGTGCCGCCCACCAGTTTGATCACTTCGATCTCGACACGGCGATTCTCGATGTGCAGGCGGATGGTATTGCCGATCACCAACAACAGCGCCATCACCAGCAGCAAGGTCAGGCCGAAGACAAAGCGCTCGCCCAGTTTAAGCATGGCGCTCAGGCGCTCGACCCAGAGCAGGTCCAACTGCGCTTGCTGCACGCGGGGTAACTCGGCCAGGCGCAGGCGCAAGGCCTCCAAGGCGACCTTATCGACCTCTTGCGGGGTGACGACGATAACGCCTGGTAATGGGTTATCCGGCAGTTCCTTCAAGGCTTCGCCAAGACCCGATTGCTGCTGGAACTCTTCCAGCGCCTGTTCGCGGCTGATCCACTCGGCCTCTTCCACATCAGCCATGGCCGCGATGTCTCCACGCAGGGCCTGGCCTTGGGCTTCAGTGGCATCAATCTGCAAAAACAGCGAAATCTGCGCCGCGCGCTGCCAGGACACGCCCAAACGCTCGACGTTATCCAGCAACAGCGCCAAGCCCATCGGCAGGCTCAGGGCCACGGCCATCACCAGGCAGGTGAAGAAGCTACCAATCGGTTGTTTGGCCAAGCGACGCAGGCTATCGACCAGACTGGCGCGATGGTTTTCCAGCCAGGCGTGCAGTTGATGCGAGAAGCTCGGGCCTTCGTCACCGGTCGGTGGCGTTTCAGTTTTCTTCGGCGCGGCACCGACGCGTTGCGCGGGTTGCGGTGGCGGCATACGGGTGGCGCTCATGCGGCCTCCCCGTCGCCGATCAGGCGACCACGTTGCAAGGTGAGCATGCGATGACGCATACGCGCGATCAGGGCTAGGTCGTGGCTGGCGATCAGCACCGTGGTGCCCAAGCGGTTGATGTCTTCAAACACGCCCATGATCTCGGCGGCCAGACGCGGGTCGAGGTTGCCCGTCGGCTCATCCGCCAGCAACAGGGCCGGACGGTGAACAACGGCGCGGGCGATGCCGACACGTTGCTGCTGGCCGGTGGACAGGTCGCCAGGGTAGAGGTCAGCCTTTTCGGCCAACGACACGCGCTCAAGCGCCGTGCGCACGCGGGTGCCGATTTCGTCCTTGGACAGACCGAGAATCTGCAAGGGCAGCGCGACGTTGTCGAATACGCTGCGGTCGAACAGCAACTGATGGTTTTGGAACACCACACCGATCTGCCGACGCAGGAACGGGATCTGCGCATTGGTGATGTGCGACAAATCCTGACCGGCCAGCAGCAGTTTGCCGCTGCTGGGGCGCTCCATGGCCAACAGCAAACGCAACAAGGTGCTTTTGCCCGCGCCGGAATGGCCGGTGACAAAGAGGAACTCGCCACGGCGCACGTGGAAGCTCAGTTCGTGCAGCCCGACGTGGCCGTTGGCGTAGCGTTTACCGACCTGCTCGAATTTGATCATCCTATTTCTCCGCGAACAGCGCCTGAACGAAGGCTTCAGCCTCGAAGGTGCGCAGGTCATCAATGCCCTCACCCACCCCGATATAACGAATCGGCAAAGCGAACTGCTTGGCCAAGGCGAAGATCACCCCGCCCTTGGCGGTGCCATCCAGCTTGGTCAGGGCCAGGCCGGTGAGGTTGACCGTCTGATTGAACTGCTTGGCCTGATTGATCGCGTTTTGCCCGGTGCCGGCATCCAGCACCAGCAGCACTTCGTGCGGCGCGCTTTCATCCAGCTTGCCGATCACGCGGCGAACCTTCTTCAACTCTTCCATCAAGTTGTCTTTGGTGTGCAGACGCCCGGCGGTGTCGGCAATCAGCACGTCCATGCCACGCGACTTGGCCGCTTGCACCGCATCGAAAATCACCGAGGCGGAATCGGCACCGGTGTGCTGGGCAATGACCGCGATCTGGTTGCGCTCACCCCACACCTGCAGCTGCTCGACGGCAGCGGCGCGGAAGGTGTCACCCGCAGCCAGCATGACTTTCTTACCGTCCTGCTGCAGTTTTTTCGCCAATTTTCCGATGGTGGTGGTTTTGCCTGCGCCGTTTACGCCGACCACCAAAATCACATAGGGCTGCTTACTGCTGTCAATTTTCAGCGGCTGTGCGACCGGCTTGAGCAGTGCCACCAGTTCATCTTGCAGCGCTTTGTACAGCGCGCCGCTGTCGGCCAACTCTTTGCGCGCCACACGTTTAGTCAGGTTGCCGATGATCGCCGTGGTGGCTTCAACGCCGACGTCGGCGGTCAGCAGGCGGGTTTCCAAGTCTTCAAGCAGGTCATCGTCGATAACCTTCTTGCCAAGAAACAGGCTGGCCATGCCCTCGCCCAAGCTGGCGCTGGTTTTCGACAGGCCTTGTTTAAGTCGCTCAAGGAATCCAGCGCGGTTTTCCTCGGCACTTTTAACGGGTTCGGCTGGCTTTACCGGCTCGACCACAGGCGCGGGCGGCGGTGCAGGCGGCTCAACCGGCACCTCCACGTGGGCGTGCAGCACTTCACTGCCGGCATTAATACGAAAACGCGAGGGGCGCGGCGCGGGATTGGCTTCGGCTGAAGGCGATTGAACGTCGGCTACAGGCTGCGCTGCAGCGGCAACCGGAGCAACCGGAGCAACCGGAGCAACCGGAGCAACCGGAGCAACCGGAGCAACCGGAGCAGGCTGCGCCTCAACGACCGTCTCAACAACGACAACCGGCGGGATGACGGGCGCAGCAACGGGCGCAACAACCTCGGCGGTCCCGTTAACCGGAATCACCGGTGCAACCGCCGGCTGTGCCTGAGCAGGCTCAGGCACAGCCGGCGCCTGATCAGTGGGCGGGGCTGCTTGCGGCAAAGAATCAGCCGGTGTTTGCGGCTTTTTGCGCAACCAGCCAAACAGGTCTTTCTTCTCCGCGGGCTTCTCGGCAGAGGCCGGCGCAGAGGGTGCGGGTTTACGGCTATCTCAAAGGAGCGACGCGCCAGCCACAGGCTCTGAAAGCACTACTCACGCGACATTTAAAAGCTGAAGAGTGCACGCGGTAACAATCAGAAGCTTTAGCAGGCGTGGTCGCCAGTAAAACGGATGCGTATCCTAGCACCTCCGCGCCCGCCGACGCTAAGACCAAGCGGGCCTGTTCGACAGGTCGAAATCTATGCTCAAGATTGCCCAACGCAGTGCAACCCTGCTGCTCAGTTTGCTCTGCATACCGCTGACGGCCCTGGCCGCCGACACTCAACCGACCCATGAATTCAGCCTCGACAACGGCCTCAAGGTCATTGTGCGCGAAGATCATCGCGCGCCCGTGGTAGTTAGCCAGCTCTGGTACAAGGTCGGCTCCAGCTACGAGACGCCCGGCCATACCGGCTTATCGCATGCCCTCGAACACATGATGTTCAAAGGCAGCCGCAAGCTGGGCCCCGGCGAATCTTCACGCATCCTGCGTGACTTAGGCGCTGAAGAAAACGCCTTCACCAGCGACGATTACACCGCCTACTACCAAGTGCTGGCCCGTGATCGTCTGGCCGTAGCCCTGGAGTTGGAGGCTGACCGCTTGGCCAGCCTGGCCTTGCCGGCCGATGAGTTTCTTAAAGAGATGGAAGTCATCAAGGAAGAACGCCGCCTGCGCACCGATGACCGCCCCGGCTCGCTGGCCTTTGAGCGATTTTCCGCCATGGCCTTCCCGGCCAGCGGCTACCGCACGCCGACCATTGGCTGGATGGCCGATCTCGAGCGCATGACCGTTGAAGACCTGCGCGCCTGGTATGAAACCTGGTACGCACCGAACAACGCCACGCTGGTGGTTGTCGGTGATGTCAGCGCCGCCGAAGTGAAAATACTCGCCGAACGCTATTTCGGCCCCATCCCCAAGCGCCCCTTGCCAGCAGCGAAAATCCCCCGTGAGCTGGCCAAGCCCGGCGAGCGGCGGACCACGCTGTACCTGAAAACCCAACTGCCGAGCCTGATTATGGGCTTTAACGTGCCGGGTCTGGCCACCGCTGAACAGCCGCGCCAGGTCTATGCCCTGCGCCTGGCCGCCGCCCTGCTGGACGGTGGTTACAGCGCTCGCCTGCCCGCGCGCCTGGAACGTAATCAGGAGTTGGTGGCGGGTGCCTCCGTCTGGTACGACGGTTTCCCCCGTGGCGACAGCCTGTTTGTGCTTTCCGCCACGCCGAACGTGCAAAAAGACAAAACCCTGGCGCAGGTCGAAGCCGGCCTGTGGCGTGAACTGGAAGATTTGAAAAACACCCCGCCCAGCGCCGAAGAACTGGCCCGCGTGCGTGCTCAGGTGATTGCCAGCTTGGTGTTTGGCCGCGATTCCATCACCAGTCAGGCCACCGCCATCGGCCAACTGGAAACCGTCGGCCTGTCGTGGAAACTGATTGATCAAGAGCTGGCTGAACTGGAAGCCGTCACCCCGGCCGATATTCAGCAAGCCGCCAGCACCTTTTTTACCCGCGACCGCTTGAGCGTCGCCCATGTTCTGCCTGAGGAGTCGCGCAATGAGTGAGCGCAATGGCCTGCGCTACGGCCTGCTCGGCCTGGCGCTACTGATACTGCTGGCGTTGCTGGCCCTGATCATCCCCCGCCCGAATAGCGCACCGGCTCCGATCGCCAGCGCTGATCCGGACAAACTTGAATCCCTCGCCGCCCTAGGCGACCAAGCCCCCAGCCGCCGCGACCTGAACATCCAGAGCTGGCAAACAGCCGAGGGTGCCAAGGTGTTGTTTGTCGAAGCCCGCGAGCTGCCGATGTTCGACCTGCAACTGACCTTCGCCGCTGGCAGCAGTCACGATGACGGCGTGGCGGGCCTGGCCTCGCTGACCAACGCCATGCTTAACGAAGGCGTGCCGGGCAAGGATGTCAGCGCCATTGCTGCCGGTTTTGAAGACCTTGGGGCGAACTTTGGCAACGGTGCGTTCCGCGACATGGCCATTACCAGCCTGCGCAGCCTTAGCGCCCCGGAGCAACGCGAACCCGCCCTGCAGCTGTTCACCCAAGTGATCGGCCAACCCACCTTCCCGGACGATTCGCTGGCGCGGATCAAAAACCAGATGCTCGCGGGCTTCGAATTCCAGAAGCAAAACCCCGGCAAACTCGCCAGCCTGGCGTTGTTTGAGCGCCTGTACGGCAGCCATCCCTATGCCCACCCAAGCGATGGCACGGCTGAATCGGTCCCGACCATCAGCCGCGAGCAACTGCAAGCGTTCCATGCCAAGGCCTACACCGCGCAGAACGCGGTGATTGCACTGGTCGGCGATCTCTCGCGCAGCGATGCCGAAGCGCTGGCCAACCAGGTTTCCGCCGCCTTGCCGAAAGGCCCGGCACTGCCGCGCATCGCCCAGCCGGAAACACCTGAGCCGGGGCGGCAACATATTGAGTTCCCGTCCAACCAGACGCACCTGATGATTGCCCAACTGGGCATCGACCGGCGCGACCCAGACTATGCTGCCCTCTACTTGGGTAATCAGGTGTTTGGCGGCGGTGGCTTTGGTACTCGTCTAATGACTGAGGTGCGTGAAAAACGCGGCCTGACCTACGGTGTGTATTCGGGGTTCAGCGCCATGCAAGCGCGCGGCCCCTTTATGATCAACCTGCAAACCCGCGCCGAACTGGGCGATGGCACCCTGCAACTGGTCAAAGACATGCTCACCGACTTCGTGCGCAATGGCCCGACCGCCGACGAACTGAATAACGCCAAGCGCGAACTGGCCGGCAGCTTCCCGCTTTCAACTGCCAGCAATGCCGATATTGTCGGCCAGCTCGGTTCAATGGGCTTCTATGACCTGCCATTGAGCTACCTGGAAGACTTTGTGCGCGACGTGCAGGCGCTCAACGTTGAGCAGGTAAAAGCCGCCATGGCCAAACACCTCAATCCTGAGGCGCTGGTGATCGTTACTGCCGGCCCGACCGTAACCCAAGAAGCACTGCCGCCCCCCACCGACCGCCCCGCCGAACAACCTTCCGGCGTACCGGAGCACTGATGAGTAAGCAAGCCAAAGCGCAGAAAGCCCTCCCCGCCCACGGTGGCGACGGCCAACTGCGGATCATTGCCGGGCAATGGCGCTCACGCCAATTCAACTTCCCCATGGCAGCGGGCCTGCGCCCGACGCCCAACCGCGTGCGCGAAACGCTGTTTAACTGGCTCGCACCATACGTTGAAGGGGCCAAGGTGCTCGACCTCTTCGCCGGCAGCGGTGCACTGTTTCTTGAAGCCCTGTCACGCGGTGCCGGCAGCGCCCTGGCGCTAGACCTCAACCCAGCGGCCATCGCCAGCCTGCGCAGCCACCTGCACACACTGCAATGCGACAACGGCCAGTTGCTGCAAACCGACGCCCTGCTCTACCTGCAAAACCCAGCCGCCACGCCATTCGACCTGGTGTTTCTCGACCCGCCGTTCAGCCAAAACCTGCTGCTGCCCGCCTGCACCCTGCTGGAGCAGAACGGTTGGCTGGCGGCCGATGCCTGGGTCTACACCGAAAGCGAAAACCCACCCTCCAGTCTCGGCATGCCCGGCAACTGGCGCTTGCACCGTGAGCAAAAGGCCGGGCAGGTCTACTACGCGCTGTGGCAGCGCACGGCAGCTTAGGGCTTTTGCAGGGTGGGTTAGCCGGAGCCGATCACCGGGGGTTAACCCCGGGATGTAGACGGCACAACCCACCAGACTGCAGAACACGCCCACCCAAGGTCAGGTTCTGTTATTCGCACCCGTCATATAGCTTCCGTTTCACCGCCCAAGGCCCTAGCCTGAGCGCTTTCCCAAGCGATACCGGTTCATGACCAATCCGTTCAAACCCGCCTGGTGGCTGCCCGGCCCCCATCTGCAAACCCTGTGGAACCCGATGTGTCGCCAGCCGGCGAAGCTTGCGCGCACGCGCGAACGGCTGTGGCTCGACGATGGCGACTTTCTTGATCTGGACTGGCACGGCCCGCACGAAGCCGAAGCACCACTGGTGTTGGTGCTGCACGGTCTGACCGGCTCATCCGACTCGCTCTATGTGCTGGGCTTGCAGCAGCAACTGGCGGCTCAGGGCTGGGCCAGCGTGGCGCTGAACTGGCGCGGCTGCTCCGGCGAGCCGAACCTGCTGGCCCGTGGTTACCACTCCGGCGCCAGTGAAGACTTGGCCGAAACCATGCGCCACCTGCGCGCCCTGCGCCCGATGGCGCCGCTGTATGCCGTGGGTTATTCACTGGGCGGCAATGTGTTGCTCAAATACCTGGGTGAAACCGGCGCAGACAGCCAGTTGCAGGGCGCGACGGCGGTGTCGGTGCCGTTTCGTCTGGATCAGTGCGCCGACCGTATCGGCATGGGCTTTTCCAAGGTCTACCAGCGTCACTTTATGCGCGAGATGGTCGCCTACGTGCGCAACAAGCAGCGCCTGTTCGCCCATCAGGGCATGCATGACCGCCTCGCTGCGCTGGACAGCCTCGGCACGCTGGACAACATGCGCACCTTCTGGGATTTCGACGGCCGCATCACCGCGCCGCTGCATGGCTACGCCGACGCCGAGGACTACTACCGCCGCGCGTCCAGCCGTTACTTTCTCGGCCGTATCGAAACACCCACGTTGATCATTCAGGCGGCCGACGACCCCTTCGTCTTCCCCCACAGCCTCCCCGAAGCCGACGAACTGTCGCCGAGCATCGAATTCGAACTGCACGCCCACGGCGGCCATGTCGGTTTTGTCGAAGGCAGGTTGAGTAAACCGGGCTATTACTTGGAACGGCGGATTCCACAGTGGCTGAAACACCAACTCAACCCGTAGCCTGGATAAGCGCAGCGCAATCAATCCGGGACGGTAAACCCGGATTGCGCCAAGGCTTATCCGGGCTACGCATTGTCGCCACAGCGAAGCCGCTTGTAATTCAGATCACCTGATCCAACGGCACATGCAGTTTGGCGTAGAGGGCATCGAGCGCCTCACGGGCCTCAGGCGCGGTGTAGCCGCCTTCGAGCGCCAGCACTTGATAGATGCCACGGCGCAGCATTTCTTCACTGAGGTCACCCGGATTGCCACGGGTGGTGCACAGGAAGCGCACCCACGAGGTCATGATGATCCAGCTGTTGAGGGTCAGGGCTTCGATCTGGGTGGCGTTCATCAGCAGAATGCCGGCCTCGACAAAACCCTGATAAATACCCTGCGCCTGCACCAGGCAGCGCTGAGCAAACAGGCGGTAGCGCTCAGCCAGTTCAGCGTCGCTTTCCAGCAAATGCTCCAGATCGCGGTGCATAAAGCGGTAGTGCCACATGGCCGCGAGCAGCGCTTCGAGGTAGAAGGTTTTGTCCTGCACGGTCAGCGCACGGCCCTCAGGGCGGCGCAGAAAGGTATCGACCTGACGCTCATACAGGGCGAACAACTCGGCGATGATCGCCTGCTTGTTACGGAAGTGGTAGTACAGGTTACCCGGCGAAATCCCCAGGTGCGCAGCGATGTGATTGGTGGTCACGCTGCGTTCGCCCTGGGCGTTAAACAGCGCCAGGCTTTCCTGAATGATGCGTTCGCGGGTTTTTAGTGGGGCTGACATAAGGCTCGTACTCAACTCAAAAGCCCGGCAAAGGTACACGCACCCGCCGCCAAAGTGTTACCCGCACACCCTCTCAGGCGACCCGCTAACTTTTCGTTGGGCTGCGTCCGTCGGCTGGTCGCGGCATGCTATTTGACAGATTAGAGCAATTGCTCTAAAAAACCAGCATAGCCATTTCAAGCAGCATCAGCCCCTTGATGCCTGCAATGCTGGATTGCCAAGGAGCCGCATCATGGTCGCCGACGTCGCTTACCTCGAACAAAGCCTGCAACACAGTCAACAGCAAATCAGTCAGCTGCAGAGCAGCTTTGCCGTTCAGCGGCAGGCATTCAAAGCTAACCCCATGCCGTCTGCCGAGCAGCGCATCCAGTGGCTCAACGCCCTGCGCGACATGCTCAGCAACGAGCGCGAGGCGCTGATCAAAGCGATTTCCCAGGATTTCAGCAACCGCAGCGCCGACGAAACCCTGCTCGCCGAACTGATGCCCAGCCTGCATGGCATCCACTACGCGACCAAGCGCATCAAAAAATGGATGAAGCCCTCGCGCCGCAGCGTCGGCATGCAGTTTATGCCCGCCTCCGCCAAGGTGATTTACCAACCGCTGGGCGTGGTCGGCGTGATCGTACCGTGGAACTACCCGCTGTTTCTGGCCATTGGCCCGCTGGTGGGCGCACTGTCGGCTGGCAACCGGGTGATGATCAAGATGAGTGAGTCGACCCCGGCCACCTCAAAACTGGTCAAAGACCTGCTGGCCAAGGTGTTCCCGGAAGATCTGGTCAGTGTCAGCCTGGGCGAAGCTGAGGTGGGCATGGCCTTCTCCAAGCTGCCGTTCGATCACCTGCTGTTCACCGGCGCCACCAGCATCGGCAAACACGTGATGCGCGCCGCCGCCGAGAACTTAACCCCTGTAACCCTGGAACTGGGCGGCAAATCGCCGGCCATCGTCTCGGCCAGCGTGCCCCTGAGTGACGCCGCCGAACGCATCGCCTTCGGTAAAACCATGAACGCCGGGCAAACCTGCGTGGCTCCGGATTACGTGCTGGTGCCCAAAGACCGTGTGGACGGTTTTATCGAGGCTTACCGCAACGTGGTGCAAAGCTTCTACCCACAGCTCAAAGACAACCCGGACTACACCGCCATCATCAACGAGCGTCAGTTGCAGCGCCTCAACAGCTACCTGCAGGACGCCGAAAGCAAAGGCGCGACCATCATCCCGCTTTACCCAGAAGCCCAAGGCCGACGCATGCCGCAGGCGGTGCTGCTGAACGTAACGGATGAGATGAAAGTGATGCAGGACGAGATCTTCGGCCCGCTGCTGCCGATCATCCCCTACGACAAACTGGAAGACGCCTTCGCCTTTATCAACGAGCGCGATCGCCCGCTGGCGCTCTACTACTTCGGCTATGACAAGGGCGAGCAACAGCGCGTGCTGCACGAGACCCATTCGGGCGGTGTGTGCCTCAACGACACCCTGCTGCACGTTGCCCAAGACGACATGCCGTTTGGTGGCGTCGGCCCTTCCGGCATGGGCCATTACCACGGCCACGAAGGGTTCCTGACCTTCAGCAAAGCCAAAGGTGTGTTTATCAAGCAGCGCTTTAACGCCGCCAAGATGATCTACCCACCGTACGGCAAGGCGCTGCAGAAACTGGTCTACAAACTGTTCGTGCGTTAACCCCATGACCTTAGGCGTTGGCCCGCTGACGCCTGCAAAACCTGTTTTGGTGAAAACAACAATGCATAACACCACCCTTGACTCACCCAACCTGTCGCGCCGCAGCCTGCTCAAGGTTGGCCTGCTAGGCACGGCATTACTCGGCACGGCAGGGCTCACCGCCACCCTCAGCGGGTGCTCGGCAAGCACACCCAAAGCTGGCTTCGCCGTGCTGCGCGAAACCGACCTGCCGTTTTTTCAGGCGCTGATTCCGGTGCTGCTCCACGGCGCGGTGCCTGCAGAACAGATGCCTGCCGCAGTCAGCGCCACGCTGCAAAACCTCGACTACAGCCTCAACCACGTCTCGCCGGAAATGCTCAAGCTGACCGTGCAATTGTTTGATGTGCTGGCACTGCCCATCACCCGTGGGCCGTTGACCGGCATTTGGGGCAGCTGGGAAAACGCCTCGCCGGCGGACATGCAGGCGTTTCTTGAGCGCTGGCAGAACAGCTCTATCGGCCTGCTCAGAATGGGCCATTCGTCCCTGCTGCAACTGGTGATGATGGCCTGGTACAGCCGGCCGGAGTCGTGGGCACACTGTGGTTACCCCGGCCCGCCGGCTGTCTGATGGCCGGCTGGCTGCGCGTCGGCCAGGCGTTGTTGCAGATGCGCTCGGACTGCTCATTTACAGCTCGTAAACTCCGCGTCCTCGCGCATATGCGCCTAGCCTGGCTCTAGCTCGCTCAACCTTTTATGCAGTGCGATCATAAAAAGAGAACCTGAAATGCCTGTACCCGATAGCTTTAAAGAAGGTTTGGCCCGTGGTTGGAAGACCTATAACGGCTCGCGTCTGGACAACGACCTGACCCTCGAAGCCGATGTGGCCATCGTCGGCAGCGG
>LNDO01000085.1 GCA_001465025.1 Pseudomonas sp. Ga0074129
CGCCTGCTTGAGCGCTACAAAGCGCAGCTCAACCCATTGATCTGCCTGAGTGAATCGCTGGGTTATACGAGCGGCAACAGTTAACTCAGACATAGCCTAAGTGAATGGCACTTCCGGCGCTAGCGCGGCTGAATATGTGCAATCAGCAACTGTAGACTTTCCTGCCCACGGTATTCATTGACGTCCAGCTTGTAGGCCAGCTCGACCCAGCGCACGGTCGGGTTCGGCCAGACTTCGCGATCCACACCAAAGGCGATGCCATCGAGTTGCACGCTGCCGCATTCGCTTTTCAACACAACCTTGAGGTGGCGCTCGCCGACTACACGCTGCTGCACCAACTGGAACACGCCATGGAACAGCGGCTCCGGGAAGTGCTGCCCCCACGGCCCGGCATTGCGCAATTCCTTGGCCAGCGGCAAGTGGAACTCTTCAATCGAGAGTGCTCCATCGGAGAGCAAACGACCGGTGAGATCGTCCTCGCAGAGCTGGCGACGCACTTCGGCATCGAAAGCAGCAGCAAAGTCGGCGAAATTGGCTTCGGGCAACGACAAGCCCGCAGCCATGGCATGCCCACCGAACTTGCTGATCAGCTGCGGGTGTTTGGCGGCTACAGCATCCAGCGCATCACGGATATGAAAACCCGGCACCGAACGCGCCGAACCTTTCAGCACACCATCGCCCGCATCGGCAAAGGCAATCGTCGGGCGGTGATAACGCTCTTTCATCCGTGAGGCGAGAATGCCGATGACGCCCTGGTGCCAGTCGGGCTCGAACAGGCACAGGCCGAACGGCATATCTTCTAGCGGCAAGTCCTTGAGCTGGGCCAACGCCTCACGCTGCATGCCTTGCTCAATGGCCTTGCGGTCCTGATTGAGCTGATCCAACTGCACGGCCATGTCACGTGCCAGGGCTTCGTCTTCACACAGCAGGCATTCGATGCCCAGCGCCATGTCATCCAACCGCCCGGCCGCATTCAACCGTGGGCCGAGGATAAAGCCCAGGTCGGTGGAGGTGATACGCCGATGATCGCGCCCGGCCACTTCCAGAATCGCGCGCAAACCCGCTCGCGCCCGCCCGGCACGAATGCGCGCCAAACCCTGATGAACCAGAATGCGGTTGTTGGCATCCAACGGCACTACGTCGGCCACGCTGCCCAGCGCGACCAAATCCAGCAGTTCACCGAGGTTCGGCTCCGGGCGCTGCGCGCTAAACCAGCCGATGTCACGCAGCCGTGCGCGCAACGCCAGTAGCACATAAAACATCACACCCACCCCGGCCAATGCCTTGCTGGGGAACTCGCAGCCCGGCTGGTTAGGGTTGACGATGGCATCCGCTGCAGGCAACTCGGCTCCGGGCAGGTGGTGGTCGGTGACCAGCACAGTCAAACCCGCCGCCTTGGCCGCCGCCACACCCTCGACACTGGAAATGCCGTTATCCACGGTGATCAACAACTGCGGCGCACGCTCAAGCGCCACCGCGACAATTTCCGGGGTCAGGCCGTAGCCATATTCGAAGCGATTGGGCACCAGGTAATCGACGTGCGCCGCACCCAGCATGCGCAGACCGAGCACCCCAACTGTGCTGGCGGTGGCACCGTCGGCATCGAAGTCGCCCACGATCAGCATGCGCTGGCCTTGCTGAAGCCCCAGCACCAGCAAATCGACCGCCGCGTCCATACCCTTGAGCTGCTGATACGGAATCAACCGCGCCAGGCCTTTATCCAACTCAGCGGCGGATTGCACACCACGGGCGGCATACAGGCGGGTCAACAGCGGCGGCAAAGCGCCCAGATCAGGCAGGGTGGCGGGTAGCGGACGGGCTTCGATACGCATGGGCATTCTTTTTCGTGTAGGGCGGACGCGAAGCGTCACCGGCTGTATTCCCACGCTGTAGCGTTGGAACAATCATCACGCCACTTGTGTAGGAGCCAGCTTGCCGGCGATCATGATCGATCACAGCGCCAGCAAGCTGGCTCCTACAGGACGGCTTATCGTTCGCCGATCAGCCACTCGATCGGCAGCTCATGCTGGCCGCGCTCATCGGTGACGAACAGCTCGCCGTCGCTGATCATCACGCTCCAGTTCAGCGAACGCGGCATGTCCAGCGCCAGATTGGCCAAGGCGTCTTGGTCGAGAGCCACAACATTGATGTTCTTTAGGCTGCGCACCGGATCAAGCGCTTTGGTCTGCCACACGCGCAGGTTGCCATAGGCCACCAGGCTGAATTTCTCGGTACGCCGCGAACACCAGGTGATGCGGTCACTGTCCGGCTGGCCGACTTCAATCCAATGCAGCACACGGTCATCCAGGCTCTTTTCCCACAGCGCTGGCTCATCCACATCCGACAGACCACGACCGAACGCCAGGTGCTCGTGATAGAACAAGGCATAGGCCACCAGCCGCGCGGCCAGCCGCTCTTCGGTTTCCGACGGGTGCTTGGCCACGGTGAAACGCAGGTTTTCATAGACACTGCGGTCCATGTCGGTGAGGTTTAGCTCGATTTTGTAGGTGGTAGACGGCAGGGCCATGGACGGGGCTTCTTGACTGGTCGAATAAGCCGGCAAGTCTACCCGATGCCGCCCGCTCACGTTAGAGTCGCAGACTAGGGTCTGTTGCCGTTTCGTCGCGAGCCGCGTTGCCGCGCAAAATCTCGCCAGGCTAGGCGGAGGATGCAGGTAATGGTTATTCCCTTGCCAAGTCCTCCAACACCGCATGGCGAGATTTTCCGCGCAACCCGAAGGGCCGGGCCTGTTTTAGCGCGATACTGCGTTTCTCGACACTCATTTGGAACAGCCAAACTTCGTGTCTCGTGCCTTGCCTCGCGCTAAAACAGGCTCCGGCGCGACCGCGAACGAAATGGCAACAGACCCTAAGCCTGATGGATGGAAACCCGATGCAGCTGCCCAACAAACCCCTCACCGGCCTGAAAGTGATCGAACTCGGCACGCTGATCGCCGGCCCCTTTGCCTCGCGCATTTGTGCCGAGTTTGGTGCCGAGGTGATCAAGGTCGAGTCGCCCGACGGCGGCGACCCACTGCGCAAGTGGCGCAAGCTCTATGAAGGCACGTCGCTGTGGTGGTTTGTGCAGGCACGCAACAAGCAGTCGATCAGCCTTAACCTCAAGCATGAGGCCGGGCGCGAGGTGTTGAAAAAGCTGCTTGGCGAAGCGGACATTCTGATTGAGAACTTCCGTCCCGGCGTGCTGGAAAAGCTCGGTTTGGGCTGGGACGTGCTGCACGCACTCAACCCGAAGCTGGTGATGGTGCGCCTGTCTGGCTTTGGCCAAACCGGGCCGATGAAGGATCAACCCGGTTTCGGCGCCGTGGGCGAATCCATGGGTGGACTGCGTTACATCACCGGTTTCGAGGATCGCCCGCCGGTACGCACCGGCATCAGTATTGGCGATTCGATTGCCGCGCTGTGGGGCGTGATTGGCGCGCTGATGGCGCTGCGCCATCGCGAGGTCAACGGCGGCAGCGGCCAAGTGGTGGACGTGGCGCTGTATGAAGCGATCTTCGCGATGATGGAGTCCATGGTGCCGGAGTTCGATGTGTTCGGTTTTATCCGCGAGCGCACCGGCAACATCATGCCCGGCATCACGCCCTCCTCCATCCACACCAGCGCCGACGGCAAACACATCCAGATCGGCGCCAACGGCGACGCGATCTTCAAACGCTTTATGCAGGCCATCGACCGCTCTGACCTGGCCGACGACGTGACCTTGGCCAGCAATGACGGCCGCGATGCGCGACGCGATGAAATTTATGGCGTTATCGACCGCTGGGTTGGCTCGCTACCATTGGAGCAGGTGCTGGCAACGCTGAACCAAGCCGAGGTGCCGGCCAGCCGAATCTTCAGCGCCGAAGACATGTTCCACGACCCGCAATTCCTTGCGCGCGAAATGCTCTTGTCGGCCACGCTGCCAGATGGCAAAGCCTTCAAGATGCCCGGCATCGTACCCAAGCTCAGCGACACACCGGGCGCAGTGGACTCAGTCGGCCCGGCACTTGGCGAGCACAACCAACGCATCCTGCTCGCACTTGGCTACAGCGAGGCGCAAATTGCCGAGCTGAAAAGCCTTGGCGCTATTTGAGCCGTGCTGATTTCCAATCCACTCACCAGCCCAGCCCACAGCCTGGCCTGTGAGCTGCGCGACTACCCTGAGTGGCATCGGGGGCGCAACCGTTACGCCGTGTGGGCGCTGCCTGTGCAATGCCCCACTCTGCTGGCGCACATTGACCGCGTGCAGCAACAGTTGAGCGACGTGTTGCACCCACCCGGACGCCGCCAAGCGCACATCACGCTCTTCGTTTGCGGTTTTATCAGCGGCAACGCGCGTCTTGATGACGACTTCAGCAAGCAACACCTGCAGCAGCAACTCAAGGCTATGGGCCGTCAATCACGGCAGCCATTGGATCTGCTGATTGGTCAGCCCGACAGCTTTGCCAGCGCCGCTTTTCTGCCGGCCCACGACCCCTCCGGGCAGTTGCACAACTGGCGCACACGGCTGAGCGAGCAAAGCACCGAAGTACGACAAAGCCCCTATCACGCGCACATCACCCTCGGCCTTTATCGGCGAAGTGTGGATGCCGCTTTGCTCCGCGCGCGCCTGGCTGAACTGGCTGAAGAGGCACCACGTCAGCTGCGGGTAAAAAGCCTGCAGCTCTGCCACTACCGCGCACGCCAACTGTTTAGCCCACTGCGGGTGCGCCACAGCCTGCAACTCGGGGGCTAACAGCCACCCATAAAAAAACCGGCCTCTTGCGGGGGCCGGTTTTTTTCAACAGCAGCAGCCGTTACAGCGGCTTGCCACGGTTACCGTGCTGCGCCACAAAGGCTTGAACAGTTTTCAGGTCGTTGGCCAGCACCGTGCAACGCTCTTCACGCTCGAACAGATCGGCCAAATGCGCTGGTAATGCTGGCGCTTGACCAACACCTGCCTTCTCCACAGCTTCGGGGAACTTGACCGGATGCGCCGTGCCCAGAATCACCATAGGTGTCGCCAAGCTGCGACGGCACTCACGGGCGGCGCGCACGCCAATCGCCGTGTGCGGATCGAGCAACTCGCCACATTCGTTAAAGACGTCGGTGATGGTTTCGCACGTCTGCGCATCATCCACTGCCAGCGAATCAAACAGTTTGCGCGCTTCAGCCCAACGACCTTCCTCGACGCTAAAGCCGCCACCCTGTTTGAAGTTAGCCATCAATTCAGCAATGGCCGCGCCGTTACGACCGTGCAGATCAAACAGCAGGCGCTCGAAGTTCGACGACACCATGATGTCCATGGACGGCGACAACGTCGGATGCAGGGTTTCCTTAACGTACTGATTGCCGCTCATAAAGCGGTGCAGGATGTCGTTGCGGTTGGTGGCGACGATCAGCTGGCTGATCGGCAAGCCCATGTTGCGCGCCAGGTAGCCGGCGAAGATGTCACCGAAGTTGCCGGTTGGCACCGAGAACGCGATAGAACGCGCCGGGCCGCCGAGCTGCAGAGCCGCGTGAAAGTAGTAAACGATCTGGGCCATGATCCGCGCCCAGTTGATCGAGTTGACTGCCACCAAGCGAGTGCCCTTGAGGAAGCCCTGGTCAGCGAAGCTGTCCTTGACCATTTCCTGGCAGTCATCAAAGTTGCCTTCGATGGCGATATTGTGAATATTGTCGCCGAGGATGGTGGTCATCTGCCGGCGCTGCACCTCGGACACACGGTTGTGTGGGTGCATGATGAAAATATCGACATTCTCACAGGCCTTGCAGCCTTCGATCGCCGCCGAACCGGTATCACCGGAAGTCGCACCCATGATCACCACGCGCTCGTTGCGCTTGGCCAGCACGTAATCGAGCAGACGACCGAGCAGTTGCAGGGCGAAGTCTTTGAAAGCCAGGGTCGGGCCGTGGAACAGTTCCAGCACCCACTCGTTACCGCTCAGCTGACGCAGCGGTGCGACGGCGCTATGGGCGAATACACCCTGCTCCGAGGTCGAGTAGGTTTCTTCAAGAATCTTCTTAAAATCCGCATCCGGAATACTGCCGGTGACGAACGGGCGCATCACGCGGAAGGCCAGTTCGTGATACGGCAGGCCAGCCCAAGAGGCGATTTCTTCCTGAGTAAAGCGCGGCAGGTTTTCCGGGACATACAGGCCGCCATCGCTGGCCAGGCCGGCGAGCAGCACATCTTCGAAATTCAGGGCCGGTGCCTGGCCACGGGTACTGATATAGCGCATAGGGGCAAACCTTCGGTTAAATCTTCAAGAGCCGCCGCAGCTTAGCCACGGCGCCCGAAATGGATTAGTTCAGCTGCTCGACGCGGATACGCACAACGCTGCCGACCACATCGGTCAAGGCTTCAAGGGCGCTGATGGCCTCGTTGATTTGCGCTTCACGCACACGATGGGTAACCAGGATCATCGGCACCAGGCCGTCTTGCTCCTCGGCTTCCTTCTGCATGATCGACTCGATGTTGATGCCACGCGCCGACAGGATGCTCGCCACCTGAGCCAGCACGCCCGGATGGTCCTTGGCCTGAATGCGCAGGTAATAGGCGCTCTCACAGGCTTCGATCGGCAGAATCGGGTGATCAGAAAGCGCGTCGGGCTGGAAGGCCAAATGCGGCACACGGTTGGTCGGATCCGCGGTCAGCGCACGCACCACGTCAACCACGTCGGCGATGACTGAAGAGGCGGTTGGCTCCATGCCTGCGCCAGCGCCGTAGAACAGGGTGCTGCCGGCAGCGTCACCGTTAACCATAACCGCGTTCATCACACCGTTCACGTTGGCGATCAGGCGGTCGGCTGGAATCAGCGTCGGGTGTACACGCAGTTCGATACCGGCTTCAGTGCGACGGGCAACACCGAGGTGCTTGATGCGATAGCCCAAGGCTTCTGCATAGTTCACGTCAGCGGTGGTCAGTTTGGTGATGCCTTCGGTGTAGGCCTTGTCGAACTGCAGAGGAATACCAAAGGCGATGGACGCCAAGATGGTCAGCTTATGAGCAGCATCAATGCCCTCGACATCGAAGGTCGGATCGGCTTCGGCATAACCCAGCGCCTGCGCCTCGGCCAGCACGTCTTCGAAGGTGCGACCCTTCTCGCGCATTTCGCTGAGGATAAAGTTACCGGTGCCGTTGATGATGCCGGCCAGCCAGTTGATGCGGTTGGCCGCCAGGCCCTCACGAATCGCCTTGATCACTGGAATGCCGCCGGCAACAGCCGCTTCAAAGGCGACGATCACACCCTTCTCGCGCGCTTTGGCGAAGATTTCATTGCCGTGCACGGCAATCAGCGCCTTGTTGGCGGTGACCACGTGCTTGCCGTTTTCGATGGCTTTGAGCACCAGGTCCTTGGCTAGGGTGTAACCACCGATCAGCTCGATAACGATATCGATCTCAGGGTTGTTCACCAGCTCGAAAACGTCGCTGGTCAGGCTAATACCGGTCGTATCGTACTGCGGCTTAGGCGAGCGAATGGCAATCTGGGCAACTTCAATACCACGCCCTGCGCGCCGGGTAATTTCCTCGGCATTTCGCTTGAGTACATTCAATGTACCGCCACCAACGGTACCCAGCCCACAGATGCCTACTTTCACCGGTTTCACACTGAACTCCCCATCTGCACTGCGTAAAACGGCCGGAGCAAGCCCCGGCCGTAGAAAAAGAGCCGCACCATACGAAGCGGCTGTTTATTAGTCAATCAGGTGCCGCTTCAGATCACTTGGATTCCAGGGCAATTTTCGCCAACTGCGGGGCTGGCTGGTAACCCGGAATGATCTTACCGTTGGCCAACACGATAGCGGGCGTGCCACTCACACCAATCATTTGGCCCAGCGCATATTGCTTGGCCACCGGATTTTCACACGCAACATCCGCGACAGGCTGGCTGGTTTTGGCGCGATCCATGGCATTCAAAGGATCCTTGGCGCACCACACGTTTGCCAACTCTTTGGCTGCGGCGCTCTCCAAGCCCTGGCGAGGAAACGCCAGGTAGCGCACCTCTACACCCAAGCGATTAAGCTCGGGGACTTCGCTGTGCAATTTCTGGCAGTAACCGCAGTCGGTATCGGTAAAAACAGTGATATGGGTTTTTGGCTGCTTGGGCGCAAACACCACCATCTCAGAGACTGGAATGGCCGCCATCAGTTTGGCCACACCCTGGGTTTCCGCCGCTTCGGTCAGGTTCACCGGCTTACCGTCTTTGACCTGAAACAAATAACCCTGCAGGAGAAACTGGCCATCTTCACTGGCATACAGCTGGCGACCGCCCTGCAGCTGCACCTGATACAAACCATTCATCGGGCTTTCAGCAATCGCTTCAATCGGCAGCTCAGGATCAATCGCTTTGAGGGTGTTGCGAATAGCCTGATCGGGATCGGCAGCCACACCAACAGTGCTAGCCAGACCAAGGGCCAATGCAACGACAACGCGGTTCAAACGCATACAAACTCCTGCTGAAAGACGCTCAAGCGAATAATCGCCACAGCCTACCATAGAAGGCCTATTGACCGACCACGGCAGGCCAGGCGGCGCTCTCAGCCGCGTGGATGGTGCTGGGCATGCAACTCCTGCAACCGAGCTTGGGCAATGTGGGTATAAATCTGCGTGGTCGATAAATCGCTATGCCCCAACAACATCTGCACTACGCGCAAATCTGCACCATGGTTAAGCAGGTGGGTGGCGAATGCATGGCGCAGGGTATGCGGCGACAGACTTTTGCTGACACCCGCGACCTGTGCGTGATGCTTGATGCGATACCAAAACGTCTGCCGCGTCATCTGCTCGCCGCGCAGACTGGGAAAGACCACATCACTGGGCCGACCATCAAGCAAGAATGGTCGCGCCTCTTTGCTGTAGCGCTCAATCCAGGCAATCGCCTCCTCACCCAAGGGCACCAAGCGCTCCTTGCTACCTTTGCCAAACACGCGCAACACGCCTTGACGCAAATTGACCTGTTCAAGGGTCAACGCGATCAGCTCACTGACGCGTAAACCACTGGCATAGAGCACCTCCAGCATCGCCCGGTCACGCAAGCCGATGGGGTCATCCAAATCGGGCGCTCCCAGCAACGCCTCCACATCAGCCTCGGACAATGATTTAGGCAAAGGCCGCCCCAACTGTGGCAACTCAACCTGCAACGTCGGATCACGGTTGATTAACTGGTCACGCAAAAGAAAGCGATAAAACCCGCGCAACCCCGAGAGCAAACGCGCGGTGGAGCGCGCCTTGTAACCCTGATTTAAACGCCATGCCAGATGATCAAGAATCAACTCGCGCCCAACATCGGCGAGTTGCACATCAATCGCCTGCAGCCAGCCGTTGAACAACGCCAAGTCGCTGCGATAGGCCGACTGGGTATGGGCAGACAAGCCTTTTTCCAGCCATAGCGACTCAACAAAACGATCAATCAGTGGATGGTCGACAGCGGGCATTAAGTGACCTCGGTTATTCAAGTGCCTAGTGTCTACGAGACAAGCCGCTCAGGACAGCATCGTCATCGCGCGACAAATCGTGGACTGGTCGACCGGCGGTTGTCATATGCAGCAAAAAGCCAGCGTCACCCTATCTTTGGGCGGGTGACAGATGTTTATTTGCAGACCATGATTGCATGAAGCCACTAGTGAACCACGGGTCATCGCGATGTCCAGCCAACAGCATTCACGCATTGGTCAGATCCTGATCAACAAGGGACTGATCACCCGCAGCCAATTGGATGCGGCGATTCAACTGCAGCTGACCAACCATAAGCGCCTAGGCGAAACCCTGATCGAGCAGGGCTGGATTACTGAGCGGCAGTTGAAAAAAGCGCTCAGCAAACAGACCAATTTGCGCCTGGCTGCCACGCTTGTGGCTGCATTGATGATGCCCTTTCAGCCTTCACTGGCGAACACTCGCCTTGAGCTAGAAACTGTCACCAGTCAGAACATTGACCCGATAGGCATGCAAGAGCTGTCTGAAGTCGAGCTAAGGGACGTTTCAGCCCAGGGTCTTGAAGTCAGCTTGCCTGGCTTGTTCCTTCAGGCCGAAAACGGTAACGGCATCGACACCGTTAAACAGTTATCCCGATTACTGTTGCCTGTGCTCGATAGCCTCCAGGCGGAAACATCGCTGCATGACGTGCACTACGACACCAGCAAACTGACTTCGATTATCAACCCCGACGGCTCGGTGAACGTTCGCCTGCCCAGCTCAATTGGTGAGCTGCGCTTCGACAACATTCGTGTCGCCGGGGCTGCACCCGGACAAAGCTTTGGCAGCCTGAGTCTGCACGACATTGATCTCTCCCAGGCTTCCTTGAAAATCAGCATGCGCTGATTATTTTCCACACTGCCAGAACGAAAAAAGCAGCCCGAAGGCTGCTTTTTTATGGAAAGACCGAGACTTAGCCCAGTTTTTCCTTGATGCGAGCTGCCTTACCAGACAGGTCACGCAGGTAGTACAGCTTGGCTTTACGCACGTCACCGCGACGCTTAACAGCCAGGCTGTCAACCAGCGGGCTGTAGGTCTGGAAAGTACGCTCAACGCCAACACCGTTGGAGATCTTACGAACAGTGAAAGCACTGTTCAGACCACGGTTACGTTTGGCGATTACAACGCCTTCGAATGCCTGCAGACGCTGGCGGTCGCCTTCTTTCACTTTAACCTGGACAACAACAGTGTCACCTGGCGCGAAAGTCGGGATTTCTTTGCCCATCTGCTCAGCTTCAAGCTGCTGAATAATCTTGTTGGTCATGCTGCGCTCCTAAGACAGGCCTTAGCCGGTCATCGATACATTAACTATCGTCCCGCTGGCGGACGTATTCCTCCAGCAGCTTTTTCTCTTCTCCAGAAAGCGAGCGGCTTTCCAGAAGATCGGCACGTCGTTCGTAGGTCCGCGCAAGGGACTGCTGCAAACGCCAGCGCCGGATGTGTTCGTGGTTGCCACTTAGCAACACGTCGGGAACACGTTTATCCGCATACACCTCCGGACGGGTGTAGTGCGGGCAGTCGAGTAAACCATCCGTAAAGGAGTCTTCCTCGGCCGAATCTGCATGACCCAATGCACCAGGCAATAGGCGCGTTACCGCGTCGATCAGCACCATGGCCGGCAGCTCACCGCCAGACAGGACGTAATCCCCAATCGACCATTCTTCATCGACATGCGCCTCAATAAAGCGCTCATCAATGCCTTCGTAGCGACCGGCGATGAGGATTAAAGCCTCAACATTTACCAGTTCGCGTACTGCTGACTGAGTCAGCTGGCGACCCTGCGGCGAGAGGTAAATCACCTTCGCTTTTTCACCTGCGGCGTGCTTGGCATCGAGCAAAGCGTCCTCAAGTGGCTTGATCTTCATCACCATGCCGGGGCCACCACCAAAAGGCCGATCGTCCACAGTGTGGTGGCGGTCAGTGGTGTAGCTTCGCGGATTCCAACAGGTCAGTTGCAACAAGCCCTGTTTCACCGCGCGACTGGTAATGCCGTATTCGCTGATGGCGGTAAACATTTCCGGGAACAGCGTAATAACTTCAACACGCAGATTTGACATCAGGCTTAGAAGTCCGCATCCCAGTCAACCCGCATTTCGCCAGCACTCAGGTCAATCGACAGCACGCATTGCTCTGTATAGGGCAACAAGCGCTCACGACCATCCAGGCTGTCGGTGCAAGGTTTAACCACCATCACATCGTTGGCACCGGTTTCTAACAAGTGATCAATCTTGCCGAGCAATTGCCCTGCCTGATCAATAACTTTGAGACCTTCTAACTGGTACCAGTAGTACTCACCGGCTGTTAATTCAGGGAACAGGTTACGCGGCACACAGATCTCATAACCAGAAAGAAGTCGCGCTTCTTCACGATCATCAAGACCCCTGAGCTTCGCGACCAGGAATTTATCACTCCCGCGTCCGCTGACCAGCTCGACCTGTTTGACACTGCCCTCACGCCTAAGCGTCCAGGACTTGTACTCCAACAGGTTTGCAACAGGATCAGTAAAGGAATAAACCTTCACCTCACCGCGAACGCCATGTACGGAATAGATCTTGCCGACAACGATCAAATCATCGGTAGAAGCAGGCGTCGCGTTCATACTGATCAGGCCGCAGCCTTAGCAGCGTCCTTCAACAGCTGGGCAACACGATCAGACGGCTGCGCGCCGACGCTCAGCCAATGGGCCAGGCGATCTTGCTTCACAGACAGACGAACTTCCTGACCACGAGCAATCGGGTTGAAGAAACCGATCTCTTCTTTGTGCGAACCGTCGCGTGGGTTACGGCTGTCGGTCACGTTGATTTTGTAGAACGGGCGCTTTTTGGAGCCGCCAAGGGCAAGACGAATCGTTAGCATGTGAACATAGTTCCTGTAGTCGGTGCTGCAAATCTAAATGCACGGCGGGCATGGGTGCCCGAAAGGCCGCATATTCTAAGGAATATCCGGATTTTTGCAAATGGCTTTTTCAGGCGCATAGGGCTGTGCGGTCAAGATTTGCCAAAGGCCGCCTTGTAAAGCGACCAATCAGCTCCCGCAAAAGGCGGGCTTACTGAACATCCCCGCTTTTGCGCGGGGCCTGCGCCGACATCGTTGCCGGCGCAAAATCCTTACATTTTAGGCAAGCCGCCCGGCATCATTCCGCCCATGCCACGCATCATCTTGGCCATACCGCCCTTGGAGGTGAATTTCTTCATCATCTTCTGCATCTGCTTGTGCTGCTTGATCAAGCGACCAATATCCTGCACTTGAGTACCGGAGCCCATGGCAATGCGGCGCTTGCGCGAGCCACTGATCACGTCTGGATCGCGGCGTTCCTGAGGCGTCATCGAGTTGATGATCGCTTCCATCTGCTTGAACTGCTTCTCGGCCGCGCCCTGGGCATTGCCCATTTGCGCTAGATTGACACCACCCATCTGCGGCAGTTTATCCATCAGGCCGCCAAGGCCGCCCATGTTCTTCATCTGCTGCAGCTGATCGCGGAAGTCTTCGAGATCGAAGCCCTTGCCCTTCTTCAGCTTCTTGGTGAGCTTCTCGGCCTTCTCGCGATCCAGGGTCTGCTCGGCCTGCTCGATCAGACTGAGTACGTCGCCCATACCGAGAATGCGCGAAGCAATCCGATCAGGGTGGAACGGCTCCAGCGCCTCAGTCTTTTCACCCATACCGATAAACTTGATGGGCTTACCGGTAATTTGACGCACGGACAACGCCGCACCACCACGGGCATCACCGTCGACCTTGGTCAACACAACACCCGTCAGCGGCAACGCATCATTAAAGGCTTTGGCGGTATTGGCGGCGTCCTGACCGGTCATGGCGTCAACCACAAACAGGGTTTCCACCGGCTTGATCGCCGCATGCAGCGCCTGAATCTCCGCCATCATTTCGGCATCGATGGCCAAACGACCGGCGGTATCGACAATCACGACATCAATAAACTTGAGTTTGGCTTCCTTTATAGCCGCTTCGGCAATGGCCACCGGCTTCTGACTGATATCAGAGGGGAAGAACACCACGCCAATGTCATTGGCCAGGGTTTCCAGCTGTTTAATTGCAGCCGGACGGTAAACGTCAGCCGAGACCACCATCACGGTCTTCTTCTTGCGTTCTTTAAGGAAGCGCGCCAGCTTGCCTACCGTCGTGGTCTTACCCGCACCTTGTAAGCCCGCCATCAGCACCACGGCTGGCGGCACTGCATTCAGCGCCAAGTCTTCGTTGGCCGCCCCCATCAGGTCTTCGAGTTCGGCACGCACGATCTTCACGAAGGCCTGACCCGGCGTCAGGCTTTTCGAGACTTCGGTACCGACCGCGCGATCCTTGACCTTATTTACGAAGTCCTTGACCACCGGCAAAGCAACGTCAGCCTCCAGCAAGGCCATGCGCACTTCGCGCAAGGTGTCCTTGATATTGTCTTCGCTTAACTTGGCTTTACCAGTGACGTTACGCAGGGTCTGCGAAAGGCGATCTGTCAGATTTTCGAACATGCACGTTCCTTTCAGGCTCATACGAGCCGAGGGTGGGCTTGCAACAAGTCGCCGATTATAGCGAAGACCGCCAGGCTCCGACACCGCCAGACGCTTTCGTGGCAAACGCTTTCTATGCCACACTGCGCGTCTTTCGGGTTTGCCTGACAAGGATTTATGCAGCCTCTGCTACCCACCCTCATCGCCGCCTGCCTGTATGCAGCAGCCGCTTCTTACCAAGGCCTTCGCCTGCGTCAACGGAGCGCGCTGAACAAGCGCCTTCTGATTGCGCTGGGTGTCTTTGCCCTGCTATTCCACGCCTGCAGTTTGTTTATGCAGATGTATAACCCGGCCGGCCTATCGCTGGACTTTTTCAATGCAGCGAGCCTGATTGCGGCCTCGGTGATTTTGCTGACGCTGCTCGCCTGCGCACGCATCCCGGTTGAAAACCTGCTGATCTTGCTCTTCCCGCTAGGCTTCCTGACTGTTTTGCTTGCGCAGTTTATGCCCAGCGGCACGACGCGACCGATCAATGAAGCGCCCGGCATTCTGGCGCACATTCTGCTGTCGATTACCGCCTACGGCATGCTAACCATCGCCGTATTTCAGTCGCTGTTGTTGTTGCTGCAAGACCATCAACTCAAGCACAAGCACCCAACAGGCCTGATACGCAACTTCCCGCCACTGCAAACCATGGAAAGCCTACTATTTGGTTTTCTCTGGGCCGGCTGGGCGCTGCTGTCACTTTCGCTGTTATCAGGCGCGCTGTTTATCAATGATTTGTTTGCTCAACACCTGGCACACAAGACCTTCTTGTCGTTTTTTGCCTGGGTCGTTTTTGCTGTTCTATTGTGGGGACGGCATCAACTTGGTTGGCGCGGCCACAAAGCCATTCGCTGGACCTTGGCGGGCTTCTGCCTGCTGATGCTGGCCTACTTCGGCAGCAAGCTAGTTCGCGAATTCATCCTGCACATCTAACGCCCAAGGCGATTGCGTGAACAACATACACCCCGGCTTTCTCTTCGGCTTGCTGATTTTTCTGCTGCTTTGCTCCGCCTTCTTTTCAAGTTCAGAGACAGGCATTCTCAGCCTTAATCGATACCGCCTGAAGCACATGGCCAAAGAAGGGCACCGTGGCGCCAAGCGTGTGACCGCATTGCTGAGCCGCCCAGACAGGCTGCTGGGCACGATTTTGATCGGCAACAACTTCGTCAACATCCTCGCTTCATCTATCGCCACAGTCTTGGCACTCCAGCTGTGGGGAGAGGCCGGTATTGCCATTGCAACAATCGGGCTGACTCTTGTGTTGCTGATCGTGGGCGAAATTACGCCTAAAACACTCGCAGCGCTCCACCCGGAACGCGTGGCTTATCCTGTCAGCCTTCCGCTCCAATTTCTGCTCAAACTGTTTTATCCGCTGGTTGTCCTGCTTGGCTGGATCAGCAATGGCCTGCTCAGACTTTTCGGCGTTGACCCGACGAGTAAACGCAATGACAGCCTGACCACCGAAGAACTGCGCAGCGTCGTGCGTGAATCCGGCCACGAATTGCCGAAAAACCGTCAGAACATGCTGCTCGGCATCCTTGACCTTGAGCGCGTGACGGTCGACGACATCATGATCCCGCGCAATGAGGTCACGGGCATCAACCTGGAAGATGACATCGAAACCATCATCAACCAGCTCACCCACACCACGCACACTCGCCTGCCGGTCTTTCGCACCGATATCAATCAGATCGAAGGCATCGTGCACATGCGCCAGATTGCTCGATTGCTCGATTGCTGACGCAGAACGAGCTGAGCAAAGAAGTGATACTGGCGGCCTGCAGCGAACCGTACTTTGTGCCTGAAGGCACGCCCCTGTCGACGCAACTGCTGAATTTCCAAAAGCAGAAACGCCGCATTGGTATCGTGGTTGATGAGTACGGCGATGTGATCGGCATCGTAACGCTGGAAGACATTCTCGAAGAAATCGTCGGTGACTTCAGCAACCAGAACCTGATGCACAACACCGACATTCAACCGCAGGCCGATGGATCACACATCATTGATGGCGCGGCGTACATCCGCGAGATCAACAAAGCACTGGACTGGCACCTGCCAAGCGATGGCCCTAAAACCGTTAACGGCCTGATCACCGAAGCCCTGGAAAGCATCCCTGACAGCGCCGTGTGCCTGCAATTCGGCCCCTACCGCCTGGAAATCCTCCAGGCCTCAGAAAATCGGGTCAAGAGCGTACGCATCTGGCTGACTGACGCTACGACTCAGGGCTCACCAGAGGCATAAGACTGAGCGCCAATCCTTCGGCCCACACCCGGTAACCCAGTGCGGACGGGTGGTAGCCGTCACGGGCCAAATAGTCGGCCGAAAACTCCAATGTCACGGCATGGCGCTCCGCGCCGACCTGCTGCACCAACTGACGCAATCGCCGATCCAATAAAGCCGCCCGCATTCCCAGCAACTGCCGCAACAACCAGGGCAGGGCCGCAAAGTGCTGCAGCGGCGGCACTGCGCTGAACACCACCCGCGCACCTTTTGCTTTGAACGCCCGCGCCATGGCGACGAGCGCTGCCTGCCAACGCGCCAGTGACGTCAGATGCGTGGTGTCATTCACCCCGAACACCAACACGACCAGGTCGAACGGCTGCTCAAGCACGCTTGGTAGAAGCCGGTCTTTGGCCTGCGTCGCGGTGATGCCGTTTTCGCCACAGGCCAGCCACACAACCGGACGTTTCAAGTGGGCGGTCAGCGCCTCAGCCAACTGCGCAGCCAACGCCAGCTGCAGTTGATCCACGCCCACACCGACAACCGGCGACTCACCGAGCACCAGCAGGCGCAACGGTTGCCCGGACAAAGACTCACCAGCAACGCCGCGCGGCTCACCCGCTGCCGGGGCTAAACGCAAGGCGTTACGCCGGGTGTGAAGCGCGAGCGGCAAGGCAATCGGCGATAAAACCGCCAACCCTAACCACCATGCGCAAGACCGCCAAGCACTCACAGCTCGACGTTGACCGCCTGCGCGGCACGACTGGCCTTGGCCCGCGCCGCCGACAATGACTCGTCGCGCGCCAACGCTACACCCATGCGGCGCTGACCACTGACCTCGGGCTTACCAAACAAGCGCAGCGCAGTATCTGGCTCCGCCAGCACAGCCGCCAAGTTACCGAAGCTGACCTGCTGCGACTCGCCCTCCACCAACACCACAGCAGAAGCCGACGGGCCCAATTGGCGGATGGCCGGAATCGGCAAACCGAGAATGGCGCGCGCGTGCAGGGCGAATTCAGACAAGTCCTGAGAAATCAGCGTTACCAGACCGGTGTCATGCGGGCGCGGCGATATTTCGCAGAACCACACCTGATCACCTTTAACGAAAAGTTCCACACCAAACAGCCCGCGACCGCCCAGCGAGCCCGTCACTGCCAAGGCGATGCGCTCGGCTTCAGCCTGAGCCTTGGCGCTCATTGGCTGCGGCTGCCAGGACTCCTGATAATCACCCTTAACCTGGCGGTGACCTACAGGCGCACAGAAGGTGGTGCCGCCACTGTGGCGCACGGTCAGCAGCGCGATTTCATAGTCAAAATCGATAAAGCCTTCGACGATGACGCGCCCTTTACCCGCACGGCCGCCGGCCTGGGCGTAATCCCAGGCAGCTTGCAGATCATCCAGGCTTTTCAGCACGGACTGGCCTTTGCCGGACGAACTCATGATGGGCTTGATCAGGCAGGGGAAACCGATCGTTTCAACCGCAGCACGACACTCATCAAAGGAGTCGGCAAACTGATAAGGCGAGGTCGGCAGACCCAGCTCTTCAGCGGCCAGACGACGAATACCTTCGCGGTTCATGGTCAATTGAGCCGCGCGAGCGCTGGGGATGACGGTAAAGCCTTCATTCTCTAGCTCGACCAGCGTGGCCGTGGCGATAGCTTCGATTTCCGGCACGATGTAATGCGGCTGTTCCAGTTCGATCACCGCGCGCAGTGCGTCGCCATCGAGCATGTTGATCACGTGACTGCGGTGCGCCACCTGCATGGCTGGCGCATTGGCGTAGCGATCCACGGCTATCACTTCCACACCAAGGCGCTGCAGTTCGATCACCACCTCCTTGCCCAGTTCACCTGAGCCGCACAGCAGCACACGGGTCGCACTCGGCGACAAAGGGGTTCCGATACGCGGCATGGATAATCCTCAGAAGGGTTAAAAAGTTAGAGCAGAATGCCCTTGGCTTGAGCTCGTTCGTGGCACAACACCAGCACCGTGCGGCGTTCGTTGTTGTCCATCAGGCCCCAGCGGGTTATCTCGGCGACCGTGCGCTGGCAGCCAATACAGATATCTTCATCATCGAGTGCGCAGACATGCACGCAGGGTGATGCAACAGGACGTTCGCTACTCATTAATCATTCTGCTCGGCTAGATCGCGGGCATAGCGCTGGGCGTTGTGTACGTAATGGGCGGCGCTGGCTTCGAGCATTTTCTTTTGCACGTCGGTCAGTTCGCGCACCACTTTGCCGGGCGAACCCATCACCAGCGAACCATCGGGAATTTCCTTACCTTCGCCAATCAAACTGTTGGCACCGATGATGCAATTTTTGCCGATCTTCGCACCGTTGAGAATCACCGCATTAATGCCGATCAAGCTGTAATCACCCACCGTACAGCCATGCAACATGGCGTTATGGCCGATGGTCACGCCCTTGCCGATATTCAGCGGGAAACCCATGTCGGTGTGCATCACCGTGCCGTCTTGTACGTTGCTGTTCTCACCAATATGAATCAGCTCGTTATCGCCACGCAGCACAGCGTTGAACCACACACTCGCCCCCGACTCCAGTTTCACTTTGCCCACCAGCGTGGCATTTGGGGCAACCCAGCTTTGTGCATGGGCTTCGACGCTGGACGAACCCAGACGGTATTTCATGGATGCTGCCTCACAGGCTCAGGAGAGTTTGATGAAGTGTTCGGGCGGCAGGCTCATGTCGATGTGCACATCGTCGAACACTAGGTTGACCAATTCAACCAGCATGATCGCCGTCAGCCCCCAAATTTTATATTCGCCGTAGCGGTAACTCGGCACGTACCAACTGCGCCCCAGGTAATCGATGCGGTGCGTGGTCTCACGCAGATCATCACGAAAGAACGCCAGCGGCACAGCAAACACAGCGGCAATTTCGCCGTCGTTGGGCTTGTACTCGACAAAGTCCGGAACCACACCGACATAAGGCGTAACCGAAATACCGTGCCGGGAGACCAGCGTAGTCAGCGGCCCGATCACCTCAACCAGCCCTGGCGGCAGGCCAATTTCTTCTTCGGCTTCGCGCAGGGCTGTGGCCACCAGATCGACATCTTCCGGATCACGCCGACCACCCGGAAACGCCACCTCACCACTGTGCGTCGACAAGCCGCTAGCACGCAGAGTCAAGACCACCTCTGGCTCGTCGGTGCGAGTGATCGGCACCAGCACCGCCGCTTGCGGATAGTGCTCATCGATCATCAACGGTTGCGGGCTGTAGCCGCGCATGCGAAGGAGTAACTCGTCCAGCATGGGGGATCTCGTTCTCTTGTTCTGCGCTTGATAATGGCATGAAAGCAGCGCACGCCCCAAGCCCTGCACCCGCCACAGACCCTATTCAGGCGCTCGATAATCCACCTGCCAACAGGCTTGCCGAGCTGGCGTGGTAACGCCAAGATAGCTGACACGCAGCGAGGTTCTGACATGAAGTTCTGTAGCACCTGTGGCGGCTCAATTCAGCACATCATCCCCCTGGGGGATAACCGCCTGCGGCATGTCTGCGCACAGTGCCAGACCGTGCATTATCAAAACCCAAGAATCATTGCCGGCTGCCTGCCCGTGTGGGGCGAGCAGGTACTGATGTGTCGTCGCGCCATTGAGCCGCGCCATGGTTTCTGGACTCTGCCAGCAGGCTTTATGGAAAACGGCGAAACCCTGGAACAAGCCGCCGCCCGCGAAACACATGAGGAAGCCTGCGCCCGTGTGCGCAGCCTGAGCCTCTATACCCTGTTTGATCTGCCGCACATCAATCAGGTGTACATGCTGTTTCGTGCCGAATTGGTCGATCTCGACTTTGCCCCCGGTGAAGAAAGCCTTGATGTGCAGTTATTTCACGAACAGGACATACCTTGGTCAGAGCTGGCTTTCCCGACCATAGGCCGTACCCTAGAATGCTACTTCGCCGATCGCCGCGAGCAGCATTTCCCGGTGCGCAACGAGCCAGTGGAAGCCTTGCTCGCCCATTACAAGAAAACCCTCTGATCCATAGGAACTATGATGCGCTGGTTGTTCGCCCTGCTTTGCCTGACTACCGCGCTCAGCGGCCATGCCAACACCACGCCCAGCCTGTACGGCAAAACCATCGACAAGGTGTTAGTGGTCAAATCCGAGCGCAAACTGCACCTGATCAGCCGAGGCGACACGCTCAAATCCTACCGCGTATCCCTGGGTAAACAGCCGGATGGTGCCAAACAGCGCGAGGGCGACTTGCGCACACCAGAGGGCTTCTATTGGATTGACTGGCGCAAGACCAGTGACAAGTTCAACTTGTCCATGCACATCTCCTACCCCAACGCTCGCGACCAGGCCCAAGCACGCGCCAAAGGCGTGCCGGCTGGCGGCATGATCATGATTCACGGCACGCCGCTGGATGAAGAATACCCCGAGTGGTTCTTCCACACCCTGGACTGGACCGAAGGCTGCATCGCACTGAAGAACACCGACATGCGCGAGGTCTGGAGCCTGGTCAAAGACGGTACCCTGATCGAGATAAGGCCCTAACGCGGCACACAAAAAAAGGCACCTCACGGTGCCTTTTGTATTTCCATCGATTTAAAACTGCAAATCAGACAGCCGCCACACATCAAAGGCCGGGGTTTCATAAGGGTGATGTTTGCGCATGGCTTTGACAGCGTCGTGGATCAACTCGTCAGCGACCACCATTTCAACCTTCCACTCGGCCACCTGCTCAATTTGGCCAGACTGACCAATAAACGGCTGACTGCCCTCCAACGGCCGGTATTGCCCCTGCCCCAATACTTGCCAACAGCAGTGATCATACTGGCCTACACGTCCACCGCCGGCACTGAAAACGGCTGCTTTGACCGCGTCGACGTGTGTTTCAGGCACATAAAAGCAAAACTTATACATCGAAGTCTCCGCCGCAAAGACTGACTAATAGGGCTGGGTGCAATGCTACACAATAATGGCACTTTGCCCCAAGACAGGTTCGCGCGCTTCATCACACTTGAGCGTTGAGACCTTAAACACCCTGACCGGTTCCCAAACGATTACGGCTAAAGGCCACGCCAAAAACGCAACCAGCGCGCCTTAAGACTCATCACTGGTGGGCTATGGCTGCCATCGCAATAGGGTAGACGCTGCGACTGGCCGCAGCGACAAAGCAGCAGAAATTGCTCGCGGGCAACATGTAATTCAAGCTGCTCAGGGCATGCAGAGGCGCAATCGGGAAGCTGGGACGAACGCCCGCAGCGGCACAGCAATAAGGTAGCGCCAGGCTTAACCTGGCGCACCTCAGGCAGAACAGGATGTTGTGTCGTCACACGCTCCCCCTTCCTTATTGCCCCTCTCCCAGCGGAGAGGGTAACCGGAGGAGCGCCTGGCAGCCGCTCTTAGTCCGCCCACACACGAGCGTTACGGAACATGCGCATCCAGCCTGCGTCTTCCTGCCAGTCTTCAGGCTTCCAGGAGTTCTGCACGGCGCGGAAGACCCGCTCCGGGTGCGGCATCATGATGGTCACGCGGCCATCACGGCTGGTCAGACCGGTAATCCCGCGCGGCGAACCGTTGGGATTGGCCGGGTAACTTTCCGTGACCTTGCCGTGGTTGTCGATAAAGCGCATGGCAACGGAACCGGACAGATCGGCCTCCAGCAGCGCCTCCTCATTTTCGAACTCGGCGTGCCCTTCACCATGAGCGATGGCGATTGGCATGCGCGAACCCGCCATGCCTTGCAGGAAGATCGAAGCCGACTCCTGCACCTGCACCATGGCCACGCGCGCCTCAAACTGCTCGGAACGGTTGCGCACAAAATGCGGCCAGAACTCGGTGCCGGGAATCAGCTCGTGCAAGTTGCTCATCATCTGGCAGCCGTTGCACACGCCGAGGGCGAAGCTGTCTTTACGCTCGAAGAAAGCCTGGAAGCCATCACGGGCACGGGCGTTAAACAGGATGGATTTGGCCCAGCCTTCGCCGGCGCCCAGCACGTCACCGTAGGAGAAGCCGCCGCAGGCGACCAGACCCTTGAATTCGTCCAGGCTAACGCGGCCACTGAGGATGTCGCTCATGTGCACGTCGATGGCGCTGAAGCCAGCGCGATCAAAGGCCGCAGCCATTTCCACCTGGCCGTTGACGCCCTGCTCACGCAGCACGGCGATCTGCGGACGTACACCCTTACGGATATACGGCGCGCTGATGTCCTGATTGACGTCGAAGCTAAGCTTGGCCGACAAGCCTGGGTTTTCCTCATCGAGGATGGTGTCGAACTCCTGCTCGGCGCACTGCACGTTGTCGCGCAAGCGCTGGATCTGATAGCTGGTTTGCGCCCACTCGCGCTGCAGCAAACTACGCTGGCCAGCAAACACCGGCTGACCGTTAAAGCTGATCGCCACCTCGTCGCTGTTGACCGGCTGACCGATCACCGCCACGCAGTCGCCCAGACCAGCGGCGCTGAACTGCGACAGCACGTCTGGGGTGGCGTCCTGATGCACCTGAATCACGGCGCCCAGCTCTTCGTTGAACAGCACAGCGGCCAGTTCAGCGCTGTTATCCGCCAACGCATCGAGGAACAGATTAAGGCCGCAATGGCCGGCGAAGGCCATTTCCAGCGTCGTCACCAGCAAACCGCCGTCAGAACGGTCGTGGTAAGCCAGGATGTGACCGTCAGCATTCAAGCCCTGGATCACCGCGAAGAAGGCCTTGAGGTCTTCAGCGTCATCCACATCCGGCGCCTGGGTGCCGAGCTTGCCGTACACCTGACTCAAAATCGAAGCGCCCATGCGGTTCTGACCACGGCCCAGATCGATCAGGATCAGGTCCGTTTCGCCCTTATCCATACGCAGTTGCGGGGTCAGGGTCTTGCGAATATCGCTAACTGGGGCAAAGCCGGTCACCACCAACGACAGCGGCGAGGTCACGCTTTTATCCGTGCCCGCGTCCGTCCACTGGGTTTTCATCGACATCGAGTCTTTGCCCACCGGAATGGTGATGCCCAGCTCGGGGCACAGCTCCATACCGACCGCTTTCACGGTGTCGTACAGGCGTGCGTCTTCACCGGGGTGGCCGGCAGCGGCCATCCAGTTGGCCGACAGTTTGATGTCGGAGATTTTCTCGATGTGCGAGGCGGCCAGGTTGGTCAATGTCTCGCCAATCGCCATGCGCCCGGAGGCTGCTGCGTCGAGCAGGGCCAACGGCGTGCGCTCACCCATGGCCATGGCTTCGCCGGTGTACACATCAAAGCTGGTGGCGGTCACAGCGCAGTCGGCCACAGGCACTTGCCACGGGCCAACCATCTGATCACGCGCCACCAGGCCGGTAATGGTACGGTCGCCGATGGTGATCAAAAAGCTCTTGCTAGCCACGGCCGGGTGATGCAGCACGCGGGTTACGGCTTCGTCGATGGCCAGGCTGCTGGCATCGAAATCATCGCCCAGCTCGGCCTCACGGGTCACCGAACGGTGCATGCGCGGCGGTTTGCCCAGCAGCACTTCCAATGGCATGTCCACCGGAGTGTTGGCGAAATAGCTGTCAGTCACCGTCAGATGGGGTTCTTCGGTGGCTTCACCTACCACGGCAAACGGGCAACGCTCGCGCTCGCAGATCGCTTTGAACCGCTCGAAATCGACGGCGCTGACCGCCAGCACGTAACGTTCCTGCGACTCGTTGCTCCAGATTTCGTGCGGGGCCATGCCCGGCTCGTCGTTGGGCACGTTGCGCAGCTCGAAACGACCACCACGACCACCGTCGTTGACAAGCTCTGGGAAGGCGTTGGAAATACCGCCCGCGCCGACGTCATGGATAAAGGCGATGGGGTTGTCGTCGCCCAACTGCCAGCAACGGTCGATCACTTCCTGGCAACGGCGCTCCATTTCCGGGTTCTCGCGCTGCACCGAGGCAAAGTCCAGATCAGCGGAGCTGGCACCGGTGGCGACCGACGAAGCGGCACCGCCGCCTAGGCCGATCAGCATGGCCGGGCCGCCGAGCACGATCAGCTTGGCCCCTACGGTGATCTCAGCCTTCTGCACATGGTCTGCACGAATGTTGCCCATGCCGCCGGCCAACATGATCGGTTTGTGATAACCGCGCACTTCTTCACCGCGCGGCGTCTGAATCGCCTGCTCGAAGGTGCGGAAGTAGCCGGTCAGGGCCGGACGACCAAATTCGTTGTTAAACGCCGCGCCGCCCAGCGGGCCTTCGAGCATGATGTCCAGTGGCGTAACAATGCGCTCGGGCTTGCCATACGGCACTTCCCAAGGCTGCTCGAAACCCGGGATGTTCAGGTTGGATACGGTGAAACCGGTCAGGCCCGCTTTCGGCTTGGCGCCACGGCCGGTGGCACCTTCATCGCGAATCTCGCCACCGGAACCGGTAGACGCGCCGGAAAACGGCGAAATGGCGGTCGGGTGGTTGTGCGTTTCCACCTTCATCAGAATGTGCACCGGCTCCTGCACCGCGCCGTACTGGCGGGTTTTGGCGTCCGGGAAGAAACGCCCGGCTGTGTGCCCGACGATCACCGAAGCGTTGTCCTTATAAGCGGACAACACGCCTTCGCTGTGCATTTGATAGGTATTTTTGATCATGCCGAACAGGGATTTATCCTGACTTTCGCCGTCGATATCCCAGCTGGCATTGAAAATCTTGTGGCGGCAATGCTCGGAGTTGGCCTGGGCGAACATCATCAATTCGATGTCGTGGGGGTTACGCCCCAAACCGTTGAAACTGGTCACCAGATAGTCGATTTCGTCTTCAGCAAGGGCCAGACCCAGCTCAACGTTGGCCTTCTCCAGCGCTGCGCGACCGCCACCGAGGATGTCCACTGCCGTCAGCGGCTTGGGCTGGGCATGGCTGAACAGTGCCGCCGCGCCTTCCATGTTATCCAGCACCAACTGCGTCATGCGGTCGTGCAGCAACTCAGCAACAGCCTGCGCATCAGCTGCATTGAGCTGACCACTGACGTAGAACGCCAAGCCACGCTCGATGCGCTGAATCTTCGCCAAGCCGCAGTTGCGGGCAATATCGCTGGCCTTGCTCGACCAGGGTGAGATGGTGCCAAAACGCGGAATGGTCAGAAACAGGCGACCGTTTGGCTCCTGCACCGGCACACTCGGGCCGTATTTGAGCAAACGGGCCAACACCTGCTCTTCATCGGCATTCAGAACACCGGTAACTTCGGCAAAATGCGCGAACTCGGCGTAGACGCCGGTGACCGCTGGCACCTTGCTGGTCAGTTGTTCAAGCAATTTGCCGTGACGGAAAGCAGAAAGAGCGGGAGCGCCGCGCAGGATCAACATCGGGGACAGCCTCTGGGAAGGGGTGTACTTTGAGGCCGCGTATTCTAGCCTAAAGCGACGCCAACAGCACCCGTGAAGGCCAGCGCCGATAAAGGCGCCTGACACACCCCAGCGCTCCAGCAAAACCCCGACCGCTCGCTGCTCCAGACAAACCCTTCGCTAGCAGAGACAGCGCAGGCTGTCGATATATGGTGCGCATCCGGCTTTGCGTATACTGCGCCGATGTTTGCCCAATCTGTGCTCCGTACGCGCTGCGCCTGCTGGCTGTCGGTGATCGGAATCCTCTTGCTGCTCGTCGGCTGTGCTGAAGAACCCAGCACGCTTGAACGCGTTCAGTCGGAGGGTACGCTGCGGGTGATTACCCGCAACAGCCCGGCCACCTACTTCCAGGACCGCAACGGCGAAACCGGCTTCGAATATGAGCTGGTGAAACGTTTCGCCGATGATTTGGGTGTTGAGCTGCAGATCGAAACTGCCGACAACCTCGACGAACTGTTTGCCAGCCTAAGCAAACCCGACGGCCCGCACCTGGCCGCTGCTGGTCTTGTAGAAAGTGACGGACGGCAGCAACACGCACGCTTCTCTTCGCCTTACCTGCAAGTCACCCCCCAGGTGATATACCGCAACGGCCAACAACGCCCAACCCGCCCAGAAGACCTCATCGGCAAACGCCTGCTGGTGCTCAAAGGCAGCAGTCACGCCGAACAACTGGCCACCCTCAAACTGCAATTACCCGAGCTGGCATACGAAGAGTCGTCTGCCGTTGAAGTGGTCGACTTGCTGCGCATGGTTGATGAGGGGCAAATCGACCTGACGCTGATCGACTCCAACGAACTGGCGATGAATCAGGTGTATTTCCCCAATGTGCGCGTGGCCTTTGATTTCGGCGATGCACAAAACCTGGCCTGGGCCACCGCCCCCGGCGAAGACCTCAGCCTGTTGAACGAGATGGATGCCTTTATCCAGCGCGCCCAGGCTAATGGCAGCCTGCAACGCCTGAAAGACCGCTATTACGGCCACGTCGATGTGCTTGGTTACGTGGGCGCGTACACCTTCGCCAAGCACCTGCAACAACGCCTGCCGCGCTACGAAAAACACTTCCGTGAATCGGCTCAGACCCATCAGGTTGACTGGCGACTGCTGGCCGCCATTGGTTATCAGGAATCACTCTGGCAACCCACCGCCACCTCGAAAACCGGCGTGCGCGGCCTGATGATGCTGACCCTGCGCACTGCACAGGCCATGGGCGTATCGGATCGACTCAACCCCAAGCAGAGTATTGAAGGCGGCGCCAAATACATTGTGCATGTGAAAAAGCAGCTGCCTGAAAGCATCCAAGAGCCGGACCGCACCTGGTTTGCCCTGGCTGCCTACAACGTCGGCGGCGGCCACCTGGAAGATGCGCGCAAGCTCACCGAAGCCGAAGGCCTGGACCCTAACAAGTGGCTGGATGTGCAGAAAATACTGCCACGCCTGGCGCAAAAGCAGTGGTACAGCAAAACCCGCTACGGATATGCCCGCGGCGGCGAACCGGTGCATTTTGTGCGCAACATTCGCCGCTATTACGACATTCTGACCTGGGTGACTCAGCCACAGTTGGAAGGCTCGCAGATTGCGGACAGCAACCTGCATGTACCCGGAGTGAATAAAACGCCGCCACCGGAAGAACTGTCGCCGCTGTAGCCCAGCCTGCCGCTCTATGTGAAAGGGGCTTTAGCCGCGACTGACTTTAAGGGCGCAGAAGCCTCGCGGCTCAAGCCCCTCCCACAGCCAACTCCCGCGCGCTCAGCATGCATCCAGACTGAATGAAGCGGGGAAGATCTCTAGCGCGCTGCGCGGCGCAGCTTGAAGAACTCGCTAAGCACCGCACCGCACTCCTCGGCCAGCACGCCGCCTTCAACCAACACGCGATGGTTGAGAAAGGCCTGATTGAAAAACTCACCACGACTGGCCACAACGCCCGCCTTCGGCTCACTGGCGCCGTAAACAACCCGCTGCACGCGTGAATGGACAATCAGGCCTGCGCACATGCTGCATGGCTCAAGGGTGACGTACAGGGTACTGCCCGGCAGACGGTAATTACTGACGGCTTGCGCGGCCGCGCGAATAGCCACCATCTCGGCATGGGCGCTGGGGTCGTGGGTGGTGATTGGGCAGTTGAAACCGCGCCCGACAATCTGGCCATCCTGCACCAGCACCGCGCCAACCGGCACCTCACCCAAAGCTGCACCTTCAGTGGCCAGGTTTAGTGCCTCGCGCATAAAGTGCTGATCTTGGCTGCGATCAATAATCAGGGGGTGACGCACGCTTAAACGACCTCGATTGATGCCATCAGACCGGTTTCCATATGGTCGATCACATGACAATGGAACATCCACAGACCGGGATTATCCGCGACCAAGGCCACACGGGCACGTTCATTTTTACCGAGCAGATAAGTGTCGGTGAAATACGGAATGATAGTTTTACGATCGGATGCCAGCACCTTGAACGTCATACCGTGCAAGTGAATGGGATGCTGATACTGACTGAGGTTACGCAGCTCAAAGATATAACTCTTGCCCAACTGCAACCGCGCAATCGGCCGGTCGGCACAGGTTTTATCATTGATATCCCAAGCCTGGCCGTTGATCTGCCAGAAACTGTGCGCCGCGCCTTGCTCAAGCCCCACCGACACCGCACCGGCCCACTCAAAGTTGAACGTAAGACTTTGCGCATTGGCCAAATCCGGCTCGGCTACAGGATTAGCCGGCAAGGCGGCCGGCCACTCCCCCACAGGATCGGCGCTGGCCGTTGCACGCAAGGTAGCCAAGCGCAACGGCCCATTGCGCAATGAAAGCTCCGTACCCGCCACCGGTACTTGCAAGCCCAGCTCGATGCGCATGCCCGGCCCCAGCCAGTATTCCTTGTCCAACGGGCGTGGCTCGACTGGGTTGCCGTCCAGCGCATAAATGCGCGCGTCCGCACCCGGCAGGTTAAGGCGATAGGTCAGGGTGTTATCCAGATTGATCAGGCGCAAACGCACCACCTGTCTGGCCGGTAAATCCAAGGTCGGCACGTGCTGGCCATTGACCGTACTCAAGCGCCCCGGCGTCCCGCCCCGAGCCGCTTCGCGCGGCACACTGAATGCAGTAAATGCGCCCTGCTCGTCGACATGCCAGCTTTTAAGGTTGAGCGTGTGGTCATGCAGGAAACCACTTGGCTCGCGCTCATCGACAATCAGCGCACCGACCAAGCCACGTCCGAGTTGCTCACCGCTGGCTACATGCGGGTGATACCAAAAGCTGCCCGCATCGGGGCAAATAAAGTCGTAATCAAAATACTCGCCCGGCAACACCGGTGCCTGCGACACATAAGGCACACCGTCCATGGCCAGCGGCAGACGAATGCCATGCCAGTGAATGGTGGTCGGCACGTCCAGCTTGTTGATAAAGCGCACGCGCAGCCGCTCACCCTGACGGCAGCGCAACTCCAAACCCGGAGCCTGCCCACCATAGGCCCAGGCCGGGGTGATATGCCCCGGCACCAACTCCAGGTCAAGCGGTGCGGCGATCAGCTCATAATCGTGCGTCGCCACATTTTCCGGGCGAGCCAACCAATAGCGCGCGCCGCCAACACCAAGACCAACGACGCCAAGGCCACTGAGGCCAATAAGGATTTGTCTGCGAGTGAACGACATAGGAATTCCCGTGGCCCGGATGCAACCCGGGAAGATATCCGCCTGAAATTGATCAGACTAACAATTGCACTATCTTCTCATTTACGCAACCGAACTGACGACCCCTGAAAACGGACAAGATGCCGCAGCAGAAACGACAAGGGCAGCTTGCGCTGCCCTTGTCGTGGTTCAACTCTCTAGCGAGATCACTCCCACTCAATGGTCGCTGGCGGCTTGCTCGACACGTCGTAGGTGACACGGGAGATGCCTTCGATTTCATTGATGATGCGGCCGCTGACGGTTTCCAGTAGTTCGTAGGGCAGGTGCGCCCAACGTGCGGTCATAAAGTCCACGGTTTCCACCGCGCGCAGGGCGACGACCCAGGCGTAACGGCGGCCGTCGCCAACCACACCCACCGATTTCACCGGTTGGAACACCACAAACGCCTGGCTGGTTTTGTGGTACCAGTCAGCCTTACGCAGCTCTTCGATGAAGATGTGATCCGCACGGCGCAGCAGGTCGGCGTATTCCTTTTTCACTTCACCGAGGATACGCACGCCCAAGCCCGGGCCAGGGAATGGATGGCGGTAGACCATGTCGAATGGCAAGCCCAGTTCCAGGCCGATCTTGCGCACTTCGTCTTTGAACAGTTCGCGCAGCGGTTCGACCAGTTTGAGGTTCATTTCCTCAGGCAGGCCGCCGACGTTGTGGTGGCTCTTGATCACGTGGGCCTTGCCGCTTTTCGCGCCAGCCGACTCGATCACGTCTGGATAAATGGTGCCTTGGGCGAGGAACTGGATATTGTCCAGTTTGCTGGCCTGGGCATCGAACACATCAATAAAGGTGCGACCGATGATTTTGCGCTTCTTCTCTGGGTCGGCTTCGCCAGCCAGGTTGCCGAGGAACTGCTCTTCGGCGTTAGCGCGGATCACTTTGACGCCCATGTTCTCAGCGAACATGGCCATCACTTGCTCACCTTCGTGCAAACGCAGCAGGCCGTTGTCGACGAACACGCAGGTCAACTGATCGCCAATGGCCTTGTGCAGCAATGCGGCGACCACTGAGGAATCTACGCCACCGGACAAACCGAGCAGCACGTTGGCGCTGCCGACCTGGGCACGCACATTGGCGATGGCATCATCAACGATGTTCGACGGCGTCCAGAGGGCTTCACAACCGGCGATTTCCAGCACAAAACGCGAGAGGATACGGCCGCCTTGCTTGGTGTGCGTCACTTCCGGGTGGAACTGCACGCCGTAGTAGCCGCGCGCATCGTCGCTCATGGCAGCGATTGGGCAGCTGGGCGTGCTGGCCAGGATGCTGAAGCCCTGCGGCATGGCCGTGACTTTGTCACCGTGGCTCATCCACACATCCAGACCCAATACACCGTCCACATCGACATGATCTTCAATGCCAGCCAGCAGGCGGCCTTTGCCAACCACGTCAACACGGGCGTAGCCAAACTCGCGCACGTCCGACCCTTGCACCTTGCCGCCCAACTGCTCGGCCATGGTCTGCATGCCGTAGCAGATACCGAAAACCGGTACACCGAGGTCAAACACCGCTTGCGGCGCACGCGGGCTACCAGCTTCATGCACCGACTCAGGACCACCGGCGAGAATGATGCCGCGCGGGGCGAAGGCGCGGATGTCGTCATCGCTCATGTCGAAAGGATGCAACTCGCAATACACGCCAATCTCACGCACGCGGCGGGCGATCAGCTGGGTGTACTGGGAGCCGAAATCCAGAATCAGGATGCGGTGAGCGTGGATGTCTTGATGAGCCATGGCCGTCTCTCGTAGCGGAATTCACAAATAACGCGGGGCTGCCCTGTAAAAACAGCGGCAGCCCCGTGCTTCATATCAACTGATCAGCAATCAGCCTACCCGGTAATTCGGGGCCTCTTTGGTGATCTGCACATCGTGCACATGCGACTCGGCCATACCCGCGCCGGTGATGCGTACAAACTCCGGCTTGCTGCGCATTTCTTCAATGGTCGCGCAACCGGTGTAGCCCATGGAGGCGCGCAGGCCACCCATCAACTGGTGAACGATGGCACCCATCGCGCCTTTGTACGGCACACGGCCTTCGATACCTTCCGGCACCAGCTTCTCGGCACCGGCCGAAGAATCTTGGAAGTAACGGTCGGAAGAGCCCTGCGCTTGCGCCATGGCACCCAGCGAACCCATGCCGCGATAAGCCTTGTAGGAACGACCCTGGAACAGTTCGACTTCGCCTGGCGCTTCTTCAGTACCGGCCAACATCGAACCGATCATCACAGCGGACGCACCGGCCACGATGGCTTTGGACAGGTCGCCCGAGAAGCGGATGCCGCCGTCAGCAATCAACGGAATACCGGTGCCAGCCAGTGCGGCGGCGACGTTAGCCACTGCAGAAATTTGCGGCACACCTACACCAGCGACGATACGCGTGGTGCAGATTGAGCCTGGGCCAATACCAACCTTGACCGCATCCGCACCGGCTTCAGCTAGGGCCAACGCCGCTGCGCCGGTGGCGATGTTGCCACCGATGACTTGCACCTGCGGGAAGTTCTGCTTAACCCAGCGCACGCGGTCGATCACGCCTTTGGAGTGACCGTGGGCGGTGTCGACGATGATCACATCAACACCGGCATTGACCAGTGCAGCCACGCGGTCTTCGGTGTCTGCACCAGTGCCCACGGCAGCACCCACACGCAGACGACCTTGATCGTCTTTGCTGGCCAGCGGGTAGGCTTTGGCTTTTTCGATGTCGTTAACGGTCATCATGCCTTTGAGGCGGAACTGGTCATCGACGATCAAAACGCGCTCAATGCGGTGCTTGTGCAGCAGCTTGCGCACCACTTGGGTGTCTTCGCCTTCTTTGACCGTAACCAAGCGCTCTTTAGGCGTCATCACGTCGCGCACTTTGGCGCTCATGTTGGTCTCGAAACGCACATCACGGCTGGTGACGATGCCGACCAGATCACCGTGGTGCAGCACCGGCACGCCGGAGATGTTGTTTTGACGGGTCAGGTCAAACAGATCGCCCACAGTGGCATCAGCCTCAATGGTGATCGGGTCTTTGACCACGCCCGACTCATAACGCTTGACCTTGCGTACTTCGGCCGCTTGCTGCTCGGGCGTCATGTTTTTGTGGATGATGCCGATGCCGCCCTCTTGCGCCATGGCAATGGCCAGACGGGCTTCGGTCACAGTGTCCATCGCAGCGGACAACAGCGGGATATTCAGCTCAATGCCACGGGTCAGACGTGTTTTAAGGCTGACATCCTTCGGCAGAACTTCGGAATAACCTGGAATAAGTAGAACGTCGTCGAAGGTAAGAGCTTCTTGACTGATACGCAGCATGGCGGGGGCTCCCGAGCGGGAAAATTGGAAGCGCGCCATTATACTCAGACGCCCCCCCGCACTCAACGCAAACTATTGCTTAACCAGCCAATCCTTTGCCGAGAGCCCGCCGCCCCCCTATAACTCGACTCGCACCACGGAAACCGGATAACCCAAGCGAGCGGCGAACTCATCGAGAAAGCTCTGCTTGAAACCCGCATCCGCCCAGTTATTGAAGATAAAACCCAGATTAGAAAAGCCACAGGGCTGCAAAAAGAGAAAGCCGTTGATGTCGTCTTCATGGCCACACAGCGGGCAGGTGAAGTTATCGGTATGCCCCGGCATCCAGTCTTCCAAACTGTCGAATAACCGCTCACCGACCTCGCGCCGACATTCGGGGCAACCCGCCTCCTCTAAAAAGCCTGCCGTAGGCGTATAAATGCAGCGCTTGTAGATGATCTCCAGGCCATGCACCGCCTGCCCAAACGGCAGTAACTCAGGCCGTTCGACCACCCGTCGCGCGCCTTCGCCGATGCCGTAGCCCATGTGTTTGAAGGTGCGACCACAGGTGGTCAGTTGCTCTTCGATGATGTTCTGCTTGACCAGCCAGCGCACGATCAACCGCGCACGCGCCTCGTGGCCGGGAAAGCTGGAAATTTGCGGCACGATGATGGCCTGCTGCTCACTCATATCAGAACTCGGTTTGCGTTGAAGGCGCGCAGCTTAATGGCCACACGACGATGGTCAAGGCCAATCCACTATGGCCGATCGGGTAAAGCCTTTACTATGCCACCCCATGATTAAAGACCCATTCCAACGCCTGAACCTCGACCGCGAGGTGCTCAGCGTCAGCCAATTGAACAACCGCGCCCGCTTGCTGCTGGAAGATGTATTCGGCGGTATCTGGGTCGAGGGGGAAATTTCCAACCTGGCCAAACCGGCATCCGGGCATCTCTACTTCACCCTTAAAGACAGCCAGGCTCAGGTGCGCTGCGCACTGTTCCGGCAGAACGCGGCCAAGGTGCGGCAGGCACTGCGGGATGGCTTAGCCGTTAAGGTGCGCGGCAAGGTTTCGCTGTTTGAAGGGCGCGGTGACTACCAGCTGATTCTCGATGCCGTAGAGTCGGCCGGTGACGGCGCGCTGCGACTGGCCTTCGAAGCACTGAAGGAAAAACTCAGCGCTGAGGGACTGTTCGCCGCCGACGCCAAAGTCGCCCTGCCCGCTCACCCGAAACGCATCGGCATTATCAGCTCGCCAACTGGTGCAGTGATCCGCGACATCATCAGCGTGTTCCGCCGCCGCGCGCCGCAGGTTGAACTGACCCTGATCCCCACCGCCGTGCAAGGCCGCGAAGCCACCGCACAGATTGTTCGCGCCCTCGCGCTGGCCGACGCCCGGGGCTTCGATGCGCTGATCCTAGCCCGTGGCGGCGGCTCGCTGGAAGACCTCTGGTGCTTTAACGAGGAGCCGGTCGCCCGCGCGATTGCCGCCTGTAAAACCCCTATCGTCAGCGCCGTGGGCCATGAGACCGACGTATCCATCGCCGATTTCGTCGCCGACGTGCGCGCCCCCACGCCTTCGGCTGCTGCTGAACTGCTGGCTCCCGACAGCAGTGAACTGGTGCAGCGCCTGCACAACCTCAAGCGTCGCCTGAACCTGCGCATGCAACATCGGCTGGAGCGCGAACGCATGCGCCTAGACGGTTTGCAGCGGCGCTTGCGTCATCCCGGCGAGCGCCTGCGCCAGCATGCCCAGCGTATCGATGACTTGGAGATGCGCCTCAGCCGGGCCTTCGGACGACAGCTGAACAGTCGCCGCGAGCGCTTGAATCACCTGCAAACCCGCCTGCTGAGCCTGCACCCGGAACGCAACCTGAAACTGCTAGACCAACGCCTACAGGCCCTGGCCGAGCGTCTGCAACGCAGCATGCGCGAGGGCCTTAAGGCGCGCCGCCTGCAAATGCACAGTCAGGTGCAAACGCTGCACGCGGTCAGCCCGCTGGCAACGCTGGGCCGTGGTTACAGCATTCTACTGGATGAGCGCGGACGGGCGATTCGCAACGCTGCCGACACCCAACCCGGCCAACGCCTGAAGGCGCGCCTGGGCAACGGCGAGTTGGATGTGCGGGTCGAAGACAACCATGTGCAGCCGGTTACCCTTTCACTGCTCGATTGATTTCCACACAGGTCTCCCATGCGTTTAGTCACCCTGTTCACCCTGCTCTGCCTTGCCCTGCCCGTCCACGCCGAAGGCTTTATCAGCCGTCTGCTTAACAAGCCCGTACCGGGCGGCGTGGCGGTGGTCGATCTGGGTCCTGCAGCCAGCGCCCCCAGCGTACGTTATCAGAACAAACCGGTGCTGGTGATCCATGAAGATCAGCAGCGCTGGATCGCCATCGTCGGCATCCCGCTCAGCGTCAAGCCTGGCAATCAGCAAATCAGCGTTAACGGCAACCAGACGTTGAGCTTTCAGGTGGGCAGCAAGCATTACATGGAGCAACGCATCACCCTTAAGAACCCGCAGCAGGTCAACCCAAACGCCGCCAACCTCAAGCGCATCGAGCGTGAACTGGCCGAACAAACCCGCGCCTACCAGCAGTTCAGTGCGCGTCAGCCGAGCAACCTGTTGTTTGACCGCCCGGTTAAGGGCCCGTTGTCGAGCCCCTTCGGCCTGCGCCGTTTCTTTAATGGTGAAGAGCGCAACCCGCACTCCGGGCTGGATTTTGCCGCCAACACCGGCACCTCCATCAAAGCGCCAGCCGCTGGCAAGGTGATCCTGATTGGCGACTACTTTTTCAATGGCAAGACCGTGTTTCTCGACCACGGCCAAGGGCTGATCAGCATGTTCTGCCACCTCTCCGCCATCGACGTAAAACTCGGTGATGAGATTCCCCGTGGTGGCCACCTCGGCAAAGTCGGCGCCACCGGCCGAGCCACCGGGCCGCACCTGCACTGGAACGTGAGCCTGAACGACGCCCGCGTCGATCCGGCGATTTTTATTGGCGCGTTTAAACCCTGAGTAAGGACGACTTGCCATGCGTATCCGCGCACAAACCTCTTGCCTACTGATTATCGATATTCAGGAACGCCTGTTTCCCGCCATCGATCAGCATGCCGAACTGGCGGCTAATGCCTTGTGGCTGCAACAGGTGGCGCAGCGTATCGGTGCCCCCGTGCTGCTCACCGAGCAATACAGCAAGGGCCTGGGGCCAACCATTGCCTCGTTGCGCGCCGGGCATGCGCCAGAGGCTATTGTCGAGAAACTGCACTTCTCGGCGGTCAGTGAAGGCGAGTTGTTGCAACGCCCTGGCGCTGAGCGGCAACAGTTCATCGTGTGTGGCAGCGAAGCGCATGTCTGCGTGCTGCAAACCGTACTTGATCTGCTCGAGCAAGGCCGCACGGTGTTTGTCGTGGCCGAAGCAGTCGGCTCGCGTCAACCCTCGGACAAGCTCCTGGCCCTGCAACGCATGCAACAGGCCGGAGCCGTGATAGTTTCGCGCGAGATGGTCGCCTTCGAATGGCTGGGGCAAGCCGGGAGTGAGTTGTTTCGCAGCATCAGCCGGGAATTTATCCGTTAACGCGCTACACCCCTGCGCAATCCAAGCTAAACAGCACACGCAAAAGCGCCATAAAATCGCAAGCACACATAGATGGCGCGATTTATCACCAATTTTTCCAGCATGCTTGCACGCTTTAGCCTCTCTGGTTAGGGTTGACGGCATGCACATAAATCACACGCTTATTCTGCTGCGCCAACACGCCAAGCCCCACAGGGATGTGGGAAATGCCGCTAGCCCGCCGGGAGCGGGCACGGCACTTTGTTTGGTCAGCCAACGACTGCGTGGCTAACTCTTAAGCCCCGCCCAGTCTTATTTTTTCAAATTCCGCCCGGCTCGCCGATTGCAGCCGCGCTAAAAGGATTACCCCATGAGCATGCTTAAAGACCCATCCAACAAGTACCGCCCATTCACCCAAATCCAGATTCCAGACCGCACCTGGCCGGACAAAATCATCGATAAGGCCCCCATCTGGCTGTCCACCGACTTGCGCGACGGTAACCAATCGCTGATCGAACCGATGGATGCCGAGAAGAAGATGCGCTTCTTCAAGTGCCTGCTGGCCGTGGGTTTGAAAGAAATCGAAGTGGGCTTCCCGTCCGCCTCGCAGACCGACTTTGACTTTGTCCGCGAGCTGATCGAAGGCGGGCATATTCCGGATGACGTGACCATCCAGGTGCTGACCCAGGCGCGCGAAGACCTGATCACCCGCACCTTCGAGTCACTCAAAGGGGCCAAAAAGGCCATCGTTCACTACTACAACGCCACCGCGCCGAGCTTTCGCAAGATCGTCTTTAACCAGGACAAAGCCGGCGTGGTTGAGATCGCCACCCACGCGGCGAAAATCATCACCCGCCTGGCCGCCGCCCAGCCGGACACCCAGTGGGGCTTCGAGTATTCACCGGAAGTGTTTAGCAGCACCGAAGTCGACTTCGCCGTTGAAGTGTGTAACGCCGTTATTGGCGTATTCCAGCCGACCCCAGCCAACAAGTTGATCCTCAACCTGCCAGCGACCATCGAGTGCGCCACGCCGAACAATTACGCCGACCAGGTCGAGTGGTTCGGCCGCCATGTTGACCGTCGCGACAGCGTGTTGCTCAGCGTACACACCCACAACGACCGCGGCACCGGCGTCGCGGCCACCGAACTGGCCGTCATGGCGGGCGCGGATCGCGTCGAAGGCTGCCTTTTCGGCAACGGCGAGCGCACCGGTAACGTCTGCTTAGTAACAGTCGCGTTGAACCTCTACACCCAGGGCATCAACCCCGGGTTGGACTTCTCCGACATCGACGCGGTGCGCAAGGTGGTCGAAGACTGCAACCAGATTCCGGTCCACCCGCGCCATCCCTATGTCGGCGATTTGGTGCACACCGCGTTCTCCGGCTCGCACCAGGATGCGATCCGCAAAGGCTTCGCTCAGCAGAAGGCCGACGCGGTTTGGGAAGTGCCGTACCTGCCGATTGACCCTGCCGATATCGGCCGCGATTACGAGGCGGTGATTCGCGTTAACAGCCAGTCCGGCAAGGGCGGCATCACCTTCCTGCTCGAGCAGGAATACGGCATCAATCTGCCGCGCCGCATGCAGATCGAGTTCAGCCAAGTGGTACAGAAGGAAACCGACCGCCTCGGCCTGGAAATGAGCGCCGCGCAGATTTATCAACTGCTCGAAACCGAGTACCTGCAAGCCACCGCACCCTACGCCCTGAAAGGCCATCGCCTGCAGGAAGAAAACGGCACCAGCGCGGTCGACGTTGAGGTCAACCATGCTGGGGAAACCCAGCACTGGCGTGGTATTGGCAAAGGCCCACTGGAGGCGCTGGTCGCCGGCTTGCCAGTGGCCGTGGAAATCATGGACTACAGCGAGCACGCCATCGGTGCCGGCACCCACGCCAAAGCAGCCGCCTACATCGAACTGCGCGTGGCCGGCGGCCGTGCTCTGCATGGCGTGGGCATCGACGAAAACATCACCACCGCCAGCTTCCGCGCGCTGTTTAGTGCGCTGAACCGGGCGCTGGCACAGGCCGATGCACAAGCGGCTTAAGCCTTAGTCCGAAATCCACAACGCCGGGCAATGCCCGGCGTTTGCGTATGTGCAGTTCCAATGTTGCTTCTGCAAACGGCTAAGAAATAACCAAGCCGATACGGGCCGGGCTACTTCAAGAAAAAATCATCCGCATCCAAATAAGCCGGGAAACGCTCGCGGTAAGCGGCCAACTCAGCGGCGCTGAGCGTGACGCGAAACACACCATCGGCATCACCCGGCTCAAGCAGCGCTTCACCCTGGAAATCCAGCACCTGACTGTCGCCGCTGTAGGCGTAGCCCTTGCCGTCCTCACCGATGCGGTTCACCGCGGCGACATAGCAGAGGTTTTCGATGGCTCGTGCTGGCAACAGGCGGTTCCAGTGATGGCGGCGCGCGGCGGGCCAGTTGGCGGTGTAGAGCAGCAAGTCAGTGTTTTCTGCATCACGGCTCCACACCGGAAAGCGCAGGTCGTAGCAGATCAGCGGACGCACCTGCCAACCCTTTACCTCTAGCAGCACCTGCTGTTCGCCAGCGCTGTAGTGCTTGTGCTCGCCCGCCATGCGGAACAGATGGCGCTTATCGTAGTGCGCCACCGAACCATCCGGACGCGCCCAAAGCAGGCGGTTGCGGTACGAACCGTCAGCGGCTTGGATAATCAGGCTACCGTTCACGACGGCTTGCAGCGCCTGAGCCTGCTCACGCAGCCACTGACTGGTCGGGCCGTCTTCGGGCTCGGCTAGGGCGGCGGAATCCATGGAAAAGCCGGTGCTGAACATCTCCGGCAGTACGATCAGATCGGCACCGCGCGCCTCCTCAAGCAGGGATGCGAAATGCGCGCGATTGGCGGCGGGGTCCTGCCAAGCCAGTGTGGTCTGGATCAAGGCCAACTCAAGATCGGGCAATTGCTTTAAATCGCGCATAGTTTCTCCGCCGCCTGACGCAGGGTTTCTTCGCGCTTGGCGAAGCAGAAGCGCACCAGACGCAGGTCCTTGGGCGGCTGCTGGTAGAACACCGATACCGGAATCGCTGCCACGCCATGTTCTCGGGTCAGCCATTCAGCCATGACTACATCGCCTAAGTCGGGACGAATGGCCGAATAATCGACCAGCTGGAAATAGGTACCGGGGGCGCGGGTAAAGCTAAATCGCGAATCCTTCAGCAGATCAGCGAACAGATCGCGCTTGGCCTGGTAGAACATCGGCAGCTCTTCGACATGCTCGGGATACTCAGCCATGTAATCAGCCAGCGCCCATTGCAGCGGCGTCACACCGCAGAAACTGACGTACTGATGGACCTTGCGCAGTTCAGCGCTCAAGGCCGGCGGTGCCACTACATAGCCGGTCTTCCAGCCGGTGACGTGGTAGGTTTTGCCAAAGGAGCTGACCACAAAGGCACGCTGATACAGTTCTTCATGGGCCAACACGCTGGCGTGGCGAAGGCCATCAAACACCAGATGCTCGTAAACCTCGTCGCTGATCAGGTAGATATCGCGCTCGCGGATCAGCGCGGCCAGCTGATCCAGCTCAGCGCGGCTGATCAATGCACCACTGGGGTTGTGCGGGCTGTTGAGGATGATCAAGCGCGTCTTGTCGCTCAACGCATCCTGCAGACGCTGCCAGTCGATGGCGAAGTCCGGCAGGGCCAACGGCACGTGCACACAGCGTCCGCCAGCCAGTTCGACCGAGGGCTCGTAGCTGTCATAGCTGGGATCAAAAACGATGACCTCATCGCCCGGACGGATGAGCGCCTGCACCGCACAGAAGATGCCTTGGGTGGCACCTGGCACGATGGTGACCTCTGTCTCAGCACTGACTGCACGGCCATAACTGCGAGCTATCTTCGCCGCCACCTGCTCGCGCAGTGCAGGCAAGCCAGTCATCGGCGCGTATTGGTTATGCCCGGCGGCAATATGCCGTCCGACCGCATCGCGCAGTGCTTGCGGCCCATCAAAATCGGGGAAGCCCTGGGACAAATTCAGCGCACCCGTCTCCAAGGCGAGCTGCGACATGCGGGTAAAAATCGTAGTGCCAACATTCGGCAACTTGCTGATGATCATCGAGGCAGCATCCGGCTTAAAAGCGAGTGGTGCGGCAGAATAATCGATTCCCAATAAACGCAAAAGGCACCCGGAGGTGCCTTTATAGAGCGCTTAAAGCCAAGCTTAGCGCTTGTCTTTGCGCTTCTTCTCGGCCTTTTTGTGGTGGCTCATCAAGCGGCGTTTCTTGTTCACCTGACGGTCCGTGAGGGTGTTTTTATTGCCCTCGTACGGGTTGTCGCCACCTTTGAACTCAATGCGGATCGGCGTACCCACCAGCTTAAGCACGCGGCGGTAGGTGTTTTCCAGGTAGCGGATATAGGACTTAGGCACCGCCTCGACCTGATTGCCGTGAATCACGATCAGCGGCGGGTTGGCACCGCCCAAGTGCGCGTAACGCAGCTTGATACGGCGGTTGTTGACCATGGGCGGCGCGTGATCGCTGACGGCGTCTTCCAGAATCGAGGTCAGACGATTGGTCGGCCAGCGGGTGATCGCCGACTTGAACGAGGCCTGCACCGACTTGTACAGGTTGCCCACGCCAGTGCCGTGCAGCGCTGAGATAAAGTGAATGTCGGCAAAGTCGACGAAGAACAGTCGGCGTTGCAATTCGACCTTAACGTAGTCGCGCTCGCTGGGCTCCATGCCGTCCCATTTGTTCAGCGCGATAACCAGTGCACGGCCGCTTTCCAGCACGAACCCCAGCAGATTGAGGTCATGGTCGACCACGCCTTCGCGGGCATCCATGACGAACACCACGACGTTGGAGTCCTGAATCGCCTGCAGGGTTTTCACCACCGAGAACTTTTCCACCGCCTCAAAGATCTTGCCGCGACGACGCACGCCAGCGGTGTCGATCAGGGTGTACTTCTCGTCATCACGCTCAAACGGGATATAGATGCTGTCGCGCGTCGTGCCGGCTTGGTCGTAGACGATAACCCGCTCTTCGCCGAGCATGCGGTTAACCAACGTCGACTTACCAACGTTGGGTCGACCAATGATCGCCAGCTTGATGCCGTCTTTTTCGCTCGGGCCGGGAATGCGCTTGGCCTCCTGACCTTCGAGGACTTCTTCCTCTTCCTCGCCCTCTTCCGGCTCGCTGGCATCCTTGGGGAAGGAGCCCAACACCGCCTCGAGCATCTGGGTGATGCCACGACCGTGCGCGCCGGCAATCGGCAGGGACTCGCCCATGCCCATGCTGGAAAATTCGGCGCGGGCCAGGTCAGTGTCGATGTTGTCGACCTTGTTGATGACCAGGAAGCTGCGCTTATTACGGCGACGCAAGTGCTCGCCAATCATCTGATCGGAGGCCGACAGGCCGGCACGGGCGTCAACCAGGAACAGCACGGCATCAGCCTCTTCGATGGCCTGCAGCGACTGCTCGGCCATTTTTGCATCAATGCCTTCCTCGTCCCCGGAGATACCACCGGTGTCGATGACGATATAGGTTCGCCCCTGCCACTTGGCCTCACCGTACTGGCGATCACGGGTCAGACCAGACAGGTCGCCGACAATCGCGTCACGGGACTTGGTCAAGCGGTTAAACAGGGTGGACTTGCCGACATTAGGGCGGCCCACCAGGGCAATTACGGGAACCATTAGGCTCTCCACTTCGTTATTTCAGAAAATACAAAAGCCGCTGCAGGGGCAGCGGCCAGAATTCAACGCGTTGGCGTTACCTCACACCCTTAACAGGTGTGCGATAACGCCAGCACTGGACGAGCAATTACTTGATGGTTAACGCCACCAGATTGCCGCCATTACCAAAGGCATACAGCCAGTCACCCACTACCAGCGGACGGGCACGCAGGCCATCACTGTCGATGCGCGTGCGACCGACGAAACGGCCGTCTACTTGGCTAACCAGGTGCAGGTAACCTTCATAGTCACCAAACACCACATAGCTGGAAAACACCTCAGGAGCCGACAGTTGGCGACGCGCCAACGCATCATTGCTCCACAAGGCAGAAGCCGAACGCTCGTCAATCCCTTCCACGGTGCCGCTGGCCTGGTTCACATAAACGCTGCCATAACCTTGGGCTACGCCCACCGAACTTGAGGCTTCGCGCTGCCAGAGGATACGACCGCTTTCCAGATCCATTGCCGCTACACGACCTTGATAGCTGACAGCGTATAGGGTACCAGCCGAAAGCAGCAGACCGCCGTCGATGTCAACCACGCGATCCAGCTCCGAGCGACCTTGCGGAACAGCCACACGCTGCTCCCAAACCGGAATGCCACGCTGCGCGTCCAGGGCAATGACTTTGCCGGTGGACAAACCTGCAATGGCCAGACGGTTGGTCAGTACCGGGCTGCCTGTGCCCCGCAAAGTCAAGACGGCCGGGGTGTTTTCGAAAATCCAGCGTTGCGAGCCGGTTTCCATATCAAAGGCGATCAGACGATCGTCCTGAGTCTGTACCAGCACCACGTCACCGTTGAGCGCCGGCGCAGCCAACACCTCACTGGTCACACGGGCACGCCATTTCTCTTCACCTGAGGTGCTGTCGAGAGCGATGATTTCGCCTTTCAACGTGCCCACCACAACCACGCCGTAGCCAGCAGCTACAGCACCCGAGACTGGCAATTCCAGATCAGCTTTCCAGATGACCTTGCCGTTCATGCGGTCCATGGCCACAACCAGGCCTTCAACATCGGCGGCATAGATCTGCTCGCCATCAATCGCCGGCACCAGCATGTTGAAGGTTTCGCCCTGGCCTTCACCAATCGAGCGGCTCCATTCCTTCTGCAAGCTCACTTCTTCTTCAAACTTGGGCAGATCGGCCGGCGGCAGTTCCTTCTTGCTATTGCTGCTGCAACCTACAGCCAAAACGGCCAGGGCCAGCAGTGCGGCATTCTTCCAGCGCATCACGTCATGCATCCCCTTTAGCCAGGTCATCCAGCTTCATTTGTAAACCACCGACTGCGGCGTCTTCAGCCAGCGCAGCCTTAGCTTTTTCGTAGGCCACATGGGCATCATCAGCACGGCCGAGTTGCACCAGCACATCACCTTTGAGTTCTTCGCGGCTGGCGGTGAACGCCGGCTCAACCTTGGCTTCGAGCAGCTTCAACGCATCCTCGGCCTTGCTCTGCGCAGCCAACACGCGCGCCAATCGCTGGCGTGCCAGTTCACCCACGCTGTCATCAGCAGGTTTATTGACGATGGACTGCAACTCAGCCGCAGCATCATCAAGCTTGCCCGCTTCCACGGCGACCTTGGCGACAAACAGGCTGCCGTATTGGGCGTAATGGGTGCCGGCATAATCATTTTTCAGGGTATTGGCCAACTCAGCCACTTTACCAGCGTCAGGCTTGCCGCTTGGATCGAGGGCTGCTTCCAACAGTTGCTGATAAACAATCGACGCGCCATGCGCCTGATTGCTCTGGTACTGCTGCCAGCCCTGCCAGCCGAGTACGACCACCAATGCCAGCACCACGCCTGTCAGCAACGGCATGCCGTTGCGCTGCCACCAATCCTTGATTACTGCCAGTTCTTCATCATCAGTACGCGAAACCACACCAACACTCCTATTCGCTAAATCACTTAACAGACGCTCAGGCCTGATTGGCGCAGTTCGCCAGGTGATCGGCCAATGCCGACCAGGCAATATCTTGTTGCTCGCCCTGACCGCGCAGCGGCTTGCAACCTACCATTTGCTGGGCCAGTTCGTCTTCACCGAGAATCAAGGCATACAAGGCACCGCTTTTATCGGCCTTCTTGAATTGGCTCTTGAAGCTGCCTGCGCCGGCATTCACCTGCAAACGCAGCCAAGGCAACTCATCGCGCAAACGTTCGCTAAGCGCCAAAGCGGCCAATTCTGCTGGTTCACCAAACGCGCAGAGGTATACATCGACGCTGCGGCCAATTTCAGCCGGTACTTTACCTAGAGTTTCGAGCAACAGCACCAAACGTTCGATGCCCATGGCAAAACCAACGCCCGGTGTTGGCTTGCCGCCCATCTGCTCAACCAGGCCATCATAACGACCACCGGCACACACGGTGCCTTGGGAGCCGAGTTGGTCGGTGACCCACTCGAACACGGTTTTGCTGTAGTAATCGAGCCCACGGACCAATTTGGGGTTGATCACGTAGGGCACACCGGCGGCATCCAGACGCGCTTTCAGACCGTCGAAATGCACACGCGACTCTTCGTCGAGGTAGTCGGCCAGCTTCGGCGCATTAACAAGCAAGGCTTGAGTTTCCGGTACTTTGCTGTCGAGCACACGCAGGGGGTTTGTGCCCATGCGGCGACGGCTGTCTTCGTCCAGTTGGTCTGCGTGCGCGGTCAGGAACTCCACCAGGGCATCACGGTATACCGCACGGGCAGCGCTGGTGCCGAGGCTATTGAGCTCAAGCTTGACCACATCGCGAATACCCAGCAGCCCCCACAGACGCCAAGTCAGTGCGATCAGTTCGGCGTCGATGTCCGGGCCATCGATGTTGAAGACCTCGACACCAATCTGGTGAAACTGACGGTAACGGCCTTTTTGCGGACGCTCGTGACGGAACATCGGGCCAATGTACCAGAGCTTCTGCGTTTGCCCGCCACCGGACAAGCCATGCTCCAACACCGCACGAACACAGGCCGCAGTGCCTTCAGGGCGCAGCGTCAGCGAATCACCGTTGCGGTCTTCGAAGGTGTACATCTCTTTTTCAACGATGTCGGTGACTTCACCAATCGAGCGCTTGAACAGCTCGGTGAACTCGACAATCGGCATGCGGATCTGGCGATAGCCGTAACCGTCCAGCAGACCGGCAACAGCACCTTCAAAGTAACGCCAGAGCGGCGTTTGCTCGGGCAAAATATCGTTCATGCCACGAATGGCTTGCAGGGGCTTGCTCAATTGTTTTCCTTAGCGCGTATCAGCTGCGCACGATAACCGCAGCGTCGGCCGCGACCTTGTCGGCCGCTTTCTGGCGGATCAGTTTTTCCAGTTCATCGACCAGGTTTTCATTGCTCAGTTTGAGTGCAGGCTTACCGTCGATGTAAATAAGATTGGGCGAACCACCCGTCAGGCCGATATGGGCCTCTTTGGCTTCACCGGGGCCGTTGACCACGCAACCGATCACGGCGACATCCAGCGGCACCAGCAGGTCCTCAACGCGCTGTTCTAGCTCGTTCATGGTTTTGACCACATCAAAGTTCTGCCGCGAACAGCTTGGGCAGGCAATGAAGTTGATGCCACGCGAGCGCAGACGCAGGGACTTGAGAATGTCGTAACCGACCTTGATCTCTTCAACCGGGTCCGCGGCCAAAGAAATACGGATGGTGTCGCCAATGCCCTCGGCCAACAGCATGCCAATACCCACGGCCGACTTGACCGTACCGGAGCGCAATCCGCCGGCTTCGGTGATGCCCAAATGCAGCGGCTGTTCAATTTGTTTGGCCAACAAGCGATAGGCGGCGACGGCCATAAACACGTCGGAAGCTTTAACGCTGACTTTGAAGTCCGGGAAATTCAACCGGTCCAAATGCTCAACGTGACGCAAGGCCGACTCAACCAGCGCCTCAGGCGTTGGCTCGCCATATTTTTTCTGCAGGTCTTTTTCCAGCGAACCGGCATTAACGCCGATGCGAATAGGGATACCCTTGTCGCGAGCTGCCTCTACCACGGCCCGAACACGGTCTTCGCGGCCAATGTTGCCCGGGTTTATGCGCAGGCAATCGACACCCAGTTCAGCCACACGCAGGGCGATCTGGTAATCAAAATGGATATCGGCAACGAGCGGCACGCGAACCTGCTGCTTGATGCGGCCAAAAGCTTCGGCGGCATCCATATCTGGCACCGATACACGGACGATATCGGCACCGGCATCTTCCAGGCGGCGAATCTGTGCAACGGTGGCGGCGACATCATTGGTGTCACTGTTGGTCATGCTTTGCACAGCAATCGGTGCATCACCACCCACTGGCACCGAACCTACCCAGATCTTGCGCGAAACGCGGCGCTTGATTGGCGATTCACACTGCATATTACTGCCCACCCAACTTGAGACGTGCGGTTTCACCGGAAATAAAAGGCGCTACATCAACCGAGTTGCCGTTGAGGCTCACCTGCGCGCCACGGGCGAAGCCCAAGCGCAGCTCCAATGGTGCCTTACCTGTCAGTTGCAGGCTCTCACCCTTGCGCTTGAGTGCACTGAACAGCACTTTGCCGTTGGCATCTGTCAGTTGCGTCCAGCAATCGGCAATGAAATTCACAGTAACCTGTGCTTCACCGGCGGCAAGTGGTGCGGCAGGCTCAGCTGCAACAGGCGTCGCAACTGGCGTCGGCACAGCAGGAGTAGCAGCAGCCAAAGCAGCCGTAGGCGCGATTACATCGGCCGCACTCACTACAGGCGTTGATTCAGCAGGTGATGGCAGCGATTCGGCAACCGCCGCCGTATCACCCGCGACCGGCACAGGGTCAGCGAGTACTGGCAATTCTGAGTTGGCAGCCTGAGCCGCATCTACGGCCTGATCTTCCGGCTCATCGAGAGAATGGATCTGCGTTGTACCGTCAGCACCCTCCACCTCAACATGCTCGATGCTGGTGGCGGCCAAATCTTCTGCGCGGCGCTCGGCTTGCTCCTGCCACCAGAAAAAACTCAACCCCGCCAAGGCCAACAACACCAAAAAGCTAACGGCGCGCAGGATCTTCTGCGAGTAACTGACGGGTTCTTCAATACGCCCCAAACTGTGCACATTGCTGCCGGCGGCATCACTGCCGGTGAACTGATCGAATTCAAGCACCAATCGGCTTTGGTCGATATCCAGCAACTTGGCATAGGCGCGTACATAGCCGCGGGCGAAGGTATGTCCCGGCAACTTGTCGAAGGCACCCTGCTCAATTTGTGAGAGCCGCTGAGGAGTCAAATTTAGCTGACCGGCAACATCAGCAATGGTCCAACCACGGCTCTCACGAGCCTTACGCAAAGTCTCGCCCGGATTGACACGGGGAACCGCTAGCACTTCTGGGGCTGCCGCTTTCATCATTGCTCCGACAGGAATTGCTGGTATTCCGGGGTGCCCGGATAGAGACGCTTGAGCTGCAAGGCAAGACTTGCCGCGTTATCACGCTCTTCAAAAATTTTTGCTAAGCGCACGCCTAGCAGCAGACTGCGGGCGTCATGTGGCGCAAGGGCAACGTAGCTGTCGTAATAACCGCGAGCAGGCACGTACTGCTTATCTTCATAAGAGAGCTGCGCCATCTCCATCAGCGCACGAGGCTGACGACTGTTAAGCCGTAGTGAGCGCTGAAAATAAGTCTTGGCTTCTTCACGCTGCTTCAACTGCAATGCGGTTAGCCCCAAGTTCTCAAACACGCGGGAACGTTCAGGGTAAAGCGTGTCCTGCGCAGCCTCGGTGTAGCGTTCCATGGCCTCTTGATAGCGCCCTTGCTCAAACAAAAAGCTTCCATAATTGTTCAGTAAACGTGCATCACCACGGCGCTCTGCCATCGCTTTACGAAAATGGCTGTCTGCCAGCTTTGGCTCCATTTCGATCTGGAAGACCAGAGCCAGCGCGGCATGTGCATCCGCATCTTTGTCATCAAGCTCCAACGCTTGACGCAGCGGCACTTTGGCGCGCTCTGTCTGGCCCTGCTGAAGGTATCCGATAGCCAATTGCACATAGGCATCACGGGCAGCGTCACGCCCTTTATCAGTTTTCATTGGATCAACATTACCGGTCGTGACACAGCCGGCTAAAACACTGGCAGCCAACAGCATTAATGCAAGGCGCAAGGTCATCGTAATCCTCCCATCAGGTTCGATTAGCGGCGGAACTCGGCGTTTCGGCCTCGCTACTCAATTCACGCACGGCAATGTAGCGTTCACTGCGACGGGTACGGTCCATAACCTGCCCAACCAACTGACCACATGCCGCATCAATATCTTCACCACGCGTTGTGCGCACAGTGACATTGTGACCAGCCTGGTGCAGCAGATCCTGAAAACGACGGATAGCGTTGTTGCTCGGCCGCTCGTACCCCGAGTGGGGGAATGGATTAAACGGAATGAGGTTGATCTTGCAAGGCACATCTTTGAGAAGTGCGATCATTTCCTCAGCGTGCTCAGTCTTATCGTTAACATCCTTGAGCAGGGTGTATTCGATTGTAAGAACGCGTTTCTCGCCAAGGCGCGAGACATAACGCTTACATGCTGCCAAGAGCATTTCCAGCGGGTACTTCTTGTTGATCGGCACCAATACGTTGCGCAGCGCATCATTAGGCGCGTGCAGCGAGAGGGCGAGCGATACATCGATCACTTCACCCAACTTGTCGATCATCGGTACAACGCCCGAGGTCGACAACGTCACCTTACGTTTGGAAATGCCATAACCCAGGTCATCCATCATGATTTTCATGGCGGCGACCACATTGTCGAAATTCAGCAGCGGCTCACCCATGCCCATCATCACCACATTGGTGATGGCACGGTCGATTTTTGCCGGAATACTGCCGAACGACTTATTGGCAATCCACACCTGACCGATCACTTCGGCGGCGCTCAGATCGCTGTTAAAGCCTTGTTTGCCTGTTGAGCAGAAACTGCAATCCAGCGCGCAACCGGCCTGCGACGACACACACAAGGTGCCCCGCGTGCCTTGGGGGATGTACACGGTTTCCACACAACTGCCCGACGCCACTCGCACAACCCACTTGCGCGTGCCATCGGTAGAAATATCTTCGCTGACCACTTCCGGGCCGCGGATTTCAGCACAGGCCTTGAGCTTTTCGCGCAAGACCTTGCTGACATTGCTCATGGCATCGAAATCATCGACGCCAAAGTGGTGAATCCACTTCATCATCTGACCGGCACGGAAACGCTTTTCCCCGATGCTTTCGAAGAATTGTTCCATCTCTGCCAGGGTCAGACCCAGCAGGTTGATTTTACCGGTAGCTTCAGTCATGGCTTCACCCTCACCCGATTCGCTTAGCGAATACGTGCGCAAACTTCGGTGGCAGCGAAGAAGTAAGCGATTTCGCGAGCAGCAGAGGCTTCCGAATCGGAACCGTGAACAGCGTTTTCGTCGATGGAAACAGCGAAATCAGCGCGGATGGTGCCAGCAGCTGCTTCTTTAGGGTTGGTAGCACCCATCAGATCGCGGTTTGCCAGAACAGCGTTTTCGCCTTCCAGAACCTGAACGATAACCGGACCGGAGGTCATGAAAGCAACCAGGTCCTTGAAGAAGCCGCGCTCGCTGTGCTCAGCGTAGAAGCCAGCAGCTTCGCGCTCGGACAGCTGAACCATTTTCGAAGCAACGACGCGCAGGCCGGCTTTTTCGAAACGAGTGGTGATCTCGCCAACAACGTTTTTAGCAACGGCATCAGGCTTGATGATGGAGAAAGTACGTTGAACAGCCATGTGAAACTCCAGAAACAATGATTAAAGCGAAAAATTAAACCCGCGAATTATACGCGGGTTCCGGTTAAATGCGTAGGGCACTACACAGCTCGTATTAGTCGGCCTCTTCGATCCAGGCGGCCTGAATGGCTTCAAGCACCTTCTCGCCGCCGCGCTGCGGGTCATCGCTGAACTCCGGCAACGCCAGAACCCACTTGTGCAGATCGACGAAGTTCACATAACGCGCGTCCACTTCAGGCTTACTTTCGGCAAGCTGGATGGCAATTTCCAGAACATCAACCCACTTCAGACTCATAACAACTCCTGATCTCAGTGCGGCGCTTCGGCGGCGTGATTGAGCGAGTACTTAGGGATCTCGATAGTTAAATCCTCATTCCCCACGATCACCTGACACGACAGGCGCGACTGCGGCTCCAAGCCCCAGGCTTTGTCGAGCATGTCCTCTTCCAGCTCATCAGGCTCATCCAGCGTGTCGAAGCCTTCACGGATAATGCAGTGACAGGTGGTGCAGGCACACACGCCGCCGCAGGCGCTTTCAATGTCGATGTGGTGCTCATGCGCCACCTCAAGCACTGATGTGCCGGGTGCCGCGTCAACCACCAAACCTTCCGGACACAGTACCGCGTGAGGCAGAAAAATGATCTGCGGCATGTTTATTCCTCAATCTCATCAAGACTACGGCCGGCCAATGCGGCCTTGACCGTGGCATCCAGGCGACGCGCCGCAAAGGCATCGGTCACCTGGGTCAAACGTTTGGTTTGCTGCTCGATTGCCAAGCCATCGTTACCCGCCATCAAATCACGCAATTGCTGCATCTGCGCGTCGATAGCCAGTCGTTCGTCAGCCTCCAGCAAGCGCTCACCATCGACCAACAGAGCCGCCTCAACCGCCTCCAGCAAACGCTGGGCATCGACCTGCTGCTCGCGCAACACGCGGGCAACTTTATCGTCGCCAGCGTTTTTGAAAGAGTCCTGCAACATGCGTGCGATTTCGCCGTCCGTCAGCCCATAGGACGGCTTGACCTGAATACTGGCCTCAACACCAGAGGCCAACTCACGCGCTGCCACGCTCAGCAGACCATCCGCATCCACCTGGAAGGTCACGCGAATCTTTGCCGCACCGGCCACCATCGGCGGAATACCGCGCAGCTCAAACCGCGCCAGGGAGCGGCAATCGCTGATCAGCTCACGCTCACCCTGCAGCACATGAATCATCATGGCCGTTTGGCCATCTTTATAAGTAGTGAAGTCCTGCGCACGTGCTACCGGGATGGTGGTGTTACGCGGGATGACTTTTTCCATCAGCCCACCCATGGTCTCCAGGCCCAACGACAGCGGAATCACATCCAGCAACAGCAACTCTTCGCCGTCACCACGCTTGTTACCCGCCAAGGCATCAGCCTGGATCGCTGCACCGATAGCAACCACCTGGTCCGGATCGATGTCCGCCAAGGGTTCACGGGCAAACAATTCCGCCACGGCCTGACGCACACGCGGCACGCGCGTAGAGCCGCCGACCATCACCACCGCCTCAACGTCTTCCAACTCGATGCCCGCATCACGCACCGCGCGGCGACAAGCTTTTAGGCTACGCGCAAGCAGCGGCTCTATCAGCGCATCAAATTGTTCACGGCTCAGCTCACCCTGCCAGCCGGCGTAATTGATGGACACCAGATCGCAATCGGTCAGCGCTTCTTTCGCCGCACAAGCCGCCTCAAGCAACAGGCGCTGCTCGCCCGGATCAAGGTCGGCAGACACACCGGCCTGCTGCACCACCCAGCTTGCAATGGCATGATCAAAGTCATCACCACCCAGAGCACTGTCGCCACCGGTGGCCAACACTTCAAACACACCACCGGTCAGGCGCAGCACCGAGATATCGAAGGTGCCGCCGCCCAAATCGTAAATCGCCACCACCCCTTCCGCATGCTGATCCAAGCCATAGGCAACAGCGGCGGCGGTTGGCTCATTGAGCAGGCGCAGCACGTTCAAACCCGCTAAGCGGGCAGCATCTTTAGTGGCCTGGCGTTGTGCGTCGTCAAAATATGCAGGCACGGTAATCACCGCGCCCACCAGTTCGCCACCCAAGGTTGCCTCAGCACGCAGCCGCAGCACCTTTAGAATTTCTGCTGAAACCTCAACGGGGCTCTTAGCCCCCTGCACCGTTTCGATAAACGGCATGTGCGACTCGCCTTCGGTAAAGCGATATGGCAGTTGCTCACCGAGCTGCTTAACGTCGGCTAAACCACGCCCCATTAAGCGCTTGACGGACAGAACAGTATTGAGTGGATCTGCCGAAGCGGCGGTCTTGGCCGATTCACCCACCTCAACCGAGCCCGCGTGATAGCGCACCGCCGACGGCAGAATGACCTGCCCAAGAGCATCGGCCAGTGGTTCCGAAAGGCCGCTGCGCACAGCAGCAACGAGCGAATTGGTGGTGCCCAAATCAATCCCCACTGCCAGCCTGCGCTGGTGTGGCTGGGGGCTTTGTCCGGGCTCAGCGATCTGCAGTAAGGCCATGGGTAATCAATGCTTAGGTGTCAGGCACGCATCAGAGCGCACCAGCGTTAATCGTCGAGGCGCTCTTCCAGCTGGCGAACCTCGTGAGAAAGCTTGTCGAGAAACTGCATGCGGCGCATCAGGCGCTCGGCCTGCTCACGCTGCTGCGGATCATCCCAACAAACCGCAAAACTTTCGTTGAGCTCATCCTGAGCCACTTTCAAGCGGCGCTTAAAGGATGCCACACCCGCCAGATCAGCGCTTTCGTGCAAATCTTCAAGCTCTTCGCGCAGCTGCATTTGCCGCAGCAGAAAACCCGGATCTTGCACCGTAACTTCCAGCGGCAACTCAGGGCCACGCAGCGCCAGTAAATAGCGCGCCCGCTGCGAAGGGCTTTTCAGGGTGCTGTAAGCCTCATTTAGGCTTGCGGACTGCTCAAGAGCCAAGCGCTGCTCACGCTCGGATGCATCAGCAAAGCGGTCTGGATGCACCTGACGCGCCAGTTCGCGGTAGCGATTGGCCAACAGGTCGGCATCCAGACGGAAGCTCGGCTGCAAATCAAATAAAGCAAAGTGACAAGGACTGCCCACGCGCGCCTCAGATATTGAAGCTTTCGCCGCAGCCACATTCGCCGCGTACGTTTGGGTTGTTGAACTTGAAGCCCTCGTTCAAGCCTTCTTTGACGAAGTCGAGCTCGGTGCCATCCAGGTAAACCAGACTCTTGGGATCGATGATGACCTTAACCCCATGACTCTCGAAAACCTGATCTTCGCCGGCAGCTTCATCGACGAACTCCAGCACATAGGCCAAACCCGAGCAGCCTGTGGTGCGCACACCCAGGCGAATGCCCTCGCCCTTACCACGCCCATCAATGGAACGCTGCACGTGCTGGGCGGCCGCTTCGGTCATGCTGATAGCCATCGAAACCTCCTTAGAGCAAACCTTTCTTCTGCTTGTAGTCGCGAACGGCGGCCTTGATGGCGTCTTCGGCAAGTACGGAGCAGTGAATTTTCACGGGCGGCAGGGCCAATTCTTCAGCCAGCTGAGTGTTCTTGATGGTTTCTGCTTCATCCAGGGTCTTACCCTTCATCCACTCAGTGGCGAGGGAGCTGGAAGCAATGGCCGAACCGCAGCCATAAGTCTTGAACTTGGCGTCTTCAATAACACCTTGTTCGTTAACCTTGATCTGCAAGCGCATTACGTCGCCACAGGCCGGAGCACCCACCATGCCAGTACCGACATCCGGATCTTCCGCATCCATCTTGCCGACGTTGCGCGGGTTTTCGTAGTGGTCAATGACCTTTTCACTGTATGCCATGTTGGTATTCCTTCCTCATCAGAGAGCCGCTCTTGCTCGGCGACTACTTAGTGCGCCGCCCACTCAATCTTGGAGATGTCGACACCGTCTTTGTACATATCCCACAGCGGCGACAACTCGCGCAGCTTGGTAACGGCCTCGCAGACTTTCTGCGCGGCGTAATCAATTTCTTCTTCGGTGGTGAAGCGGCCGAAGGTAAAGCGGATGGAGCTGTGCGCCAACTCGTCGTTACGACCCAACGCTCGCAATACGTAGGAAGGCTCCAAAGAGGCCGAGGTGCAGGCAGAACCAGACGAAACGGCCAGATCCTTGAGCGCCATGATCAGCGACTCGCCTTCCACATAGTTGAAACTGAGGTTCAGGTTGTGCGGTACGCGGGCAGTCATGCTGCCGTTTATGTACAGCTCTTCGAGACCGTCCACCTGCTTGTAGAAGCGATCGCGCAGCGCGGCAATACGCTGGCTTTCCTGCACCATCTCTTCTTTGGCGATACGGAACGCTTCACCCATGCCCACGCATTGGTGCGTAGCCAAGGTACCGGAACGCATGCCGCGCTCGTGACCGCCACCGTGAGTCTGAGCCTCCAGACGCACACGTGGCTTACGGCGCACATACAGCGCACCGACACCCTTAGGACCGTAGGTTTTGTGCGCGCAAAACGACATCAGATCAACTTTGAGCGATTCGAGATCGATGGCCACTTTACCGGTCGATTGCGCCGCATCGACATGCAAGAACACACCACGCGAGCGGGTGAGCTCACCAATCGCGGCGATATCGTTGATGGTGCCGATTTCGTTATTGACGTGCATCACAGACACCAGAATGGTGTCTTCGCGCAGCGCCGCTTCAATCATGGCCGGCGTGATCAAGCCATCTTCACCGGGCTCGATGTAAGTCACTTCAAACCCTTCGCGCTCCAGCTGGCGCATGGTGTCAAGCACCGCTTTGTGCTCGATCTTCGAGGTAATCAGGTGCTTACCTTTACTTTTGTAAAAGTCCGCGATGCCCTTGATGGCGAGGTTGTTGGATTCGGTCGCACCGGACGTCCAGACAATTTCTCGCGGGTCAGCGTTGACCAACTCAGCCACCTGACGGCGCGCATGCTCAACGGCTTCTTCAGCTTTCCAGCCAAATACGTGGGAGCGCGACGCTGGGTTTCCGAAGTTGCCGTCAACCAGCAGACACTCACTCATTTTTTGCGCAACACGCGGATCAACCGGCGTGGTGGCGGAATAATCGAGATAAATCGGCAATTTCATGAACACTTCTCCTAATCAGGTATCAGACCAGTCGGCCTACGCCCTTCCATCAATCGACGGCTGACGCTTCGATCTTATCTAGAAACAGCATCCTGCTGCCGTTGCAACGGCGCTGATCCTGGCGCTGGGCCACTTCCTGCACTTCTCGACGCGTGACCAAGTCGGCCAGACTGATGCCACTAAGAAACTCGTGAATCTGCTGACTGAGGTCACACCACAAATGATGGGTTAGGCAGGTATCGCCGGCATGGCAATCGCCTTGCCCCTGACAACGCGTGGCGTCAACAGACTCATTGACCGCATCAATGACTTCGGCAACCTGGATCCCGTGCATGTCACGCGAGAGCTGATAGCCACCACCCGGCCCGCGCACACTGGAGACCAGATTACCGCGGCGCAACTTGGCAAACAGCTGCTCAAGGTAAGAGAGGGAAATACCCTGGCGCTCAGAAATGTCAGCCAGAGATACCGGACCACGCTGCGCATGCAGCGCCAAGTCAAGCATGGCGGTGACGGCATAACGGCCTTTGGTGGTTAATCGCATAATGGGGTTACCGCGTGATCGCAATATGGGGCGATTATGCAATTCCCGAGTATTTAAGTCAACTATAAGACCTAGCGATTTAGTAGGAGATGCTCAGAGTGAAGGCCGGCATCATACCAAACCGACCACCCCCACACCATCAAACCGCCGGCTTGTCAGCTTCCTTGACCATCCCGGCGAAGTCCTCATTGCGCAACTGCGGCAGGTCCTTGGCGCAGTAATCACTGCCGAGGGATTTCAGCGCACCGCACATACCCTCAAGCCGACTGTCGACGGCATGCAAATGATCGAGCAATTGGCCAATTGCACGCGCCACAGGATCGGGCATGTCCTGACTCACGCCATAAGCATCGAAACCCAGCTTTTCGGCGATCGCCTGACGCTTGGCCTCCAGCTCATCATCCGCCTTGACGATGATACGACCCGGAATACCAACGGCCGTAGCGCCCGCTGGAACCGCCTTGGTCACCACCGCATTGGAGCCGATTTTCGCACCCGCACCAACAGTGAAAGGCCCCAGCACTTTGGCACCCGCCCCAACCACCACACCATCTTCCAGCGTGGGGTGACGCTTGCCTTTATTCCAACTGGTGCCGCCCAGGGTCACACCCTGATAAAGCGTCACGTCATTACCAATCTCGGCGGTTTCACCAATAACGATGCCCATACCGTGATCGATAAAAAATCTGCGGCCAATTTTCGCACCCGGATGAATCTCAATCCCCGTCAACCAGCGCCCGAAATTTGAAACAACACGCGCCAGCCATTTCCAACCGGACAACCACAAAGCATGAGCCAAGCGATGCAGCCATACCGCATGCAGGCCTGGATAGCAGGTCACCACCTCAAAGGCATTGCGCGCAGCTGGATCGCGATGAAAAACACTCTGGATATCCTCTCGCATGCGCTCAAACATCTGTACTTCCTCGCTTATGGGGCTCGCCACGCGCCGCCTTAATGGTTTCGGTCAAAATGCCGCGCAGGATATTCACTTCCAACTTGGTTACCCCGCTGCGTCCGTACAAACGCCGCAGGCGACTCATCAAATGCCGTGGCTTCAGCGGGTCAAGAAAGCCAATCTGCACCAATGCCTGCTCCAAGTGAACAAAATAAGATTCCAGCTCATCCGCCGTAACCGGCTCGTCACCAGCCTCGACTACCGCTTCGAACTTAAGCGGTAAGCCTTCCGCAGCCAGCCAGCCCAGTCGCACCTCATAAGCCAAGACCTGCACCGCAGCCGCCAGGTTCAACGAACTGAAGGCTGGATCAGAAGGAATATGCACATGAAAGTGGCAACGCTGCAGTTCATCGTTTGTCAGGCCGGCATATTCACGACCAAACACCAAGGCAACCTGAGCGCCCTGCCCCGCCTGCTCGCACGCTGCAACCCCACACTCGCGCGGTTCAAGCATCGGCCATGGGATATGACGGTTACGGGCACTAGTACCCATTACCAACCGGCACCCAACCAAGGCCTCCTCAAGTGTTGCAACTACCTGCGCGGACTCAAGAATATCGCTAGCCCCCGAAGCCCTGGCCACCGCCTCCTCGCTCGGAAAATCCTGCGGATCGACCAGAACTAGACGCGACAAACCCATATTTTTCATAGCACGGGCTGCACCGCCGATATTTCCCGGATGACTGGTACCCACCAACACAACGCGAATATTTTCCAGCACCACAAACGCTCTCAAGGCAAGGCATTAAGCGGCAAATCTTACAGAATCGACCACACTTACGCCACGCAAGGCGTAGGTTGCACTTCAACCGCGAAACTTTTCTGCTAGAATGGCCGGCTTTCTTTAACGACCCAGGTGAACATCCATGCAGCCCATGCTGAATATCGCGCTGCGCGCAGCCCGTAGCGCCGGCGAAATGATCTTCCGCTCGACCGAACGCTTGGACGTCATCTCGATCGACGAGAAAGAAGCCAAGGATTATGTGACTGAAATTGATCGCTCCGCCGAGCAACTGATCATTCAGGCCATTCGCAAAGCATTCCCCAACCACGGCATTCTCGGCGAAGAAAGTGGCATGAGTGCAGGCACCGGTGACGGCGCAGATTACGTGTGGATCATTGATCCACTCGATGGCACCACCAACTTTATTCGCGGCATTCCGCATTACGCTGTGAGCATCGCGTGCAAATACCGCGGTCGGCTTGAGCATGCGGTAATCATCGACCCGGTGCGCCAAGAAGAATTCACCGCCAGCCGTGGCCGTGGCGCTGCCCTGAACGGTCGCCGCCTGCGCGTCGGCAACCGCAAGAGCCTCGAGGGCGCGCTGCTCGGTACGGGCTTCCCGTTCCGCGACAGCCAGATGGAAAACCTTGAAAACTATATCGGCATGTTCCGCAGCCTGGTCGGCCAGACTGCCGGCGTGCGCCGTGCGGGCGCAGCCAGCCTAGACTTGGCCTACGTGGCCGCCGGCCGTTTCGATGCTTTCTGGGAATTTGGCCTGTCCGAATGGGACATGGCAGCAGGCGCTCTGCTGATTCAAGAAGCTGGCGGCCTGATCAGCGATTTCAGCGGCGGTCACGAGTTCCTTGAAAAAGGCCAGATCGTAGCCGGCAACACCAAATGCTTTAAAGCGGTACTCACCGCCATCCAGCCGCATTTGTCAGCCTCGCTAAAGCGCTGATCAAACGCCCACAAAAAAGCGCCTTCCGAGGCGCTTTTTTATGGATCAAATTCCGCCAAGTGCTGCCTATGGCAACACCGGCTAGCGCTTTCAGTTAGCCTGATCCGCCAATACCAACTGACCATCACGAACGGGGATCTGACGACCCGGATCGCTGGCCATGCGCACCTCAGCCACCTTGCCATCCAATTCGTACTTCACGTCATAACCCAAGCGCTTCTCGCTGGTATCGATCACCGTGCTGCAGCGCGTTTCGGTTGTCGTATAGGTGTCAGTACCCTGCATGTGCTCTTGCGCTTTATTACCGGCATAACCCCCACCTACAGCACCGGCAACGGTTGCGATTTTTTTACCGTTGCCGCCGCCGACCTGATTGCCCAGCAGCCCGCCTACAACAGCACCTATGGCCGTGCCCGCTATCTGATGCCGGTCTTTGACAGGCGCCTGACGGGTTATCGCCACTTCTTTACAGACTTCACGCGGGGTCTTGATTGTTTCGTTGACCGGTTTAACGGCCAACACCTGCGCATACTGCGGCGCACTGACCAAGCTGTAGGTCGCCACTGCGCCTCCTGCCGTCACACCCACAGCCCCCAACACAGCGCCGACAACCATAGACTTGTTCATTTTGACTCCTTATTCACGCGGTACATGACGCACCAGACCTGTGAACTTGGAGCACAAAAAAGCCGGGCAAGTTCAGCACTTGCCCGGCTCATTTACCGCATTGCGAAGGAGCGCACAGTATCAGGGGCGCTCATCCACCTCTTCAGCCACCACCGGAGGAATCAGGTCATCCACCGAGAGGTTAAGCCAAACCAGTACCACGTTAGCTATGTATACCGATGAGTAGGTGCCCGCACTTACCCCAACAAACAGCGCCACCGAAAAACCAAACAGGTTGTCGCCTGCAAACATCAGGAGAGCAGCTATCGCCAGCAAAGTCGAGATGGACGTGGCCATGGTGCGAAGCAGCGTCTGGGTAGTGGAAATGTTGATGTTCTCAATCAACGTCGCCTTGCGCAGTACGCGGAAGTTTTCTCGCACCCGGTCAAAAACCACAATAGTGTCGTTGAGCGAGTAACCAATGATTGCCAGTATTGCTGCCAACACAGTCAGGTCAAAGGTGATCTGGAAAAACGAGAGAATACCGAGCGTGACAATAACGTCGTGCACCAAAGACACAACCGCGCCAACGCCGAACTTCCACTGAAAGCGAAAAACCAGGTACAGCATTACGCCACCCAGCGCCAACAGCAGACCAAGACCGCCCTGATCGCGCAGCTCTTCACCCACTTGCGGACCGACGAACTCGACCTTTTTCACCTCAAGCTGATCACCTGCCTGACGCAAAGCAGTGGCTACGTTATTACCCAGGTTGGGATCATCGCCCTGCATGCGCACGACCACATCAGTGGTCGCCCCGAAGGTTTGCACAACAGCATCACCAAAACCTGCATCACCCAACTGCGCGCGGATTTTACCCAAGTCAGCCGGCTGCTCGTAGCTGAGTTCAATTTGTGTACCACCGGTAAAATCCAAACCAAAATTCAACCCCTTAGTGAACAGGCTGAATAATGCTAGAAGTGTCAGTAATACCGTGAAGGCGAACGCAATGTTGCGCACGCCCATGAAGTTGATCGTACGATTCATCACAGCCCCTTAAATCCACAACTTCTTGAAGTCACGCCCGCCGCAGGTCAGGTTGACCATGCAACGCGTCACCAGAATCGCGGTAAACATCGAGGTGATGATGCCCAGCGACAGTGTCACAGCGAAGCCCTTAACAGGCCCGGTGCCCATAGCGAAGAGGATGCCGCCGACCAACAAGGTGGTCAGGTTGGCGTCGATAATCGCCGAATACGCCCGGTCAAAACCCTCGTGAATAGCGCGCTGAATCGACATGCCATTGGCAATCTCCTCGCGGATTCGCGAGAAGATCAGCACGTTAGCGTCCACCGCCATACCCATGGTCAGCACAATACCCGCAATGCCCGGCAGGGTTAGCGTGGCACTGAGCAGCGACATCAGCGCCAACAGCAGCACCATGTTCAAACCCAAGGCAATAGTCGCCAGCACACCGAAGAAACGGTAAATGGCAATGATAAACAGCGACACGAACAACATGGCCCACATCGAGGCCGTCACACCTTTGGTGATGTTATCCGCACCTAGGCTCGGGCCAATGGTGCGTTCTTCAGCAAAGTACATCGGCGCCGCCAGACCACCGGCACGCAACAGCAGCGCCAGCTCTGAGGATTCACCCTGACCATCCAAACCGGTAATACGGAATTGGCTGCCCAGCGGCGATTGGATAGTCGCCAGGCTAATGATCTTCTTCTCTTCAACGAAGGTTTGCAGTTCAACTTCTTTTTCGACGCCATCCACCACCTGACGCACGTGACGCGTCACCGGCTTCTGCTCGATAAAGATTACCGCCATGCTGCGCCCGACGTTGTTGCGGGTCGCGCGGTTCATCAGGTCACCGCCACGGCCATCCAGACGAATATTGACCTGCGGACTGCCGTTTTCATCGAAGCTGGCCTGGGCGTCAGTCACCTGATCACCCGTAATGATCAGCTCACGCTCCAACTGCGCAGGCGGTCGGCCTTCTTCGCGAAACTCAAAGCTTTCAGTAGCAGCCTTGGCCGCATCCGGCTCAGCCGCAAGACGGAACTCAAGGCTGGCGGTTTTACCCAAAATACGCTTGGCTTCGGCGGTGTCTTGCACGCCCGGCAGCTCAACCACAATACGGTTAGCCCCTTGGCGCTGCACCAGTGGCTCGGCCACACCCAGCTCATTCACCCGATTACGCACAGTGGTCAAGTTCTGTTTAATCGAGTATTCGCGAATCTCAGTCACCTTGGCATCAGTCAAAGCAAGGCGCAGCACCTGCTGCTCACCACGCTTAACGGACGTCAGGTCAAAATCGGTAAATTCTTTGCTGATGAGTTGCTGCGCTTTTTCCAAAGTGGCTTCATCGGCAAAGCCGAGCTGAATTGCACCATTGAGCTCCGGCAGGCTGCGATAACGCACACGCTCCTTACGCAGCAGGCTTTTGACCTCGCCCTCGTAGACTTTACGGCGCGCATCCAGAGCCTTGTCCATGTCCACTTCCATCAAGAAGTGCACACCACCTGACAGGTCCAGGCCCAGCTTCATCGGGCTACCGCCCAAGTTGCGCAGCCACTCTGGCGTGGTTTGCGCCAAGTTCAGGGCCACCACAAACTCATCACTGAGGGCCCTACGCACCAAATCTTTGGCAGGCAATTGATCTTCAGCATTATTCAAACGCAACAAACCAGCACGCCCTTGATTAGCCAGGCTGGTGGCTTTGACGCTGATACCGGCTGCTTCCAGGGCGCGACTGGCGCGATCCAGGTCAGCCTGCTCGACGCGCATCGCGGAGCTGTTGCCACTGATCTGGATCGCCGGATCGTCCGGGTACAGATTGGGCAGGGAATAGAGAAAGCCGATAGCTAGAACAGCCAGAATCAGCAGGTACTTCCAGAGGGGAAACTTGTTGAGCATGACGCCGCCCGTTATGACGCGGGGCGCATTAAGCGCCCCGTCGAATGGTAAAGGTGTATGGCTTAGATCGCTTTGAGCGTGCCTTTAGGCAGCGAAGCAGCGATCGCTACTTTCTGAATTTTCAGCTCAACAGTGTCGGACACTTCAATCACTACGAAGTCATCAGAAACCTTCGAAACCTTGCCAGCGATGCCGCCGCTGGTGACCACTTCATCACCTTTCTGCAGGCCGCTGATCAGGCCTTTGTGCTCTTTTGCACGCTTGGCTTGTGGACGCCAGATCATCAGATAAAAGATGACCAGGAAGCCGACCAGAAATACCCACTCAAAACCACTACCTGCAGGACCGGCAGCCGGTGCAGCACCTTCAGCGAAGGCAGCGGGGATAAAAAAGCTCATGTAACACTCCTGTAACAAGGGTCTTTAAGGGTTGGGAATCAATCCAGAGGCGGCGTTGGCAGCCCGCGCTTGGCGTAGAAGGCATCGACAAAGGCGGCCAATGTACCCTGTTGAATAGCCTCACGCAAACCAGCCATAAGCACCTGATAGTGCCGCAAGTTGTGGATTGTATTGAGCATGCTACCGAGCATTTCGCCACATTTATCCAGATGATGCAGATAGGCGCGGGAGAAATGTTTGCAGGTGTAACAATCGCAGCTCGGATCGAGCGGCGAGTCGTCATGTTTGTGCACCGCATTGCGGATTTTTAGCACGCCCGTGTCGACAAACAGATGACCGTTACGCGCATTCCGGGTCGGCATCACGCAATCGAACATGTCCACGCCGCGACGCACACCTTCAACCAGATCTTCCGGCTTACCCACACCCATCAAGTAACGCGGCTTATCAGCCGGTAACTGCGCGGGCAGGTAATTAAGCACCTTGATCATTTCTTCCTTGGGTTCGCCGACTGACAGGCCGCCGATGGCATAACCATCGAAACCGATCTGTTCCAGCCCATCCAAAGAAACCTTGCGCAGCTCTTCATGCATGCCGCCTTGCACAATGCCGAACAAGGCAGCGCTGTTGTCGCCATGGGCTTCTTTGGAGCGCTTGGCCCAACGCAGCGACAGTTCCATCGAGCGCTTGGCCACATCAAACTCGGCTGGATACGGCGTGCACTCATCAAAGATCATGACGATGTCTGAGCCCAGATCGCGCTGCACCTGCATCGACTCTTCCGGCCCCATAAACACCTTGGCACCATCGACCGGCGAGGCGAAGTACACGCCCTCCTCCTTGATCTTGCGCATCGCGCCCAGGCTGAACACCTGAAAACCGCCGGAGTCGGTGAGGATCGGCCCCTGCCACTGCATAAAATCATGCAGGTCGCCGTGCTTCTTGATCACCTCAGTGCCGGGACGCAACCACAGATGGAAGGTGTTACCGAGAATGATCTGCGCGCCAATCGCCTCGATATCACGCGGCAACATGCCCTTTACCGTGCCGTAGGTGCCCACCGGCATAAACGCCGGGGTCTCGACCACGCCACGGGGGAAGATCAGACGGCCACGGCGCGCCTTGCCCTCTGTTGCCAACAGCTCAAACGACATGCGGCACGTGCGCGTCATACAAGTTCCTCAGGCCCGCGCGGTGCGGGATTACGCGTAATAAACATGGCATCGCCATAGCTGAAAAAACGGTATTGCTCATCAACAGCCGCCTGATAGGCCGCCATGGTTTCCGGGTAACCGGCAAATGCCGACACCAGCATGAGCAGGGTTGATTCCGGCAAATGGAAGTTCGTCACCAACCCATCCACCACATGCAGAGGACGCCCAGGGAAGATAAAGATGTCGGTATCACCACTGAAGGCCTTGAGCTCGCCATCACGCGCAGCGCTCTCCAGCGAACGCACGCTGGTGGTGCCCACCGCAATCACCCGACCGCCACGCGCGCGACACGCCGCCACGGCGTCAACAACGTCCTGAGTGACTTCCAGCCACTCGGTGTGCATGTGATGGTCTTCAATGCGTTCAACACGAACGGGTTGAAAGGTGCCCGCCCCCACGTGCAACGTCACAAACGCACGCTCGACGCCTTTCTCAGCAATCGCATCCAGCAGCGCCTGATCAAAGTGCAAGCCAGCCGTAGGCGCAGCAACAGCACCCGCGCGCTCGGCATACACCGTTTGGTAGCGCTCACGGTCAGACTGCTCATCCTCACGGTCAATGTAGGGCGGCAACGGCATATGCCCCACGCGCTCCAGCAGCGGCAAAACCTCTTCGTTAAACAGCAACTCAAACAGCGCATCGTGACGCGCCACCATCGTTGCCTCACCACCACCTTCAATCAGGATGGCGGTGCCTGGCTTGGGTGACTTACTGGAACGCACATGCGCCAGCACGCGATGGCTGTCGAGCACGCGCTCAACCAGAATTTCCAGACGACCACCGGATGCTTTTTGCCCAAACAACCGCGCAGGAATCACACGCGTGTTGTTAAACACCATCAAATCGCCCGGATTAAGGTAATCCAGCACATCGGCAAATCGCTTATGAGCCAAAGCACCCGTTGGCCCATCCAGCACCAGCAAGCGACTGGCACGGCGCTCAGCCAATGGGTAGCGGGCAATCAGGGCGTCAGGCAGTTCAAAATGGAAGTCGGCAACACGCATGGTCTGAGAAGGTCGTTTGTCAGGGCGGCTGAGTTTAGCGGAAAACATGTATTTTGACCACGAAAGAGCATTGACCAACGCCAACACCATCCCTATACTGCGCCGCCATTGTGCCCCGGTGGCGGAACCGGTAGACGCGGCGGATTCAAAATCCGTTTTCGAAAGAAGTGGGAGTTCGAGTCTCCCCCGGGGCACCATATACACGAAGAAAGGCCTTGATTATCAAGGCCTTTTTTTATGCCTGGCGTAATCTTGGCGTAATGACTTTGAAGCACATATAGACGTGACTGCAAATCGCAGCCACAAAAAAGCCCCGGCACCGCAGGCCATGCCTACTGCGCCGGGGCTTTGTGTTTAAGGCTAGATCCGCCACACCTCTTTAGCCTTTTCAAACCCCACCCACTTACCATCCCGATCCAGCCCGCGCTCAGCCATCAGCTGCGCGGCAACCGCTTGGGTATCCACCTCCCCTTTCGCCATGGCGTTCAGCAGTTCGGTTGGCAGGGGCTGGAGGTGCTCGAGCAGGTTCATTGCCGTTTCCTTAATGGTTTCCGTTGGCACCAGTAACGCTCTGGTGCCGAGGCATAGCAAGTGAATCAGACGCCATCAAAGAGGCCGCCTAGGGCAGCCGGCACCCAGTTCATAATCACCAACTCGCCTGTGGTTTCAGCCACGCCCTGCCGCTGATTGGTGCAGCTGTAGCGGATATCGAGCTGCTCCATATGGAAGCCATCGAACGCACGGCGGATATCGGCGTGGTCGTTGATGCTGACCATCACCTTGCCTTTGCACCGCCGCATAAAGTCAGCCATGCGCTCGTAGTTTTCATAGGGGAAGTCAACGCCATAGCCCGCCGTCTGCCAGTACGGCGGGTCCATGTAGTGGAAGGTGTGGGCGCGGTCATAGCGCTCTGCGCATTCAAGCCACGGCAGGTTTTCCACATACACACCGGCCAAGCGCTGCCAGGCAGCGGACAGGTTCTCTTCGATGCGCATGATGTTTGGCGCTGGGCCAGTCGTGGCGGTACCGAACGTCTGCCCGCTGACCTTGCCGCCGAAGGCATGGTGCTGCAGGTAGAAGAACCGAGCAGCGCGCTGGATGTCGGTCAGGGTTTCCGGCCGGGTGATCTTCTGCCACTCGAACAGCTGCCGGCTGGAGAGCGCCCACTTGAACTGTCGCACGAACTCCTCGACGTGGTTCTGCACCACCCGGTACAGCGACACCAGGTCGCCATTGATATCGTTCAACACTTCCACGGGCGCGGGCTGGGGGCGCATGAAGAACAGCGCAGCACCGCCGGCAAACACTTCGACGTAGCATTCGTGGGGAGGGAATAGCGGGATAAGACGGTCGGCCAGGCGGCGCTTGCCACCCATCCAAGGGATGATAGGACTGGTCATAGAATGCAAACCTTTACTGTATAAATAAACAGGTGCTAGGCTCTCCCCCGCTTCGTGCACGGAGTGGGAGCCCTGGCTTGGCTTGCAGGAATGGCTGCGGGTCGAGTGGCCTGCCCGGGTGCTGTAACACCTGGGCGGGTCGCTCTTTTCTTACGGAGGGGTTACGGGGTTGCAGCGGTCTGGCCGGTCAGCGTCCGGACGTAGCCTTGCAGGTACTCGAGTTTCTTCTGATCGCGGATCATTCCGGCGCGGATATCCCAAACAGCTGATCCAGCTCGCTCACTGAGTTCGACACTGGCTCCATCGCCCAGGCCGCTGCTGCCTGTGGTTTGGGACACGACGAGATCTGCGGCGGCAATTCGGGCTGCGATGCGCAGCCGCTTACGCTCAGCATCAGCGCCAGAGTAAAGCCGTTGCAGCCGCTCATTTTCACCTTCTGCATCTGTCAGTTCCTTGTGTTTGGTTGAATCCAGCTCAGCCAGGTGCTGCTCCAGCTCCACGCGCGCATCCAGCTGATCGCTCACCTGGCGAGCCGCCGCCCGGGCTATCTCGCCCAGCGTGTCGCTGTGGGTTTTCTCAGCCACCGCCAGCTGCTCACCCATCCGCCAGCCGTTGCTGGACCAGCCCGCGGCGAAGACAGCCAGCAGCAATGCGCCCAGCAACCAGGTGCGCGGTGAGCCTGGGATCAGATCGATGATGTTCATTCGATTACCTCCCGTGCCCTGCCCCACAGTTCCATCCGATCCTTTTGGCCATTCAGACCGCCATTGATCTTTCGGGTGATCTGGCTGAACTTCCCCTGATCGGCCAGGGTGTTCAGTTCTTTGACCCACCAGAACCAACCAGCAGACTGTGCGGCCCACTCGGGCTGCTCAAGCAGCTGCGGCTCACGCAACAAGCGGTCATCGCCGAACAACGCGGCGCTGCACTTGAGGTAGTTGTGGCGGCCGGTGATCTGAATCAGCCCACGCCCGCGATACAACTGGCCATCGCCATCGGGCTCAGGCGTGTTGCCCAGGCGCGCGGCCAGTGGCCCGGTGTCGTACTTCGCCAGGTAAGCGTTGTTACCCAGCTCGCGCGTCCACTGCAGCTGGCCGGACTCATGCCCGACCTGCGCCAAGAACGCGGCCATGCGTTTGGGTGTGTTGATCTGCCAACGCTTGGCGGCGGCATTGATTGCAGGAACAAAAACGCCCGCTGATCGGCGGGCGTTGGGCATGATGTGCAGCAGCTGCTGCTCGGTGATCTGCATACGTTTCTCCAGGCAACAAAAAGCCCGCACATGGCGGGCGCACTCTGTAACTACTTTCGTTATCTCCACTCGCCACCGGTGAAGGCCCTCACGGGGCGCTCAACCCAAGCGCTGC
>LNDO01000086.1 GCA_001465025.1 Pseudomonas sp. Ga0074129
AGGATGCCGTGCTGATCACACAGGGCGCGCAGGCGCAGCATGAAGTCTTTCGGCGCGACGTAGAAACCGCCTTCGCCTTGCACCGGCTCGATGATGATGGCGGCGATGTCGCGCGGCTCGGCATCGTTCTTGAAGATGCGCTCAATGCTGGCGATCGCATCATCGGTGCTGACGCCGTGCAGCGCGCACGGGAACTGCGCGCGGAAGATGCCACCGGGCATCAGGCCCATGCCGGCCGAGTACGGCACCACTTTACCGGTCAGACCCAAGGTCATCATGGTGCGGCCGTGGTAGCCGCCGGTGAAGGCGATCACGCCAGCGCGGCCGGTGGCAGCGCGGGCGATTTTGATCGAGTTTTCCACCGCTTCAGAGCCGGTGGTGACCAGCAGGGTCTTCTTGGCGAAGTCGCCCGGCACGCGCGCGTTGATCTTCTCGCACAGCTCAACGTAAGGCTCATACGCCAGCACCTGGAAGCAGGTGTGAGTCAGCTTGGTCAGTTGCTCTTGCACCGCCGCCACCACTTTCGGGTGCAGGTGGCCGGTGTTGAGCACCGCGATGCCGCCGGCGAAGTCGATAAACTCGCGGCCTTCAACGTCGGTCACCGTGGCGTTCTTTGCCGACTCGGCAAAGATCGGGTGGATCTGGCCCACGCCGCGTGGAACGGCAGCGGTGCGGCGTTGCATCAAAGATTCGTTGGTCTTGCTCATAAAGTCCTCATTCGCCGGTCAATCTCGGCGTGGTTCAAGGATGAAAGGCAACCGGGGGAAGAGTGCGGTCAGCATTCGATGATCGACTACCGCACCCTGCGCATTGCTCAGGTTCATTTTCGCTGTTGCAAACCCAGGTGACCGGCTCGTTGGTTGAACCTGGGGTGTTTAATTTCCTAAAGGCTCCACCGCTCGAGAGCTTCGGGGCTAAGGCCAACGCCTTATGGCCGACGACCCGGAGGTCGATGCCCTTACACGCCCAGGCAGAGGTATTTGATTTCCAGGTAATCCTCAATGCCGTATTTGGAGCCTTCACGGCCGAGGCCCGAGGCTTTCATGCCGCCGAACGGCGCGACTTCATTGGAGATCAATCCGGTGTTGACGCCGACCATACCGTATTCCAGGGCTTCAGCCACACGGAACACACGACTCAGGTCACGGGCGTAGAAATACGAAGCCAAACCGAACTCGGTGTCGTTGGACATGGCGATCACTTCGGCCTCGTCCTTGAAGCGGAACAGCGGCGCCAGCGGGCCAAAGGTTTCTTCCTTGGCGACGGCGGCGTTGTTCGGCACATCTACCAGAATGGTCGGCTCGAAATAGCTGCCGCCGAGCGCGTGAGGCTTGCCGCCCATCAGCACGCGCGCGCCTTTACTGACCGCGTCTTCAATATGCTCCTGCACCTTGGCCATGGCTTTGGCATCGATCAGCGGGCCGGTGGTGATGCCGTCATCCAGACCATTGCCGATCTGCAGCTTGGCCACGGCAGCAGCCAGTTTTTCGGCGAAGGCGTCGTACACGCCGTCCTGAATGTACAGACGGTTGGCGCACACACAGGTCTGGCCATTGTTGCGGTATTTGGAAATCAGCGCGCCTTCAACGGCTTTATCCAGGTCGGCGTCGTCGAACACGATAAACGGCGCGTTGCCGCCCAACTCCAGCGAGACCTTCTTGATGTCCTTGGCGCACTCGGCCATCAACTGACGACCGATTTCAGTGGAGCCAGTGAAGCTCAACTTGCGCACGATCGGGTTGCCGGTCAGCTCGCTGCCGATATCGCCAGCGCTGCCGGTGACCACGCTTAACACGCCTTTCGGAATACCGGCGCGCTCTGCCAGAGCAACCAGCGCCAGCGCGGAGAACGGCGTTTGCGACGCAGGTTTGATCACCATAGTGCAACCGGCGGCCAGCGCCGGGCCGGCTTTACGGGTGATCATCGCCGCCGGGAAGTTCCACGGCGTAATGGCAGCGGTGACGCCAATCGGCTGCTTGATCACGATCAGACGCTTGTCTGGTTGATGGCCGGGAATTACATCGCCATAGACACGCTTGGCTTCTTCGGCGAACCACTCAATAAAGGAGGCGGCGTAGGCAATCTCACCCTTGGCTTCGGCCAGCGGCTTACCCTGCTCCAGCGTCATCAGACGGCCTAGATCGTCCTGATTTTCGATCAACAGTTCAAACCAGCGGCGCAGTTTGTTTGAGCGCTCTTTGGCAGTCAGCGCACGCCAGGCCGGCAAGGCGCGGTCGGCGGCTTCGATGGCGCGACGGGTTTCCGCTGCGCCCATCTTCGGCACGCTGCCGATGATTTCGCCGGTAGCCGGGTTGTTGACCTGGATGGTCTGGCCGCTGTCCGCGTCCAGCCAAACGCCGTCGATATACGCCTGCTGGCGAAACAGCTGGGTGTCTTTCAGTTGCATGGCAGTCTCCTAAAACCGACACCCAGGCATCGGTACACGTCATCGAATACACCGCGTGCTTGCGGCGCAGGGGCTTGATCAGCGAGCTCTTGCATCAGCTACCGCGCCAAAAGGTGAATGGCCATGGTTTTCAGCACGAGCGTTTGAAATCTCAAACGAATGCTAGGGTCAAGAGGGGTAAAGGGCAATAGCCTGTTCGAAAAAATTAACGCCTCATCACGCCTATTCAAGCCCTTAGTAGGCACAAACAGCTGACTAGAGCAGCCGTGCAGAATCACGAACAAGGCACCAGCATGGACGCCCGCCAGCGACATGCGTATGATTGCGCCCGCGCTGCACCAGTAGCTCAGCTGGATAGAGTACTGCCCTCCGAAGGCAATACTCATCGAGTTGAGAAGGGTGTCAGCTAATGGTCAAATGGACCGCCGCAACACATACGCACCAGTAGCTCAGCTGGATAGAGTACCGCCCTCCGAAGGCGGGGGTCGTGGGTTCGAATCCCGCCTGGTGCGCCATATCTGTATGATTTAAAAGCCTTTTCCTAAGGTTCTGCCGATCCAGATCCCGAATTGGCTAATCTCTCAAAATTGATCTCCATGCGGATACTCAGATTGTGGTGAGTACTGCCCGCAGCGCTCCTTTTCGACTCATTTTCGGGCTGTGCCAATTCTGTGCCTAAACCGTGCCTCAAAGTCTGGCCCCCTATTTTGCGCGCGGGGATTTTGAGTACTAGCCATAAAGAGCTGCAGCCACAACGCTCTATTCTGTTAAGCAAGGTTGCATGGTTCGGCCATTTGCCCGAGAACTGCTGGCCGGCTTTAGCCGTCCCTGCTGATGCCCTGAGCGCCGCCGGCCACCTTCAGGCAGCGCCGGCAGCGAAAAACACATGATCACTCGTGGAGATATGCCCAGCGCCCCAGCAGGGTTTTCGATTCGACCTGGTCGTAATTCTGCTTTGGTAAATAAACAAGTTGGTCCCAGTTCAAACCACTACCCGCTTTGAACAGCAGAGCCCATTGATTGCCATAGAAACCTTTGAGAGCCGCCTCGCCCGTTACAATCTCAAGTGGCGGCAGCCTGCCTGGGATCGCCTCGACAAAATCAGGTACAAGTTGTTCCAAGCGCTCAGGTGGCTCTCCGGTTGCCTTAATGTAATGCTCTATCGCAGTGACCAGAACAGCAGCACGCTCACCCGCCCGTTCATAGCCTTCCATTCTCATTGCTGTTCCCGCCTGCAAACCGGCAAGGCCGCCGAAAAGCACACCCAGCATGATGGCCGGGAAATACTCCCGCCACTTTCGGGTGACCAGCATAACCAGCAGCGCAACAAGCACATGGATTGCGGAATAAATCACCAAGAAGAAAACAATAACCTCCAAACTGTTACGTCCCCAAGGTGCATAACCAAGCAGCGGGAATCCTCCCATGACTAAGCAGGGTGCTGCAGCGATCATTGCAGCAATAGAAAAGCGAGCCCCATATTTCTTCATAAAAAATCCATATAAAAACCAAGAAATAAAGCAAACGCCACGCATAAAATGAAAAATATTAGTCAGCCAAGCCAGCAATTGAATGCTGCATAAGCGAACTAACGCTTTCAAGATTTTGCGTAAAGAAATCAAAGTATCGATTACCGCTTGGCAAAAGCACCACGATGTTTTCTTTTGCTCTAGTCAAGCCAGTGTAAACAAGCTCCGGCCCATCCAGATCGTTAACGATCATAAATACCGTGGGTGATTCAAAACCTTTAAAGCTATGAAGAGTTGATAATTTCATTACGCCGCTATTCAGGTTGAATCCTTGCTTACGGCTAGCGCTTAACTTGCGCAGCTCCTTGCTTTCTTTAGTACGCCCAAGTCCTTTCCCGCGAACTATCTCAACATCTTCCTTCGAGGCAAAGCTTGTAATCGTCCGTTCCTGATGGCGAGGCCCTTTCCGGATAGCAAAGTCGATCTCCCTCAGAACATCTTCCTTTGACGACACAATGGTGATGTCATTCGGGTGAATACCTTCGCGCTTCGCAATAGCGACAATGAGCTCAGCAACATCAAGCAACCTACCAGCTGACCATGTCCCTACGGCACTCAAGCTAATCCCTGGCAGAAAAGCGGTTTGCTGATAAGACTCATCCCCATCGAAAATATATTTCTCTGAAAGGAACTGCTTCTGAAAAGCTACAGACAATTGCAATACCGGAGAATTCTGCTTATATCTGAAGCTTTTAGACAGACGCTGCCAGCGCCCAAAACCGGAGATTATGCTTGCTCTTTTTTCCTCATCAACAGCACGCTCATAGATATTCTGTTTCTCATCCGCAAACAGAACCATCTCACCGCCTTCGGCTAAGAAATTCTTTCTGATGATTCGCTGCCACTCCGGCTTATAGTCTTGAGCCTCATCAATTAGGATAGTGTTGTATCTATGAGCAACATAATTATCCAAAACAGTTTCGTTCGAATAATAATGCTCTTCAAGGTATGCACTGAGGTCCGCCACGCCTTCTGGAACCTTCACTTCGACTCCGGCACTGCTTAGAGCCGCACTTATAAACTTGTGGTAATTGACAATATGGAAAGCACCCCAACTGAAGTCTTCGCGAACCTCACTAATTTTGTCCCTGATGAACATGCGAAGCGTCAGATTGAATGTGAGTATCAACACGGACTCGCCATGACGCTTGTGCGCATTCACCGCACGCTTCGCCAAGACGGAAGTTTTACCCGACCCTGCCACTCCGCACACCTTGGCGCGGCCGCCTTCTAGGCTCTCGGATAGCCGCTCCTGTGGCTTTGTATAGAGGATGGGCTTTCCTTCATTGGCGTAATGGAATGGGGGCTGCAGCAGGCGCATAAGCTCTGTATACACGCTCTCCTCAAACCGAGGATTCAGCTTGCCGCCAGAGAATTCAATTTTTCTAAGCGAGTCTCGCGCAATAGCTAAAGACCCCACATCGCGCTCAAGCTGCTTTTTTTTGTTGGCTAGGTAGAGCCGTCTATTTTCGTACTGCTCATGCCCGACTTCTCTTTCACGAAAAGCCTGTTGAATTTCATCCAACTCACTGCGCAGCTCATTTATAGCGGGCTCATAAAATTCTGCGATCTGATTTTTTGTAGCATTATGAAAGTACACGCAAACTTTTATCAGGCCGTAAAAAGTTTCGCTGGCCATACTTTTTTCAAGCAAGCCATTTGTATGCACCTCAAAAAGATTCTGCTTATATGAAAAAGCTTGAGCGAAAGGCGACTTCAGCAGCGCATTATTTTTAGCCAGACGCCACTGGTTTTTAACATCAACATTATAGCTGGAAAGACTCCAGTCTTTTACCTCAACAATTATGACCCCGACACCTTTCTTGATGATCACCACATCTGGGCGTTCACCATTAAAGCAGGGCTGGAAATAAACCTCAGCATCCGCGTCGAAATACTCTTCCAGGTAAGCAAGTAAAAATAGTTCTCCTTCGGTTGGCGGTTGCTTGGAGAGCTTGGCCTTTTCAATTCCCGGAATGACTTTCGCCATACATGAATTTTCCTGAAATTATTCTTATAATCATCATTACTGCTTATTCAAGCTTGCCTCTAAGCTACAACAAGGTAATCACTCACTCGCAAACATTAACCATCCACTAGGCCATTGAAACAATATCAAAGCATTTGTCCTCAATAAACTGCAGCAGCTTTTTTTGATAAATTTCCGCTCTCATTAATATTGCTTCATCTGTATGAGCCTCGTTATTTGAAACACCAATGCCGTGACCCGTTAAAACTCCGCCATGCTCCGTCAGAATACAACGATTGTGGAAAACATCGCTGCCGGCCGCTTCCCTCAGTTCAAAAACTTCAAATTGCAGACCTCCAAGCTCCCCGTTTAAATCTTTCATTACCCGATCTTTGACGTGATCAGCTGCTGGACTTCCACTGCCAGCATTCTTGCTCCCACGTTTCTCTTTATAGAAGAGAATTATCTTGGGCAGCTCGTCCGCAAGGCGGTTAGAAAGGATAGAATTAATCATGCATCGAACAAAACCTATAGCCTCATCCGACCAGCCAAATGGATCAATGATCACAATATACTTTGTAGATAGGCGCACCAGGTTGCCAACTACGGACAAAAGCCCTGCGTTGGTACGCTGTATATTTAATTGGTTATAGTGATTCCAGATGGTTCCTTGCAAGTACATGCTATCAGGCGTGATGTTATTTTTTGCGCGAATAGCAGACGAAGACAAAATCACGCCGAAAGGGGCTCGATCATCTTCGCTGACAACAGCTTCCGACCAAACGGAGCTTTTATGATCGGCCACATCCCTAATAACAACGGACTCGGTTAACTTAGCGACCATTTCTATATAACGCCGCCCAGATAGTGACTGGGTATCTTGAGGGCTATGCTGAAGCAAGTAGCTACGAAGCTTCGATACCTTTTTCTTTGGAAAGCTACTGACTAGTCGTGGTGTACCCAACCCGTACTCGCGAAGAAACTCCGCATAGTCACGATCATTTGATGCCCAGGCTGCTAGAACAGTTGGCTCAAGCGCATACTCATAAATCATCACAAAAGCTCCTCCCTGCGCTCAGCAAAAAAGCCATTGGGCCAACGGCTGGTGAACTCGCCATCTCGATCAATTTCGATACGCGTGGCCTTTACCCCGCCTGCCGCCGTGTCGAGGTAAATAATCGAAACATCCTTAGGTGCCAGTGGTTGCAGACCATCGGGCAGCTCGCCCTCAGTGCTTTCGCGAATGCGCCGCAGAATCCGCAAGATCAGATGTTCGCTGTGGGTCTCGATCAGGAAGCTGCATTGGCGATTGGCCTGGGTGAGCAAATCACCAACACCCACCTGAATTCGTGGGTGCACATGCAGTTCTGGCTGCTCGCAGGTCACAAGACCCTGGCGCGCGACCACAGCCGCCACAAGCAGCGGAAACAGCTGTGAAATCCCTACCCCAACCTCGGAGAAGGCTACCTCGCACTGCCGCGCGTCATCCCACAGCCCCCATTGGTTGCGAACCTGCTCAATAACAGCACCCTTTGTAGCTGTACTATCAGGCGCTAGTTCTTGCAGAAGCTCTTTCAACGTTTGAATGTCGATAGGCGCTTTTTGCTCTGCCGGATTGCCTTCCTCATCCACGCCACTAAAGCTGATCTCAAGCTTATCGCCATGCGCATCCAGCATCGCGCGCAACTCGCCCGGGCCGTCGTCACTGCCGGAGTACACTACCTTGCTCACTACCGACTTAGCGCGCAGTGAATAGCCAAGGCCGATGTGCTTCATCCAGTGGTTGATCTCAGTCAGCAAAGCCGGTGCCTTATGCTGGCGGCTCAGCGCGCTGACCACATCCCAGGCAGCAGCACCGCTGTACCAGTCTTTTTGCTCAGGGTAAGGATTAGCCTGGCGCAAGGCATCGGGCACCATGCGCAACGGACCGATGCACAAGCTTTGATTAAGTAGTGTCAGCAGGTTATCTAACGGGGCTACCAACACATCCGAGAGAATCTCGTGCAGCCGCGTGGTAATACGCGGGTCGTCATGATCAAAGGTGCTTTCCAGTCGCTTACCCAGCAACGGCAGCGCGCCAGCAAAACCCTTGAAGCCAAGTTCGGCATGGTCAAAGGTCATTTCAGGCATGTGCCAGGAATCGCGACGACTGACCGGCTGGGTTGGGCGCTGAACGTTTAGTAGCTCATGCAAAACGCTTACAAAGCCTTCGCCTTCGCGCTCAGCGGCTTCCTCCGCATCGCCTACTGTTAACAACGTTGGGTGCTGGTAATTGAGCCAGGCCAGCATCGGCTGCATCATCCCGGCATCGCTGGTCAGTTCTGCGATCAGCGTACCGTCCAGCCACAGCTTGTAGCAGGCCACGTAGGCGGTTTCGGCTGATTTAGACCAGGCGATATGCAGCTCCACCGCAAAGCGTGCAGCATCGGCGGTTGGGCTGTCGACGGTGAGGCCAAAATCCTCGTTGATCAGCTCATACAGCTGGTTGTAACTAGCGCCGATGCTGTCGTTTTTTGCGACCTGCAGCTTGATAACAATTCGCTTATTCAAGTCGCCGCCATTCACCAGGCTGGCAAAGCCGCCGATGTGTTTTTCGCCCAGCACGTCAATGCGCTGTGGGTCGCAGTGGCCTTTGGCAAGGATTTGCTGCAGATAAAACAGCGCCTGCAGCACCGAGCTTTTGCCGACGCTATTCGGCCCAAACATCAAGGTTACCGGCGCAAGCGGGATAACCTGGGTAGCCTGAAAGGAACGAAAGTTGGTGAGGGCGATTTCTGTAATACGCATGGTTTTTATGCTCTAGCTCGGCCTATAACCGGCAAATGGCTTATTTGTAATTTTTAGATGGCAATAGCTCAGCCGATGCATGAACTCACGCAGCGGCTGCCAGGCGCGAAGGCAGCCCAGGACAACTTTCGGCTGGGCCATATACCACTCGCAGCTCAACGAACCAACGCCAGCAAATTCTCGACGAGCTCTTTCAGCTCTGAGCGTTGTTCGGTGCCCTCTTGGTACATCGAACGCTGAAGAATCTGCTCTGCAGTCATGAGTGGCCAGAACTTGTCGATCACCTCATCCGCTTTGACGCGTGTAGCCTGACCGATGATTTTCTTCGCGTCGCAGGTATCAGTGAAATTCACACTTACCCCCGCTTGAACCTCAATCATGTCCGGGCACAGATAGTTTTCGATTTCGCGCTTTCGAGTTGAATAGAACGCTCGGCCTTTTTCTTCTACTTCTTCTTTGCGTTTAAGATTTTGCTCTGGCCGCCCACCAATGTCGGAGTCAAGAAACACACACCAGGGCAGACCAAGATCATCGGCCAGGTTGAGGGTGACCCAGTGTTTTACGCTACCGCAGCCGCCGATCAGGATCGGGACGATGCCGGCATCTTCGAGGCTGGACTCAAGGTGCCCGCCAGCCTTTAAGGTGTTCGAGGCGTGGCGGAGGAAGGTAACGTCTGACTTACCTTCAACCAGTACGACGCCCTTTGCCCGCTCCATACCTGTCTCGGGTAATACGCCAAGGCTCTCCGCAGCTTCTTTCAGTACAGCCTTATTCGGCATCTTGACGAAGGGGATGCCGTTCTCGCCCTTGGTGACGTAGCGGATACCTTCGATGGGCATCAGGCCGGCCAGGGCGGGGACGTGGGTGGTGACGATGATCTGCCGGTTGGGTTGGTTGGAAAGCTCCAGCAACGCCTTCATCAGCATCATCTGGTAGTTCGGATGCTGGGAGGTCTCCGGCTCCTCAATGGCATAAATCACATTACGCTGGGAGCCTGCGACCGCCTTCTCCGCCTCGGCGCGGAAGAAGTTGAGCAAGATCAGGCGGCGCACGCCGCTGCCTCGCTTGTTGATGGGGATTCCGTTCTCACCATCCAAGGTAAAGCTGAAACTCCACTTGGGCTTTTCCTTGAAGCGCGGGGTCAGCTCATTGGCCAGCTCGGGAGCCATTTCCCGAAGTTTGTCGAGGGTGCGGGCGGCGACATCCAGCACACTGGCTTCGATCTGCTGCTCCAGCGCGCTGATCTGATCCTGCAGTGCAGCCTGAGCTTCCTTGACCGCCTGCTGCAGCGGGTTCTTGGCCTCGGCATCACCATCACTGCTTTCACGATCCGCTTTGAACAGGGCGAAGGTGGGCAACAGGGCCTCGATTTTTTCCCAGATGGATTTGCTGTCGGTCGAAAGTCCTTTACTGACGTCGAGCAGCGTCTCCTGACAGGCAATAGGTCCCGCTGCCGCGCGAATGGCTTGCCGCCACTGAAAAGCCACACGCTGATCAGCAACACGCTCTGCAACACCCAGTTGTACGCCAAGCTTTTTCAGATCGGCCATCTTCAGGCTCAGCAGCCCCGCCAGTGCTTCATCTGCTGGGTGCTGGCAGCGGATAGCTGTGCGTTCTGGCTTACCGGTAGTGCTGGCCTTAAAGGTTTTGACGACCTCCAGCGCACCCTCGGCGTTAAGCAGGTATTCCTGCGCCAAGGAAGTCTCGGCATTCTCATCAAGTACCAGCGCCTCAGGCAGGCCGTCAAACTCACAGGCAATCTCGAACTGCTCAGCGCCCCCGGCCAGGCTGAAGCAGTTCATATCGCTCTTGTCGGCCTTGACGTCGCCGCTCTCGAAGAAGATCGCCAGGGCTTCGAGGATGGTAGATTTGCCATAGTCATTACGTCCAACGATGCCGGTCATGGCTTCGTCGATGGGAATGACCGTGGTAGTGCGATAGCCGCGAAAATGGGTGAGTTTGACGGACTTGAGGCGCATGGAGATTTCCTTATCTACTACAGCTGACCGGAAAATGCTTTTTGGCTTAACGAGCTAAATGTTGCCTCTGCCACATCAAGGTTCTCGGATTGCTTAAGCTGAAAACCCATTACTCGCTCGTATAGATTTTCATAGCTGCGCTGCAGAGATATTGGTGGAACCTGAATTTCGAGGCTTCTAATGTCAGAAAAATTTATGCCTGCTTTAACAGCTGACTTATTTTTAACAAAGAACTGCCTAACTCCCGCATCAGAAGATAAATAGGCCGATAAATATCTCGAATTTAACTCATCCTTTTTCAATCTGAGAATTGCCAAGTGCTGATTTACATACCCATCCTCTATGTCACTCGTCACGACTGATGATCGACCAAGATCTGCAGTAATCGAAAGCAACACATCTCCAGTTTGAATCTTTGTTCTAGCTGCTTCTGCACCTTTAGGCGCATTTACATATGCCATATCGGTCAGTAGAAGTTTATTTTTTCCAACATTTTGTATTCGGATAAATTTACTACCAGAGTCGCTGTAGTATTTAGCCCACCCGCGAGAACCACTTGTTAAGAACTCTAAGTGTTGATCTAAACTCGACACTTCCCACCCCTTCGGATTAGTCGCTGGATCGCCGAACATGTCCAGAAAAACGGCGAGGAGGAAGTCGTCAGCGAGATGGATGGCTTGCTGGCGTTTGCGTCGGATGGCGTCGGCCTTGTCGAGAATATCGGCGATGCGCTTTTGTTCGGACAGTGGTGGCAAGGGGATTTCGAGTTCCTTAATCTGCCCCAAACTCAGATTTGATATTGTTGCCGTGACCTTTCTTCCACTGATTTGGCCAGTCGCGTCTTCTGTTGAAAGCCAATACAGCAGAAATTTAGGCCAAAGCTTAGCCTCGTCGAATCGAAGTATGGCCACTGCTTGATTGCAATTACTTTCTGGAAAACCTGGCGGGACGATGGCTGTGCGCCCAATTGTGCCCGCAATTGTAATCAGAAAATCCCCCGGCCTAATTTTTGATCGCCCAAGTGCATTGTGTGTGTTCTCTTCAATATAAAGCACATCATCCAACGAAACTGTACTGCCGCTTATATTCTGAATGCGTAAAAATGGAACGCCATGTTCTGCAAAGTCAAAACCTACAGATGTAGGAGTTGTACCCTTGGTAACAAGATTGCATAGATCACCTAGCTTTTTACGACTGGCTATCACAGCATCCCCTCCAGCTCATCCAGATCCGCCATGATTTCCTGCTCCAGCCCTTTCAGCCGTTGCAGAATCACTTTCGGGTCTTCGTGCTGCTCCTGCTGGTATTCCACTTCTTTGTAGCGGTTGATATTGAGCTCGTACTTGTTGGCGGCAATCTCTGTGGCGGGAACGACAAAGGCCTTTTTGCGCTTGTCGCCGAACAGGGTATTGATGGTGCTGGCGCTGAGATTGCCTTCGACCATCTGCCGGTATTTTTGCCACTGAGTGATGGCATCAGGCAGGTCGTTACCCGCCTCGCCCTTGAGTGGCGTGCGTTTGTCGTCCAGCGAATAGCCGTCGGCTTGCAGGTCGTAGAACCACACGCGCTCGGTGCTGCCGCCCTTGGTGAAAATCAGGATGGCGGTGCTGACCCCGGCGTAGGGTTTGAACACGCCACTGGGCAGGCTGACGATGCCTTCCAGCTGGTTATTGTCGAGCAGCTCCTGGCGCAGTTGCTGGTGCGCCTTGGATGAACCGAACAGCACGCCGTCCGGCACGACTACGGCGGCGCGGCCACCGAGCTTGAGCGAGCGGAGGATATGGGCGACGAACAGCAGCTCGGTCTTTTTGGTTTTCACCAGGCCGAGCACATCGGGGTTGGTGTTTGTTTCGTCCAGGCTGCCTTTGAATGGCGGGTTGGCCAGCACCACGTCGAAGAAGTTCTGCTCTTGGCGCGGGTAGTGCTCCTTAATGGATTTGCTCAGGGAGTCCTGGTAGCGGATGTTCGCGCCGTTCACGCCGTGGAGCATCATGTTCATGCTGGAAACGCGGAGCATGGTGGTGTCGAAGTCGAAGCCCCAGAACATCTGGCTGTTGATGTGCTGGCGGTAGGGTTCGAGCAGGTTGCCGGAGTAATGCAAGTTGCCGTCTTCGTCGGTGAAGGTGCCTTCAGGGCTGGAGTGCACGCGGTTGAGGTATTCCATGGTGCGGGCCAGAAAACCCGCCGTGCCGCAGGACGGATCGCAGATCACCTCAGTGGGCTGCGGGGCGATCAGCTCGATCATCGCGTCGATGATATGGCGCGGGGTGCGGAACTGGCCGTTGATGCCGGCGGTGGTGAGCTTGCTCAGCAGGTATTCGTAGATATCGCCCTTTACGTCGCTCTGGGTTAGCGGCAGGTCGTTGACCATCTCCACAGCGGACGTCAGTACGGACTCGTTCTTGATCTCCAGATCGGCGTCCTGCATGTACTCGCTGATATGGCCGAGGCCTTCGCGCTCACCGCTCTCGCCTTCAGCACAGCCGAGTTGGGCGAAGAACGGGTAGACCTTGTTCTTGAGGTGGCTGTGCAGCTCCTTGCCGCTCATGTTGCGGAAGTTCTTCCAGCGCAGCAGCTGGCCCTCCGGGGTATTGGGGAACAGGCGGGCAAAGTCCTTACCGGTGCGGTTGGCTTTGCGCTCGGCGACATCTTCCTGCATGTCGAGCATGCGGGCGAACATCAGGTAGCTGATCTGCTCGATCACGGTCAGGGGGTTGGTGATGCCGCCAGTCCAGAACTTTTCCCAGAGCTTGTCTATATCAGTGCGGATTTTGCCGGTGAGCATTCAGTAGTCTCGATCTATAGGTTGGGCGGCCATCAGGCGGGTGCGCCGGGCTGGTCGGGGTTCTTCAAAAAGGGTTTGAGCACGGCCACCAGCTCGGTGACATCGGCGGGGGCGAACACGCCGTCGATGCCCTCGTGGGAGATGCTGGAAAACGGCGCATCGTAGAGCGTTTCAATAACGATGCTGCCGTGCTGGGCGATGTAGTTTTTCAGCAGGTTCATAAAGCGCACCTGCTGAGCGGTGAGGCTGGGATGGGCATGGAGGAACTGTTTGAAGTGCTCCTCGATGGCGTGTGCATCCAGGCCAATAATCTCGCGTACGGTGAGGTGCAGTTGATCCGCTGTGCGACCGTAGAACTCGTTAAGCACCTCCAGACTGACGCCGGGATGGCTGGTAAGGATGGTCGAGGTAAGCGTCTTCAGTTCTGCCTCTGCAATGGGCTCGCCCTTGTGGATTTTCTGCAGGGTCGGGTTGGCGGCCAGCATGCCGGCAAGGATGTCTTTAAGGCGGCGGCGGTAGATCATGGCCTCGCTGGCACCGGCAATCACGACCTTGCGCTCGTTCACTTCTACGCCGTCATCGCCAGTAGAAGTGCTGGGCATGGCATAGCCGCCCGTGCTGCCGGTTTGCCGGTATTTCATGATGCCGCGCAGTTCCTTGCGGGCGTTTTCCAACTTGTCGATGCACGGCTGCAGCCAGAAGTCGGCGCTGCGTACTTCGGCGATCAGGGCATCCTTCTGGCGTACGGCCTGGATATTCACGGCGAGCTTGTCCAGCTCGGCCAGCAGGGCAATTTTGCCATCCTCAAAACAGCTGGCCTGCTCGACGAGGCAGCACTGAATGCCGGCGATGAGCTTATCCAGCGCGGTGGCGTTTTTGTCGCGTAGCACACGGGCCGACATCAGCGGGGCAATGGTGTTGGCCAGCAGGTGTTGGGTTTTGCCATCGAACTGCTGCAGCTGCTGGGTTTGCTGCAACTGGTGCACGGCACGCAGCTCGCGCTTTACCGCCACGCTGGTGTCGGGCAGGTCGTTGATATCGGCGCGCAGCAGGGCAATGGCGGCATCAAAGGCAGCGGCATGGTTGTGACGCAGTGCAGCTTGGGCCAGCGCCAAGCGGGCCTCGAAGGTGGTTTGCAGCAGGGATTTGCTGCCGGTGTCTTCCGGCTCCTGATACTCCTGCTCGAAGAAATCGAAGTTGCCGTAGTGGTCGAAGATCAGAAACTCGGTTTTGTCTTTACCGGGGCCAAACAGGTTGGGGCGCAGGCGTGTGCCGCGACCGATCATCTGCCAGAACTTGACCCAGGATTTGACCGGCTTGGCGAACACCAGGTTGACCACTTCCGGTACGTCGATGCCGGTGTCGAGCATGTCGACCGAGATGGCGATGCGGAAGTCGTTATCCGGCTTTTTGAATTCCTTGATCAGGGTGTCCACGTGCGGGATGGCGTTGTGGATGACCTTGCAGACCTTGGTGCCGTACTGCGGGTAGAGCTTGCAGAAGAGCTTTTCCAGGTGCTCGGCGTGGTCCTGACGCTGGGCGAAGACGATGGTTTTGCCGACCAGTGAGCCGGTCTCATCCTTGATGCCGTTGTTGATCAGGTTTTCCAGAATGATGCGGTCGGTGTCTTCACTGAAGATTTTGCGACCGATGTCCTTGCCAGCAATGGTGGTGCGCTTGGCTTCCTCCTCGCCGAGGTCTTCTTCGAGCTGACGCTTCTGCGCGTCACTCAGGTCGTTGTAGTGGATGCCGTCACGCAGAAAATCGGTGGTGAGGTCACGCACGCGGAACGGCGTCAGATACGGCGGCTCGTTATTGATGGCGGCATCCAGGCCGAACTCGAAGGTGGGGTCGGTGGTTTCGCAGTCGAATATATCGAAGGTGTTGCGGCTGATGAACTTCACCGGGGTGGCGGTGAGACCAATCTGCAGCGCGTCGAAGTAGTCGAACAGGTCGCGGTACTTGTTGTAGATGCTGCGGTGGCTTTCGTCGGCGATGATCAGGTCGAAGAAGCCCACATCAAGCTGGGCGAAGCGGTTCATCATGCCCGGGTAGGTGGCGATGTAGATGCGGGCGGTTTGATCAACCTTGCCGGTTTCGCCAATCACGCAGCGCGGCTCGCTGGGCAGGTTTTGCTTGAAGGCCTCATCGGCCTGCACACGCAGCTCTTTGCGGTCGCAGAGGAACAGCACGCGCTTGGCCCAACCGGTGCGCAGCAGCAACTCAGCCAGGGCGATGGCCACGCGGGTTTTGCCGGTGCCGGTAGCCTGGATGATCAGGGCCTTGCGGCGCTGCTGCTGGAAGTGTGCGGCGACAGTTTTGATCGCTTCGATCTGGTAAGGGCGGTCGGCAATGCTCAGCTCGGGGTTGTGTTTCTCCAGCGTGGGAACGCGGTACTGGCGCTGGTAGGCGAGGTATTCCAGGCTGTCTTTGCTGTAGATGCCGTACACCGGGCGGTAGGTGTTGTACTGCTTATCGTCCCAGATAAAGGTTTCGTAGCCGTTGCTGTAGAAAATCACCGGGCGCTGCATGCCCATGCGCTCGAAGCCATCGGCGTACATGCGGGCCTGTTCGCGCCCGGCTTGCAGGCTGACGTTGCCGGATTTCTTCGCTTCGATCACGGCCAGGGGCTGACCGTTGTCGCCCCATAGCACGTAGTCCGCACGGCCCTTGCCGGAGACGTTGTCGGGGAAGTCGACGTCCACTTCCTGGCCGACCTGCGCGGGGTTGCTGACATCCCAGCCAGCTTGCAAGAGCATGGCGTCGATCAGCAATGCGCGCGTTATGGCTTCGTTCCACTGCAGGCTGTCGGCCACCTTCTGGCTCTGCTGCTGACGCTTTTGCTGGTCAGGCTTGGCGGGCGGGTCGACCTTGTCGAGGTGGCGGGTGCGCTCCTGCTCCAGCTTGTCCATCACGTTCTGCAGCGCTTCCTGCTGCTGGTTGAGTTCCTTCTCGTAGCTGGAGACGGTTTTCTGCAGGCTGGCCAACATCGCTGTTGGGTCTTTGACCTCGGCAAACTCGGGGATCGAGGCCTGCGCGGTGCCGTAGTACTTGATGGCCATGTACATGGCCAACTGGTAGGCGGTCTTCAGGGCCAGCTGGGCATTGCGCAAATCACCTTCGGCACCGTGGGCGGTGTCGTTGCCCTGAATGCGCAGGAAGTTGATCTGATGCACCAGGGGCTTGCTGACGCAATCAACAAACACCGGGTTTTTCACTAAGTCGTAGAAACTCGACTGCGGCATGCGCGGCAGCAGTTCTTCCTTGTAGATGGCTTTGGTCAGCTCTTCGGCAAAGCTGCGCAGACGGGTGAGCGCGCTGCCCGGATCGATGTGCAGTACAGCCTCGGCAAGACCGGCGAGGTTGGCCAGCAGCTCGTTGCCGGGGCGGAGGAACTCGAAGTTGACTGATTTCATAAAGGCGATTCTGTCCATGTCGGTCCTATAGCGAGGACCGTGCCAGTTTTATTCGATGCCGTATTTGTCCATCCAGTTGCTCAGCGTTTGCTGGCTTTTTAGGCCTAGCAGGCTGGCCGCCCGGGTTTTGTTGTTGCCAGTAAGCGTTAACGCCTTGCGCAGATAATGCCCTGCCACCTCGGCAATTACCTGTTGAAGATCAATACCTTGCGTAACATCCATGGCCAATACATCAGTCTGCGCTTGCGGCAGCTTGAACAGGGCTTGCTCGATATCATGAGCAGCAATCAAATCGCCCTCACACCAGAGCGCTGCGCGCAACAGGGTGGATTGCAATTCGCGAACGTTGCCACGCCAGAGGTGTTGAAGGATAAGATTTTTTGCTTCTGCGGAAATTTTCTTATCGCCGAGGCTGGCGTCTTGGCTAGCGATGCCCGCCAGCAGCGCTTCTGACAGCAACAGCAGGTCACCTTCGCGCTCTCTGAGCGGCGGGAGATGCAGCACACCCACGGCGATGCGATAGAACAGGTCTTCACGGAAGCGCCCGTGAGCGACTTCGTGCATCAGGTTGCGGTGAGTAGCCGTAATCAGGCGCACATCGACTGTGAGTTCCTGGCTTGAGCCCACGGGAGTGAAGGTGCCCTCCTGTAGCACGCGCAGGAGCCGCACCTGCACATCTGGCGTCAGCTCACCGAACTCATCCAGAAACAGCGTGCCGCCATGGGCCTGTTGGAACACCCCGGGCCGATCCGCAATAGCGCCGGTGAATGCCCCCTTCTTGTGACCAAACAAGGTGGAGTCGATCAGCTCCGGCACGATAGCGCCGCAGTTCACCGCAACAAAGGGCGCTGCAGAACGCGGGGCGGCGTTGTGAATGGCGCGGGCAAACAACTCTTTGCCGGTGCCGGTTTCGCCGTAAATCAGTACCGGAACCTGCTTCGCCGCGAGTATCTGCGCCTGCGCCTTGAGGGCCATCATGCGCTCGCTCTGCGTCACGATGCTGTCGAAGGCTGCATCCACAGGCGCATCCAGCCCGGCGAGCTGAACCAGCTTGTCGGTGCTGATGGCATTGGCGGCCGGCACATACTCGGCCGCGATTTCAAACGGCACTTCGACCCGCTGAACGCCTTGCTCAAGGGAGGACTGGTAGAAGGTCGCCGGATAGCGCGTTTTGCCCAGCAGAATCCACACCGCTTGCATGGCCGGCGTGCCGGGGCTGAGCAGAATGGAAAGATGATTCGCGGGAGTATTCAGGCGCTTTAAATGCTGGCTGGCCGCCTGGTAGATCTCCCCGAAATGAACGGGGGAAGACAGGGAAACGTAATGCGCGGTGATGGGTACATCGACCTGCTGGCGCAGCCAGGTCAGGTATGGCTCAACGCGCTCGGCGGGGTATGAGCAAAGAAGCTCGACGCTATCAACGGAAACCGTGTTCAGGGTCGCCAGAATCGGGCCTGCCTCAGCGCCTGCGACTGCTTTGAGATCATTCCCGCCAACCCAACTGGCCAATACGCGTTGCTTGTTTACCACTGTCCCTGTTCTCCCGGCCTCCCTCTTGCCCATCAGCGGGCAGGAGAAAATGTGCTCTGGTTCGCGTCCGGATAGTAAACCAATCCTTCAACCCGGGTCTTTAACTGCCTGACTGGATGTTCAAGTTGAGCTGTAGCAACAGCGCGGCTTTTGCTCCCAGCAAATATTGGTATGAGCTGCAGCCGGGGTAGAACGATGAAGGGGCCTTACGGCCCCTTGTGAACTTAGTTAGCCAACAGGCTTTCAAGCTTCTCGATCAGGTAATCCAGCGGGCTACGCCCCTCCAGGCGTTTTTCGAAAACTTCGTTGCGGTGATAGGCGACCCAGGTTTCAAGGGCATGCCGGTTATCCTTCTCGTAGCCAGAGCCCAGGATGCAAACAAGCTCAGTGCCACGGGGGTTCTCGAGGTAGTGACTCATGGCTGAAGCCAGATGCTTGAGGTACTTATGCTCGCGAGCCTCCATAGATGGATGCAGAGGGGTCACGTTGTCACGTTTGATCAGTTTCATGGTGGAACTCCTCAGGCCTTGAGATTGGCTTTGATCAGGTTGTCGAAGGCACTGCCATCACGCCGCGTCAGGTTGGGGACATAGCGCGAATAGACCCGGAACAGCATCTCAGTGGTGGTGTGCCCCATCTGCCGGGCGATCCACTCCGGGTTTTCACCGGCAGCGAGCCAAAGAGTCGCGGCTGTATGGCGGGTTTGGTAGGGACGCCGCCTGCGCAAACCCAGGTGACGCAGCAGCGGGTACCAAACCCGGTCGTTGATGTTGCGGTATGCGTGCGGCGTACCTTCGCGGGTGCAGAAGACGAACTGGCCGCTGCCGGTTTTCTCGCGCTGGCCGATGAGGGCCTGGTAAACCGGCTCGGACATGTCGATTTCACGCTGTGAGCCGTCGTTCTTGGTGTAGTCGAGCTTGCCGCCCACCCAGGTTTCACGGATCAGAATCTGCCGACGCTGAAAGTCGACGTACTTCCACTGCAAACCATCAACTTCGGCTGTGCGCATGCCGGTGAAGAAACGCACCGTGTAGTAGTTGCGGAAATCGTCACGCACTGTGCTGAGGATCTGCAGCACTTCATCCAGAGTGAAGGGCTCCACGTCTGTCTTGGGGACTTTCAGTGATTTGATGTTGAGGTATGGCGAGGTAAACTCGAAGCGGTCAGCTGCCTCACTAAGGATCATGCGCAATGGCGTCATGATGTGGTTGATTCGCGTCGCTGTCAGACTCTGACCTTTCTGCCCGGGGACTTTGCCGAGTGCCGAGCGGAAGGACAGAAGTTCTGCTTTGGTGATGGCGCTGACCTCTTTTTTGCCGAACTCAGGCAGCAAATGCTTATCGAGAGTAAGGCGTACGGTTTTGGCGTGCGTATCACGCCACTCGACCCTCATCTCCTCAAACCACAGTTCGGCAAAATCCCTGAACAGTGGTGTTTTCAGGGTTGCGCAGCCAGCCTGCAGGCGACTGATCTCCTGTACTTTGCTGCTTTGGGGGAAGTAGGTGGTGTAGTCGAAACTTCCAAGGGTGATTTCCGCTTCGATGCGCTCCAGGATCTTCTGCAGTTTTTTCCGGTTTGCGGGCGTATCAGGCAGCGTGGTCTGCTCGCGGCAGCGCTGATCCAGGTAGGTGAAGTCAAAGAACAACTTTTCGTTGTCGGCACGCGCTCGAATCTTACCCATGGCAG
>LNDO01000087.1 GCA_001465025.1 Pseudomonas sp. Ga0074129
TGGTCAGTGCATGGGGCGCTGCGCCGCAGGCCGAGCCGTTGCGGTTTTTTACCGAAGAATACCCGCCGATCAATTTTAGCCAGAACGGCAAACCCACCGGTTTGGCCACCGAAGTGGTCGAGGCCATCATGCAGCGCACCGGCCAGCAGGCCTCGATTAGCGTGGTGCCCTGGGCGCGTGGCTATCAGCAGGCGCTAAGCCGGGCCAATACCGGACTGTTTGTGACCATGCGCACCCGTGAGCGTGAGCCGCTGTTCAAATGGGTGGGGCCGATTACCCGCAACGTCACCGGCTTCTACGCCCTGCGCAGCTCTTATCTCTCGATCAGTCGGCTTGAGGACGCGCGCGAGTATGGAGAGATCGCCGTGCCGCGCGATTGGTACAGCCATCAACGCCTGTTGGCCGATGGGTTTTCCAGCCTGACGCCGGTCACCGGGCCGACACAAATGGTCAGCATGCTCAAGCGTGGACGGGTCAAGCTGATGGTGCTGGATAACCTCAGCCTGAACGCGCTACTGGCTCAGGGCGATATCCAGCCTGATGAGGTGCAGTTGCTGTTCGACTACATGCACAGCGACAGCTACATCGCTTTTTCCCTGCAGACCGACGATGCCTTGGTGCATCGCTGGCAACATGAGTTGGAACGCATGAAAGGCGATGGCAGCTTTGCCACCATTCATAACACCTGGTTGCCCGGTGAGCCCTTGCCACCACTGGAGCCTGCGCGAGCAGAGTGACTCAGGCGAATTGCGCCGCCGCATAGCCCGAGGCCCAGGCCCACTGGAAGTTGAAACCGCCCAGGTGGCCCGTCACATCCAGCACTTCACCGACAAAATACAGCCCCGGCGATTTCAGCGACTCCATGGTTTTTGACGACACCTCGCGGGTGTCCACACCGCCCAGGGTCACTTCCGCCGTGCGGTAGCCTTCTGTGCCCGCTGGCACCAGTTGCCAATCACCGAGCTGCTCGGCAATCGCCTTGAGCTCGGCATGGGTGTACTGCTTCATCGGTTTGGAGACAAACCAGTTATCGGCCAGCAGGCCAGCCATCTTCTTGGTGAACAACTCGGCCAGCAGGGTTTTCAGCTCGCTGTTGGGCCGCTCGCGCTGCTGCTCGGCCAGCCATTCGGGCAGGTCGATGTGCGGCAGCAGGTTGATGCTGATGGCATCGCCCGGTTGCCAGAAGGAAGAAATTTGCAAAATCGCCGGTCCGCTCAGTCCACGGTGGGTGAACAGAATGTTTTCCTTGAAGCTCTGCCCATTGCAGCTCACCACGCAGTCTTCCACCGAGGTGCCGGACAACTCCGTGCACAGCGCCTTGAGCGCCGGGTCGGTGAGGGTGAACGGCACCAGACCGGCGCGGGTTGGCAGCAGTTCATGGCCGAACTGCTTGGCCACTTGATAGCCAAAACCTGTAGCGCCCAGTGTCGGGATGGACAGGCCGCCAGTGGCGATCACCAGCGATTCACAGCGCACCGTGCCTGCACTGGTCTGCAATTGATAGCCGTTGGCGCTTTTGCTGATCTCGCTCACCGACGTATTCAGGCGTAACTCAACGCCAGCCTCGGCGCACTCGTTGAGCAGCATGTCGAGGATGTCGCTGGCCTTGTGATCGCAGAACAACTGGCCGAGTTTCTTCTCGTGGTACGGCACGCCGTGTTTGGTCACCAAGCCGATAAAATCCCACTGGCTGTAGCGCGCCAGCGCCGATTTGCAGAAATGCGGGTTTTCCGAGAGAAAGTTGCTCGGTTCGCAATACATATTGGTGAAATTGCAGCGCCCGCCGCCCGACATAAGGATTTTCTTGCCAGCTTTGTTGGCGTGATCCAGCAGCAGCACCTGACGCCCGCGCCCAGCAGCCGTCAGCGCGCACATAAGCCCGGCCGCACCGGCACCAATAATCACGACATGGGGCGTCAACACAGTTCAATCCTCAACACGGCTGCGCCAGCGGTGGCGCGAAGTGCGCGCATCTTAACTGATGGGTATACGGCTGTGGTTCGTCCGCTGATCGTCTAGGCTTACGGCTTGGGTTTTTGGACACTCAACGATGAATAGGCTGCGTTTCTTGCTGCTGCTCTGGGTGCTGCTACATCCCTTGAGTAGCCCCGCCGAGCAGGCCCTGCGTCTGGTGGCTGACCCGTGGCCGCCGTTCACCGATAAAAGCCTGCTCAACAACGGCGTGGCCTCCGATCTGGTGGTCAATGCACTGGCGCGCGCGGGTTACACCACTGTTTATGCTCAGGTGCCATGGGAGCGGGCCGTGCGGGGTTTGCAGCAAGGCACCTACGATGTGCTGATCAACGCCTGGTACAAAGAGGACCGCAAGGAATTTGGCTATTACTCGCAGTCCTATCTGATTAACCGCGTGCGTTTCTTGCAGCGCAAGGGCAGTGGCATTGCGTTCCGGCAGTTGCCTGACTTGTACCCTTACAGCATCGCTGTGGTGCGCGGCTATGCCTACGCTGATGCGTTTGATCAGGACGCGCGCCTGAGTAAGGTTGGTGTGGTGAGTTTTGAAGGCGCTGCGCGCATGTTGGCGGCGCAGCGTGTGCAGCTAACCTTGGAGGACGAACTGGTCGCGCGCCATCACCTGAGCCGCAGCCTGGCCGGAGTGCGCGACCAGTTGGAGTTTCTCCCGCAGCCGCTCAGTGAGAATGGGCTGCACATTTTGATCAGCCTGCGCCATCCCCGGCACAAGCAGATCGCTGACGACTTCAATCGAGAGATTGCCGCCATGCGTGCCGATGGCAGCTATGAACAGATATTGCGGCACCACGGCCTTTGACTACTGCCAGTAGTTGCGCCCACGGCCTTGGGTTTTGGCCTGATACAAGCGCTTATCCGCCAGGTGCAGAAGGTTTTCCAGGTCATCTGGGGTGCCGTAATAGATGCCCGCACTGAAAGACAGCGGCGTTGCACCGGTGGCGTAACGAATGCTGGCGCATTGCGTGCGCAACTGGTCGAGCGCCGCATTCAGGGTGTGGGCGTCCTGCTGGCTGACCATGGCAAATTCTTCGCCGCCCAAACGTCCCAGTAAGGCGTCCGGGAAAGCAGCGGCCAGAGCGCGGGCAAACCCCACCAGCGCGGCATCACCGCTGGCATGGCCGTGTTCGTCGTTAATCCGCTTGAAGAAATCCAGGTCGAGCATGGCCACGCTCAACTCGTGACCGCCGGAACGTGCTTTTACAAACAACTGCTGGCCGTGTTCATAAAATGCGCGGCGGTTGTTCAGGCCAGTCAGGGCGTCGTATTGCGCGGCTTTTTTCAGCGCGCGCATTAAATCGCGGCGCTCCAGAGTGGACATCACCCGGCAGTTAAGCTCTTCCGGGTAGAAGGGCTTGCGCAGGAAGTCATCGGCGCCGTGTTTGATGAACTTGGCGCTGAGCGAGCCTTTGGTGTCGGCAGACAAGCCCAGGATGATCAACTCATGGCGTTTCATTTTTTGCCGTAACAGCTTGACCAGATCGAAACCCGATAGGCCGGGCATGCTGTGGTCGACCACCAGTAAGTCAATGTCGTGCTGCTCTTGCAGCAGGCGCAGGGCGTCGTCCCCGTCGCAGGCTTCGAGAATCTGGTAGCGGTGGGGCGTCAGTACGTGGCGGATGTAATTGCGCGTGGCTTCCGAATCATCGGCAATCAGGATTTTTACCGCGCTATTACTTTCCAATCGGTGTAACAGACGGAAGGCGTATTCGTAAGAGTGCTGACTTTCTTTGAGAACGTAGTCCACCACGCCTTTGAGCAGCATCTGATCACGGCGTTGCTCGTCGTAGGTGCCGCTGAGCACGATGCAGGGCAGGTAATAGCTCATCACCAGATCGACGATCTCACCGTCGGGGGCATCGGGCAGGTTGAGGTCGACAAAGGCGGCAAAGAACAGCGAGGCCGAGGTTTCCAGCATCACCTGCGCCTCAGCATAGGAGGCGCAGAAGACGGGCTGAAAGCCGCTTTCCTTGCGAAACAGATGGTCGAGAATTTTCAGCACCAGTGGGCTGTCTTCGATCACCAGGATATTGCGCAAGTGAAACACTCCTCTACCGCTTGCCGCGCAGTCGCAACGGCTGATGTTATTGAGCAGGTTGTGGGTTTAAAGGGTGCGTACGCGCAGTGAACGGCCCTTGATCTTGCCTTCACTCAGGCATTTGAGCGCCTGCATGGCCACGACGCGCTCAACGGCGACATACGCTTGAAAATCGAAGATGGCGATCTTACCGACCTGTGCGCCCGGGATACCAGCGGCACCTGTGAGCGCACCGAGAATGTCGCCGGGACGCAATTTGTCTTTGCGCCCCGCACCGATGCACAGCGTGATCATCGTCGGTTGCAGCGGCGCGCCGCCTTGGTGCTTCAGGCTGCTCAGTGGATGCCAGTTGAGCGGTGCCCTTTGCAGGGTTTCGATGGCTTGCGCGCGATGGGCTTCGGCCGGAGCGACCAGGCTCATGGCCAGGCCTTTTTCGCCCGCACGACCGGTACGGCCGACGCGGTGAATGTGAATTTCCGAGTCGCGCGCCAGTTCGACGTTGATCACCATGTCCAGCGCGTCGATATCCAGACCGCGAGCGGCCACATCGGTGGCGACCAGTACCGAGAGGCTGCGGTTGGCAAACATGGCCAGCACTTGATCGCGATCACGCTGTTCCAGATCGCCGTGCAGGGCGGCGGCCGAGATGCCTTTGGCAGTCAGGTGGTCGACCACTTCCTGGCATTGCTGCTTGGTAAAGCAGAAAGCTACGCAGGACTGCGGGCGGTAGCAGTTGAGCAACTTGACCACCGCCTCCATGCGCTCTTCCGGGGCGATTTCGTAGAAGCGCTGTTCGATCTGCGTGTCGTCGTGAAAAGCCTCGGCTTTGACCTGCTGCGGATCGCGCATGAACTTCGCGGACAGCTGTTTGATGCTGCTCGGGTAGGTGGCGGAGAACAGCAGGGTTTGCCGGCGGCTCGGCGTCTGCTCAATGATCTCGGCGATGCTGTCGTAAAAACCCATGTCGAGCATGCGGTCGGCTTCGTCGAGTACCAGCGTATTGAGGCCGTCGAGTTTCAGCGTGCCCTTGCTCAGGTGCTGCTGGATACGTCCCGGCGTGCCGACGATGATCTGCGCGCCGTGCTCCAGCGAACCGATCTGCGGGCCAAATGGCACGCCGCCGCACAGGGTCAGAATTTTGATGTTGTCAGCCGAGCGCGCCAGGCGGCGCAGTTCTTTGGCCACCTGATCAGCCAGCTCGCGGGTCGGGCAGATCACCAATGCCTGGCAGCCAAAGTAGCGCGGGTTGAGCGGGTTCAGCAGGCCAATGCCAAAGGCTGCTGTCTTGCCGCTGCCGGTTTTGGCTTGAGCGATCAGGTCCATGCCCTTGAGCATGACAGGTAGGCTTTGTGCCTGAATCGGCGTCATCTCGCTGTAACCGAGGGATTCGAGGTTAGCCAGCATGGCGGCAGACAGTGGCAGCGAAGAAAAAGCGGTTTGAGTCACGGTACAGGCCTGCTAAACGAAATGGCGCGCAGTGTAACAGCCTGCACGTGGCGATTTGTTTGTAAAGCTTGACTGTCCGTCAGGGCGCGAGGGCCGCTTAGAACAGATCAATCGGGTCAACATCCAGCGACCAACGCACCGCACGCCCACTGGGCATCTGCTCCAGGCTCTGCATCCAGCGGTGCAGCAGGCGGTGCAGCGGCGCGCGTGCATTGGCTTGCACCAGCAGTTGCGCACTGGGCCGAGCAATTCGATGCCGTTGAGGTTCAGTTCAGCCAATAACGTCTCGGCTTCGCTGCAGGCATCGTCCAGAAATCCTTCAGCCTGCCCCGGTTTATGCGCTTCGGCGCGCAGCAGGGCGAGGTGACAGAAGGGCGGCAAGCCAGCGCTGCGTCGTTCGCTCAGGGCTTGTTCGGCAAAGGCGAAATAGCCTTGTTCTGTGAGCTGCACCAATAAAGGATGGTCGGCGAGGTGGCTTTGGATGATCACCTTACCTGGCTCTTCAGCGCGCCCGGCACGTCCGGCCACCTGCACAATCAACTGGGCCATGCGCTCACTGGCGCGGAAATCTGCAGAAAACAGCCCGCCATCAGCATCGAGAATGGCCACCAGCGTCACGCGCGGGAAATGGTGGCCTTTGGCGAGCATCTGTGTGCCGACCAGAATGCACGGTTCACCTTTTTGCACGGTGTTGAACAGGGTGGTCATGGCTTCTTTGCGCGAGGTGCTGTCGCGGTCGACGCGCAGCACCGGTACGTCGGGGAAGAGAATTTCCAGGCGTTCTTCAGCGCGCTCGGTGCCGGCGCCGACCGGTCGCAGGTCGACGTTGTTGCACTTCGGGCAGTTGCTCGGCTGGCGCTCGACGTGGCCGCAGTGGTGGCAGCGCAGCTCGCGTGAGCGCTGGTGCACGGTCATGCGTGCATCGCAGCGCGGGCACTCGGACAACCAGCCGCAGTCGTGGCAGAGCAGGGTCGGGGCGAAGCCGCGGCGGTTGAGGAACACCAACACTTGCTGCCCGGCCTGCAAAGTCTGGGCGATGGCCTGCTGCATAGGGCCGGAGATGCCGGAATCCAGCGGTCGGCTTTTCACGTCCAAGCGCAGAAAACGCGGCTGTTTGGCACCACCGGCGCGCTCACGCAGGTGCAGCAGGGCGTAGCGGCCATTGTGGGCGTTGTGCAGGCTTTCCAGCGACGGCGTAGCCGAGCCGAGCACAATCGGAATGTTGTCCTGCCGCGCGCGTACCACAGCCAGGTCGCGGGCGTGATAACGCAAGCCTTCCTGCTGTTTATAAGAGGCGTCGTGCTCTTCGTCGATGATGATCAGCCCCGGATTCTGCATCGGGGTGAACAGTGCTGAGCGCGTGCCAATGATAATGTCGGCCTCGCCATCGCGCGCCGCCAGCCATGCATCCAGGCGTTCGCGGTCATTCACTGCCGAATGCAGCAGGGCAATGCGCGCGTTAAAGCGTTGCTCGAAGCGCGCCAGGGTTTGCGGGCCGAGGTTGATCTCCGGGATCAGCACCAGGGCCTGCTTGCCGGCTTCCAGGGTTTCACGGATCAGCTGCAGGTACACCTCGGTCTTGCCGCTGCCGGTCACCCCTGCAAGTAGAAATGCATTGAAGCTGCCGAAGCCTGAGCGGATGGCTTCGGCGGCGGCGCGCTGCTCAGCATTCAGCGGCAACTCCGGCTGAGCCAGCCAGTTGGCGTGGCGTTTACTCGGTGCGTGGCGACGAACCTCGACCTGGACCAGGCCTTTTTCCAGCAGCAGGTCGAGGCTGTCTTTATTCAGCAGCAGTTTGCTTAGCAGTTGATGTGCGACGCCATGCGGGTGCTGAGCGAGGGTCTTCAGTGCGTCGCGCTGACGGGGCGCGCGGGATAGGCGTGGGTCATCCGGCTTGGCCCCGTCCGTCACCGACCAGAAGCGCTCCTGCCGCGCTTCAGCCGGTTCGCCTTGGCGCAGCAGCACCGGCAACGCCCAACTTAGGGTGTCGCCAAGGCTGTGCTGGTAATACTGGGCGGTCCACAGGCACAGCTTGAACAGTGATGTGGGCAGCGGCGACTGAGCGTCGAGCAGTTGCAAGGCCGGTTTGAGTTTATCCGCCGGCACCTCGCTGTGGTCTGCCACTTCAATCAAAATGCCGATCATCTCGCGGCGGCCAAAGGGTACACGCAGGCGTGCGCCCGGTTGCAGTGCGCTGCGGGGAATGCCGGGCGGCGCGCGGTAATCGAACAGGCGGCGCAGTGGTGAAGGCAGGGCGAGGCGCAGAATAACGTCGGGCAAGCGGGTGGCTCCTGATAGCGGCTGCGTGCTCAGCGAGGCGCGATCTTAGCATGTGACCGGTCGACGGCTGGTCTTGCTTCGCCGTGATGCTCTGGTATCATCGCCGGCCTAATTCCGTGCGGTACCTGACAATAGTGTCTGGTGGCGGCGCGATAGCCCTGAGGAATCACCATGAAAGCCGATATCCACCCGAACTATGTAGCCATCACCGCCACCTGCAGCTGTGGCAACGTGATCGAAACTCGCTCCACAATGGGCAAGCCGCTGGCTCTGGACGTGTGCAACGAGTGTCACCCGTTCTACACCGGCAAGCAGAAAATGCTGGATACCGGCGGCCGTGTTGATCGCTTCAAGCAGCGTTTCGGCATGTTCGGCGCCAAGCAGTAAGCTTGCGCGCAGCGACGCAGACCCCAATGGCTTGTATCGCACTGCTGAAAAAGGCGTCCCTAGTGGGCGCCTTTTTCGTTCTTGGCTTTGAGGCAAACCTGGCCTGGGCTTTTTGCCCTGTGCCAAAGGGCTTGCCAGAGGTCAAGGTGCAGCGGGTGGTCGACGGCGACACCTTGCGTCTGAACGACGGCCGCAGCGTGCGGCTGATCGGTTTGAATACGCCTGAGCTGGGGCGTCAGGGGCGCTCTGCCGAGCCATTTGCCGAGGCCGCGCGCGCTCGTCTGCAGGCCTTAGTGGATCAGGGCAATGGCCGTGTGCTGTTGCAGGTTGGTGAGCAAGGTAAAGATCACTATGGCCGTACACTTGCGCATGCTTATGGACGTGACGGCCGTAATCTTGAAGCGCAGCTTTTGAGCGAGGGCTTGGCTCACTTCGTCGCGGTTGCGCCGAACCTAGCGCTGGTGCAGTGCCAGCAAGTCGCCGAGCGGCAAGCACGCGAAGCACGTGCCGGCGTGTGGCAGCGGCCAGCCATCAAAACGCCCAAGCAGCTTAAAAGCGGTAGCTTCACCTTGCTCCAGGGGCGCGTTGAACGTGTGGAGCGCAACCGCGGGGGCGTATGGCTTGAGATGGCGGACGGTGTGGTGCTGCATATTGCCGCACGCACGTTAGCGCGATTTGACGCGTCAGCCCTGCAGGCACTTGAAGGTCGCCAGGTTGAGGCGCGCGGTTGGGTGATTGATCGCGCGAGGCGCGGCGGACTGCGCGAGGGACAGGCCCGTTGGATGCTTCCGCTCACAGCTCCGGCTATGTTGCAGGTTATGCCTTAAGCGTCCTCCACGCGATCATCTGCGTGAGCGGCAGCCTTGCTAATTTGCGTCGGTGGGCAGGCCTTAGGTTGATCACAAGTGCGGCTGCACTTGGTTTGCAATTGTCCACTCGTCCAATTGACGAGAACCAGCACGGGCGTTTCGCTACGGACTCACCAGTCTTGTGTAGCTGTGGGCAACTTGCGTATCCTCGGCCGCCTGCCTGTTCAACAGCCCAAAGCGGAAATGCCACTATGTCTGATTTTAAAACAGCCGCTCTCTACTATCACGCCTATCCCCGCCCAGGGAAACTGAGTGTCGAGCTCACAAAACCTACCGCAACCGCACGCGACCTGTCCTTGGCTTACAGCCCAGGTGTGGCTGAGCCCGTGCGCGAAATCGCGCGTGATCCAGAGCTGGCGTACCGCTACACAGGTAAAGGCAACCTGGTCGCCGTTATTTCTGATGGCACTGCCATTCTGGGCTTGGGCGACCTCGGCCCGCTGGCCTCCAAGCCGGTTATGGAAGGTAAAGGCGTGTTGTTCAAGCGCTTTGCTGGCATCGATGTGTTTGACATTGAGGTCGAGTCTGAGAGCCCGCAGGCTTTTATCGACACTGTGCGTCGTATCTCCATCACCTTCGGTGGCATCAACCTGGAAGACATCAAAGCACCAGAATGCTTTGAAATTGAACGCACGCTGATCGAACAGTGCGACATTCCGGTGTTCCACGATGACCAGCACGGCACCGCTATCGTGACTGCTGCCGGCATGCTTAACGCCCTGGAAATTGCCGGCAAGAACTTGTCGGAAGCCAAGATCGTTTGCTTGGGTGCTGGCGCAGCTGCCATCTCCTGCATGAAGTTGCTGGTGAGCATGGGCGCTAAGGTCGAGAACATCTTTATGATCGACCGCAAAGGCGTCATCCACGCCGGCCGCGACGACCTGAACCAGTACAAGGCTGTGTTCGCCAGCGAGACCAGTAAACGCACCCTGTCCGATGCTCTGGATGGTGCTGATGTGTTCGTCGGCCTGTCGGGTGCCAACCTGCTGGCGCCTGAAGACCTCAAGCGCATGGCGCCTAATCCAATCGTGTTCGCATGCTCCAACCCTGACCCGGAAATCAAGCCGGAGTTGGCTCGCGAAGTACGCAGCGACGTGATCATGGCCACTGGCCGTTCGGATTACCCGAACCAGGTTAACAACGTGTTGGGTTTCCCGTTCATCTTCCGTGGTGCGCTGGACGTTCGCGCTACCCGCATCAACGAAGAGATGAAAATCGCTGCAGCCCTGGCCCTGCGTGACTTGGCCAAGCTGCCAGTGCCCCAGGAAGTCTGTGACGCTTACGGCGGCATCAGTCTGTCGTTTGGCCCGGAATACATCATTCCAAAGCCGATGGATCCGCGTCTGATCACCGTGGTTTGCGATGCTGTTGCCAAGGCCGCCATCGAGAGCGGCGTGGCCACTCTGCCGTATCCGAAGCACTATCCGTTGCAGTCGGTTAACGACGTGTTCAACGGCTAAACTGATCAGCAATAAAAAACCCGCTTCGGCGGGTTTTTTATTTGGCGTTCAATTAATGCTTTTGTTGCCTGTTACCGCGTCACTCTGGGAATAACGGCGGTACGAATGTATCCGTCAGAACAGATCGATGGGTGCTGCTTCATCTGCCGGCAATGGGCTGCCGGGTATGTTCATGCCGGGGTCAAATTCGCCCATTGGCGGTGGCGAATCCTCGCTTTTGAATAACTCAAAGTAGGCATCTGGTGTGTCGGCCGTCGCTGCGCGTCCGCTGTGTGGATCAATGCGCAAGGTCAGCAGGCCGTCAGGCTCGGCAAGTAAATGGCTGGGCTTGTCCTTGAGTGCGACAGCCATGTAACTCATCCAGATGGGCAGGGCCACCGTTCCGCCATATTCATTGCGGCCCAGACTTTCCGGCTGATCAAAGCCAGCCCATACCGTGGTGATGTAATCAGCGTTGTAGCCGGAGAACCAGCTGTCTTTGGACTCGTTGGTGGTGCCGGTCTTGCCCGCCAGGTCGTCACGTCCCAGTGCCAATGCGCGTCGGCCGGTTCCTCGCTTGATAACGTCTTGCAGCATGCTGGTCATGATGAAGGCGGTGCGCTCGTCAATAATGCGCTCGGCTGCAATCGGTGCGTCGGTCAATGCCAAAGGCTCAGGTGATTCGACGAAGGTTTGTGCGCGCTTTTCAATGCCGGCCGGGGTTTGGGCAGGGTTGGCGTTGAATACCGTATTGCCGTTGCGGTCTTGAATGCGCTCAATCAGGTAGGGTTCGATTTTGTATCCGCCATTGGCAAATGTACTCCAGCCTTCGGTGATTTCCATCGGCGTCAGGCTGGCCGTACCCAGTGCCAACGAGAGGTTGGGCGGCAAGTCCTTGCGCTCAAAGCCGAACTTCTGGATGTAGCTAAGCGTGTTTTCAATGCCCAGATCTTGAAGCAAGCGGATCGAAACTAGGTTACGTGAGCGATACAGGGCCTCGCGCAGGCGAATCGGCCCGAGAAAGGTGTTGTTGTCATTTTTGGGTCGCCAAACTTGAGACAAGTCGTCTTCGGCAAATACGATCGGGGCGTCGTTGACCAGTGTTGCGGCGGTGTAGCCTTGATCCAATGCGGCACTGTAGATGAAGGGTTTAAAGCTGGAGCCTGGCTGGCGCTTGGCCTGAATGGCACGGTTGTAGTTGCTCTGCTCAAAGGAGAAGCCACCTACCAGTGCACGGATAGCGCCATCGTTCGGGTCGAGTGAAACAAGCGCGCTTTGCGCGGTTGGTATCTGGACAAATCGCAGGCTGCCATCTTCCAGGCGCTGCACACGAATCAGGTCGCCGACTTGGGTTACATCTGCAGGTTTTTGTGGTCGCGCGCCTTGGCTGTTGGTGTTGAGGAACGGACGTGCCCACTTCATGCTGTCCCACGCCACGGCCAGCTCTTCAGCATTTTTGAGTAAAACCAGAATGGCGCTTTTTTCGACGGCGGTGACAACTGCTGGCTCCAGGCCCCCTCGGGTCGTCAGCTTGCTGAGTTCAACGAGCCAGGAGTCTTTGTTCATGTCAGGGAAGCGGTTCTCTGGGCCGCGATAGCCATGACGCTGATCGTACGTAATCAGCCCGTCGCGCACGGCAGTGTTTGCAGCGGTCTGCAGGTCGCTGATTGCAGTGGTGGTGACATTGAATCCTTCGGTGTATGCGTCACTGCCAAATCGACCGACCATTTCAGCCCGGGCCATTTCAGCAACATAAGGGGCGATCAGCTCAGGTGGTGGAACGTGAAAACTCACATTAATCGGTTCAGCCAACGCCTGTTCATAACGACTTTTATCAATGCGGCCGAGGCCATACATGCGTCCCAAAATCCAGTCGCGGCGCTCAAGGGCGCGTTTAGGGTTGGCCAGTGGGTTAAAGCGTGAGGGCGCTTTGGGCAGGCCGGCAATCATGGCCATTTCAGCCAAGCTTACGTCACGGATTGACTTGCCATAATAGACTTGGGCCGCCGCCTCAATGCCATAGGCACGGTTACCGAGGTAAATCTTGTTCACATAAAGTTCAAGAATTTCGTTCTTGCTGAGTTCGCGCTCAATTTGTAGTGCCAGAAGTATCTCGTTGATCTTGCGTGAGAAACTTCTCTCGCTGGTCAAAAAGAAGTTCTTTGCGACCTGCATCGTAATGGTGCTGCCGCCGGTTTGAATTTGACCGCTCTTCAATAATTGCGTTGCAGCACGCATCAGGCTCTTGACGTCAACGCCATAATGATTGGCAAAGTTATCGTCTTCTGCCGCCAAAAGTGCGCTGATGAAGTCTTCCGGGATGTCGGCAAACGCGATGGGCGAACGCCTCATCTCGCCGAATTCAGCGATTAGTTTGGCATCGCTGCTGTAAACGCGCAGCGGTATCTGCAGTTGAACACTGCGTAAGGATTCGACGGATGGAAGGCTGGGGCTAAGATAGAGGAACGCCCCGCTGAAACTGAGCACCACGCCACAAAAAACGGCTAGGCAAGACCAGCAGAAAAAACGCAAAAGACGCATCAAGATTTTTGGATTTCCAGATAAAAGAACGAGTTAAGCAAGGCGTAAGGTTAAAAGAGAAAAACTGATCACATTATAAGCGTTTTTTTTGCCAGGTAGCCATTTGCGCTTCTGTCAAGACTGTTATTTAATGTGAAAAAACATAAATAGTCCGTAAGTCGCGGATGCCAATAGGAAATCGGTCGTGCTAGGGCTCTTCAACAAGAAAGCGAATACGCTACTGGGGATCGATATCAGCTCGACCTCCGTCAAGCTCCTCGAATTGAGTCGCTCAGGAAGCCGCTACAAGGTAGAGGCCTACGCTGTTGAGCCGCTCCCGCCAAACGCAGTTGTCGAAAAGAACATCGCCGAGCTCGAAGGGGTTGGGCAGGCGCTGTCGCGGGTACTGGCCAAGGCCAAGAGCGGCGTCAAAGTCGCTGCGGTGGCGGTGGCCGGTTCAGCAGTGATCACCAAGACAATTGAGATGGAGGCCGGCCTTTCAGATGATGAGCTGGAAAATCAGCTCAAGATCGAGGCCGACCAGTACATTCCCTACCCACTTGAAGAAGTGGCGATCGATTTTGAAGTCCAGGGCGTGTCTCCCCGCAATTCAGAGCGTGTCGAGGTTCTGCTTGCCGCCTGCCGTAAAGAAAACGTCGAGGTGCGCGAAGCCGCTCTTGCTTTAGCAGGGCTCACCGCCAAAGTGGTTGATGTGGAGGCGTACGCCCTTGAACGGGCATACAGCCTGCTGGTTGATCAGCTTGGCGGTGATCGCGATGAGCTGACCGTGGCAGTCGTCGACATCGGCGCAACCATGACCACTCTTAGCGTCTTGCACAACGGCCGCACTATTTACACCCGCGAGCAGCTATTCGGTGGTAAGCAACTGACCGAAGAAATTCAGCGTCGATATGGTTTGTCTTCCGAAGAGGCAGGCTTGGCCAAAAAACAGGGCGGCCTCCCTGATGACTACGATGCTGAAGTGCTGCAGCCTTTTAAAGAAGCCGTCGTTCAGCAAGTGGCGCGCTCTCTGCAATTCTTCTTTGCAGCCGGTCAGTTTAACGACGTTGACTATATTCTGCTGGCTGGCGGAACCGCATCTATTGCGGATCTCGACCGGCTGATTCAGCAGAAGATTGGTACGCAGACGTTGGTTGCTAACCCGTTCGCAGAAATGGCGCTAAGCAGCAAAGTCAATGCTGGTGCGCTGGCCAGTGATGCGCCTGCATTGATGATCGCGTGCGGTCTGGCGATGAGGAGTTTCGACTAATGGCACGTATCAACCTTCTTCCCTGGCGCGAGCAGTTACGTGAAGAGCGAAAGCAGCGTTTTCTGGTCACACTCTTTGGCGTATTCGTTGTAGCAGCGGGCGCGATTTTACTAGGTGATCAATACCTGAACGGCGCAATTGAGCAGCAGAACGCACGCAATCAGTTCATCAGCAAGGAGATTGCTGTACTGGATGCGCGGATCAAAGAGATCAGCGAACTCAAGACACGCCGCCAGCAACTTCTGGAACGTATGAAGATCATTCAGGATCTGCAAGGCAATCGGCCTATTATCGGTCGTGTCTTCGATCAGTTGGTCAGAACCCTGCCGGACGGTGTGCATTTTACCGGCGTCAAGATGACTGCTAAGAACATCGCCATTGTCGGTGCTGCTGAGTCGAACAATCGCGTTTCGAATCTGATGCGTAATCTGGACTCTTCGGAGTGGCTGACAGCGCCCAACCTGACAGAAGTTAAATCTGTTACTGCGGGGGCGGTCGATCAAGCCAACGTATTCCAGTTGACCGTACAGCAAACCCAGCCTGAGGTAGACGTTGTGGAGGGTAAGCAATGAACCTCAATGAATCCTTGGAAGGGTTGCGCAAGATAGACTTTAATAATCTTGATCTTAACAATATCGGCTCGTGGCCTGCTGCTGTCAAAGCCATAGCAGGCGTTATCATGTTTATTGTTGTTATTGCGCTGGGTTATAACTTTCACCTAAAGGACTTGCAGGTGCAGTTAGAGTCCCAGCAAGCTCAAGAGCTAACACTTAAAGAGCAATTTTCAAGTAAGGCTTTCCAAGCTGCTAATCTTGAGGCCTATAAAGAACAAATGCAGGAGATGGAAGTTTCATTTGGTGCGCTTTTGAAACAGTTGCCAAGTGATACTGAAGTTCCGGGTTTGTTGGAAGATATCACTCGCACCGGATTGGGCAGTGGTCTCGAATTTGAAGAAATTAAGCTGATGCCTGAGGCTATCCAGCAGTTTTATATTGAGCTACCAATTCAAATAAAGGTTGTCGGCTCTTACCATGACTTAGCAAGCTTTGTAAGTGGGGTTGCAAGTTTGCCGAGAATTGTAACCCTGCACGACTTTGATCTTGTTCCAATGAATGTTGACGGTGCTAGCTCTCTGCGGATGAGTATTCTGGCTAAGACCTATCGGTATAACGATAAGGGGCTTTCTAAGTGAAAAAGAATATCCTAGGTTTTAGTCTTGTCGTGGTTGTCACGAGCGGATGCGGTGCTTCTAATAACTTCAGCGACCTTCAGTCTTATATGGACGAAGTGCGCGCAAGGCCGAAGGGTTCTATTGAACCTTTACCAAAATTTCAGCCTTACGAAAGCTTTACGTACGGTGCAGCATCCCTGCGTAATCCTTTTCAGCCACCAATAACACTGGAATTGACTGCCCGTCAAAAGGGCTCAGTTGATGTTAAGCCAGACGAGTCGAGGGTGAGGCAGTTTCTGGAGGATTTCAATATTGAAACCTTCCAGATGGTTGGTACTCTCTCAAACAGTGGTGGCGTGTTTGCTCTGATAAGTGGCGCAAATGGTGTGCACCGCGTACGTGTAGGTGATTATCTCGGTCGTAACCATGGAAAAATTCAGTCCATTGACGATGGTAAAGTTGATGTGCTTGAGATTGTTCCCGATGGTGAAGGTGGCTGGTTGGAGCGTCCGCGCAGTCTCTCTCTCAAGGAGCGCTCTTAACGGAGCTCATCAGATTATGAAAATAAATAATTGGCCAGTACTTCGGGATAGCTCAATGAACCACTTTCTTGTACGTCTTACTATTTGTTTTGCCAGCGTGATAGCCGGTTCAGATATCTATGCTGCTAACCTCAACTCTTTGGATGTTGCAGCTTTGCCAGGCGATAGGGTTGAGTTGAAGCTGACTTTTGATGAGCCAGTCCTAGCTCCTCGCGGGTACACAATTGACCAGCCAGCCCGAATCGCTCTAGATCTACCTAGTGTTTCTAATAAGCTTGGGATTAAAAACAAGGAGCTTGGTGTTGGAAATGCTCGAAGTGTTACCGTTGTTGAGGCTAAGGATCGAACTCGCTTAATTGTTAATTTGACTAACTTGTCCCCCTACACTACCCGCACAGAGGGTAATGCTCTGTATGTTGTTGTAGGTGAGGGTGCAGCTGTAGCCCCAGGCTTTGCTAGCCCTGCTTCTGTAAAGCCATCGCCTATTCAGGCTTTTGCTCCTCAAGAGCGAGCGATTCGAAATATTGATTTTCAGCGTGGTGATCAAGGCGAGGGCAATGTTGTTATTACCTTGTCTGATGCTGCTTTGAGCCCTGATATTCAGGATCAAGGTGGCAAAATCAGGCTCAACTTCCCCAAAACATTGCTGCCCGAATCGCTTCGCGTGAAGCTTGATGTTAAAGATTTTGCCACGCCCGTTCAGCTCGTAAGTGCGACAGATATTAATGGTCAGGCGAGTATAGTTATTGAGCCAGTTGGTAGTTATGATTATTTGGCCTACCAGGCAGATGATAAGCTTACGCTGAGTGTTAAGCCTTTGACGCAGGACGAAGTTGATAAGAGGAAAAATGATGTGTTTGCCTATACGGGTGAAAAGCTATCATTAAATTTCCAAGATATCGATGTTCGTTCTGTGTTGCAGCTTATTGCTGATTTTACTGACCTTAATCTTGTGGCCAGTGATACTGTTAGCGGCAATATAACCCTTCGGTTGCAAAATGTTCCGTGGGATCAGGCGCTTGACTTGGTGCTTAAGACTAAGGGTTTGGATAAGCGTAAGGTGGGCAATGTTCTACTTGTGGCACCCGCTGATGAAATTGCAGCAAGAGAGCGGCAGGAGTTGGAAGCTCAAAAGCAGATCGCGGAACTCGCGCCCTTGCGTCGTGAATTGATTCAGGTTAATTACGCCAAGGCATCAGATATGGCCAAGTTGTTCCAGTCTGTTACCGGTACCGAAGGCAGTGCCGATGATCGGGGATCAATTACAGTAGACGATAGGACTAATAGTATTATCGCCTACCAGACTCAGGTGCGTTTGGATGAGCTCCGTCGAATCGTGACTCAGTTGGATATTCCTGTGCGTCAGGTCATGATTGAGGCCCGAATCGTTGAGGCCAATGTCGGCTATGATAAGGCTTTGGGTGTCAATTGGCGCGGCGCGCGCGTTGGTGATGGGAATCTTGTTGTAGGTGGTCAGGGGGGGGATCGCCCCGGTGCACCCGGTTATGGCCAGAATCTAGGCGTACAGAATCCGGAACCGTCACTTGGTAACTTTGTGGATATGGGAGTTGCGGGCTCTACAGGTATAGGTATCGGCTTTATTACAAATAACACTATTCTTGATCTTGAACTTTCTGCTTTGGAGGCATCGAATAATGGTGAAGTGGTTTCTCAACCAAAGGTTGTAACGTCAGATAAAGAAACCGCTAAAATTATTAAGGGTACCGAAATTCCTTATCAGGAGGCTAGCTCTAGCGGCGCAACGAGCACCTCGTTTAAGGAAGCGGCATTGTCCCTAGAGGTGACGCCGCAGATTACACCTGATAATCGTATACTGATGGAGGTTAAAGTTACAAAGGATGCACCTATAGGTGCGGGGGATGGTGTTCCGTCCATTGATAAAAATGAGGTGAATGCCAAAGTTTTGGTCAGTGATGGTGAAACTATCGTGTTGGGTGGTGTGTTCAGCAACACCCAGATTAAGGAAACTAACAAGGTGCCTTTCTTGGGAGACTTGCCTTTTGCTGGGCGACTTTTCCGTAGCGATGTTGTGCGGGATAACAAGTCTGAGCTGCTTATTTTTCTTACTCCTCGCATCATGGACAACAAAGCCGTTTCGGTGAGTCGCTGATTCAGTGCGAAATTTGATCTTGGTTGGCCCGATGGGGGCTGGTAAAAGCACCATCGGGCGGTTGCTGGCTAAAGAACTGCGCTTGCCGTTCAAAGACTCCGATAAGGAAATCGAGCAGCGAACCGGCGCAGATATCCCTTGGATCTTTGATGTTGAGGGTGAGCAGGGTTTTCGTGAGCGTGAGCAGGCTGTTATCGAAGACCTTTGTACTTCCGATGGGGTCGTATTGGCCACTGGCGGCGGTGCGGTAATGCGTTCGGAGAATCGAACTGCGCTTAGGGCAGGTGGTCGAGTGGTTTATTTGCATGCGTCTGTTGAGCAGCAGATAGACCGTACGTCACGTGATCGCAACCGTCCGCTTTTGCGCTCGGCCAACCCAGGTAAGGTTTTGGCTGATCTCTTTGCTCTGCGTGATCCGCTGTACAGAGAAATAGCCGATGTAGTGATTGAAACCGACGAGCGTCCGCCGCGTCTAGTGGTTCAGGAAATCCTCGATCGGCTTGCGGCACTATCTCCTCGTTAAAGCGCGGGCTGTTCTGCGCTATCCTAGCCTCCTTTGTTTTCTGGGGGCCTTATGCAGACTATTCATGTCGATCTTGCTGAGCGCAGCTATCCGATTTACATAGGTGCTGATTTGTTGGCGCGCGCCGACCTGCTGGCTGCGCATATTGCCGGTCGGCAAGTCGCAATCATTACCAATGAAACGGTCGCGCCATTCTATTTAGCTGGCCTTGAGCGACTTCTTGCAGGCTCAAGCGTCACCACTGTGATATTGCCTGACGGTGAACGTTTCAAGACGTGGGAAACACTGCAGCTCATTTTTGATGGTCTCCTCGGTGCTCGTCACGATCGCGGCACAACGGTCATAGCGCTTGGTGGTGGTGTTATCGGTGACATGGCGGGATTTGCTGCTGCCTGCTACCAGCGCGGGGTGAATTTCATTCAGGTGCCAACCACATTGCTCTCTCAGGTTGACTCCTCGGTGGGTGGCAAAACAGGCATCAATCACCCTCTGGGCAAGAACATGATTGGTGCGTTTTATCAGCCCCAGGCGGTGCTGATTGATACAGCAACGCTCTTGACCTTGCCCGCCCGAGAGCTTTCCGCGGGTTTGGCTGAGGTTATCAAGTATGGCTTGATATGCGATGAGCCTTTTTTGACTTGGCTTGAAGAGCATATGTCGGCATTGCGAGCGCTCGATCAGGTTGTTCTCGCTCAAGCTATTGAGCGCTCCTGCGCTGCCAAGGCGCGTGTGGTTGCAACCGATGAGCGTGAGTCAGGTGTGCGTGCCACGCTCAATCTGGGTCATACGTTTGGTCATGCGATTGAAACCCATCAGGGCTACGGCAACTGGCTGCATGGCGAGGCTGTTGCGGCGGGTACGGTCATGGCTTTGGATATGTCGGAGCGACTTGGTTGGATCACCACAGCAGAGCGTGAGCGCGTAGTACGCCTGTTTATCTCCGCAGGTTTACCTGTTGTACCGCCTCAGGATATGACTGCTGAGGACTTTATGGAGCACATGGCGGTCGATAAAAAGGTGATGAACGGAAAGTTACGCCTAGTGCTGTTGCAGGGTTTGGGTGAGGCCGTTGTTACGGGTGACTTCCCGCGTGAAATTTTGGATGCCACGCTAAGCGCTGATTACGCCGCGCAGTTGGCTTTGCTTAAAAACTAATGAGTGCCCCATGACCAGTTTGCATGCTGACGAGTCTTTTCTCGATCACTACCAGTTTACTCATGACCCTTTTGCAGCGCGCGTTCCGGGTTTTAAGTTCTTTCCCGCACAGCGAAAGCCGGTGCTCGGCCAACTGCACCATTTGGCTCGCTATAGCCAATTATTGCTTGTGGTCAGTGGGCCGGACGGCAGCGGAAAGACGCTGTTGCGACAGGCTTTGGTGGCCAGCACCAACAAGCAATCAGTGCTCAGTGTGGTTGTCTCGGCTAAAGGTGCATCTGATCCTGCCAGTATTTTGCGACAGGTGGCGCAAGGTCTGCAGGTGCAGCGTCCGGACTTACCGGCAGTTTTAGCCCAGATCGCGCAACTGGCATTGACCGGGCAAGATGTCTATATCCTGATTGATGACGCTGAAGACTTGAGTGATGCCGCGTTGACCATGCTCATGAGTCTGGCGGCGGGAAATGCCGAAGGGCGAGCGCACGTGTTCTTATTTGCTGAGTCGCAGTTGTTGCCAAGACTTGATCATGTATCGGCTGGTGATGAGCGATTTCATGTCATTGAGTTGCAGCCCTATAGCGAAGATGAGGCGCGCGAGTATCTTTCGCAGCGTCTTGAAGGGGCGGGTCAGGGTGTTGAGCTTCTGAGTGAGGAGCAGCTGGAAGAAATCCAAGAGCGTTCAGGTGGCTGGCCTGGCTTAATCAATGAAGTGGCGCGCGATGTTTTGGTCGACGGCATGCTGGCTCAGCGTGCGAAAGGGGCGCGTGGAGGTTTTGCGTTCAGTTTACCTCGCAAGCATCTGCTTGCTTTGTGCGTTGTGATTGTTGGTGTGATGGCCGCTTGGTTTATGCAAGATCGGGTGGCGGATGATGCTGAGGCGCCGGTTATTGCAGAGCTGCCTCTCGGTGAGGCTGCGCCTGTTGAAGTGCAGGCCGAGACTCCAGCGTCAGGCGCGCCTGCCATTCAATTCGAGGGGGCTAATCAGCCTCTGCCGCTTCCTTTGGTGGGGGAGGCGCAACCGGTTATTCGCGAGCCCTTGGCACAGGCGGCTGGGTTGGGCGGAGTCGAAGAGTCGGAGGGCGTAGGCGCAGCCGTTGCGCGCGGTATGACTGCTGATGCGGTTCCTGTTGTTCCTGTCGCACCAGTTGTGCAGGCTGCTCCTGCTCCTGCTCCTGCTCCTGCTCCTGCTCCTGCTCCTGCTCCTGCTGCGGTGCCGGTTGCCCCTGTCCCTAAGCCTGCTGTGCCTGTTGCTAGACCGGTTGCGCCGGCCGTTGCGCCGTCGCAGATCGCCAAGCCGCAAACGCCTGCTGCGCCGGTGAAGAGTGCAACTGCCGGTGGTTGGTATGCGACCCAAGCGGGCTCGCGGTTTACTCTGCAAATTCTGGGTGCGCGCCAGGAGAGCGGAGCGCAAGCTTTTGTTAAGGCGCACGGCTCGGAATACCGTTACTTCAAGAAGTTGCACCAGGGGCAGCCATTGTACGTGGTGACGTATGGCAGCTTTGCGACGCGTGATGCGGCGCAAGCGGCCTTGCGTTCGCTGCCTGCCAAGGTGCAGGCTGGGAAGCCCTGGCCACGAAACTTTGCGGGCATTCAGCAAGAAATTGCTCAGGCCAGGTAGCAGGCTCGTTGGTGCATCGCTGACTGGTTGGTCGCTACCACGACCTTCCAGTCTTATCCTTCGTTTTAGCGACATAAGTTTTCAAGGCTTCGTCACTAAGATTTGTGACCGCCTAGGTGGGTATGTACAATGACCACCCTTTCGCCTGCGCAAAGCTGGGGCACAGCCCTGCGCGATTGGTAAGTGGTTGAATTAGAAAGTAATTGCCTTGTGAAAGGCCGTCTGGTGAGAGTCCCTATGAAAGCAGGTTTGTACCGTCCTGATGAGTTCAAGGATAACTGCGGCTTCGGCCTGATCGCCCATATGCAGGGTGAGGCTAGCCATCACCTGCTGCAGACCGCGATTGAAGCCCTGACATGCATGACCCACCGCGGCGGGATTAACGCCGATGGTAAAACCGGTGACGGTTGCGGTCTGCTGATCCAGAAGCCTGATACTTTCCTGCGGGCCATGGCCCAGCAGCACTTTGCCGTTGAACTGCCTAAGCAGTACGCCGTGGGCATGGTGTTCCTCAACCAAGACCCGGTTAAAGCCGAAGCGGCGCGCGAAAACATGAATCGCGAGATTCTGGCGGCCGGTTTGCAACTGGTCGGCTGGCGCAAGGTACCGATCGACACCAGCGTGCTGGGTCGTCTTGCGCTTGAGCGTTTGCCGCAGATTGAGCAGGTGTTTATCGGGGGCGAAGGCCTTTCCGATCAGGAATTTGCGATCAAGCTGTTCAGTGCGCGGCGCCGTTCGTCGGTGGCCAATGCCGCTGATAGCGATCACTACATCTGCAGTTTTTCGCACAAGACCATCATCTACAAAGGCCTGATGATGCCGGCCGACCTTCAGCAGTTCTACCCAGACTTGGGTGATGAGCGCCTGCAGACCGCCATTTGCGTCTTCCACCAGCGTTTCTCCACCAACACCTTGCCGAAGTGGCCGCTGGCTCAGCCGTTCCGCTTTCTGGCGCACAACGGTGAAATCAACACCATCACCGGTAACCGCAACTGGGCCCAGGCACGTCGCCTGAAGTTCGCCAACGATCAGATCTTTGATTTGGACGAACTCGGTCCGCTGGTTAACCGCGTGGGTTCCGACTCTTCCAGCATGGACAACATGCTCGAGTTGATGGTCACCGGCGGCATCGACCTGTTCCGTGGCGTGCGCATGATTATTCCGCCAGCCTGGCAGAACGTTGAAACCATGGACGCCGACCTGCGTGCGTTCTACGAATACAACTCCATGCACATGGAGCCCTGGGATGGTCCGGCCGGTGTGGTGCTTACCGACGGCCGCCATGCTGTGTGCCTGCTCGACCGTAACGGTCTGCGTCCGGCGCGTTGGGTCACCACCAAAAATGGCTATATCACTCTGGCGTCGGAAATCGGCGTGTGGAACTACGCCCCTGAAGACGTATTGGCCAAAGGCCGCGTAGGCCCGGGGCAGATTCTCGCGGTGGACACCGAAACCGGGCAGATCCTCGGCAGCGATGACATCGATAACCGCCTGAAGTCGCGTCACCCCTACAAGCAGTGGATGCGCAAGAGTGCCCAGCGCATTCAGGCGACCTTGGAAGACCGCGACCATGGCTCGGCGTTCTATGACGTCGGCCAGCTCAAGCAGTACATGAAGATGTACCAGGTCACCTTCGAAGAGCGTGATCAGGTGCTGCGTCCGTTGGGCGAACAAGGCCAGGAAGCGGTCGGCTCCATGGGTGACGATACGCCGATGGCTGTGCTCAGCCAGCGCGTGCGTTCGCCTTATGACTACTTCCGTCAGCAGTTCGCGCAGGTCACCAACCCGCCAATCGACCCGCTGCGCGAAGCCATCGTCATGTCGCTGGAGATCTGCCTCGGTGCCGAGCGCAATATCTTCGAAGAGTCGCCGGAGCACGCCGCTCGGGTGATTCTCAGCAGCCCGGTGATCTCGCCGGCTAAGTGGCGCGCCTTGATGAACCTGGATCGCCCAGGCTTCGAGCGTCAACTGATCGACATGAACTACGACGAGTCGCTCGGTCTGGAAGCCGCTGTGCGCAATATGGCTGATCAGGCTGAAGAAGCCGTGCGCGCCGGTAAGGTGCTGCTGGTTCTGTCTGACCGCCACATTGCGCCAGGCAAACTGCCGGCTCACGCCTCGCTGGTTACCGGTGCGATTCACCACCGCCTGACCGAAAAAGGCCTGCGTTGCGACTGCAACATCTTGGTCGAGACGGCGACTGCCCGCGACCCGCACCACTATGCAGTGCTGCTCGGCTTCGGCGCGTCGGCGGTTTACCCGTTCCTCGCTTATGAGGTGCTGGGCGACCTGATTCGCACCGGCGAAGTGCTGGGCGATTTGTATGAAGTGTTCAAGCACTACCGCAAAGGCATCTCCAAAGGCCTGCTGAAGATCCTGTCGAAGATGGGGATCTCCACCGTGGCGTCCTACCGTGGTGCGCAGTTGTTCGAAGCCGTCGGCCTGGCCGATGACGTCACCGAACTGTGCTTCCGGGGTGTGGCCAGCCGCATCAAGGGCGCGCGCTTCGTCGATATCGAAAACGAGCAGAAGCTGCTCGCGGCCGAAGCCTGGAACGCGCGCAAGTCGATCCAGCAAGGCGGCTTGCTCAAGTTTGTTTACGGCGGCGAGTACCACGCCTACAACCCGGATGTGGTCAACACCCTGCAGGCGGCGGTGCAGCAAGGCAGCTACGAAAAATTCAAGGAATACACCACGCTGGTCGACACCCGTCCGGTCTCGATGCTGCGCGACCTGCTGAAACTGAAGTTGGCCGATCAGCCAATCGCACTGGATCAGGTTGAGCCGCTGGGTGAAATTCTCAAGCGCTTTGACTCTGCCGGGATTTCCCTCGGCGCGTTGTCGCCGGAAGCTCACGAAGCCATCGCCGAGGCGATGAACCGTCTGGGCGCGCGCTCTAACTCCGGTGAGGGCGGCGAAGACCCGGCCCGCTACGGCACCGTGCGCAGCTCGAAAATCAAGCAAGTCGCTACCGGCCGTTTCGGTGTAACCCCGGAATACCTGGTCAACGCCGAAGTGCTGCAGATTAAGGTGGCTCAAGGTGCCAAGCCTGGTGAGGGCGGCCAACTGCCGGGCGGTAAGGTCAACGGTTTGATCGCTAAATTGCGCTACGCCGTGCCGGGCGTGACGCTGATTTCGCCACCGCCGCACCATGACATCTATTCGATTGAAGACTTGGCGCAGCTGATTTTTGACCTTAAGCAGGTCAATCCGCAGGCGTTGGTCTCGGTCAAGCTGGTGGCGGAAGCCGGTGTCGGCACCATTGCCGCCGGCGTGGCCAAGGCCTATGCCGACCTGATCACCATCTCCGGTTACGACGGTGGTACCGGTGCATCGCCGCTGACCTCGATCAAGTATGCGGGCGCGCCGTGGGAGCTCGGCCTCGCTGAAACCCACCAGACCCTGCGCGGCAACGACCTGCGCGGCAAAGTGCGGGTACAGACTGACGGTGGTCTGAAGACCGGCCTCGACGTGATCAAAGCGGCGATCCTCGGTGCCGAAAGCTTTGGCTTTGGTACCGCGCCGATGATCGCGCTGGGCTGCAAATACCTGCGTATTTGCCACCTGAACAACTGCGCCACCGGTGTGGCCACGCAGAACGACAAGCTACGCAAGGACCACTTCATCGGCACCGTCGAAATGGTGATGAATTTCTTCACCTATGTCGCCGAAGAAACCCGTGAGTGGCTGGCCAAGTTGGGCGTGCGCAGCCTGGAAGAGCTGATCGGCCGTACCGATCTGCTGGAAATGCTGCCGGGCGAGACCGCCAAGCAGGGTCATCTGGACCTGACGCCGCTGCTCGGCAGCGACCACATTCCAGCGGACAAGCCGCAGTTCTGTTTGGTCGAGAAGAACCCGCCATTCGATGAAGGCCTGCTGGCCGAGAAGATGGTCGAGTTGGCCAGGTCTGCTATTGATGCGGCCAGCGGTGCCGAGTTTGAGTTGGACATCTGCAACTGCGACCGCTCCATTGGTGCTCGTGTCTCCGGCGAAATCGCCCGCAAGCACGGCAACCAGGGCATGGCCAAGGCGCCGATTACGTTCCGCTTCAAGGGCACGGCTGGCCAGAGCTTCGGCGTGTGGAACGCCGGTGGTCTGAACCTGTATTTGGAAGGCGATGCCAACGATTACGTCGGCAAGGGCATGACCGGTGGCAAGCTAGTGATCACCCCGCCGAAAGGCAGCCCGTTCAAGACGCAGGACAGCGCCATCATCGGTAACACCTGCTTGTACGGTGCCACTGGCGGCAAGCTGTTTGCTGCAGGTACTGCAGGCGAGCGTTTTGCTGTGCGGAACTCCGGCGCGCATACCGTCGTAGAAGGCACGGGCGATCATTGCTGCGAATACATGACTGGCGGCTTTGTCTGCGTGCTGGGTAAAACAGGCTACAACTTCGGCTCTGGCATGACCGGCGGTTTCGCCTATGTGCTTGATCTGGATAACAGCTTCTACGACCGTGTTAACCATGAGCTGGTGGAAATTCAGCGCATTAACAATGAGTCGATGGAGGCTTACCGTAGCCACCTGGAGCGCGTGCTCACTGAGTACGTCCAAGAAACATCGAGCGAGTGGGGCGCTACCCTGCTGGAAAACCTCGACGACTACCTGCGCAAGTTCTGGCTGGTCAAACCGAAGGCGGCAAGCCTGAAGTCGTTGCTCTCCAGCACACGTGCCAACCCGCAATAAAAGCAGTTGCAAGCGGTAAGCCTTAGGCTGCAGTCAGAAGCAACCAGGGCTTACCGGATCAACGTGATTGTCTTGCGGCGCAACGCTTGAAGCGTGCAGCTGCGGTTAAGAGGTAATGCAATGACTGAACGTCTGAATAACGACTTCCAGTTCATCGAAGTCGGGCGCAAAGACCCGAAGAAGAAACTGTTGCGTCAGCGTAAGAAAGAGTTCGTCGAGATCTACGACAACTTCAAGCCTGCCCAAGCGGCTGACCAGGCGCACCGTTGCCTGGGCTGCGGTAACCCCTATTGCGAATGGAAGTGCCCGGTGCACAACTTCATTCCCAACTGGCTCAAGCTGGTGTCCGAGGGCAACATCCTCGCCGCCGCCGAACTGTCGCACCAGACCAACACCCTGCCGGAAGTCTGCGGCCGCGTGTGTCCGCAGGACCGTCTGTGCGAGGGTGCGTGCACCCTGAACGACGGTTTTGGTGCAGTGACCATCGGTTCGGTGGAGAAATACATCACCGACACGGCCTTCGCCATGGGCTGGCGTCCGGATATGTCGGGCGTTGTGCCGACCGGCAAGCGCGTGGCGATTATTGGTTCGGGCCCTGCTGGCCTGGGCTGCGCCGACGTACTGGTGCGCAACGGTGTGACCCCGGTGGTGTTCGACAAGAACCCGGAAATCGGCGGCCTGCTGACCTTTGGTATTCCTGAGTTCAAGCTGGAAAAAACCGTGTTGAGCCACCGCCGTGAAGTTTTCACCGGCATGGGTGTCGAGTTCCGTCTGAACACCGAAATCGGCAAAGACGTGACCATGCAGCAACTGCTGGATGAGTACGACGCCGTGTTTATGGGCATGGGCACCTACACCTACATGAAGGGCGGCTTCCCTGGTGAAGACCTGCCGGGCGTCACCGATGCGCTGGACTTCCTGGTTGCCAACGTGAACCGCAACCTCGGTTTCGAGAAGTCGCCTGAAGACTTTATCGACATGAAAGGCAAGCGCATCGTCGTCCTCGGCGGTGGTGATACGGCGATGGACTGCAACCGTACGTCGATCCGTCAGGGGGCTAAGTCGGTCACCTGCGCTTACCGCCGCGACGAAGAGAACATGCCGGGCTCGCGCAAGGAAGTGAAAAACGCCAAGGAAGAAGGGGTGAAGTTCCTCTTCAACCGCCAACCCATCGCCATCGTCGGTGACGGCAAGGTTGAGGGCGTTAAAGTGGTCGAAACTCGCCTCGGTGAGCCGGATGCCCGTGGCCGTCGCAGCCCTGAGCCGATTCCGGGTTCTGAGGAAATCATCCCGGCGGAAGCCGTGCTGATCGCCTTCGGCTTCCGTCCAAGCCCAGCTGCCTGGTTCCCCGATTTCAAAATCGAAACCGACAACCAGGGCCGCGTCGTTGCGCCTGAGCAGAGCCAATTCAAGCACCAGACCAGCAACCCGAAAATCTTTGCGGGTGGCGATATGGTGCGCGGTTCTGACCTGGTGGTAACGGCGATCTTCGAAGGCCGTAATGCCGCCGAAGGTATCCTCGACTACCTCGGCGTGTAGGTTGGGTTGAGCGCAGCGAAGCCCAACGGCGGCCGCGACAAATTGACCCTATAGACAAAAGGCACGGCACTCGCCGTGCCTTTTGTTTTGCGCTCTGCGAAAATGCCCGCACTTTTTACTGCTGACTTAGATCGGGATCTGCCATGACCGTCTTGAAGAACGACCGCTTCCTTCGTGCCCTGCTCAAGCAACCGGTGGACGTTACCCCCGTGTGGATGATGCGTCAGGCTGGTCGTTACCTGCCGGAGTACCGCGCGACCCGCGCTAAAGCCGGTGATTTCGTCAAGCTGATGAAGAACCCGGAACTGGCCTGTGAAGTCACGATCCAGCCGCTGGACCGTTACCCGCAACTGGATGCGGCAATCCTCTTCTCCGACATCCTGACCATCCCTGATGCCATGGGCCAAGGCCTGTACTTTGAAACCGGCGAAGGCCCGCGCTTCAAGAAAGTGATCAGTTCGATGGCCGATATCGAGGCGCTACCCATTCCCGATCCCGAGCAGGACCTGGGTTATGTGATGGAGGCCGTACGCACCATTCGCCGCGAGCTAAACGGCCGTGTGCCGCTGATCGGCTTCTCCGGCAGCCCTTGGACGCTGGCCACGTATATGGTCGAAGGCGGCTCAAGCAAAGACTTCCGCAAATCCAAGGCCATGCTCTACGACAACCCGCAGGCCATGCATGCACTCCTCGATAAACTGGCGCAGTCAGTGACCAGTTACCTCAACGGGCAGATCAGAGCGGGTGCGCAAGCGGTGCAGATCTTCGACTCCTGGGGTGGCTCACTGTCGTCGGCGGCCTACCAAGAGTTTTCGCTGGCCTACATGAAGAAAATCGTCGATGGCCTGATTCGTGAGCACGACGGCCGCCGTGTACCGGTCATTCTGTTCACCAAGGGTGGCGGTCTGTGGTTGGAGTCCATGGCTGAAACCGGCGTTGAGGCACTGGGTTTGGACTGGACCTGCGACATCGGCAGCGCCCGCGCCCGCGTCGGCAACAAGGTGGCACTGCAAGGCAACATGGACCCTAGCGTGCTGTATGCCAACCCGGCAGCGATCCGCGCCGAAGTAGGGCGCATCCTCGCGGCGTATGGTCATGGCAGCGGCCATGTCTTCAACCTCGGCCACGGCATCACCCCGGAAGTGAACCCGGAGCACGCTCGCGCCTTCTTCGAAGCGGTGCATGAGTTGTCGGCGCAGTATCACGGCTGATCGGGAGGTTTGCTAAAGCCTCGCCCTTGTCACGTACTTTGCATAGAATCCAAGACCATTTCGGGGCTCAGGGAGGTGTTTCATGCGGCGCGTGATTTTTAACCAGAAGGGCGGGGTGGGTAAGTCCAGCATTGCCTGCAACCTGGCTGCGGTAAGCGCCTCTCAGGGCTATCGCACGCTGCTGATCGACCTTGATGCTCAGGCCAATTCGACCCATTACCTCACCGGTCTTACCGGCGAGGACATCCCCATGGGTATCGCTGAGTTCTTTAAAGGCACGTTGTCGTCAGCGCCGTTCGGTAAGAAGGGCGGCGTGGATATCTACGAAACGCCATTCGACAACCTGCATGTCGTCACCGCCACGGCTGAGCTGGCTGATTTGCAGCCCAAACTTGAGCAAAAGCACAAGATCAACAAGCTGCGCAAACTGCTCGAAGACCTCAGTGAAGATTACGAGCGGATTTATTTAGACACCCCGCCCGCGTTGAACTTCTACACGGTATCGGCATTGATCGCGGCGGATCGGGTGTTGATTCCTTTTGACTGCGACAGCTTTTCGCGTCAGGCGCTGTATGGCTTGTTGCGTGAAATCGAAGAACTCAAGGAAGACCACAATGAGGGCCTGGAAGTCGAAGGCATTGTGGTCAATCAATTCCAGCCGCGTGCCACGCTGCCGCAACAGTTGCTCGATGAGTTGATTGCCGAAGGGTTGCCGGTATTGCCGGTTAACTTGATGAGTTCGGTAAAGATGCGTGAGTCGCATCAAGCCTGCACACCGCTGATTTACCTGGATCGCAACCATAAGTTGACTCAACAGTTTGTTGAGCTGCATGACTTGCTCAACAGCGCTGACTGAGCAGAGCCTGGATAACAAAAAAGCTGCCTAGGCAGCTTTTTTATTTTCTGGTTCAGAGCCTATTGAAGATCTCGCGAGCTAGAGCCATGCAAGGCGAAAACAGGTGAGGAAGCGGAGTGTACTTTTGTACATGAGCATTCCGAACTTGTTTTCAACGCAGCAGGGCCGACGCGCAGCAGATCGTCAGCGGACGACGTAAATGTCACACGGCGCTTTGTGCAGGAAGTGCTGCGCCAAGCTGCCAAGCAGGGCTTGTGAGAGCGCGCTGCGGCCATGGCTGCCGAGCACCAGCAATTCAATGTCGTGGGTTTTCAGGTGGCTCTGCAGGCAGCGCAGGATTCCGCCTTGCTCGACCGAATGGGTCAGGCTGGGGCCAGTCGGTGGCAGGTTTTGAGCCTCATCTTCCAGTAGCTGGCTGATCAGGGCTTTCTGTGTGTCCAGTTGTGCTTCGACCTGTTTAGGTGTGCCTTTGTCCGGCTCAAACACATGCAGGGCGTGCAAGGTGGCGTTTTCTGGCAGCAGGCGGTAAGCCTGGCCCAAGGCGCTGCAGGCGCACAGCGAGAAGTCGATGGCCGAAAGTGCACGCTCGTAGGGGCGTGAATCATTGCGTGCAACCAGCAGCAGCGGCACCGGGCAGTTGCGCGCAATGCGGTCCAAGCTGGTGCCGGAGAAAAAGTCATGACGCTGGTGGTGACCGCCAAGTACCAGCAGGTCGCAGCCCAGTTCGTTAAGTTGTTGCAACACCACTTCCGAGGGTTTGATGCCGCTGCGAACCAGCAATTGTGTGCCGGGTGGCGCATATTGAGTGAGGCTGCGATCGAGCGCCTGTTTGGCGGCATCCTGTTCTTGGCTGGTCTTGTTGGGATCAAGCACATGAAGGATGGTCAGCTTGGCGTTGAATTGCTTGGCCAGTTGCGTGGCGCGGCACAGGGCCATGTCCGCAGTGTCGCGCAGGTCGTGGGCAATAAGGATGTGACTGGGCATGGGCGGCGCTCTCCTGCCGATGCATGTCGGCACATTTTTGTGACCTCGAGTCATAACTGCGCTTTTGACCCAGGGCAAGGTCAGGCGTCAGCGTTTGCGTAACTGGTACAAACCGCGACTCTGAGCCACTACTTCACCACTCTCGTCGATCAGCTGCAACTCTAAAACGTAGTCGGCTTTGCCTTCTTCTGTTGCCTGTTTTTGCAGGGCCTGAATTTGTGCGTCTTCCAGGCGTGCTTCTACGCGAATATCACCGGTTGCCGGGCGACGAAAGCGTAGGTTCATTTCCTTGATGATGGGGTAAAAGTGCTGCGCGTCGAAGCTGGTGAGAAAGAGTGCGCCGCCGGGAATTTCCGCCAGGGTGAACAGTGCGCCTGCGTACATGCTGCCGATGTGATTTTGGTTACCGGCCAGCGGCATCAGCAGGCTGACGTGTCCGGGTTCCAATATCTCGGCCTTGAGCCCGCTGCGTTTAACGAAGGCGATTTGTTCTTCGGTGAGTTGGCGTACCAACTCCAAGGGCATCGACATGAAGGGCTCCACGTTTATTGTTGTGGTGTCAGCCTAAAGGTTGGTTGTGACGGCGGTAATGACGGCGAGCTCAGCGGTCGATTGACCGATTCGCTCACCGGCCGTGCTGCGTAACCCGCGCGTAGCCCGGATGCAATCCAGGAGAAACGCGCGCGGGTTTCCCGGATTTCATCCGGGCTACGTCCTATAGCTTGGGGGATGTCAGATGCCGTGCTGACGCAACCAGCCGAACAACTGTGGCAGGGGCAGCGCGCCGCTTTGTCGGGCCACTTCAACACCGCCTTTGAGCAGGATCAGCGTCGGGATCGAGCGAATGCCCATTTCGCCGGCGAGTTGCGGGTTGGCTTCGCTGTCCAGTTTGCTCAACCGACAGTGGCCTTGCAGCTGGCGAGCGGCTTGTTCGTAGATGGGCGCAAAGCTGCGGCATGGGCCGCACCAGCTGGCCCATACATCGATCAGCAGCGGCAGGTCGCCTTTGTTCTGCGCCGCAAAGTTGGCCTGGGTCAGCTCAAACGGGCTATCGTGCAGCACTTCGCCTTTGCAGCGACCGCAGCGGGGAGAGTCGCTCAGGCGTTCAGCAGGGATGCGATTGAGTCCGTTGCAATGTGGGCAGGGGATGAGCAGGGGATTGGACATGGGCGACTCCAGAGGCGGTTATCCCTTATCTGGAGTCGCTTGCGCGGATATCAAGGGCGATTAGTGTGCCGCGGCGTCCAGCGCCTGCGCCAAGTCGGCGAGGATGTCGTCGCTGTGCTCAATACCAATGGACAGTCGCACCATGTCACGCGGCACGCCGGCGCGCTGCAGCTCTTCGTCATTGAGCTGGCGGTGGGTGGTCGAAGCCGGATGGCAGGCCAGCGATTTGGCATCGCCGATGTTGACCAGGCGCACCACCAACTGCAGCGCATCGATAAAGCGCGCGCCGGCTTCCTGACCGCCGACGATGCCGAACGAGAGGATCGAGGCCGGTTTGCCACCGCAGTAACGTTGCGCCAGTGCATGCTCGGGGTGATCCGGCAGGCCGGCGTATTTCACCCAAGCCACTTGCGGGTGATTTTGCAGGTAATGGGCGACCTTCAGTGCGTTCTCGCAGTGGCGCTCCATGCGCAGCGCCAGGGTTTCCAGGCCTTGCAGAATCAGGAAAGCGTTGAACGGCGAGAGTGCCGCGCCGGTGTTGCGCAGCGGCACTACGCGGCAGCGACCGATAAAGGCCGCCGGGCCGAAGGCTTCGGTGTAGGTCACGCCGTGGTAGGACGGGTCCGGCGTGTTGAGCAGGGGGAAGCGCGCCTTGTTGTCGGCCCAGGGGAATTTGCCGGAATCCACCACGATGCCGCCGATGCTGGTGCCGTGACCGCCGATGTATTTGGTCAGCGAGTGCACGACGATGTCCGCGCCGTGCTCGAACGGGCGGCAGAGGATCGGTGTGGCCACGGTGTTGTCGACGATCAATGGCACACCATGACGGTGTGCGGCGGCGGCCAGCGCGGCCAGGTCAACGATATTGCCCGCCGGGTTACCGATGGATTCGCAGAACACGGCTTTGGTTTTGTCGTCGATCAGCGCTTCGAGGGCGGCGATGTTGTCGTGGGCGGCGAAGCGTGTCTCGATGCCAAAACGCGGCAGGGTGTGGGCCAGCAGGTTATAGGTGCCGCCATACAGCTTGGCCACCGAAACGATGTTGTCGCCCGCTTCGGCGACGGTCTGGATGGCATAGGTGATGGCCGCCATGCCGGAGGCCACCGCCAGCGCACCGACGCCACCTTCCAGCGCCGCCACGCGCTCTTCGAGCACGGCGTTGGTTGGGTTCATGATCCGTGAATAGATATTGCCGGCGACCTTCAGGTCGAACAGATCGGCACCGTGCTGGGTGTCGTCGAAGGCAAAGGAGCTGGTCTGGTAGATCGGCACCGCCACCGCCTTGGTGGTCGGGTCGGGGCTGTAGCCGGCGTGGATGGCCAAGGTTTCCAATTTCATGCGCGCGTTCCTTCAGGGCAGTTTGAAAGACCCGCAGCATGGCCAAAGCAAGAAGGCCCGGTCAATGCGCTGGGGCAATGAAACGGGCCTTTGTTAGAACGTTTATTAGGCTTATGCCGAGTTGACTGTTCAGCTAAGTGCTTTGTAAATGTTATAGGCGCTGATCAGGGTGATGAGGCAGCCAACAATGGTTAACAGGGTGCGCGCAGAAAGCTTTTTGCACAGCAGTGCAGCAAAAGGCGCCGCAAACATGCCGCCAAAGACCAGGCCTGCAACCATCATCCACGTATCCGGTTGGCCCGCCAGCAGGATAAAGGAAGTGGCACTTGCGATGGTCAGGAAGAACTCGGCGAAGTTTACTGAGCCAATGGTGGTGCGAGGATCGCTCCCCGAACCCAGTAAGCTGCTGGTCACGACCGGTCCCCACCCGCCGCCGCCCGCCGCATCCACAAACCCTCCAAAAAGGGCCAGCTTGGCCACATGCTTAGGTTCGCGACGCTGTTGTTTCACATGACGATAGGCTTTGCTGAGGATGTAAAGCCCCATCAACAACAAGTAGGCGGAGATAAAAGGCTTTAAGACATCTCCATCAAAACTGGTGATCAGCAAGGCACCAAGAACGGCGCCAATGATGCCGGGCAACAGCAGGCGCAAGAACAGCGATTTATTCACGTTGCCCAGTTTGGCATGGGAAATCCCCGATAAACCGGTGGTGAATACCTCCGCAATGTGAACGCTTGCGCTCGCCGCGGCCGGAGATGCGCCGGCGCTTAGCAGGAAGGTGGTGGCCGTGATGCCGTAGGCCATCCCCAGAGCACCATCAATGACCTGGGCGAAGAAACCGACCGCCACGGCGCTCCAGAACGTTGGGCTGTGGAGGGTGGTTTCGATGATTTCAAGGCCGCTGTGGCCGTTGTTATCGCCAAAGAACAATCGCCACGCCAAGAACAGCAGCAGGCCGATCAATGTCAGTGCTGCGAACCATACGGCTGCGCGCAATACTGGGTGATTGTCCGGGTGGGTGACGAAGTCTTCTACGGGAGGTAGACCCAACGCTTGGTGCTCATCATTGAGCGTGCTCGGGCTGAGATCGAGATCACGAATTTTCATAACTAAAGTGCGCACCTGACAGCGGGTGGTAGAACAGGGCGTAAGCAGGCCGCGAAGATAATCGGCTTTTCTTAGATAGTCTAAGAATGTTTGGAAAGGTTTATATGCCTTTTCGGTTTAATAGATAAGGCTGTACTGGTCGCTCTGCCGCGCACTGTGTCTGTGCGTTGCCGTGTATCGGGAGCGTCTCGTGGGAGGCGCTTTAGCGGCGATTGTCGCGGTTAAAGCCTCTCCCTCTGTGCGCAACTGGCTACGACGAGCAGCTGATTTCCAAATGCTTGCCCCGCTCTGGGCGTTAGGCGTAGTGAGTAGGGGAGATGGCGCTCTATCCATCTACCGTGGCAGGTTTGGAGGATGAAAAAGGCGTCATCCATCCTATGGCTACCACGCACTGTGTCTGTGCGTTGCTGTGTATCGGGAGTGTCTTGTGGGAGGCGCTTTAGCGGCGAATGTCGCGGCTAAAGCCTCTCCCGCTGTGTGCAACTGGCTACGACGAGCAGCTGATTTCCAAATGCTTGCCCCACTCTGGCGGGCGCTGGGCGTAGCGTTCGAAGCCGGGTTGTTCATCGAAGGGCTGTGACAGCACCTGATGCAGTTCGCGCACGGGGGCGTAGTCGCCTTGTTCGGCGGCTTCAATCGCCTCTTGGGCCAGGTAATTGCGCAGGATGTAGTTGGGGTTGGCCGCGTGCATGCGTGTGCGGCGCTGCGTTTGATCGTTGCTATCCCGTGCGCTGCGCGTTAGGTAGTCGGCGGCCCAAGCGTCGAAGCCGGCGAGGTCAGTGAAGTCGTCGCGCAGGCGCGCCACGGCTTGCGCTGCCGGGCTGTCGCCGAGTTCGCGGAAGAATCGCGTGTAATCCACCGCGCTGCTTTGCATCAGTTGCAGCAGGCGTTGCACCAGGGCTTCGTCGCCGTCATCGGCGCTGAGCAGGCCCAGGCGCTTGCGCATCAGGTCGAGGTAATGCGCCTGATACAACGGCAGAAACAAGCCAAGGCATTCGCGCAGGGCATCAATTTCCACCAGCGGCACCAACGCTTGGCCGAGGGCCGCGAGGTTCCATTGGGCAATGGGCACCTGATTGCTGAAGCTGTAGCGGCCGCTGTCATCGGAGTGATTGCAGATGTGCCGGGCGTCGAAATCATCGAGGAAGGCGTAGGGGCCATAGTCGAAGGTGATGCCGAGGATCGACATGTTGTCGGTGTTCATCACGCCATGACAGAAACCATACGCTTGCCAGTAGGCGATCATGGCCGCGTTGCGCTCAAGGATTTCGCGGAACATGGCCAGGTATGGCTGCTCCTGTTGCGCGCAGTCGGCGTAATGCTGGTGCAGCACATGCTCGGCCAGTTGTTTGAGCTGGTCGTGCTGGCGGGTGTAGTAGAAGTACTCGAAGTGACCAAAGCGGATATGGCTGGGCGCCAGGCGCAGCACCATGGCGGCGCGCTCCTGTTTTTCGCGCCACACCGGGGTGCTGGAGCCGGTTACGCACAGCGCCCGTGAGCTGGGGATGCCGAGTGCATGCAGGTGTTCGCTGGCGAGAAATTCACGGATCGAGGAACGCAGCACCGCGCGGCCATCGCCGGAGCGTGAGTAGGGGGTTGGTCCGGCGCCCTTAAGGTGCAGGTCCCAATACTGGCCCGCGTTGTTGATGACTTCACCCAGCAGCAAACCGCGCCCGTCGCCTAGGCGTGGGCTGTAGCCGCCGAACTGGTGCCCCGAATAGACCATGGCGCGCGGCTCTGCTGTGCTCCACAGTTTATGCCCGGTGAAAATCTGCGCGAACAGTTCGCTGTCGGCTTCACTCGGGGCGAGGTCGAGCAGTGCCATGGCGGCCGGGCTGGCGACGATCAGGCGCGGGTCGGCAATCGGCTCGGGCAAAACGTGGGTGGAGAACGCGTCACCCAGGCGAGCGAAGCGGTTGTCGAAGTGCAGTTCGTTAAGCGATTTCACGATTTGGCTCCGGCCGGGCAGTTGTGCCCGGCAAAACTGAGACGCTAAGGCAACTCCTTCTAGTGGGGTGCCCTGTTACTGCGGATCTACGGCCGGCCCTGCCGGTGGCAATGCGCCTTGCTTGGACTCGGCGGCGGCAGTGGCTGCAACCATTTGCCCGGTGGTGAGGTTAAGCTCCTGGCCGTGCAGATTTTTGATCATCACTTCAACTTGGTTGAAGGCCATTTCAACCTTGTGTTCACGGAATGTAAGGGCAATGCGGGTCAGAATCTCGTCAGTCGCCGCGTTGCGATCAGCCAGTTCGCGTACATGAAAGCGCAGTTCGTAGTCGAACGTGCTGGCGCTGATGTTGAGGAAAAACAGCAGCGGTGCCGGGTCGCGCAGTACCCGTGGATTCTCTTCAGCCGCTTGCATCATCAGCTTACGTGCCAACGGCAGATCGGTTTCGTAGGCCACGCCAATCTTCACAATCACGCGGGTGACGGTGTCGTTGAGCGACCAGTTGATCAGTTGGTCGGTGACGAAGGTTTTGTTCGGCACGATGATTTCTTTGCGATCGAAATCGGTGATGGTGGTGGCGCGGATACGGATCTTGCTGACGGTGCCGGACAGGTTGCCAATGGTGACCACGTCGCCGATGCGCACCGGACGCTCGAACAGGATGATCAAGCCAGAGATAAAGTTGGCGAAGATTTCCTGCAGGCCAAACCCCAGCCCCACTGATAGCGCCGCGACCAGCCATTGCAGCTTGTCCCAGCTAACGCCCAGGGTCGACAGGGTGACGACGAAGCCGATAGCGACGATTGCATAGGACAGCAAGGTGGTGGTGGCATAGGCACTGCCCTGTGCCAGTTTCAGCCGTGACAGCACCAGTACTTCCAGCAGGCCAGGTAGGTTGCGCCCCAGGGCCACGGTAATGCCGACGATAATCAGGGCCCCTAGTACATCGCGCAGGCTGATGGGCACCAGTGTTGCGGTTTCACCCGAGCCGCTGCTGTACTCGTAGAGGGTGATGTTATCGAGGTAGGCCAGCACTGAAATCAGGTCCGCCCAGACCCAATACAGACCGGCGATAAAGGTGCCGAGCAAGGCCAGGCGGATCAGTCGCAAGGACTGTTGGTTGACTTGTTCGATGTCCAGTGTGGGTTCTTCCACCACACTTTCGCTGCCTTCTCCGCCTTCTTTGGCTTGGGCTTGGCGTTTTGTTGTGGCGCGCTGGAAGGCCAGGCGACGGGCCGCGACGCCGAGACCACGAATAAACGTCGCTTCAAGGATGACCCAGGCCACCACCAGATACAGCGTGTCGATAAGGCGCTCGCTGAGTTTCAGCGCGGTGTAGTAGTAGCCAAAGCCCACGGCAACGATCAATGCCAGTGGCAGCACGCAAAGGGCAATGCCGATCAGCATGCGCAGGGCTGAGGCGTGCTCGCGGATGGGGCCGCTGAGCAGCAACTTGTGCAGCAGCCAGACCATCAGTGCATAGCAGCTAAGCACCACGCTCAGGCCAATCACGTCGTCGCCCAACCCGGCGGGTTGATGCTTGGCCACGGTCACTACGGCCACCAGAGCCAACACAACCAAGCCCAGACGGCGCACCTGTTGATGCAGGAAGGCCACTTGTGTGCGGCCCCAGCGGAAGTGCAGTTCAGCTACACCGCCATCAGCAAAGACGCGGTACAGCGTGTAGAACACCAGCCACGCTTGTGCCATTTGGAACAGCGCTTCGCCCAAGTTGGTGTTTTGCCCGCGCGCATCCATTTGCAAGGCAAAACCACACAGCGCCAGAAACAGCGCGCCGGGCAGGGCCAACAGCAGGTTGAGCATGATCGCTAGGGGCGTGTGCAGTTGGCTGTCACGCTTGAAATGGCCGATGTCCTGGTGCAGTTCGCGCAGCTTGCGGTACAGGTAGCCCCGGCGCCACAACAGCACGGCAATCAGCAGCAGCAGCGGTAAAAATAACAACGGTCGTTCGGTCAGGCCGGCAGCCAGTTGGCGCAGGTTGGCCCCCCAGGGCAGCTCGGCTATTTGTCGTTCCAGCAGGCGCGGGACTGATTTAATCCACTCCAGATCGAGTGGCTTGTTGCTGGGGATCCAGAACATTTGCTCGTCAAGGGTAGCGCGCAGGGCTTCGGCCGTGGTTTTCAATTGTCGCTGACTGAGCTGCAGGGTGATGGACTCATTGAGCAGGGTATTGAGCTCACGGTTTAGTCGATCAATCAGCTCGCGACGTGTATCGATAAGGGCCACCAAGTCCGTGCGCAGGGCCTGATCAACGGAGTCGCTGGGCTGGCTGCTGAGCAATGAATCGACATACATGCTGGGATTGTTGATCGCCTCGCGTTGCTGATTCAGTTCGAACTGGTAAAGGCGCAGGTCGGCGATCTGATCAGGCAGATCACTGTCGATTTTCAGTACGGGCAAGGCTTGCTGTTGTTTGTAGAGAATGCGCGAGAGCAGCAGGCTGCCTTGCAGCACACTGATCTGCTCTTCGAGGGCTTGATCGCTCTGGCTCAGGCTGTCGAGCTGCTGTTTGGTTTGCAGATTCAAACGGGTCAGCTCGTTGAGCCGGTCGGTGGCGCGCAGCAGGTAGTCGGAGAGCTTTAGGTTGAGCGCACTTTCCTGCGCGAGCAGGCTGTCGGTGCCGGCTTTTTCAACCTCGCGTGATTGCTGCTCCAGGGTCTGCTCGGAGAGGCTGCGGCGCTTCTCGTTGATCAGGTTCTGCAAATCGAGCAGTTCTTGCTCAAGGCGCTTGATGCGCTCGTCAAGCAAGGTGCGGCGGCTGTTGCCGAGGTCTTGCAGGAGGCTGTTGCCGGCCAGCTCCTGACGGCGCAAGCGCGTTTGCGCCTCCAGCTTGGCTTGTTCGGCGAGCAATTGATTGCGGCGCTCGGTGCTGAGCGATTTATTGGCTTCGCGCCCGCTCTTGAGAATGTTGCTGATTTCAAGGCTGCGAGTCTGGTTGCTGCTGATTTCCGCCTGGGCGCGTTCTGGTCGGGTTTGCGCCGTGATCACCAGGCTGTTGGCGTCGATGATTTGCTTCTGCCACTCGCTCAATTGCGCATTGCGGTCGGCCAGCAGTTGCTCCAGTTGGGCCAAAGAGCTTTTGCCATAACGCTGTGTCACGGGCGTCGGCGTGCTGTTTTTCAGCCGCTCGTAATCGCGCTGCGCCTCACTAATCAGGCGCGGAGCTTGTTGTAGCTGTTTTTCCAGATCGACCAGGCGTTGTTGGCTGTCGGCCGCATCGTTGAGCAGCGTTAGGGTTTTTTCCAAGGTCTGCTTGATGGCCAGCTGTTCGGCTTCCGGCAGTTTGCGGTCGGCCAGTGCATCCAGGCTGTTTTGCACATCCGTGCGGCTGGGTGCATCCGCCGCCTGCAGGGGAGCGTTCAGGCAGAGACCGAACAGGGTGATAAACAGAACGTGACGAAGTAGGGACATGATGACGATCAATGGCTCGAAAAGAAGCTGAGTTTAACAGGCGTCTGGGCGCCTGCCTGTGCTGCGCATAACGGTGTTTGGGCTAACTTAAACTGGGTTTATACCTGCGCTGAACGACTAGCGTGCGCAGATATGCCCGTTGGGCTTTGCGGCGCGCAACGCTAACAGGCAGCCGTGTTAAAGGAACAGCCCGGGGCCTGGGCGACTGCCTTCGGGGAATCTGACGCCCACTTTGCGCACCTTGTTCCCGTCAATCGCGGCCACTGTCCAGGTCAGGCCCTGCCATTCAACCTGGTCACCGATCACCGGCGAGCCGCCAATCTTGTGTGCGATAAAGCGGCCAAGGTGCAACTGGCCTTCGGCCCCTTCCAGCTTGAGGCCATAGAGGGCGGCAATGGCAGCCAGTTCAGCATCGCCTTCGAGTACGAAGTCACCGAAGAAGCGCAAATCCTGACCCCGTGTCGGCGCTTGGCTGAAGAGTTTGCCAAGGGCGGGTAAGTCATGTTCATGGCCCACTACGCAGAGCAAGTCGCCAGCTTTCAGGGTGGTGCTGCCTGAGGGGTGGAGCAGTTGTTTGTCGCGAAACAATGCGCCAATGCGCGTGCCTTCGGGCATTTTAAGTTCGCGCAGCGGTGCGCCAATGCACCACTTTTCCGCGCCGAGGCGATAGATAAACAATTCCCACTGGCTGGTTGGGTGCACGTCCAGGCCCGCGCGTGATACGGGTGCTGGGTCTGGCGGTACGGTGACGCGCAGCAGTTTGGCCGCCCAGGGTAGGCTGGTGCCCTGCAGCACCAGTGACACCAGCACGATAAAGAACGCCACGTTGAAGAACAGTTGGGCATTCGGCAGGCCGGCCATCAGTGGGAACACCGCAAGAATAATCGGCACCGCTCCGCGCAGGCCGACCCAGGCGATAAAGGCGCGCTCGCGGTCATGGAAGGCCTTGAAGGGCAGTAGGCCGATAAAGATCGACAGCGGCCGTGCGAAGAGAATCATCCACAGCGCCAGGCCGAGTGCCGGCAGGGCGATGGGCAGCAGTTCATGTGGCGTGACCAGCAGGCCGAGGACCAGAAACATGCCAATCTGCGCCAGCCAGGTCAGGCCGTCGAGCATGTGCAAAATACTGTGCCGCGAGCGAATTGGCTGATTGCCCAGCAGCAGGCCGCACAGGTAAATCGACAAAATACCGCTGCCACCGACCGCGGTGGTGATGGCAAAGATGATCAAGCCGCCACTGACCACCAGCAGGGGATACAGGCCGTTGGCCAGGTCCATGCGGTTGACCAAATTCAGCAGCAGCCAACCGCCACCGAGGCCGAACAGCGCGCCAATGCCGAATTGTTGCAGCAACTGCACCAGCAGGTTCCAGCTCATGCCGTCCTGACCGCTGGCGAGCATGGCGATCAGGGTGACGGTAAGGAACACCGCCATCGGGTCGTTACTGCCGGATTCGATTTCCAGCGTCGCGCTGACCCGCTCATTGAGGCCGCGCCCGCCGAGCAGGCTGAACACTGCCGCAGCATCGGTGGAGCCGACGATGGCGCCGATCAGCAGGCCTTCCATCCAGGTCAGGTTGAACAGCCACGCCGCCGCCACGCCCGTTAACCCGGCGGTGATGAGCACGCCCACCGTGGCCAGTGACAGCGACGGCCACAGCGCCACGCGGAAACTCGATACCCGCGTGCGCATGCCGCCGTCGAGCAGGATGATGGCCAGCGCCAAGTTGCCGACCAGATAGGCCAGTGGGTAATTGTCGAACGCGATGCCGCCGGGACCGTCGGTGCCAGCGAGCATGCCGACCAGCAGAAAAACCACCAAGATGGGGATGCCGAAGCGCGAGCCGAACGCGCTGACCAGGATGCTCATTGCCACCAGCACGCCACCGATCAAAAACAGGTTGTTGATGGTGCTGGCATCCAAGGCGCGTACTCCGTGCGGGTTGGGGTGCGTGCCACTATGCATGGCGCGTGCCAGAGAGTCTAACCGCTGACCGGTTTCGCCGCAGGAAAAAAATCACCTCACACTGGTCGGACGTCGTGTAACGGCATGCGGTACGTTTAGAGCCTATTTACGATCTTGCGAGCTAGAGCCATGCAAGGCAAAAACAGGCGAGGAAGCGGAGTGTACGAGTTGTACATGAGCATTCCGAGCCTGTTTTTAACGCAGCAGGGCCGACGCGCAGCTGATCGTATATAGGTTCTTAGAACCAGGCGTCCTGCATGCCCAGACAGGTATCGTCGCGCGCTTCGAGGATGTCCAGATCGTGGTGGCAGCTCGGCACTTCCCAGGTCAGGAAGTAGCGTGCGGCCTGCAGTTTGCCTTGGTAGAAGTCGACATCGGCGGCATTGCCGCGCGCTAAGCCTTCCTCAGCGCGGATTGCTTGTTCCAGCCAGCGCCAGCCGATCACGGTATGGCCGAACACCTTGAGGTACAGCGCCGAGTTGGCCAGGCCTTCGTTGACCTTGCCGCTCATCAAATCGCCCAGCAGGGCAAGAGTCACGGATTGCAGGCGTGCCAGCAGTTGCTCCAGCGGCTGGCGCAGTGCTGTCAGCGAAGTATGTGCCTCGGCGCGCTGGCAGGTGCCGTGGATCAGCTTGAGCAGTTGCTTGAGCGCCGCGCCACCGTTCATCGACACCTTACGCCCGAGCAGGTCGAGCGATTGGATGCCGTGGGTGCCTTCATGGATCGGGTTGAGGCGGTTGTCGCGGTAGTACTGCTCCACCGGGTAATCGCGGGTGTAGCCGTGGCCGCCGAGAATCTGGATGGCCAGCTCGTTGGCCTTGAGGCAGAACTCCGATGGCCAGGATTTGACGATTGGGGTGAGCAGATCGAGCAACTCCAGGGCGATGCGGCGCTCGTCCTCGGTCTCCAGCGTCAGGGTGTCGTCGAACAGCCGTGCGGCGTACAGGCCGAGGTCGAACGAACCTTCCACGTAGGCTTTCTGGGTCAGCAGCATGCGCCGCACGTCAGCGTGCTCAATGATCGCCACTTGATTGGACATCGGGTCTTTGCCATCGGGCAGGCGGCCTTGCGGGCGCTGACGGGCGTAGTCCAGCGAGTACAGGTAGCCGGCGTAGCCGAGCATCACCGCGCCCATGCCGACGCCGATGCGCGCCTCATTCATCATCTGGAACATGTAGCTCAGGCCATGGTGCGGTTTGCCCACTAGGTAGCCGACGCAATCGCCGTTATCACCAAAGTTAAGTGCGGTGGAGGTGGTGCCGCGCCAGCCCATCTTGTGGAACAGACCGGCCAGCACCACGTCGTTGCGTTTGCCCAGGCTGCCGTCATCGTTGACCAGAAACTTCGGCACGATAAACAGGCTGATGCCTTTCACGCCCGGCGGGGCATCCGGCAGCTTGGCCAGCACCATGTGCACGATGTTTTCCGACAGCGGATGGTCGCCGCCGGAAATGAAAATCTTGTTGCCCTTGAGCCGGTAGGTGCCGTCTTCCGCGGGTTCGGCGCGGGTGCGGATGTCCGACAGCGAGGAGCCAGCGTGCGGTTCGGTCAGGGCCATGGTGCCGAAGAAACGGCCATCGATCATCGGCTGCAGAAAGCGCTGCTTCTGCTCGGCACTACCAAAATTTTCGATCAGGTTGGCCGCGCCCATGGTCAGGAACGGGTACGAGGTGGTCGCCGCGTTGGCCGACTGGAAGTGCGCAAAACACGCCTGCGACAGCAGGTTGGGCAACTGCATGCCGCCCACCTCGAACTCGCGGGTGGCGTTGAGGAAGCCCGCTTCGAGGAAGGCGTCCACCGCTGGTTTGACTTCGGGGATCAGCACCGCCGCGCCGTCGACATACTCTGGCTCGTGTTCGTCATTCTTGCGGTTGTGCGGGGCGAACAGGTTTTCCGCGATGCTACGGGCGGTGTCGATGGCCGCGTCAAAGGTTTCGCGGCTGTGTTCAGCGAAACGTTCACGCTGGGTCAGGCCTTCGGCGTCTAGCACTTCATACAGTTCGAAGGCCAGGTTGCGGGAACTGAGCAGAGACTCGGACATGGGGATACCTCCGGTGGCGATAAGCCGAGTCTAAGCAGCTGCTTGCGCGGCTCCCAGCACTATTAATAAGCGTGATAACGGGGCGTTGGCCGGGGCGGGTCGCCCTGAGAAGCCTGACCATAGGACCATGCTCATTGCTCCCCTCTCCCATTTATGGGAGAGGGGCTGGGGGATAGGGCTGAAAACACCGCACATCGGCCAGGTATCCCCTCTCCCTAACCCTCTCCCCGTAGGGGCGAGGGGATTGATCGCGTCCGGTCGCAGTCTAGTGTTTTTTTAGCAGGGCTCTGCTGTTTACCCGGCAAAGCCCAGGGCCAGCTCGCGGGTCAGTTCGGCGGCGCTTATCGCCTTGCAGCCGCTGACATTCTGCCCCGCCCAGAGTGGCGAGAAGTCGCCGCTGCCCTGGCTTTCTGCTTGAGTGCGCAGCGGGGCAATGGCGGCCGTGGCAAGCGGGAAGGCCGGTGCGTGGGGGCTGAGCGGCCCCAACTCGCGCATCACCCGGTTGACGATGCCGCGCGCCGGGCGGCCGCTGAACAGGTTGGTCAGCGCCGTGTGTTGCGCGGCGGTGCTTTGCAGGGCAGCACGGTGAATGGCGCTGGTGCTGGCCTCATCGCAGCACAGGTACGCGGTGCCGACTTGCACCCCCGCCGCCCCCAAAGCCATGGCCGCGCGCACCCCGGCGGCATCGGCAATCCCGCCGGCTGCAATCACCGGTAGCCTGACGGCTTGCACCATCTGCGGCAGCAGGGCAAAGGTGCCGAGCTGGCTGCTCAGCTCATCGGTAAGGAACATACCGCGATGGCCACCGGCTTCCAGCCCTTGGGCGATAATCGCGTCCGCGCCGTTGGCTTCGAGCCACAGCGCTTCGGTCACCGTGGTCGCCGAGCCGAGCACCTTGGCTCCGCAGGCCTTGACCCGTGCCAGCAGTGCAGCTGAAGGCAGGCCGAAGTGGAAGCTCACCACGGCCGGCCGGAACTCCTCCAGAAGATCGGCCATCTCAGCACTGAACGGCTGGCGACCGGGGCCGCTGGCGATGCTCGCCGGATCAATGCCGAACTCGGCGTAGTAAGGGCTCAGCGCCTCGCGCCAGGCTGCTTCGCGAGCGTTGTCTACGATCGGTGGTGTATGGCAGAAAAAGTTCAGGTTGTAGGGTTGGCGGGTTTTTTCGTGCAGCGATTGCAGCTCCTTGCGCAATCCGGCGGCATCAAGCATGGCGCAAGGCAGCGAACCCAGTGCGCCGGCATTCGATACAGCGGCGGCCAAACCATGCAACTGCACACCGGCCATCGGTGCCTGAATCAGCGGCAGCTGGGTGCCCAAGAGCGCGTGCAGTGACATGGCGGTTCTCCCTGGCCAGACGAGTCAGCCGTCACCGTACTGATCCATCCGGCGCCTGGCAAACTGGTAAACTGCCCGGCCACAGGAGCCCGCCCAATGAACTACCGCCACGCCTTCCATGCCGGCAACCATGCCGATGTGCTGAAACACTACGTTTTGAGCCGCCTAATTGCCTTGCTGTCTCGCAAGGAAGCGCCGTTCGCCTACCTCGACAGCCATGCCGGTATCGGCCTGTATGACCTGCGCGGCGATCAAGCCAGCCGCACCGGCGAGTGGCTGCAAGGCATCGCCCGGTTGTGGCAGGCCACCGACGTGCCGGACCCGCTGCTGGATTATCTGGAAGTGATCCGCGCCATGAACCCCGATGATGAGCTGCGCCACTACCCCGGCTCCCCCGAACTGGCGCGCCTGCTGACGCGCGAGCAAGACCGCCTGCACCTGAACGAAAAACACCCCGAAGACGGCCGCCTGCTCAAGGAAAACATGCACGGCGACCGCCGCGTGGCTGTGCACTTGGGCGAGGGCTGGTATGTGCCGCGCGCCCTGCTGCCGACCCGCGAAAAGCGCGCCCTAATGCTGATTGACCCGCCGTTTGAGCAAGTCGATGAAATGGAGCGCTGCGCCCAATCGCTGAGCGAAGCCATCAGCCGCATGCGTCAGGCGGTGGTGGCCATCTGGTACCCGATCAAAGACCTGCGCCAGCTCAAGCGCTTCTACAGCGATCTGCAAAAAAGCAAAGCGCCCAAGTTGCTGCGCGTTGAACTCTACGTCCACCCCACCGACGAAGCCGCGCGGCTTAACGGCTCCGGCCTGGTGATCAGCAACCCGCCGTGGGGTCTGGAAGATGAACTCAAGCAAATCCTGCCGTGGCTGGCGCAGCTGCTCGGGCAAAGCCAGGGCGGCTGGCGACTGGATTGGTTGATTGAGGAGAACAGCGGCGCTTAACGGCCCTGCGCCGGCTCGACGAAATAGCTCACCTGCTGACGCGGGTTGAGGTATTCCAGTGCAGCGGGCGGCAGTTGGGTGGGGCGCATGCAGGCGGCGATGCTCAGCGTGGGCTCTTGTTCAAGGTCGACGATCAGGGCTTCGGCTTTGGGGATGGTTTCGTCGTAGACGATCAGCGTCGGTTTGAGCGGAGTGTTGGGGTTCATGCCCAGCACCAGGCCGAAGCGCTCATCATCCAGCGCGACCAGGCTGCCGGGCGGGTAAACACCCATCACGCGAATAAAGGCTTTCAGGGCTACAGCATCGAAGCGAGATTGCTGGTGCTTGAACATTAACCCCAGGGCTTCGTGTGGTGTCAGTGCGTTGCGTGGGTTGAGCGGGTTGCACAGGTTGTCGAAGTGGTTGGTGATGCATACCAGCCGGCTCAGGCGGGCGATGCCGGCTTCGTGCAACTGGCGCGGGTAGCCGCTGCCGTCACAGTATTCGTGGTGCTCGTGGATGATGCGCAGCACCTCATCATCGAACATCAGTTTTTGCCCGATGCGCAGGCCGAATTCACAGTGCAGTTGCAGCAACTGTTGCTCCGGGCGGGTCAGTGGCTCGTTTTTCAGCAGCACTTTGCTGGGGATTTGCAGCTTGCCGATGTCGTGCAGCAGGGCGCCAAGCCCGAGGGTGTGGCAGTCCTCGCTATTCAGGCCGAGTTGCCGGCCCAGCAACAGGCTCAGCGTGGTGACATTCAGGGCGTGGTAGTAGTGCTCTTCGGCGGCTTTGCTGTTGATGCTGTGCAGCACGGCGCCGCTGCCCGTGAGCAGGGTGTCGACCATGTCGCCGACAATTTCGCCAGCCTGTTTTAGCGCCTCTTCGGGGCGGCTGCGCAGGGTCTGGTTGAGGGCTTTGATCTGCTGGCCGGCCTGAATAAAGCGACGATCCACCTGCGCCAGTCGCTTGCGCAACGCTTTGAGCTTTTCCGCACGCACAGCGGCGGCTTGTTGCTGCGGCGTCAGGTTGGCTGGCGCGCTCGGCTCGATGATCGGCGTGTGGCCATTGAGCGGCAATGGCTCGCAGTCGCTGCGCTCGGGGTCATAGCGCAAGCGCTGCAGGCCGAGGGCGCGCAGCGATTTGATTTGCCCCGAGTCTTTAATCTTGAAGTTGTTGAAGGCGAAGTTGTGCTCCCACCAGGCCAGATCCAGCTGGATATACAGGCCGACACACAGCTGGTCGGGGGATACATAGGCGTTAGGCTCTGACATGCGGGTGGCGGCGGTGGTGGCGAAAGGCCTGCAGTCTAACCCGTTGCAGCGTCGCTGGCAGCCGGCTGTTCGTTGTGCAGGGCGTGCTCGACTTCAGCGGCCCATTGCAACCAGGACTGCTCACCGAGAATGCCACGGCGCAGTGTCAGGTAGGGCATGCGCAGGGCGTGGCGCTGCTCGGCGGGCAGCGCGTGGTAGTCGCGTTCGATGGCCAGCAGGCTGTCCAGGGTTTTGCGGTGCACGACGACATGCCGCTGCATCTCATCGCGCAGGTTATCGGCACTGGTGTGCGCCCCGGCAAACAGCTTGACCAGCAACGCGTCGTTGATCGTATTGGGCTGCACCGGCTCGCTCAGCCAGCGCAGCAGTTCGGCATGTCCGGCAGGCGTGAGGCGGTAGATTTTTTTATCCGGACGGGTGCTTTGCTCGTGCGCCTCGAAAGCCAGCCAGCCGGCCTCGCTGAGTTTTTTCAGCTCCTGATACACCTGCTGATGCTTGGCATTCCAGAAGTAGCCCAGGCCCTCTTTGAAGCGTTTGAACAAGTCATACCCACTGCCGGGTTCGCTTTCCAGCAAGATCAGAATGGCGTGCTTGAGCGACATGGATGGGCTTCACCGGCAGTGTTTTGAGAGGGACGGCAGTATACGGCTTATGCAAACACTTGCAGGTCGTCGAATGCCTGCCTAGTATGCAAAAAATTGCATAACAAACATAACCCCGGAGCTGTCCATGAAACGCACAGGTACCCGCTTTCGTCCGCGTCTGGCGCGTAACGATTACGACGTCATCATCATCGGCTCCGGTATTGGTGGCCTCACCACGGCCGCGCTGCTGGCCAAACTCGGCAAGCGCGTGTGCGTGCTGGAGCAGCATTACACCGCCGGTGGCTACACCCACAGCTACGAGCGCGAAGGCTACGAATGGGACGTGGGCGTGCACTACATCGGTGAAGTGCATAAACCTTGGTCGACCATCCGCCGGGTGTTTGATGTGATCAGCGACGGGCAATTGCAGTGGGCACCGATGGATGCGCACTACGACCGCATCGTCATTGGCGAGCAAACCTACGACTACGTAGCTGGGCGCGAGGAATTCAAGGCCGAGATGCGCCGCCACTTCCCTGATGAGGGCGTCGCGCTGGATCGTTATGTCGATTTGCTCAGTGAGGTCAGCGCCAAGGTGCCGCGCTTCTTCGCCGGGCAAGCGCTGCCACGTTCAGTGGGTGTGCTGTACAGCAAGCTGCGCCGGTTGTGGCTGCCGGATTACTTCTTCAAAACCACCCGTGAAGTGCTCGAGGGGCTGACCTCTAATCAACAGTTGATCGGCGTACTCACCGCGCAGTGGGGCGACTATGGTTTGCCGCCCGCCGAAGCCGCGTTTGTCATGCATGCCATGGTGGCCAAGCACTACATCACCGGAGGCAATTACCCGGTAGGCGGCGCGAGCAAGATGGCTGAAACCATCATCCCGGTGATTGAGGCCGCGGGCGGGCATGTCTTCACCTATGCCGGGGTCGACAAGGTGCTGGTGGAGAACGATCGCGCCGTCGGTGTGCGCTTGCAAAAAGACGGCATCGAGATTCGCGCGCCGCAGATTGTCAGCTGCGCTGGCTTGGTGCCGACCTACACACGCCTGCTGGAGCCGCAGGTGGCCGAGCGCCACGGGCTGCTGACGCAACTGCCCAAGGCCAAACTGTCGGCCGCAACGCTGTGTCTGTATGCCGGCTTCAAAGGCAGTGCGGCCGAGCTGAAATTGCCGAAGACCAACTACTGGGTTTATCCGACCCACGACCACGACCACAACGTCAGCAGCTTTATGGCCAGGCAGAACCCGGCGATGCCGCTGATTTACATCAGCTTCCCGTCGGCCAAAGACCCGGCCTGGGATGCGCAGTACCCGAACAAGGCCACGGTGGAGATCGTCGCCCCGACGCAGCCCGATTGGTTTGCTAAATGGAAGGGCACCACCTGGGGCAAGCGCGGCGCGGACTATGACGCTTTCAAGGCCGAATTGACGGCGCAACTGCTGGAAACCCTCTACCAGCACCAACCGCAATTACGCGGTGCGCTGGACTTCTGCGAGTTGGGCACGCCTCTCTCCACTGAGTGGTTCCAGTGGAACGAGCAGGGCGAAATCTACGGCATAGATCACACGGTCGAGCGCTTTGAGCAGCACTGGATCCACACCCAGACGCCGATCAAAGGGCTGTACCTGACCGGTGCCGACACGGTGACGGCCGGGGTCGGCGGTGCGCTGATGGCCGGTGTGCTGACCGCGTCACGCCTGCTCGGCTGGCGCGGTTATCAGGTGGGTCAGTTACTGAAAAGCTGGAAACCAACGACCAGCGGGCAGGGCGCCGTGGCCGTTGAGTCCTGAACCTATCACCCGTTACTGCGGCAGGCAGACACCGGTGCCGCCCAGACCGCAGTAACCGCCGGGGTTTTTCGCCAGGTATTGCTGGTGATACGCCTCGGCGTAATAAAACGGCGGGGCCGGGCGTATTTCCGTGGTGATCGGGCCGAAGCCGGCCTGCTCCAGTGCGGCCTGGAACTGTGCCTGACTGGCCTGTGCGGCGGTCAGTTGCGCATCGCCGTAGCAGTAGATTGCCGAGCGGTATTGGGTGCCGATGTCGTTGCCCTGGCGCATGCCCTGTTAGTATGACTTGGCCTGGCAGCTATCTATGTAAACTGATATCACCGCCAGCCTAGCTTCTACGAATGGTCTGAGAAGGCCCTTTCTCGAAATATGCAGCCCAGCAACCATGAGTGTTGCAGATTAGCTATTTCGCGATACCGAGGGGTATTCGGCGTTTCCGCAAAGTTCCGAAGTTTTGTTTCTTAAAAAATTGAGTAACTGGATTTAGTCGCTCCGGGCTTATCTTTGTTTTGTACTGACTTTGCGACAGGTCACAGAGGAGAGTACATGGTTCTGGTTGTCAATGTTGACTTTCGCAGTAGTCACGATTCGAGGCTCTCACAGCTCTCACATAAAATTCCGCAATTTTTCAATAATTCAGCTGAACCATATAGCGAGGCAAATGCCTACATGCGGTTTTTGTCCCGCCGATTAATGCCGAAAAGTATGAAAACTATCGCGGAACATATTAAAGAGTTTTTGGTTTGGTCGGAAAACTCCGGGATTGAACTTATAGATATTACGGATGATGTCTTTGATAGCTACGTAGATGCGCTCTGTGGTTATCGAAAGGCATCTGGAGTGCCGCTTAGCTGGAATACTGTAAATGCAAGAGCTACAGGTGTTTATCGCTATCTTGTATGGTGTTATGAGAAAAGGCTATGCCCCGATTTGAATCCAGTTGAGGTCGCTAGCTCATACGGCGGGTTGCGGAAAAAATATAACACCAAAGGACATCACTCAAGAAAAATAAACGATCATACAAAATTTCTTATCTTGGAAACTGCCGTTAAGTTCATTGATACCCTTTCCGAGGTTTCGGGGTTCGCAAATTCAGAAGTAAGGCTAAGGAATAAGTTGATTGGAGCGTTTATGCTTCAGTCGGGCCTTAGGATATCTGAAGTAGTAGGATTTCCTTTAAAAGATCTGCCCGAGGTTAATCTAAGAGGGCACTCGACCCCAGCGAGGCTTATCGGCAAGGGTGAGAAAGCAAGACTGGTTTTGATACCCAATAAGCTGCTTGTTAAATTTTGGCAGTACGTAGATTTTGACAGGCAAAGAGTTGTAGAAAAAATAGAATCAATCGCTGGAAATGATGTTGTGGATGATGTGCTCTTCTTAAGTGAAAAAGGTCGAAGGTTGACAGCGAACTGGATAGAAAAGTTGTTTACCAGGGCAAGTGAGAGGCTTGGGGTTAAGACCGTACCTCATGTGTTAAGGCATACATACGGTACTTACCATTACCTTTTGAATAAAGATCTGGCGGGGCTGGCCAATTTAATGGGGCACTCCAATGAGAACACGACTCGGAATTTCTATGTCCATACGGCTTTACTGATTTCCTACGCTGGGACATATAGAGCTCTACAGGATGAGATTGATAGATTGATAGGGGCTGCTAATGGATGAAAACAGGTCTAGCTCTCTTCATTTCCTTACTGTAGCTGAGGAGCGTGCTGAAACAGAGCTTAAATTCACTGCAGAATGTAAGAACACGGCGAAAATATATGCATATGACTTAAGTGGCAAGCCATACTCTGATTCGTTTCGGGATGTGCTCGGAGTAGTGGTTTGGGCTATTTACCGGCGAAGAAATATGATGGGGCATTTAAGTCGGTTGGCGATCATCGAGATACTTCCAAGGTTCTTTAAATTTCTTGAAAATGTTCTGATATATAGGGCAGAGCAACTGTCAGGGGATACGCTGCGTTACTTTGCGGAATGGCTAAAAAAGGATAAGAGTTTAAGCTATTCAACTGCGGCCTCTATGTATCGAAAAATTTCACCCGTATTTTTGCAAATGAGTAACCATTATAAGGTTAGCGATAGTTTTGTTCCCGTTCGTAATGCCTTTCCCAAGTCAAGCTCGCTTGTCTCGTCCTGTGTTGGATATGATCAGAAAGAGTTGAAAAGTATTCTCAATACGGCTGTGCGCGGGATGCGTGAAAGTGCGTCTAGGTTTGAGAAGGCGTATCAGCCTAGATGGATAGGAATAGCTCCGCCATTAGAAGATGTGGCTCCTATTGGTCCGGGTGGCAATAGGTCATATTGGGCCAGTGAAGAATATAGAATCTGGTGGTGGGAGAATAATTGTGGATGTATGAGGCTTAATAGTAATGCACTGTACAAGCTGCCAAAAGGGCAGACTTTTTTTCAGTCTACGGCACTAGACGGTAAAAAAGGTACTGTTGAGTATTTAAACGAATTTTATGACCGCATAGGTGCTGGCCCTGATTATCAACCAAAGTATTTGGGGTTGCCTTGTCCTATCAATTACCGTACGCCATGGAAAAAGAAAGATTATCTTGTCTGGTACTGGGAAAACAAATTAGGTTGCAGAGCTCTATCTGGCGGTGAATTGAAGAAGATTGCGCCAGAGTTCTGGGGTGCCTTGAAAGAATATTTTGGGGGAAGGATAAAGGATTTTTACAAGGAGTTGGGTGTATATCGCTGGGTTCAAGCAGAGGATTTGATTCCATATTATTTGTTGCTCTTGATTAGAACGCAGCTGAATCCATCTACTATTCAGCGCCTGACATTAGACTGCCTAGTTCCTGACCCGTTGGATGATGGTCGTGTCATGATTGACTGGAAAAAGTATCGGTCTTTTAAGAAAGGAATGACCATTCCTGCTGATAAAGGCAGCGATGGCTGGCCTGCGATGATAATTAAACGGGTGATTGCTATTACTGAGTCTATTAGGGAAGACGGCCAAGAGGAGTTGTGGGTTGCAAACGCCAATCGTTTCAAAATTAGCCAGCCTCTAGGTGGCTCTGCATTTAAAAGGGCTCTTCAAGCGTTTTCAAAAAAACATGCATTAACAAGCTCTGATGGTAAGCCTTTATCTATTCAGGCGCGACTGATTCGTCCAGCAATGGCTTGGAGTGAATACTTAAGAACTGAAGATATGAACTATCTTCAGGCGTTATTAGGGCATGCTAGGCTTTCAACAACTGCTGATTATTTGAGGCGGTTAGATGATCCTATCTTTCTGACTCGACGGGCAGTTCATCAGGATGCAGTTTTTGTTCGGCTTTCTTCTGCTGAAGATGGCTCTTTAATTAGCGAATCTCTGGAAGTAAGTGAGAGTGCTCAAGGAATGCACGAGGCTCTTTTAAATCACTGCAAGAATCCGTTGAAGTCTCCTGTTTCTGGTCAAAAAACTGGGTCCTTCTGTAGTGCTAGTAGTGAGGTGTGTTTGGGGTGTCAGAATTTAATCATAACCTTTGTTGATATAAAGAAATATTTCTGCTTTATTGGCTTTTATGATTATCTTTTGCAAGTTGGTGATGTGACTGATTTGGAGCACAGGAAGGCTGTTTCTGAGAAGCGCTTCATTTGGGAGAATTATATACTTGTAAAGTATGACTCAGGCGTTGTTGAGAGAATAAGGTCTGAGGCTTTGGCTTCTCCAATTCCGGAGTGGGATATTTCCCTGTATGAGGAGAGAAAGCATGGGTGATCGTTTTGGCTCTCCTCTGTATTTATTAGCGAGAGACATTGTTCAGGAGTTGAATCATGAACTAGATTTTTATCCTAACCTCAAGGGTGTGTCGGAGTCGGCTAGAGCAAAAATTAAGATATCGGCGTTATCTTTCTATAGGGATAATGTCTGGGATTTTTCTACTGAGTATCCAAGTTTACGTTCAAGGGACGTTGTTCTTAAATTTAGCCAAATTCATTTTGGGGATGGCAGTGACATAACCATGTCGGGTTATGAAAATTATTTGAATTCGGTTAAGGAGTATTGCTATTCGTTATTGGTCGATCCTCCGTCGACATACCCTAAATGGTCGACTATTTGTGTTGCCATGAACAAGGGGGTTAGGACTCTTTTAAGGTTCATGAGAGAGTCTGGCATCGTTAGGTTTTCTGATGTTTTCGATATTGATTTTCAAGGTTTTCAAGACTGGGTGGCGGAGTCTGAGAATAAATATGGGGAGTTGATTACCAATAGAACACTTAACTCAAGGATCTATGGCCTTTCGTGGCTCTACGAACAGTCTGGAAAGCTTACTGATGGGTTAGTTGCTTGGCCTTTTGGAGATAGTCGCAGTGAGACTGAGTGGGCGAAGGATCGCGCACAAAAGAAACTGCCTAGAAAATATCAAACTACCCCTGAGATGCCGGACTCGGTAGCGAAGAAGTTAATTTTATGTGCGATTGATGATTTGTCTATTGCTGAAAAGCTGCAGGATTTAAGGGAGAAGCGTAAGGAATATAAGTCTAGGAAATCTGTTTCAAGGAAATTACTGCCATCTGGTGAGTATAGGTATTCTGTTGAGGTTCTGAATCCATTTCCATGGCATAGATATGGGGTTTCCTCGGCTAATCAAGTAAGAACGTTGGAGTCAAGGCTTCTTATAGCTGGTTATATTTTGATATCGATGTTTTCAGGTATGCGATTTCATGAGGTGGCTCATATTAAGTTTGGTCGTATTAATAATTGGAGTGTCCGGCAGGTAAGCGTTGACGGTGGCGTTAGGGATTTTTATTTTTTGGTGTCAAAGACCAATAAGTTGCAGCATGATGCTACCCGCTATCTCTGGCAAACGATTCCCTTTGTTGAGCGTGTTTTAGACGCGCTTGAGCAGGGTTTGGCTCATCGTTATACGCGAGGTAATTCTTTTCTTTTTTCAGGCTATGTAAATAATGGCGAAAGAATTGCGCTTTCTACTATAAATTGTGCCTTAAAAAAATATGCCGAATTTCATCATGTAGAGTTTAATGGTGAAGTGTGGTCAGTTGCGACACATCAGTTTAGAAAGAAGTTCTCACGACTTATGATTAGGAGTGGTCTTGGTTTGGTTGCGCTTCAAGATCAATTGAAGCACTTTGATATTGAGATGACGAAGAATTATGGTGACTTAAATCTCTACTCTGAATTGCAGCAGGAGAAATTTACCCTGTCTAGAGAGAAGTACGACGAAATTATGCTGACTCAGGTCCCTATTATTGGTGGTGGTGCTGATGAGGTTGAGGGGTATAGGAAGGCTTTTATGGGTATGCCTGCCGATGATAGAGAGCAGCTCTTGGATAATCTATCCAAGAAAGCGCTTATTGAGCAAATGGATGATGGCTTGTGTATGTTTAGAGCCAAGAAGGCGCTTTGTGGGGGAGATAGTGCAAACTGTCGACCGGCAGATTGTAATAACTCTATTATTCCTGCTGAAGGTATGAGGCGAACCTTGACCTGGCGTAAGAGCGAGAATCAAAGAATGAGAGACTTCTTTTCTGGTCAGCCATTAAAGGTGGCCCATTTAGATGACAGGATCTCTGAAATTGATAAATTGCTCAGTCAAATGGATGGCTTAAATTGTGACCTGAATTCATAGAATAAGTGCAACGCTTGAAACGATAGGCAGAGGGCCAGCCACCGGTAGAATCCAGGCTCTCACACCAAAGGATTCAAGCGCAGA
>LNDO01000088.1 GCA_001465025.1 Pseudomonas sp. Ga0074129
GAAGATCAATTTACGCCCACGCAAACGCCTGGGCTGGAAGACACCGTACGAAGTGTATGCAGGGGTGAGCGTTGCACTTATGGGTTGAATTCAGGTGACATTTCCTTGCGGGATAGAAATGGCTCAAGTATTTCACTTAAGCGGTCGCTGATCGGCAAGAGGTGATCACGCGGCGGACTACCCTTCCCGCCTTTCCGATCAACCAGACCTAATACAGCACCATATTCCGTATCTTCGGTTACGTCCTGCCAAGTTGCGCGAAGAAGCATTTTCACGCGCTGCCCACCCAAATAAAGCATCGCATTGGCCATCGCTCTGTTGCGCTCAGGAAGTTCTTGAACAGCGATCAAGAGCTGCCGCAACTCTTCCTTTGTTAGAGCTTCGGTATTGGCGCGCTCGGCCCCCTCAATCGTAGGCAGGTAGGCCACAGGGTTATCCCGCAAACCGAAAAGCACTGCGTCGCCAGCACGCAGAGGGTTCAAGTCGTGCTTAAGCCCGAAAGAAAATGCCGTGCGCAGATAGGACCGCAATCGATTAGCAGTAGTTAATTTGCCATTCGTCACACTCGCCACTGTCTTACGTTTTCCACGCCCCTTCGATGCAGGCGCTCGGTTAATGCAGTGCCTCAGGATTTCAGAGATGTCCGCTGGTTCTATGTCCCGCGCTTTACGCAAAACCAGATCAGGAAATGCCTGCATCACATCCAGCCGAAACGCAGCCAGCACATTCTTTGCACTGGATTTTCCTTGCCTCTTCAAATCATCGACATAGGCCTGCAATAACTGTTCGAGGCTCCCCTTCTGGGCCTCAAGCCGTGCCACTTGAGCTAGCTTTTCCTTTTTGGCCTGCTGGGCATCATTGAACGCAGCCAAAGAACCATGCACACGAACCTCGGCTGCAAGCCGCTCAACTTCCCTTCTCCAAAAAGCGAGCCCTCTTGTTTGCCCATCGGGACCAACCTCAGCAAAAACTCCAAGCTTGCTCCGCTCCTGACGTCCATTAGCTCGCCTGGATAGGTAGACCTCGATGACGCCACTGGAACGGCGCTCAAGAAGCATTGAGCCTGCTCCGCGTTCCCCCAGTTGCTCTGAGAGCGTGCGGACTGGTGTAACTACACCGCTCTTCTTGACATTACCGGTCATCGCCCAGCTTTTCACCTGAGCATCTGTCAGTTTTTGCCCCACGCTACCCCCTACCAATCCTGCTCAACACTTTGCTCAACACTTCTCTGAAAGCCAATGCAAACCACAGGATGACAGTGAATACCATAAACCCAATAAGTCTATGATTTCACGGCGGTTTGCATTTTCAAGAAATGTCCTGCAATCTCGCACTTGCTGCCTTGTAATCAGTAGGTCCCGGGTTCGATTCCTGGTGCCGGCACCATACAAAGAAAGGGTTACGTGAAAACGTAACCCTTTTTTATTTGCCCAAATTTTCTTACCTAGCCTATCGCCACCAGTAGGCGTGCCCGCACGTGATAGTCGCGAGTCGACTTCCCGCGCGGGATCGCTGTTGGCTTTTTACTGAGCGCGGGCGGTGGTGCGGATGATCACTTCAACCCGGCGGTTCATTTGCCGCCCCGACGCCGAATCATTGCTGGCCACGGGGGCGCTTTCGCCCTTGCCGGTTGAATCGAGACGGATGGACGCCACACCTTGGCCCAGAAGGTAGTTCATCACAGAATCCGCGCGGCTCTGTGACAAGAGGAGGTTGGCCTCCTGACCACCGACGCTGTCTGCGTGGCCTTCAATCAAGACATCTCGATCTGCATGCTGGCTAAGAAACAGCGCTAACTTATCCAGATTATTGACTGCCCCCGGGCGCAGTTCCGCGCGCCCCGTGGTAAACAACAAGTCCCCCAGGGTCATCACGATTCCGCGCTCGGTTTGCTTGGCGTTCATCTCGTCCAGCTGAGCATGCAGGGCCGCATTCTCTTGTTGCGATTGATCTGCCTCAAGGGTGCGTGAGTCTAGCCGAGCCCCTTCGCGCTGCTCGCTGAGTGTTTTACGCTGGTCTTCATAAAAGCGGGCCTGTGCCAACGCGCGGGCAATCTCGACCTTGCGGTCAGCGATGACCACCAGATGCTGCCCAAGCGCCTGTTCTTGCTCCTCGCGCAGCTCCAAGGCAGCTTTCACTGCAACCTCTGCCTCTTTCAACGCCACAGGCGCGCGCGTGTTCAGTTGTGGGTCAGATTGCAACCCCATCAATTTGTTGCGCGTTTCGGCGGCGCCTTGCGGCATGCTCGGTTGCGCAGCGCAGCCCACCAGAACGAGCGCAATGGCTGCAGCCAACAGGTGTTGACGATTGTGCATGATGTTCATTGTTGAGCCCCTGTATTGCGCTGCATTTCCTGCTTCAAGCTGTCGGTGCTTTTGCGCATTTCGTCGTTGACCACTTGGGCCTTGGTTGCCTGCGATTTGGCCAGGGCCAGCTCGGCCTCAACCCGCGCCTGCTGAGCTAAACGCTCGGCCAACAACATCTCTTCACGTTCAACCGCTGCATTGGCCGCAGTGAGCTTCGTCCGCGCCACGCCCAGCTCTGGCGAGGCGTAGTCAGCAACGCGCGCTTGCTCAGCATTTTTGATGGCTGATTCAGCCGCTTGCAGGGCCTGCTGGGGCGGCGGCGGTGGTGAAGCGCACGCGTTCAGGAAGAGCGCGACAATGCCAATGGCCAGCAGCTGCGGTGCTACCCGGCGCTGAGATAGCCTTACAAATTGAGTCATGTTGAAATCCTCAAAGACCCTACCGATGCGCGAAAGCGCTCAGTCGGGTGAACGGATTGCGCACGACACAGCACCCCAGCCGGCAGCTCACAGCAGGGCTGCAGTTGCCGACGGAAATAGTCATCGCAATAAAAGGTAGCCAGCCAGGCATGAAGGCTTAAACGGTATGGCCGCATGCCATGAGTACAGGCGAGTGGCTTACGTGCAGAAAGCCAGACACTGTGTTGCCAGTAGGGAGGAGCGCTAGAAAACCAGCTCAGCCGACTTCACGCTTTTAACTCCGCGTACGTTCTGCGCGACTTCAACAGCCAGTGCCTTCTCTACACTGCTGTTCAAACGGCCGCTGAGGCTCACGACACCTTTATCGGTCGACACTTCAATGGCCGAACCCGCCACGTTACTGGTGTACAACAAGCTCGATTTGACCTTGGTGGTGATCCACGAATCACTGATGTCGACGCCTGCTTCTTTAACCGCTTGCTTGCCACTTTCGGCGGCATCCGGTTTTTGCGCGTTAACCTTGAGCTGGTTATCGACGGCAACCACACCGTGGGTATTAAGGGCCAAACGACCTGCCAGGTCGCGCTCAACAGCGCTCTGTGCAGTGCCCCGCAGGACCACGCGACCAAAACGCGTCTCGACCTGGGTGCTCATGCCGTCGGTGCTTTTGCTCCAGACCAATTTGGATTTCACTGCCGTGGTGATGCTGGCATCTGAAATAACATCACCAAACCCGCGCTCAGCACCCGGCTTAGGGGGAAGGTAATCCGCGTCGACAACAATCTGGTTGTCAACGTCGGTGACGCCCTTAACGCCCATTGCGATTTCCGTGGCCAGGTCCTTGTGGACCTCCTCAGCTACGTGGCCCGTGAGCGTGGCTTTACCATTCACCACCTTTACGTTGATGTCGTTAGCACGCAGGTAGGGGCTCAGGGCGTAGGTGGTTGACACCTGTGCTTCCTGACGAGCGTCCATAATGGCTTGCGACGATTCCTGCGCGCCGGCGGTCAGGCTTGTACCTGTAACAGCCAGAGCAAGAGCCGAAGCGAGAAAGAGATTGCGCGATTGTTTGTGCATGGTGTTCTCCACTTATGGAAAAAGATGATGCTTCGGTGCTGTCAGATGACGATCTTCAACCGCACTGACAGCCCGCAGCCTTAGCTGGAAGGCAACGGAGCCGGAATCAGCCTTTGCGTTTATGGATAAAGTCTTCAACCTGTTTTTCCGCTTCATCGCGGGTGATGGCGTAACGCTCTTGAAGCAGGCCGGCGAGCTTTTGCTGCTGACCTTCGGACTGAAGAATTTCATGCTCGGTCAACTTGCCCCACGCGATCTTGGCGGCGCCAACATGCTGCTTCCATTTGCCCTTGAGTTCGTCGCTGCTAGGCATGCTCATGATTTGTCTGACTCCTGCGAAGGGTGGGCTTCATCACGCTTGACGCTGCGCAAAGGTGCCGGGGTAACGGGATTGGGAAGGGGTTGCTGCTCCTGGCGGATAACAGTTGCGGAGCCCTTCACCTGACCATCCGGGAAAATGGTGTTGGCCTTGTAATACGGCTGGGTGGCATGCTTGCCGCCAGGTTTTTGCTCGCCAACGGTGGCGGGGCCACTGGGGTAACGTTGCTCGATAGGCTTATGCATAACGATCTCAGTGAATGCTTGGGGCCTGCAGAGATTGCGGCCTCTTGAGCACTGACAATGGCAGTCACTGGCGAGCATGTCGGTGCGCTATCGCGCTTAACAAATCAGTGGAAGGGCTCTTCCAAAGCACATATCGGGTGCAGACACGTGCGTATTCTTATCACCGGCGGTGCAGGCTTTATTGGTTCAGCACTGATTCGTCACCTGCTGAACAACACAGATCATCAGGTGCTCAATCTCGACAAACTAACCTATGCCGGCAATCTGGAGTCGCTCGGTAGCGTGGCAGAGAACCCGCGCTATCAGTTTTTGCAGGCCGATATCGGCGACAGCACAACAGTGGCGCAGGCTTTAGCCGAGTTTCAGCCAGACGCGATCATGCACCTGGCCGCCGAGTCCCATGTGGACCGCTCCATTGATGGCCCGGCCGCATTTATCCAGACCAACATCGTCGGCACCTACGCGCTGCTGGAAGCCACCCGCACCTACTGGTCGCAGCTCGAACCTGCACGTAAAGCGGCATTTCGTTTCCACCATATTTCCACCGACGAGGTGTATGGCGACCTGCACGGCGTCGATGACCTGTTCACGGAAACCACGCCCTATGCGCCCAGCTCGCCCTACTCGGCGAGCAAGGCGGCCTCGGATCACCTGGTGCGCGCCTGGCAGCGCACCTACGGTCTGCCGGTGCTGATCACCAACTGCTCGAATAATTACGGCCCTTTTCACTTTCCGGAAAAATTGATTCCGCTGGTGATCCTCAACGCCCTGGATGGCAAGCCGCTGCCGGTCTATGGCAACGGCCAGCAGGTGCGCGACTGGTTATATGTGGAAGACCACGCCCGCGCTTTGTTAACCGTGGTGACTGAGGGGCAAGTCGGCGAGACCTATAACATTGGCGGGCACAACGAGCAGAAGAACCTGCACGTAGTGGAAAGCATCTGCGCACTGCTCGATGAATTGCAGCCGCGCGCCGAAGGCTTCTATAAGGAACAAATCAGCTTTGTGGCCGATCGCCCTGGCCATGACCTGCGCTACGCCATCGACGCCAGCAAGATCGAACGCGAACTAGGCTGGAAACCAACTGAAACCTTCGACAGCGGCCTGCGCAAGACGGTGCTGTGGTACTTGGATAACCTCGACTGGTGCCGCCGCGTGCAGGACGGCAGTTACCAGCGCGAACGCCTCGGCACATTTTAAGGAAACACACCGATGAAAGGCATTGTTCTCGCAGGCGGCTCCGGCAGCCGCTTGCACCCCATCACCTTGGGCGTGTCCAAACAGCTGTTGCCGATCTATGACAAGCCGATGATCTATTACCCGATCTCGGTGCTGATGCTCGCCGGCGTGCGCGAGATCCTGATCATTTCCACCCCGCAGGACTTGCCCAACTTCCGCAAGATACTCGGCGATGGCAGCCTGTTTGGTGTGCAGTTCGAATACATCGAACAACCCCCACCCGATGGTCTGGCGCAAGCCTTTATTTTGGGGGAAGACTTTATTGGCCAGGATTCGGTGTGCCTGATCCTCGGCGACAACATCTTCCACGGCCAGCACTTCACCGAAAAACTCCTGCGCGCCGCTGCTGAGCCGTCTGGGGCGACGGTCTTCGGCTACTGGGTCAACGATCCGCAGCGTTTTGGCGTGGTCGGGTTCGATGCGCAGGGCAAGGCAATTTCCATTGAGGAGAAGCCCGCCGCGCCGAAGTCCAGCTATGCGGTCACAGGGCTGTATTTCTACGACAATGATGTGATCGAGATCGCCAAAGCGGTCAAGCCCTCTCCCCGCGGTGAGCTGGAAATTACCGACATCAATAATGCCTACCTACTGCGTGGTGACTTGCGTGTAGAACGTTTAGGCCGCGGCTTCGCCTGGCTCGACACCGGCACCCATGACAGCCTGCTGGAGGCCTCGCAATACGTGCAGACCATCGAACACCGTCAGGGTTTGAAAGTCGCCTGCCTGGAAGAAATCGCTTACCAGCAAGGCTGGATCGACCGTGAGCAATTGCTCAAGCAGGCCACGGCCTTTGGCAAAACTGGCTACGGCCAATACCTGTTCAAACTGGCTGAGGACTGATCATGCAGGTTGTCACCACGGCACTGCCCGACGTACTGATCCTCGAACCGAAGGTGTTTGGCGACGAACGCGGCTTCTTCTTTGAAAGCTTTAATGCCCGCCGCTTCGCCGAAGCCACCGGCCTGCACCGTGAGTTTGTCCAGGACAACCACTCGCGCTCAGTCAAAGGCGTTTTGCGCGGCCTGCATTACCAAGTGCAGCAGGCGCAGGGCAAATTGGTGCGCGTCACCGCGGGGGAAGTCTATGACGTGTCGGTGGACCTACGCCGCAGCTCGCCCACCTTTGGTAAATTTGTAAGGACAATATTGTCCGCCGACAACAAACGCCAACTGTGGGTGCCGGAAGGCTTTGCCCATGGCTTTGTGGTGCTCAGCGAATTCGCCGAAGTTCTCTACAAGACCACCGACTATTACGCCCCCGAACATGAGCGCAGCATTCGCTGGGATGACCCAACACTGGCCATCGACTGGCCGCTGACAGAAGCCCCCCAGCTCTCCGCCAAAGACCAGGCCGGCCTCAACTTCCAAGATGCACCGGTATTCCCATGAAGATTCTGCTCCTCGGCCAGCACGGCCAAGTCAGCCAGGCACTACAACAGTCGCTTGGCCGCCACATTGAACTGACGGTGCTGGGCCGCGAACAGCTCGACCTGGCAAAACCACATGAGATCCGCCAACAGGTCTTGCAGCAGCGCCCGGCGCTGATCATTAATGCAGCCGCGCACACAGCCGTGGACCAAGCCGAAAGCGAGCCAGAACTGGCGTTTGCAATCAACGCCACAGCACCCGGCATCCTGGCTGAAGCCGCTGCGGAACTGGGCGCACCGTTGATCCACTACTCCACCGATTACGTGTTTGACGGCAGTAAAGCCACTCCTTACCACGAAGCTGACACCCTCAACCCACTGAGCGTTTACGGGCGTAGCAAACTGGCTGGCGAACAAGCAATTACCGCTGTCGGCGGCTCGCACCTGATTCTGCGTACCAGTTGGGTGTATTCGCAGCACGGCAAAAACTTCCTGCTGACCATTCAACGTCTGCTGCAGGAACGCGACAGCCTGAACGTCGTGGACGACCAAATCGGCGCGCCCACATGGGCCGGCACCATCGCCCACACCACGACGCAGCTTGTCAAGCGCTGGCACACTGGCCAGAGCGGCCCTTGGGGCGTTTATCACCTGACCGCAAAGGGTCAAGCCAGTTGGCTCGACTTTGCCAAGGAGATTGCCACGCACCTGCAAAGCCTGGGCAAGCGCGTCGCCGAGCTGCACCCCATCCCCAGCAGCGCCTACCCGACACCGGCTCAACGCCCCCTGAACTCGCGCCTCGATTGCAGTCGCTTGGAGCGAGACTGGCAGGTCCAATTACCAGACTGGCAGAGCGCGTTAAATGAGTGCCTGCACGCTGCCAACTAGGCGCGAAAACGCTGAATTTGCACCTGCAGTCCAGTCGCCAGTTGCGCCAGGTCACGGCTGGCAATTGAGCTTTGCTGCGCACCATTGACCACCTCGCTGATGCTGTCGTTGAGGCTGCTGATGTTTTCACTGATCTCATTTGCCACAGCGGTTTGCTCCTCCGTAGCAGCGGAAATCTGCACATTGCCATCAGCGATGCCCTCAACCGCATGAGCGATGTGATTGAGCACCTCGCCGCTTCACGCGCATGACTGACACTGTTCTGAGCCTGCTCACGCGATAGCTGCATCGCGCTGACGGCACTGCGCGCGCCGCCCTGCAGGGCATCAATCATGCCGCGAATGGACTCAGTGGCCTTTTGCGTATTGCTGGCCAGGCTGCGCACTTCATCGGCCACCACGGCAAACCCACGTCCCGCTTCACCGGCCCGTGCGGCTTCAATAGCGGCGTTGAGGGCCAGTAAGTTGGTCTGCTCGGCAATGCTCTGAATCACGCTGAGCACCTTACTGATTTCATCGCTCTGACTATGCAGGCTGTCGATCACCTGACCGGCTTTCTCCACGGAGGCCGATAGCCCTTGAATCGCCTTGAGATTGGACTGCACCAGATCGCTGCCCTGACGTGCTTCCTTATTGGCATCTGCCGCATTGCTCGCCGTGGCCTGGGCATTACGCGCCACCTCTTGCACAGCCATGCTCATCTGGTGCACGGCCGTGGCCACCATATGGGTTTGATCGCCTTGAGCCGAGGCAGCCTGGCTGACCTGAGCACTGATCGCGCTCATTTCTTCGGAAGCAGCTGCCAATTGAATTGCGGTATCCGTCAAATGCCGGATCAGCGCTTGTTGATGCTCCAGCATGGTGTTGAACGCCCGCGCTGTATCAGCAACTTCATCACGGCCTCGGGTGTCCGCGCGCAGCGTTAAATTGGAGGACTGCTGGACATCCATGATCAGGCTACGCAAGCCGGCCAGCGGACGAATAATCGATAACCCAATGACCAGCGCTGCCACCAACACCAGCACCAGAGCCACAGCACCAATCAGTAGAAACACAGTGCGCATGGTTTGATACTGAGTAATAGCCTCCGAATTGAGTCGCTCACCTTCGCTCAATTGCAACGCGATCAGGCCGCCGAGCTCGGCACCCAAAGGGTCAAACGTGTCGTAGAGCTGGCGGTTGAACGAGCCCGGCTCCGCCGCCATTAACTCGCCGCTAGAAATCTGCCCGAGGTAGTGCTCAGCTAATTGCTGCACGCTCACTAAATGCGGCTTGGTCCGCTCAACGCGTCGGCTTTCATCCTCCGTCAGGCGTGTCGCGATGTATTGAGCCCAGGCTTCGTCGCCTTGGCGGCGTGCATCGCTAAACGCTTTGCGCAACGCGGACTCATCGAATAGGCCGGCACGGTATTTATGCAGCGCATCCACCATCGCCACGGCATAAGCATCAGACACCACTTTGAGCTGACTGATTGGCTGCATACGATCAGTGAACAACTCAGCAAAGCTGGCGTTCAACTTACTGGCATTCGACAACGCCATCGCGATGACAAAAACCAGCACCAGCAAAGGCACTACAGCCAACATTAACAGCCGAGATTTAACCGTAACGTGCGTCAACATGTGCGTATCTCCGCAGAAATAGGTGCCGAAGTCCGTTTGAGGCAAAACGGCGGCATCAGCGACTGCGCAGCGATACCGGACATTTTCAGTATTGACCCCAAAAGACAACCTTGCCCACTTATTGCATAACCGCCACTCTCAACGTTCAGCCTTGACCGAGTAAGCGCATGCACACCCCGCTCCCCCACCCCAGCCGTCCGCGCTGGCGCAGCCTGGCCCTGCTGGCCTTGGTGCTGACGCCCCTGCTGTGGCCACTGCAACAACTAGCCGAGCGCTATTACAGCGGCGTGCTGGTGGAGCAGAACCGCCAGACCCTGGACCTGTACGTGGCCAACCTGCTCGGCACGCTGCGCCGTTACGAGGTGCTGCCGCCGATTTTGGGCGACTTGCCGGCGCTGCGTCTGGCGCTGCAAACGCCTACGGACTCGACCCGCCTAAGCAACGCCAATCACCTGCTTGACCAAGTACGCGAGCAGACCGGCGCCGATGTCATCTACCTGATGGATCCGGACGGCAAAACCTTGGCGGCCTCGAACTGGGCCCAAGCCGACTCGTTCGTTGATCGCAACTTCGCCTTTCGTCCGTATTTCCGCGAGGCCATTGCCGGACGGCCGGGGCGCTTCTTTGGCTTGGGCACCACCTCGGGTAAACGCGGCTACTACTTCGCCGCCGCCGTGCGGGATGGCGAGCGCAACCTCGGCGCGCTGGTGGTCAAGGTCGACCTAGATCACACCGAAACCCTATGGGGCAACACACCGGAACAGCTGCTGGTGACCGATGCCAATGGCGTGGTGATCCTCACCTCCAACAGCCACTGGCGCTTTACCGCCAGCCGTCCGCTGGACGCCGCTGAACGCCGCTGAACGCGCCGCCATTGCTACCAACCTACCCTATCCAACGCAAGCGCCGCCGCCGATCAAACTGGATGCGCAGAACTGGATTCGTCAGGACCGCGAAATGGAGGAAACCGGCTGGACCGTCAGCATCCTCGCGCCGCGCAGCCTGCTCGACCGCCCCGTACGCACGGCATTAGTGGCGGGAGGCGGCATGCTGTTGCTGCTGATGCTCTTGCTTGGCCTGTTGATGCAGCGTCGCCGTCATTACCTGGAGCGCATCGCCCTCGACAGCCAGGCCCGGCAACAGCTTGAACTCAGGGTGCAGGAACGCACCCAAGACCTGGAGCGGCTCAACAGCCGACTTAAACAGGAGGTGCTTGAACGCGAGCAGGCGCAACAGGAACTGGTTCAAGCCCAGGATGAACTGGTGCAGGCCAGTAAACTCAGTGCTCTAGGCACCATGAGCGCCAGCATCAGTCATGAGCTCAATCAGCCGCTGGCGGCCATTCGCAACTACGCCGACAACGCCGGTGTGCTGCTCGACCATGGACGCCACGACGACGCCCGCGCCAACCTCAAGCTGATCAGCCAACTCACCGAACGCATGGCCTCGATCATCGCCCACCTGCGCGCGTTTGCCCGCCGCGACCGGCACGCACCGGAAAGTGTGGCCCTGCAACCGGCCATCGACGACGCACTGGCGCTGCTGGCCAAGCGCCGTCAGGCCATGCAGGTCGAATTAATCCGCGACATGCCGGACGCCACTCTCTGGGTACAAGCGGGAGAAACCCGCCTGCGCCAAGTGCTCGGCAACCTGCTGGCCAACGCCCTCGATGCCTTGAGCGAAGTGCCACAGCCGCGCCGACTGTGGCTAAGTGCCGAACTCACCGCTGAAGGCGTCGACCTGCACCTGCGCGACAACGGCCCCGGCTTTAGCCAGGAAGCCTTGCAACGCGCCCGCGAGCCGTTTTTCACCACCAAGACCAGCGCCCAAGGCTTAGGCCTTGGCTTGGCCATTTGCGATACCCTGATGCGCGCCCTGGGCGGCGAACTGCTGTTTGCCAACCACCCCGGCGGCGGCGCACAACTAACCCTGCGCTTGCGCGCGGCCGCGCAGGGCATCAAAACCCAGTCGCCTGAGGACTTTGTTGTATGAGCATGATCGATTCCCGCATCCAGGTGCTGCTGATCGACGACGACCCCCACCTGCGCCAGGCATTGAGCCAAACTCTCGACCTGGCGGGGTTGAAAGTCAGCACCCTGGCCGATGCGCGCGGCGTCGCAGAGCGCATTGAGCGGGACTGGCCCGGCGTAGTGGTCAGCGACATCCGCATGCCCGGCATCGACGGCTTGCAACTTTTGCAACAGCTGCAGGAGAAAGATCCCGAACTGCCCGTGCTGCTGATCACCGGCCACGGCGATGTGCCCTTAGCCGTGCAGGCCATGCGCGCGGGCGCGTATGACTTTTTAGAAAAACCCTTTGCCAGCGACGACCTGCAGGGCAGCGTTCGACGCGCCCTTGAGGTGCGCCGCCTGGTGCTGGAAAACCGCAGCCTGCGCATGGCCTTGTCCGACCGCCACACCCTGTCGGCGCGCTTGGTTGGCCAGTCGTCGGCCTACAGCGCCTGCGCGAACAGATCGGCGCACTGGCCGGGATCAACAGCGATGTGCTGATCCTCGGTGAAACCGGAGCTGGCAAAGAAGTGGTCGCGCGCGCCCTGCATGACTTGTCGAACCGCCGCAACGGCCCATTCGTGGCCATTAACGCCGGCGCGCTGGCTGAATCCGTGGTGGAGAGTGAACTGTTCGGCCATGAGCAAGGCGCCTTTACCGGCGCGCAAAAACGCCGCATTGGCAAGTTTGAATTCGCCAATGGCGGCACCCTGTTCCTCGATGAAATCGAAAGCATGAGCCTGGATGTGCAAGTCAAACTGCTGCGCATGCTGCAAGAGCGCGTGGTCGAGCGCCTGGGCGGCAACCAATTGATCCCGCTGGATATTCGTGTGATTGCCGCGACCAAGGAAGACCTGCGCCAAGCGGCCGATCAGGGCCGTTTTCGCGCCGATCTGTACTACCGCCTCAACGTCGCCCCGCTGCGTATTCCGGCGCTGCGCGAGCGCGGCGAAGACGCCCTGCTGCTGTTTCAACACTTCGCCGAGGCCGCACGCAGCCGCCATGGTCTGAGTGAACGTAACCTCCAGCCTGGCCAGCGCGCCGCCCTGCTGCGCCACCCCTGGCCCGGTAACGTGCGTGAACTGCAGAACGCGGCAGAACGTTTTGCCCTCGGCCTGGAGCTGGACCTTGACCTGCAAAGCAACGCCCCCGCTCCAGCCGAATATGACAGCAGTCAAGCTGGCCTGAATGCTCAGGTCGAGGCCTTCGAGCGCAGCCTGATCAGCGCCGAACTCAGCCGCAGCCACAGCTCATTACGCAGCCTGGCCGAGGCGCTGGGTGTGCCGCGTAAAACCCTGCACGACAAACTGCGCAAACACGGCCTGAGCTTCGCCGACTCTGGCGGAAGCTCGCCAGACAGCCTCGACTAGCTGGCGGATTCTCGCCAAACCCATCTAATGGCCTTCAAGCAGAAGGCCTTTCCACCTCCTGCAAATCTGCGCAAAGCCTTGATATATATAGGTTTAATTGCGCTATCACGACACAGCTAGCACGCTGGCATGGCGGTTGCTCTAGCCCCTGATAGGCAACCTGCTCACGCCCACATCCAGGCCCTTGCTGCCAAGCGCCCGTCATCTTTTGACAGGCCGCCTCGATAGAGCACGTTCGCCCAACCTGCCGCGCTGCGGCGCATCGCGTGATACAAAAACAAGAGGAAAGACTCCATGTTCAAATTGACTGCCAAGGCACTGGCTTGCGCCCTGTCGCTGAGCATCGCCGGTATGGCCCAAGCGGCCGAGTCGACGCCGACCGCCCCGATTGTGATCAAGTTCGCTCACGTGGTTGCCGACCACACCCCCAAAGGCCAGGGCGCCGTAATGTTCAAGAAGCTCGCTGAAGAGCGCTTGGGCGATCGAGTCAAAGTCGAGGTGTACCCCAACTCCTCGCTGTTTGGTGACGGCAAAGAAATGGAAGCGCTGCTGCTCGGTGACGTACAGCTGATCGCCCCGTCGCTGGCCAAGTTTGAGCACTACACCAAACAAATCCAGGTGTTTGACCTGCCGTTCCTGTTCAAGGACATGGCCGCTGTTGACCGTTTCCAGCAAAGCCCGGAAGGCCAGGCACTGCTGAAATCCATGGAAAGCAAGAACATCACGGGCCTGGCTTACTGGCACAACGGCCTCAAGCAACTGTCCGCCAACAAAGCCCTGCGTGAGCCGAAAGATGCCCGCGGCCTGAAGTTCCGCGTACAGGCGTCCGCCGTGCTGGAAGAGCAGTTCAAAGCGGTTAAAGCCAACCCACGCAAGATGAGCTTCGCCGAGGTTTACCAAGGCCTGCAAACTGGCGTAGTCAACGGTGCCGAGAACCCCTACTCGAACATCTACAGCCAAAAAATGCATGAAGTGCAGAAGTACATCACCGAGTCCAACCACGGTGTACTGGACTACATGCTGATCACCAACACCACGTTCTGGAATGGCCTGCCTGCCGATGTGCGCAGCGAGCTGGACAAAATCATCGTGGAAGTGACTGCCGAAGTGAACAAGCAAGCTGACGCCCTGAACGAAGGCGACAAGCAACGCATCATCGACGGTAAAACCACCGAAATCATCACCCTGACGGCCGAGCAACGTACCGCCTGGCGCGATGCGATGAAGCCGGTATGGGGCAAGTTTGAAGCGGAAATCGGCGCAGACCTGATCAAAGCCGCTGACGCTGCCAACCAGTAGGGCGAAGTAGGCCCACCAGCCTGCACCCAACCACAGCGCAGCCGCCCGGCTGCGCTACTGGCTGAGTACCCCGGCACTTAGCAATCCGCCGGGGGACACCGCACCCCAATCTCTGGAGACTTTATCGATGAACGCCTTGCGGCGCGTCTGGGACCATTTCGAGGAAGGTTTTATTGCCTTTCTGCTGGCCGCCATGACGCTGGTGACCTTCGCCTACGTGATCCTCAACAACCTCTACACGCTGTTCTACAACCTAGCCGACCGCTGGGAAGGCAGCAGTGAACTGTTTTTCGCCATTGGCGACAGTATTCTCGGCATGGCTCAGTCAATGACTTGGAGCATTGCCCTGACCAAAGCGTTATTCGCTTGGTTGATCTTCTTCGGCCTGGCTTACGGTGTTCGCACCGCCGGTCATATCGGTGTTGATGCATTGGTCAAACTGACCAGCAAACCGGTGCAACGCATCATCGGCCTCATCGCCTGCTCAGCCTGCCTGGGCTACGCCGGCTTGATCAGCGTGGCCAGCTTTGACTGGGTCAAAACCCTGTTTATTGCCGGTATTGGCGCTGAAGACCTCGGCCACTACGGCATCATGCAGTGGCACATCACCCTGATCGTACCCTTTGGCTTTGCCATGGTATTCATCCGCTTTTTCGAGATTTTCGTGCGCATCTTGCGCAATCAGCAGACCGGTCTTGGCCTGGCTGATGAGGCCGCTGACGCCTTGAAAATCAACGAGCATGGGGAGCAAAAATAATGACCATTCTGTTCCTCTTCCTGCTGCTATTCCTGCTGATGTTTATCGGCGTGCCGATTGCCGCGTCACTCGGCTTGGCAGGCTCGATCACCATCATGCTGTTCAGCCCGGATTCGGTTCGCTCGCTGGCGATTAAGCTGTTCGAAACCTCCGAGCACTACACTCTGCTGGCGATTCCGTTCTTCCTGCTGTCCGGTGCCTTTATGACCACCGGCGGCGTAGCCAAACGCCTGATCGACTTTGCCAATGCCTGTGTCGGCCATATTCGCGGTGGCCTGGCGATTTCTGCGGTACTGGCGTGCATGCTGTTCGCCGCGCTCTCGGGTTCATCCCCAGCCACTGTTGCGGCTGTAGGCTCCATCGCCATTGCCGGCATGGTGCGCTCGGGTTATCCGCAAGCCTTCGGTGCAGGCATCATCTGTAACGCCGGTACGCTGGGCATTCTGATTCCGCCGTCGATCGTCATGGTGGTATATGCCGCTGCAACCGAGCAGTCGGTGGGCAAGCTGTTTATGGCTGGCGTCGTACCGGGGCTGCTGCTGGGCCTGATTCTGATGGTGGCGATTTACATCGTCGCGCGGAAGATGAACCTACCGGCGATGCCGCGCGCTACCTTCCGTCAATTGCTTGGTACCGCACGAGAAGCCGTGTGGGGTTTGCTGCTGATGGTGATCATCCTCGGCGGCATCTACTCCGGCATGTTCACGCCGACTGAAGCCGCCGCTGTAGCTGCGATTTACGCAGGCTTCGTAGCGTTGTTCGTCTACAAAGATATGACCGTGCGCGAGTGCCCCAAGGTGCTGCTGGAGTCCGGCAAGCTGACCATCATGCTGATGTTCATCATTGCCAACGCCATGCTCTTCGCCCACGTACTGACCACCGAGCAGATCCCGCAAACCATCACCGCTTGGGTGGTGGATATGGGCCTGCAGCCTTGGCAGTTCCTGTTGGTGGTGAACATTGTGCTGCTGATCGCCGGCGCCTTTATGGAGCCGTCAGCGATCATCTTGATTCTTGCGCCGATTCTCTTCCCGATTGCCGTGCAACTGGGCATCGACCCGATTCACCTGGGCATCATCATGGTGGTGAACATGGAGATCGGATTGATTACACCGCCGGTGGGCCTAAACCTGTTCGTCACCTCAGCGGTGACCGGTATGAAGCTAACCGAAGTGATCAAAGCCGCTTGGCCGTGGCTGATGATCCTGCTCAGCTTCCTGGTCGTTATCACCTACATACCGTCAATTTCCCTGGCACTGCCGACCTGGCTGGGCATGACCTGACAGCAACTCCGTGTGTACCTCCCTACACACATTTTTAGCCCGGCCTTAGTGCCGGGCTTTTTTTGTCTATAGCTTTTGTTGGTCGGGGCGGGGCGGGCAGGTTAGCCGCATAAAGCAATGCCTAATTATCACGCCGCTCGAAACGCGGCGTAGCCCGCCATCGATGTAATACCGTCACTGGGTTAGATCGTTAAACCCGCGCCAAATCCGGCAGGTCACCGGACAAACCCAAAGCCTGACGCACAAACAACGCCTTGGCTTCTGGCAGTTCATCGACCCAATTCAGGCCGCTGTTACGCAACCAGCGCACCGGCAGTGGATCGGCCTGGAACAGCCGCTCAAAACCTTCCATCGCCGCCATCATCGCCAGGTTATGCGGCATGCGCCGACGCTCGTAGCGGCTCAGCACCTTCACATCGCTCAGGCGTTCGCCACGCTGCGCTGCGTGCAACAGCACTTCAGCCAGCACCGCCACATCGAGAAAACCCAAATTGACGCCCTGCCCGGCCAGCGGATGGATGCTATGTGCGGCATCGCCGATCAACGCCAAGCCTTCTTCGACATAACGCTTGGCGTGCCGTTGACGCAGCGGAATGCACAAACGGGCGTCGGCGTGCTGTATCTCACCGAGGCGATGCTCGAAGGCAAAGCCCAATGCGCGGCAGAAACCAGCATCGTCCAACGCCATCAAGCGCTCGGCCTCAGTGGGTGTGGTCGACCAGACAATCGAGCACCAGTGCTGACCCGGCGGACCTGCCAAGGGCAAGAACGCCAATGGGCCGTCATCGGTAAATCGCTGCCAAGCGGTGGATTGGTGCGGCTTGCTGCAGCGCACGCTGGTGACGATGGCGTGGTGCAGGTAATCCCATTCACGGGTGCCGCAGCCAGCCAGGCGGCGCACCGCCGAGTTGGCCCCATCCGCCGCAATGACCAGCGGCGCACGCAACTCGCGACCGTCGCTCAGGCTGACCAACCAACCATCACCAGAGCGGCGCAGTTGTTCCAAACGAGCGCCAGACAGCAGACCAATCGGACAGTCGTGCAGACGCTCCAGCAGGGCGTCCTGCACCACGCGGTTTTCCACAATATGACCGAGCGTTTCGGCATGCACGCTGGCGGCACTGAAGTGAATCTGCCCGGTGCCGGAACCATCCCACACCTGCATTTCACCATAAGGGCAGGCGCGCCGGTCAGCAATGCCCTGCCACACACCCAGGCGTTCAAGAATGCGCTGGCTGGCCGCCGAGAGAGCGCTGACTCGCGGCTCAAAAGCGGCCGCTTTATCGAAAGGCTTGACGTTCAGCGGGCTGCCATCGAGCAGGATGATGTCCAAGCCCTGATCCTGCAGGGCCAACGCCAGGGCGCTGCCCACCATGCCTGCGCCAACAATGATCAGATCCGCTTGCATCGCATTTCCTTCTTACTGAAAGCCTGTTCAGGGCTTACGAGCGCGTAGAGGTTGAACAGGTGCCTAGGCGGCCTGCCGAGCACGCGGTTTTAACCGCACGTAGAGTGTTTTATGCACCCGCGCCACCAGGGTACCGCTGCCATCGCGCACTTCCACGTGCAATTCGGGGTGGTATTTTTCACCCTCTGCCGTGTGCTGGCGAATGTCGTCGAGCAACTGCTCGTTGATGCTGAAATCGGCGAACACCGGGCCTTTGCCGGGGGCGATAAAGTCGATGCGCGCGGCCTTGTCCCAGACGATAAAATCGCGCCCGAGGTTTTCCATGATCATCAGCATGAAAAACGGGTCGGTCATCGAATACAGGCTGCCGCCGAACTGAGTGCCGACATAGTTGCGGTTATACCAGCCCAGGCCCATTCTCACCTGCACCTGCCGGAAGTCCGCGCTGATCTGCCGCACCCGCACACCGGCCCCCAGATAGGGCGGATAAAGATTCATCGCCCAGCGCAGCAGCCGCGCCTTGCGCGCCAATTTTTTAGCCGACATGCCTTAGTGCTCCGCGCGCGTGCCCAGGCCCATGGCCTGGCGCGCAAACCAGCGTTTCGCCGGAGGAAAGAGATCCAGCCCGAGCAAGCCCAGATTGCGCCCGGTGGCCAGCAACGGCTGGCCGGTGCTGAACAAGCGGGTGACCTGATCGGAAAAGCCAACGGTCAATTGCTGATCCATCTGCTGACTGCTCAGGTAACGCTGCAAGGTCGCCAGATCACCCAAGGGTGCATCACTGGCCAGCAGGGTTTCGGCCAGCACCAAGGTGTCGCGCAGCGACAGGTTGTAGCCCTGCCCGGCAATCGGGTGCAGGCTGTGCGCCGCATTACCCAGCACCACCAGATGCTGGCGGACCTGCTCTTGCGCGGCGGTCAGCGCCAGCGGGTAGAGATGGCGGGTGCCGACTTGGCGCAAACTGCCAAGACGATAGCCGAAGGCCTGCTGCAGCTCGGCGAGAAACGCGGCATCGTCGAGCCCATACAGACGCTCAGCCTCCTGCGTGGCCCGCGTCCAGACCAGCGCACAGCGGTTATCCGCCAGGGGCAGCAGTGCCATTGGTCCCTCTTCGGTGAAGCGTTCAAAGGCGAGGCCGTTGTGCGCGTCCTGAGGGCTGACGTTGGCGATCAGCGCACTCTGCCCGTAAGGCGTGTGGCTCACGGCAATACCCAGTTGCTCCCGCAAGCCAGAGCGACCGCCTTCCGCCAGAATGGCCAAGCTGCAGGCCAACTCCGTACCGTCGTCCAAGCTCAGGCTGTAGCCATCGGCCACGGGCTGCATGCGCGTGACCTGTGCCGGGCTGTGCCAGCTCACCACGTCCTGATCCAGCGCCTGCCACAGGCATTCACCGAGCCAGGCGTTCTCCACCACATAACCCAGCGCAGGCACGCCTTCGTCCTCGGCGCTCAGGCGAGCAGCAGCAAAGCGCCCACGGTCGGAGACATGAATCTGCTTGATCGGCTCAGCGCGCTGACTGATCTGCGTCCACAGCCCCAGGCGTTGATAAATTTGCCGCGAGCCGAACGCCAGCGCGGTCGAACGGGCATCGTAGCTGGGTTGATAGCCGCTGCCGGGGGTGAAGGGCTCGATCAGGCAGATGCGCCAACCGCGCTGCTTGGCTTCCGCCTGCAACGCCACCGCCAGGCTGGCCCCGACCAGCCCGCCGCCGATAATGGCGATATCGCTGCGCGACATGCTAGGCCGCCACGCTGCGCGCGGCAGCCATCAGCGCTTCGATCTCGGCAACGGTTTTCGGGACACCGCCGGTGAGGATTTCGCAGCCGGTCTTGGTCACCACCACATCGTCCTCGATGCGCACGCCGATGCCGCGCCACTTCTTCGCCACGTCTTGATTGTCCACGGCAATGTAAATGCCCGGCTCGACGGTCATGGCCATGCCGACTTCCAGCTCGCGCCATTCACCGCCGACCTTGTACTCGCCAACATCGTGCACATCCATGCCCAGCCAGTGACCGGCGCGGTGCATGTAAAACGGTTTGTAAGCCTCGGTGGCAATCAGCTCGTCCACATCACCGCTGAGCAAACCCAGCTCAACCAGCCCGGCAGTAATCACCTGCACGGTCGCTTCATGGGCCTGATTCCAATGTTTGCCGGGAGCGATTTCCTTAAAGGCGGCCTCCTGAGCGGCCAGCACCAACTCGTAAATCGCCTTCTGTTCCGGCGAAAAGGTGCCATTGACCGGGAAGGTGCGGGTGATGTCGCTGGCGTAGCAGTCAATTTCGCAACCGGCGTCGATCAACACCAAGTCGCCGTCCTTGAGCGGCGCATCGTTCTCGCGGTAGTGCAGGATGCAGGCATTCTTGCCCGCCGCGACGATGCTGCCATAGGCCGGCATCTTCGCCCCGCCCTTGCGGAACTCGTAATCCAGCTCCGCTTCCAGCGAGTACTCAAACAACCCGGCGCGGCTCGCTTGCATGGCCCGTACATGGGCACGCGCGCTGATCTCGGCGGCCTCTTTCATCACTTTGATTTCAGCAGAGGACTTGTACAAACGCAGGTCGTGCAGCAGGTGTTCAAGGGTTACAAATTCATTGGGTGGCGTCGCACCCTGACGGGCCTTGGAGCGGATCACGTTGATCCACTCCATCAGCTGCCGGTCAAACTCATGGTGAGTACCCATGGAGGAATAGACGCGATCACGCCCCTCGATCAGACCCGGCAGGATGTCGTCGATATCGCCAATCGGGAAGGCGTCATCCGCACCGTATTGGCTGATGGCACCGTCCTGCCCGGCGCGCAAACCGTCCCACAACTCGCGCAACGGATCGCGCTCACGGCAGAACAGCACGTACTCGCCATGTTCACGCCCTGGAATCAAGGCGATCACCGCCTCCGGCTCGGGAAAGCCGGAGAGGTATTGGAAGTCGCTGTCCTGACGGTAGATGTGCTCGACATCGCGGTTGCGGATGTACACCGGCGCCGCCGGCAGAATGGCGATGCTATTGGGTTCCATCTGCGCCATCAGCGCCTTGCGCCGACGGGCGTATTCCGACTTGGGGATGCTGATCATGGGCAGATTGAGTCCACTTCTAATGCATGAAAATCAATGCAGCGACGGTTTTGCCGCGGCAACCACAGGCTTGGCGCACTCGCTAAACAACAGCAGCGGCGCGACGCGCAGGTACTCCATGACTTCCATGTAATCGTGCTCGCCATCGTCGGACTCATCCAGGGCGTTCTGCACCTGAGAAATCGCCGATAGATCCTGCAGCACTTCCATGGCCTCAGCGCTGAGGGCGCTGTCGCGAGCGGTCAACCCAAAACCGCCCAAGAAGCCTTGGCACCATTGTCCCAGAGCTACGGCGCGCTCGCTAAGCGGCGCATCGTCGCTGGGCAGCAACAGCACTACGGTTACGTCGACACCGGTCAATTCGTTTTTGACCATTTCCTGCAGGCCGATCAGCGCCTGGCGTACGCCGTCTTCTGGCGCGGCACCCAGCAATTCGGCGGCATCAACTAACCAATAGTCGATTTCAAAGCCAGCACCAGCGCAGCTTCGACCGAGCAGCAGGCCATGCAATTCGGCGGGGGAAACAGTGTGGCCGCTACTGGTAAGCAGGGCGGCAAAAGCAGAGTAAGGCGAATTCGAGATAGGCATAGATAACTAGGCGCAATGCTGCGCGATCACTAGAATGGAGGCCTTGTATCCTAGCACCGGCAGGCGTGCCAAGACCATGCAGCGCTTGAGCTCAGCAGGTGCGTTAGGTAAATCGGTCATATATCGACAAATGCCGCAAATCTAGACCGCTACAGTTGTACGCTTGCGGTTGAGCGGCTCGCGCGCACTGCCGTTGCATCAAGTAACAGCCCATCCGTGGGAGCCGCTGTCGAAGTCCGCTTAAAAACGCTATTTTTAATTTGCCAGCCCATTTACCCAGCATCGAGTAGATAACCATGGAAGATGTCGACCTGCAGGCGCTTGCAGCCAAGCTGGACCTTCTGATCCAGCGTGTCGAACAACTCAAAACACATAATCGGTTGCTTCTGGCGAGCGAGAAGGCTTGGCGTGAAGAGCGCTCGCAATTAATCGAAAAGAACGAAATGGCACGGCACAAGGTCGAATCCATGATTTCGCGCCTCAAAGCCCTGGAGCAGGATTAATGACTGAGTCAAACACCCTAACCGTCCAAATTCTGGACAAAGAATATTGCATCGCCTGTCCGAGCGAGGAGCGCAACAACCTTGAACGCGCCGCCCGCTATCTGGACGGCAAGATGCGCGAAATCCGCTCCAGCGGCAAAGTGGTAGGTGCCGACCGTGTCGCCGTGATGGCTGCGCTAAACATCACCCATGACCTGCTACACAAACAGCAACACCTTGATCAGCAAGTCGGAGACAACCGCGAACAGGTGCGCAGCTTGCTCAATCGAGTGGACAGCGCACTGCAACGTAATGCCGATGAGCCCAGCCACTGATTACCTGGCTGAAGTTTAAGGTATACTTCGAACAGCTCCCTGGAGTGTGCGCCAGTTGGTGATGTCCCTGAGCCGATTCGCACAACCCCGGAGGTTGCACGTTGAAGCCGGTGTGCATGTCCGCTTGACGGAAAGCCTTAACGCCTCCTGCAACCTCCACCTTGAACTTTCGGGTTCAAGGGCTAAGCCGACAGCGGCACGTCGGGGAGTCATTTCTTCCAGCCCATTGCCCGCCCGAGGCAAAGGCCATCAAGCAAGCCCATGCTCGACACCTCATCTTTAAGCCGCGCCCAACTTCGTCGCCATCTGCGAGGTATGCGCCGCGCACTTAGCCCGTTGGCGCAACATCAAGCTGCACGCGGGCTGTACAAGCAACTGATACACAGCCCCGTGTTTCGCCGTGCTAAACACATCGCCCTGTATCTGCCCAACGACGGTGAGATCGATCCGCGCCTGTTGCTGCGCGCCGCGCAAAAACGCGGCAAAGCCACCTACCTACCCGTGCTCAGCCCCTGGCCACGCAGCAAAATGGTGTTTCAGCGAGTTCGCGCGGGAGAGCGACTGCACAAGAATCGCTTTGGCATTGACGAACCTCGACGCTGCCTTAAACAACAGCGCAAGGTGTGGACACTCGACTTGATTCTGATGCCGCTCGTTGGCTTCGACCGCCACGGCGCACGCCTGGGTATGGGCGGTGGCTTTTACGATCGCAGCCTGGCTTACCGGCAACTGCGCAAAAATTGGCACAAACCGACATTGCTGGGCCTAGCTCATGGATGTCAGCAGGTTGAACGCTTGGCCGTGGCCAGTTGGGATGTGCCGCTGCAGGGCACCGTGACAGACAAGACGTGGTTCTAAAAAGTGAATCGAGGCTGTACCGCACTCCCTGCGGTACTCACTACCTTCAACCAGCCGCTTGCGACTGCGCGGGAGGGGTGTCGGCCTGACGCTCCCACAGACTTTGCGTATACCCAGTAGTCACCACGCCCAGGCTGAACAAAATCACCATAATCAACAGCACATCTGGTTTACGTTTCATCAAATGCCTCCCCCTTAAGGCATACCGCACGCTATTTTTGCGGCGATTATTGTTATAGATCCGCTTACAACCGTTCGTACACGCGCTGAACGCCAACCTGTCACTCAAGGTGTGCAATCAACTGAGTCGAACCAACCGCTTAACGGACTGCCGACCAGGAGCAAAGTTCATGCCTTATTGGCTAATGAAATCGGAACCCGACGAATTATCCATTCACGACCTGCAGCGCCTTGAGCAGGCGCGCTGGGATGGGGTGCGTAATTACCAGGCGCGCAACTTTGTGCGCAGCATGCAGCCGGGAGATTTGTTCTTTTTTTACCATTCAAGCTGCCCTGAGCCGGGCATTGCAGGGATTGGCCGCATCACTTCAGCGCACTACCCAGATCCCACTGCACTGGAGCCGGGCAGCCATTACTTCGATGCAAAAGCCAGCGCGGATAAAAACCCCTGGAGCGCCATCGATGTAGGCTTTGTCGAGGCCTTCAAGCGGGTCATTCCCCTAGCAACGCTCAAGGCACAAAGCGCCCTAATAGCGTTACCTCTGGTACAAAAAGGCACTCGCCTGTCGGTGATGCCTGTTGCCGAGGAAGAGTGGGCCGCGATCCTGGCGCTGCGCTAAAAGCGCCCGCGCGAGGAGTAACGCAACAGCAGGAAACGCTTACTGAATGATCAAATTGTTGAAGAGCAAATCTTCAACCAGTGGCTGGCCTTCTTCCTGGGTGATCACGTCCTGTACCTGCTTGAGCGCTTCGGCACGCAGCACTTCCCGCGATCCGGCAGCGGCCATGGCCTCTTCCGTCTGCTGAGAAAACAGCATCACCAGTTGATTACGGATCAATGGTTCGTGATGTTTGATCTTGGCTTCTACGTCGACACCCGTGACGCGCAGAGACAAGTCAGCCTTAAAAAACTTCAGTTTCGGGCCATCTCCAAAATTGCCCACCAGCGCGGGGGCCAGTGTCACGTAAGCCACCACTGGCGCGGGCGGTTTCTCGGCATCTTCTTCCTCTTCCGATGCCTGCACCATCAGCGGCAAACACAGGGCCATCAGCAATACGATCCAGGCTTTCACAGGCAGTCACCTCATTAGTTCAGCCTCTAGCATAGCCACAGTCGGCGTACAGCCCAAGCCCTCGGCTTATACACAACCATCAGGGCTGACCATGCTTGTTGACCGAACCTTGGCCAGCCCTACACTGCAAAGCCATCAACCGCAGAGGAACGCCCGATGAAAGCCGTGCTGTGTAAAGCCTTCGGCCCCGCCGAAACCCTGGTACTGGAAGAAATCGCCAGCCCTGAAGCGAAGAAAAACGAGGTACTACTTCAGGTGCATGCGGCCGGGGTCAACTTCCCTGACACGCTGATCATCGAAGGCAAATACCAGTTCAAACCGCCCTTTCCGTTTTCGCCAGGCGGGGAAGCAGCCGGCGTAATCACGGCTGTTGGTGAGAAAGTCAGCCACCTGAAAGTCGGTGATCGGGTTATGGCCCTGACCGGCTGGGGTAGTTTTGCCGAAGAAGTGGCCGTGCCCGGCTACAACGTCATACCCGTTCCGCCGAGCATGGACTTCGCCAGCGCTGCCGCCTTTGGCATGACCTACGGCACCTCGATGCACGCGCTTAAACAACGCGCCAACCTGCAACCGGGCGAAACCCTACTGGTGCTTGGCGCATCGGGCGGCGTCGGACTGGCCGCCGTGGAAATCGGTAAAGCCATGGGTGCCAAGGTGATCGCAGCCGCCAGCAGCGCGGAAAAACTGGAAGTGGCCAAAGCCGCTGGTGCCGACGAACTGATCAATTACAGCGAAAGCAGCCTCAAGGATGAAGTCAAACGACTGACTGGCGGCCAGGGCGCTGACGTCATTTATGACCCAGTGGGTGGCGACTTGTTTGACCAAGCCATCCGCAGCATCGCCTGGAACGGCCGTTTACTGGTGGTGGGCTTTGCCAGCGGGCGTATCCCTGAGCTGCCGGTCAACCTAGCGCTGCTCAAAGGGGCAGCCGTGGTTGGGGTGTTCTGGGGCGCATTCGCGCAGCGCCAGCCGCAGGATAACGCCGCCAACTTCCAGCAACTGTTCGCTTGGTACGGCGAAGGCAAGGTTAAACCTTTGGTATCGCAAACCTTCCCGCTGGAGCAAGCGGCAGAGGCGATCAACACCCTTGGCCAGCGCAAGGCCGTGGGCAAAGTCGTGGTGCAGGTGCGTTAAATGTGGGGTGGATGACGCTGTATTCATCCACCACTCACGCCCAAATGGGTGGATCGATGAAGCGTGATCCACCCTACGAAGCCGCCGCAGAGCGGCTTCTTTCATTCAGCTCCGTGGCGCGTAAGCAAATACATCAGCACGCATCTGGTGTGCGTCCATGCCGGCCTCGACCAGCGCATCCAACGTGGCGTAAATCATTGCTGGAGAACCGCTGGCGTAGACGTGCAGCGCCTTCAGATCGGCAAAGTCTTCACGCACCGCCTCATGCAGCAAGCCGCAACGCCCTGACCAATCGCCCGCCTCGCTCACCACCTGATGCAGAAATAGGTTGGGCACCTGCTGCCAGTGCGCCCACTGCTCAAGCGTGTAAAAATCTTCTGGGCGGCGCGCGCCCCAATACAGGTGCACAGGGTGCGCGAAGCCACTGGCGCGGCAATGCTCGATCAAACTGTGCATTTGCGACATGCCGGTGCCTGCAGCAATCAGCACCAGAGGGCCGTCCGGCAGCGCTGCCAAGTGCGTATCACCAAAGGGCATTTTCACTCGCACCAGACCGTTGCGGCGCACCTGGGCCAACATGCCGAGGGTCGCCTCGTCACGCGCCAGCACATGCAACTCCAATTCGCGCCCGCTGTGCGGCGCTGAAGCCAGAGAAAACGCCGCATAGTCATCGCCGTCACGTTGCAGCAGCAGGTATTGCCCGGCGTGATAACGCGGCGCTTTACCGGCCGGAGCCTGTAAGCGCAAACGCACCACATCGCCGCCCAACTCATCGCTGCTGAGTACCTGGCAAGCCAACTCACGCACCGGCAACTCACCCGGCGCGAGCACACCATCCCAATGCAACACGCAGTCTTGCAGCGGTTCGGCCAGGCAGGTGAAGAGTTCACCTTGGGTCAGTTCGACCCCGCCCTGCTGCACGCGCCCTTCGACCAGCAGCGCGGCACAGATGTGGCAATTGCCATTGCGGCAACTTTGCGGGCAGTCATAACCGAGACGCCGCGCCGCATCGAGAATGCGTTCACCGGGCAGCACATCCAGCACCGCGCCCGAAGGGTTCAAAGTGACTCGCATCAATCGATTCCCAACTCAGACCACATCGCGTCCACACGCTGTTTGACGGCCTCGTCCTGGACGATGGCGCGCCCCCACTCGCGGGTAGTTTCACCCGGCCATTTGTGGGTGGCGTCCAAGCCCATCTTCGAGCCAAGGCCGGAGATAGGCGAGGCGAAGTCGAGGTAATCAATCGGCGTGTTGTCGATTAGCACGGTATCGCGCTTGGGGTCCATGCGCGTGGTAATCGCCCAGATCACGTCATTCCAATCCCGTGCGTTGATATCGTCGTCGGTGACGATCACGAACTTGGTGTACATAAACTGGCGCAGGAACGACCATACGCCGAGCATGACGCGCTTGGCGTGGCCCGGGTACTGCTTCTTGATGGTCACCACCGCCATGCGATACGAGCAACCTTCTGGCGGCAGGTAGAAGTCGGTGATTTCCGGGAACTGCTTCTGCAGGATCGGCACGAACACTTCGTTCAGCGCCACACCGAGAATCGCCGGCTCATCTGGCGGACGGCCGGTGTAGGTGCTGTGGTAAATCGGCTTTTGCCGGCGGGTAATGCACTCAACAGTGAACACCGGGAAGGTGTCGACCTCGTTGTAATAGCCCGTGTGATCACCGTAAGGGCCTTCCGGCGCGGTTTCGCCCGGATGGATGACCCCTTCAAGAACAATTTCGGCGCTGGCCGGCACCTGCAGATCACTGCCGCGGGCCTTGATCAGCTCGGTACGATGGCCGCGCAGCAGGCCGGCAAACGCATATTCAGACAACGTGTCGGGGACAGGTGTCACCGCGCCGAGGATGGTGGCCGGATCAGCACCCAGCGCCACACACACGGGATAAGGACGATCCGGGTACTTCAGGCACCACTCGCGGAAATCCAGCGCACCGCCACGGTGGCTCAGCCAGCGCATGATCAGCTTGTTGCGGCCGATAACCTGCTGGCGGTAGATACCCAAATTCTGCCGCTCTTTATTCGGCCCTTTGGTGATAGTCAGACCCCAAGTGATCAGCGGCCCAACATCGCCCGGCCAGCAGGTTTGCACGGGCAGCTTACCGAGGTCGACATCATCGCCCTCTTCGACCACTTCTTGGCACGGTGCATCTTTCAGCACCTTGGGCGCCATGCTCAGCACTTTCTTGAAGATTGGCAGCTTGCTCCAGGCATCCTTTAGCCCCTTCGGCGGCTCAGGCTCCTTGAGAAATGCCAGCAGCTTGCCGATTTCACGCAGTTCGCTGACTTCTTCCGCGCCCATGCCCAAGGCCACCCGCTTGGGTGTACCAAACAGGTTGCCGAGCACCGGCATATCGAAGCCGGTTGGGTTTTCAAAGAGCAATGCCGGGCCACCCTTGCGCAGGGTGCGGTCGCAGATTTCAGTCATGTCCAGCACCGGGGAGACCGGCGTTTGGATGCGCTTGAGTTCACCACGCGCCTCAAGACCGCGGATAAAGTCGCGCAGGTCGCGATACTGCATGTTCGTGCCTCGTGTTGGGCGAACCGGAATAGGGTCGCAAAGTTTAGCGCTGAACTCGGTCTTTCAGAAGAGAAAGGCAATAGGCAGGAACACAAAAGCCGGGCGTACCCGGCTTTTGTAGAGTGCGTATGTTTGGGATCGTAGCGAGCGAAGGTCAGGCAAGGCGCTTATTAACAGAGCATCACGTATGCAGCCCGCAGTAGATCCTCTTACTTACGCTTCATCGACTGGAAGAACTCTTCGTTCGTCTTGGTCGCTTTGAGCTTGTCGGTGAGGAACTCGATGGCGGCAATTTCATCCATCGGGTGCAGCAGCTTGCGCAGAATCCACATGCGCTGCAGTTCGTCATCGGCGGTCAGCAACTCTTCGCGACGGGTGCCGGCGCGGTTGATGTTGATGGCCGGGAACACACGCTTCTCAGCGATACGACGGTCCAGCGGCAGTTCCATGTTGCCGGTGCCTTTGAACTCTTCGTAGATCACTTCATCCATCTTCGAGCCGGTTTCAACCAGCGCAGTGGCGATGATGGTCAGCGAACCGCCTTCTTCGATGTTACGCGCTGCACCAAAGAAGCGTTTCGGCTTCTCCAACGCATGAGCATCCACACCACCGGTGAGCACCTTGCCGGAGCTTGGGATCACCGTGTTGTAGGCACGCGCCAGACGGGTGATGGAGTCAAGCAGGATGACCACATCCTTCTTGTGCTCGACCAGGCGCTTGGCCTTTTCGATGACCATTTCGGCCACCTGCACGTGACGGGTTGGCGGCTCGTCGAAGGTCGACGCAACCACTTCGCCGCGCACGGTGCGCTGCATCTCGGTCACTTCTTCCGGGCGCTCATCGATCAACAGCACGATCAGGTGGCACTCGGGGTTGTTACGCGCGATGTTGGCGGCGATGTTCTGCAGCATGATGGTTTTGCCGGCTTTCGGGGGCGCAACAATCAGACCGCGCTGACCTTTACCGATGGGCGCACACAGGTCGATGACCCGGCCGGTAATGTCTTCAGTAGAGCCGTTACCGGCCTCCATGACCAGACGCTTGGTGGGGAACAGCGGCGTCAGGTTTTCGAACAGAATTTTGTTCTTAGCGTTTTCCGGACGGTCGTAGTTGATCGTGTCAACCTTGAGCAGCGCGAAGTAACGCTCGCCTTCTTTCGGCGGGCGAATCTTGCCGACGATGGTATCGCCTGTACGCAAGTTGAAGCGGCGGATCTGGCTCGGCGAGACATAGATGTCATCGGGGCCAGCAAGGTACGAGGCATCCGCAGAGCGGAGAAAGCCGAAACCGTCCTGGAGAATCTCCAGCACGCCATCACCGGAGATTTCCTCACCGCTTTTAGCGTGTTTTTTCAACAGGGAGAAAATCACGTCCTGCTTGCGCGAACGGGCCATGTTTTCCAGGCCCTGTTGTTCGGCGAGTTCCAGCAGTTCGGTAATCGGCTTTTGCTTGAGTTCGGTCAGATTCATAGGAATGACGTAATCATGAGGAGGGAAATAAGCTAAAAAGCTTGGGAGGCCGTGCCACTGAGCAGCGATTTGATCGCCAGCGTGAATCGAGGGTATTCGCAGAGGAATCCGTCGGCGACGGCTTGCAGGGGGCAGCATAGGAAATGCAGCGAGGCCGAATGTAACACCGGGTTTATTGATCCGTCCAGCTTCCAGACAGAAAAAAGCCCCGCTAATTGCGGGGCTTATTCAGCAGCACGGCTGTTAGATGTTGCTGTCGAGGAAAGCCGCCAGTTGCGACTTGGACAGCGCACCCACTTTGGTGGCTTCAACATTGCCGTTCTTAAACAGCATCAGCGTCGGAATACCGCGTACACCGAACTTAGGCGGCGTTTCCTGGTTTTCGTCGATGTTCAGCTTGCAGACTTTCAGTTTGCCCTGATAGGTCTGGGCGATCTCATCGAGCACCGGGGCAATCATTTTGCACGGGCCACACCACTCAGCCCAGTAATCGACCAGCACCGGCCCTTCGGCCTGCAGGACATCTTGGTCGAAGCTGGCATCGCTGACATTGGTGATGAATTCGCTCATGGGAGGTCTCCGTATTCGCAAGCAAAAAAGATGGGGCATCATAGCCCGGCTTTTCTCACACAGGAAGGCAACTGTAATTGAGCTTATCTATGGCCATGCCTCAAAGCTTAGTGGCCACATGCAGGTATCTCCCCTTTGCAGGCACTGTTCAGCAAACCGGACCTGCGACATCAGTATGCGTTGGCGTGGTCTGTCTATCGTGGCACGATGGCGTGATTACGCATTGAGATGTTTCTGCCATGCCGCATACCCCTGCCGAATCGTTCCCGCTGATCGCTGCCATCGATCTGGGCTCCAACAGTTTCCACATGGTGCTGGCTAAAGCCGATCACGGAGAAATCCGTATCCTTGAACGGCTGGGCGACAAGGTTCAGCTGGCGGCCGGCGTTGATGAAGACCGCTTGCTCAGTGAAGAAGCCATGCAACGCGGCCTCGACTGCCTGCGTCGCTTTGCCCAACTGACCGCCAGTTTGCCTGAGGGCGCAGTTCGCGTGGTGGGCACCAACGCCCTGCGTGAAGCGCGTAACCGCAGCGAGTTTATCCACCGCGCCGAGGAGATTCTCGGCCATCCGGTTGAAGTCATATCCGGCCGTGAAGAAGCGCGACTGATTTACCTGGGCGTATCCCACAGCATCGCGGACACACCCGGCCGACGACTGGTCGCCGACATTGGCGGCGGCAGCACCGAATTTATTATTGGCCAACGCTTCGAGCCGCTGCTGCGCGAAAGCTTGCAGATGGGCTGCGTGAGCTTCACTCAACGCTTTTTCAGGGACGGCAAAATCACCCCGGCACGCTATGCGCAGGCCTACACCGCTGCACGGCTGGAGATCATGGGCATTGAGCACGCCCTGCGCCGCCTGGGCTGGGAAGACACAGTGGGCGCCTCTGGCACCATCAAGGCCATTGGTTTGGCGATTCAGGCTGCGGGCCTGGGAGCTGGTGAAGTTAATTCCGAGGGCATGGCCTGGCTCAAGCGCAAGATGTTCAAGGCCGGCGAAGCTGAGAAGCTCGATCTGGACGGCATCAAACCTGATCGACGGGCGATTTTCCCCGCAGGCATGGCCATTCTCGAAGCTATTTTTGATGCCTGCGATATCCAGCGCATGAGCCACTCTGAAGGTGCGCTGCGCGAAGGTGTGCTGTACGACCTGCTCGGCCGCCACCAGCACGAGGACGTGCGAGAGCGCACCTTAAGCTCGCTGATGGAGCGCTACCACGTAGACCTGGAGCAAGCCGCACGGGTTGAGAGCAAAGCGCTCTCAGCACTGGATAAAGTGGCCCAAGACTGGGGTCTGGAAGACGATTGGCACCGCGAGTTGCTCAGCTGGGCCGCTAAAGTGCATGAAGTGGGCCTGGATATTGCCCATTATCAGTATCACAAGCATGGCGCTTACCTGGTCGAACACTCGGACCTGTCCGGTTTCTCCCGTCAGGATCAGCAAATGCTTGCCCTGCTGGTACGCGGCCATCGCCGCAACATCCCCAAGGACAAGCTGGCCGAGTTTGGCGCCGAAGGCATCAAACTGACGCGCCTGTGCGTGTTGCTGCGTTTCGCCATCCTGTTCCACCACATCCGTGGCACTCAGGAAATGCCCAACGTTGAACTCAAAGCATCAGAACAACGCCTCGACATTCTATTCCCGGAAGGCTGGCTGGAATGCAACCCGCTGACCCAGGCTGACTTCACCCAAGAAGCGGAATGGCTTAAGCGTATTGGCATCGAACTGAGCGTGCGCTGACGCGAACGCCATTCGGTCAACCTCTGCCACTGCGTGCACAAGCGGCAGAGGAGCAAGCCTGCCATCCATGGCAGGTTACCTGAGGATCATCTGACGGCGACACTCGATAGCGTGGGCTGGCGCTACCGCGCGTTGATCAACGGGGCGGTCAGCTTCTCTAGCAAACCGGCCTGGGCACTACGCGCATTTTGGTTGCCGCTCGGACTGGTGCGCAGGTAGCGACCGTCCGGTTGCAGCACCCACGCCTGGGTGTTGTCGGTGAGGTAGCTTTCCAGCTCCTTCTTCACCCGCAGGATCAGTTTCTTGCCTTCCACCGGGAAGCAGGTCTCGACGCGCTTGTCGAGGTTGCGCTCCATCCAGTCAGCACTCGACAGGTAGATTTTTTCCTCGCCACCATTGGAGAAATAGAACACCCGCGTGTGCTCCAGGAAGCGGCCGATAATCGAGCGCACCTGAATATTGTGCGAAACACCAACAATCCCAGGACGCAGACAGCACATACCGCGCACCACGAGATCGATCTTCACCCCAGTCTGACTGGCTTTGTACAACGCGCGGATGATCTTCGGATCGGTCAGCGAGTTGAACTTGGCGATGATGTGCGCCGGCTGCCCATCAGCGGCCAGGGCCGTTTCGCGGGCGATCATGTCGAGCAGGGTCTTTTTCAGGGTAAACGGCGCGTGCAACAACTTCTTCATGCGCAGGGTTTTGCCCATGCCAATCAGTTGGCTGAAGAGCTTGGAAACGTCTTCACCCAGCGCCACGTCGGCGGTGAGCAGGCTGTAGTCGGTGTACAGCTTGGCGTTGCCGGCGTGGTAGTTGCCGGTACCAAGGTGCGCGTAACGCACGATATCGCCACTTTCACGGCGCAGAATCAGCATCATTTTGGCGTGGGTCTTGAAGCCCACCACGCCGTAAATCACCACCGCACCGGCGGCCTGTAGGCGACTGGCGAGTTGCAGGTTGGACTCTTCATCGAAACGCGCGCGCAGTTCGATCACCGCCGTGACTTCCTTGCCGTTGCGCGCCGCCTCAACCAGCGCATCGACGATTTCCGAGTTAGCCCCAGAACGGTACAGCGTCTGCTTAATCGCCAAGACGTGCGGGTCTTTCGCCGCCTGACGGAGCAGGTCAACCACCGGGGTGAACGACTCAAACGGGTGCAGCAGCAGCACGTCTTGCTTGCTGATCACGCTGAAGATGTTCTCGGCGTTTTGCAGCAGCTTGGGGATGACTGGCGTAAAGGGCGTGTACTGCAGCTCCGGATGGCTTTCCAGGCCGGTAATGCTGAACAGGCGGGTTAGGTTGACCGGCCCATTGACGCGGTACAACTCGGCCTCGGTCAAACTGAACTGTTTGAGCAGGTAATCGAGCAGTGGCCGCGGGCAGGTGTCGACCACTTCCAAGCGCACGGCATCGCCATAACGACGACTGAACAGCTCGCCGCGCAGCGCTCGGGCCAGGTCTTCGACGTCTTCGGTATCGACTGACAGGTCAGCGTTACGGGTCAGGCGGAACTGGTAGCAGCCTTTAACCTTCATGCCTTGGAACAGGTCATCGGCGTGGGCGTGGATCATCGATGAGAGGAAGACAAAATTATCCCCCAGCCCGCCAACCTCTTCCGGCACTTTGATGATACGCGGCAGCAAACGCGGGGCCGGAATGATCGCCAGACCAGAGTCGCGCCCGAAGGCGTCGATGCCTTCCAGCTCGACGATAAAGTTCAGGCTTTTGTTCACCAGCAGCGGGAACGGGTGCGTCGGGTCGAGTCCAATCGGGGTGATGATCGGCGCGATCTCATCGCGGAAGTAGCGACGCACCCAGGCTTTGATCTTGGTTGTCCAGAAACGCCGGCGAACAAAGTTAACGTTGTGCTTGGCCAGTGCTGGGAACAGGTTGTCGTTGAGAATCGCGTACTGCCGATCCACCTGCTCATGCACCAGTTCGGCAATCCGCGCCAGCGCTTGATGCGGCTGCAAGCCATCGGCACCGGCCTGTTCGCGGGCGAAGTTGATCTGCTTCTTCAGGCCGGCGACGCGAATCTCGAAGAACTCATCGAGGTTGCTGGAGAAGATCAGCAGGAACTTCAGCCGCTCCAGCAGCGGGTAGGACTCATCCAGCGCCTGCTCAAGCACGCGAATATTGAATTGCAGTTGCGACAGTTCGCGGTGGATGTACAGGCTGCTGTCATCCAGATTAGCGATCACCACCGGGGCCGGAGCCGGGGCAACCACCACCGCCGCTTCAACGACCGGCGCCTCCACGGCCACCACGTCTTCGACGACCGGTTGGGCGTCCTGCACTTCGCTATTACTGAGTCCTTCGGTGTTCATGTCGGGTTCCTGTGGGGCTATTGCCCCTGCTTCAACAGTTCTGCCGCGCGCACGGCGAAATAGGTCAGGATGCCATCGGCACCCGCACGTTTGAAAGCAGTGAGCGATTCGAGAATGACCGCTTCACTTAGCCAGCCGTTCTGGATCGCAGCCATGTGCATGGCGTATTCACCGCTGACTTGATAAACAAAGGTCGGCACCTTGAACTCGGTTTTCACCCGCCAGAGGATGTCCAGGTAGGGCATGCCTGGCTTGACCATGACCATGTCCGCGCCTTCTGCGAGGTCGGCGGCCACTTCATGCAGGGCTTCGTCACCATTGGCCGGGTCCATCTGGTAGCTGGCCTTGTTGGCCTTACCCAGATTCGCTGCCGAGCCGACCGCATCACGGAACGGGCCGTAGTAGGCGCTGGCGTACTTGGCCGAGTAGGCCATGATCCGCACGTTGCTGTGGTCGGCCAACTCCAGTGCTTCACGAATGGCCTGCACGCGGCCGTCCATCATGTCCGACGGTGCAACCACTTGAGCACCAGCAGCGGCATGCGACAGCGCCTGCTTGACCAACGCATCGACCGTGACGTCGTTCTGCACATAGCCGGACTCATCAAGGATGCCGTCCTGACCGTGGGTGGTAAACGGGTCCAGCGCCACATCGCTGATAACCCCAAGCTCAGGGAACTTGGCGCGCAGGGCACGAATCGCGCGCTGAGCAATGCCGTCTGGGTTCCAGGCTTCTTCCGCCAGCAGGGATTTCTTTTCCAGCGGCGTCACCGGAAACAGCGCCAACGCCGGAATACCCAACGCCACCCAGTGCTCGGCTTCTTTAAGAAGCAGGTCGATAGATAGGCGTTCGACGCCGGGCATCGAGGCAATCGCTTCGCGGCGGTTTTCGCCGTCGAGGACGAACACCGGCAGAATCAGGTCATCCACACTCAGGCGGTTTTCCCGCACCAGACGCCGGGAGAAATCGTCACGACGGTTGCGACGCAGGCGGGTGGCGGGAAACAGGCGATTGGCAGGGGTAAAGCTCACGGTAGGCTCCGAAGCCCGCAGTAACGGGCGAGTGTGACAGTTATAAGCGGCCATTATGACCAAAGTATGACAACACACGACAGCGCTGCGACCGCTTGCCGCAAGCCTTGCAAGCATAGCGCTGTGATCGGCGCGCGGATATGCCGCCGCGCGCACCAGCGCCCGCGTAACCCGACCTGACCGTGCGGCATAAAAAAGCCCAACAGACCGGCAAGGGTGTTGGGCTTGACCGCGCGCAATGCTCGCTTATGCCGGCACGGCGGCCTCGGCGCGGGGCGTCCAGAACAGCGCCATGAGACTCAGCAGGCTGTAGCCCAGCAGCAGCCCCCATACCATTGGCAGCGCCGGCAGCAAGCCGAGCTGCAGCGCCATCCAAACCGCTGGCACATTGAACAGCAGGCGCAGCATTTCCAGCGCCTTGGCCGTGGGCCGATTTTCCAGCCAGAGGCCAATCACGGTCAGCCCCAGGGCCATCCAGGCGACCCCCAACAAGGTCTGCGCCAGACTCAAGGTATCGCCCATGCCCAACAGCACAGTGCCGCCCAGCACATACAGACTGAATTGCGCCCCGGCATAGAGCTTTTGCGCCAAGTTGAGCGGCACATCGAATTTAACGAACTGACTGAGATCCGGCTTTTGCTGCGGGTATTTCGCTGCAACATCAGCGGGTCGCCAGCCGGTGCGCATAAACCAGATGCGCAACTTGTCCCACCACGACTCCGCCCGCACTGCATCGCGCCACAGCGCCAGGTAAAACTGCGCATTGGCCCACAGTGGATTCCAGCTCGCCAACGGCGTGGTCACGCCAAACACCACCGGCTCTTCGTCCAACTCTTCCTGAAAAGTGCCGAACAGGCGGTCCCAGAGGATAAATACGCCGCCGTAATTACGGTCCATGTACACCGCATTCTGCGCATGGTGCACACGATGGTTGGACGGGGTAATAAAGAACCACTCGAACCAGCCCAGTTTAGGGATATGCCGTGTATGCACCCAGAACTGATACAGCAGGTTAAGCGCCGCCACGGTGAGAAACACCAGCGGCGGCACACCGAGCACGGCCATCGGCACATAAAATATCCAGCCGAAGATAAACCCAGTGCTGGTCTGGCGCAGCGCGGTGGACAGGTTGTAGTCCTCGCTCTGGTGATGCACTGAGTGCGCGGCCCAAAGCACATTGCGCTCATGGCCCAGGCGATGGTTCCAGTAGTAGCAGAGGTCATAGAAGACAAAGGCGAAGATCCACACCCAAAGGCTGCTCGCCGACAGTTCGAACACGCCCAAGTATTGCCAGACTAGGGTATAGGTCAGCATCCCCACTGCCTTGGTCAGCAAGCCCACGGTGGTCGAAAGCACGCCCGCGCTGAGGCTGTTGACGGCATCAGAGAAGCGATAGGTGTGAACCCCGCGCCAGCGGTCCAAGAACAGCTCAAGAGTAATCAATACAAAGAAGAACGGCACGGCATAGAGGATGTAATTCATAGTCTGGCCTGAACGTGATATTACTCAGCGCATCCTAGCCCCAAGCCCGGCCAGCCTCGCGACGCAGGATGCCAAGGTAAGGGGCATTTGACGACAATGCCGGGCCGCCTCAAAGGTAAGCCTAGCCCCGAAAAATCTGCTTGGAGGAGCCTTTGATGAACAAGAAAATCGCGGTGATTCTGTCCGGTTGTGGCGTCTATGACGGCGCTGAAATCCATGAAAGCGTGCTCACCCTGCTGCGTCTCGACCAGCGCGGCGCCGTGGTGCAGTGCTTTGCCCCCAACGTGGCGCAACTGCATGTGGTCGATCACTACAGCGGCGACGAAATGGATGAAACGCGCAATGTGCTGGTTGAATCGGCCCGTATTGCCCGCGGCCAGATCAAGGACGTCAAAGAACTGCATGTCGGCGACTTTGACGCCGTGATCCTGCCCGGCGGCTTTGGCGTGGCGAAAAACCTTTCGGACTTCGTTGTCAGCGGAGCCAACTGCAACGTGCAGGCCGATGTACTGAGCGCTACCCAGACCTTCGTCAAGGCCGGCAAGCCGGTGGGCTTGATGTGCATCGCCCCGGCACTGGCCGCGAAAATCTTCGGTGCGGGCGTGATCTGCACCATCGGCAAGGATCACGACACCGCCGCCGCACTCACGCAAATGGGTGCCGAGCACCACGAGTGCGAGGTAAACGACATTGTTGAGGACGCGCAACACAAACTGGTCACCACGCCGGCCTATATGCTCGCGCAGTCGATCAGCGAAGCGGCCGCAGGCATCAACAAGCTGGTGGATCGGGTACTGGAGCTGAGCCACCCGGCCTAACAGGCTGTTTATGGCTGGATCAGACCAGCAGCACGCCAATCACGCCAATGCGCGCGGCACTCGCGCCGCGCCTCTGGTCAGATGCTCGCCACTGCGGCAGGTTGACCATTCCCTCACTTGGCGTATACCCCATGAGCAAGCCGTCTTTCGAACTCACCGCTGAATTGCAGCAGGCCGTGGCCGCGTTTTTTCAGCGCATCCCGTTCAACCAGATGCTCGGCATCGAACTGGACGAACTGAGCACCGAGCGGGTGACCATGCACCTGCCGATGAAGCCCGAGCTGATCGGCAACTTCGTCCACGGCATCCTGCATGGCGGGGTGATTTCCTCGTTGCTGGACGTCACCGGCGGGGCCATGGCGCTGATCGGCGCGTTCGACAAACATCAACACCTGTCCAGCGCCGAACGCATGGCCAAACTGTCCAAGCTCGGCACCATCGACCTGCGCATCGACTACCTGCGCCCTGGCCGTGGTCAACGTTTCACCGCCACGGCGGTGCTGCTGCGTTCCGGCAACAAAGTCGCGGTGGTGCGCAGTGAACTGCACAGCGACGACGGCACGCTGGTGGCAGTCGGCACCGGTACCTACCTGTGCGGATAATCCAGGTCGGATCAGAGAACAGCGATGAGACGCCAAGGCTCGCCGCTAAAGCGCCTCCCACAGCAGTACGCAGGATGCGCTAACGGCTCAAGCGGGTGAGGATACGATCCAGCGCATTGGCAAACGCCTGCTTGTCGCGCTCGCCATAAGCGGCCTGGCCTCCGCCCATCTGGCCTTGTTCGCGCAGTTCGGTAAACAGGTTACGCACCGCCAGCTTGTCCGCCATGTTGCGCTCATCAAACTCGCGCCCGCGCGGGTCCAGCGCCGCCACGCCCTTCTTCACCAGCCGATCCGCCAGCGGCACATCGCTGCAAATCACCAGTTCGCCGGGCTGGGCGTGCTCCACCAGGTAATCATCCGCCGCATCCGGCCCACTGGGCACCACAATCAAACGCACGCAACTGAAGGCCGGTTTGGCCAACGCCTGCCCCGCCACCATCACCACCTCAAAGCGCCGCTTCAAGGCAAACTTCACCACCTGATCCTTGGCCGCCCGAGGGCAGGCATCGGCATCGATCCAGACTCGCATCAGCGCGCAATCTCCTTGTTTCACCATGTTAAGAGGGGCGCATACCAGCCACAGCGATGCCAAGCGCTCGCGGGCATCGTGCAGAACCGATAGGCTGAACACTCAAGCGCCGCACGGCAAGCCCAGATAGCGCAGAGTGCTGAGCAGCGAGAACCAAATCACCCGGCGCAGGAGCCACCCATGAGTTTTTGGCAACGCTTGGAAGAACCCGCCCATGTCGTGGTGTGTGGGGCCAGCCGGGGGATTGGTCTGGCCTTGACTGAGCAGTTATTGGCCCGTGCCGATGTTGCTCGCGTATATGCGGTGGCCCGCCACGCGACACAGGCGCAGGGCTTGCAGGCCGTGGTCGCCGTGCATGGGCCACGGTTGCAGTGCCTGGATGTGGACGTGTGCGATGAGCAGGCGCTGAGTGCGCTGGCCGCTCATCTGCGAGCGGTGATACCGCGCGTGCATCTGTTGCTGTGCACCGTCGGCGTGCTGCAGGACGGCGCATCGCGCGCCGAGAAAGGCTTGGCGCAGTTGAATCTTGACGGGCTGTTGGCGACCTTTCAGCGCAACAGCTTTGCACCGATTCTGCTGCTCAAACATTTGTTGCCTCTGCTGCGCGGCCAGCACCCGTGCACCGTGGCAGCGCTGTCGGCGCGGGTGGGTTCGATCGGCGATAACCGCCTCGGCGGCTGGTACAGTTACCGCGCCAGCAAGGCGGCGTTGAATCAACTGCTGCACACGGCGAGCATCGAACTGAGCCGACTCAACCCCAACAGTTGCGTGCTCAGCCTGCACCCCGGCACCACTGACACCGACCTATCAAAACCCTTTCAGGCCAATGTGCCGGCCGAAAAACTGTTTACACCGCACTACTCCGCCGAATGCTTGCTGGCGCAAGTTGAGCGGCACGGCCCTGCACAAACCGGCACGTTCTGGGGCTGGGACGGCCAGCCGATTCCTTGGTAAGGATCAGCTTGCCGATCAAACGGGGGCGCGGCGCACGCTGGCCAGCAAGGCTGCCGCACCAATGAACAGGGCACCAAAGGTGCGGTTCATCACACGCTGCTGACGCGGCGAACGCAGCGCACCCAGCACCCGTGCCGCCAAGCCGGTGTAACCGGCCATCACGATCAGGTCGACGCAAATCATGGTGACGCCCATCACCAGGTACTGCATCAGCAGCGGCGCTTGTGGATTGAGGAACTGCGGCAGCACCGCGAGCATGAAAACAATCGCCTTGGGGTTGCTGAAGTTGACCAGAAAACCGCGCAGCACCAAGGTCAGCGGACGGCCAATCGGACGCTCGGTCTGTGTCGCCATATCGCTAGGCAGCGCCTGCCACTGGCGATAGCCGAGGTAAACCAAGTACACCACACCGAACCACTTGATCAGACTGAACGCCAGTTCAGAGGCGGCCAGAATCGCCCCGACACCAGCTGCCACGATCACGATCTGCAGGACCAAGCCCAGTTGCAGACCCAGGGCATTCCAGTAACCGCGCAAAAAACCATACTGCAAACCGGCCGACATCGAGGCAATCGCCCCCGCTCCCGGTGACAGGCTGATGATCCAACAGGCAACAAAGAACGCGAGCCAGGTTTCCAGTGCCATGGCAGTTACCTCAAACAGAACAGAGAAAGGAAGATAGGCAGCGAGACTAACGCGTGTTGGACCATCCGCCCAGTTGCAGCGCGCAAGCTGATTAGAACGAGACCCCGGCGAGACGCGGATCACATGCCCCACACCGATTAAACGTTGCGCGGTCGCTCAGGGGGCAAATCGCCGTTACGCCAGCGACGCACAGCCTTCTGGAAAAACAGGGTATTGGGGATCTGGACCCAGGCCCCAGGCGCGTCGCCGCTAAGGTCCTCTAGGGTGGTGTAAAACAGATTGATCTCCATAACCCGGCCACGCACGCCGGGTTTGTCGGCACTTTCCAGCACTTCAACACAGTCACCGATACGAAAAGGCCCCAGGGTAAAGATCAGCAGCGCGCAGAACATGTTCGACAACACACTCCACAACGCAAAGAAGGCGATTGCAGCCACCGCCGCAAACCCGGTCAAAGCCCCCCAAAGCACCTGTGCCGAGACACCGACACGCTCCAGTACCAGCAACAATGCACTGCCTAGAACCAACCATCGCAACACGCCGCGCAGTGGCACCAGCAACTCCGCCGGTAACTGCGGATAACGCTTACCAAGGCGGGTGATGCCACGGGTAAGCAGACGCTGCAGTAACCAAGCCAGCAGAATGATCAGCAACACCTGACCAGCCGTTAGCAGAGGCTCGCGCCAGGCCAGCAGCCATTCCAGGGTTGGCAGACTGATCGTCAACTGGCAGCCTCCAACTCGGCTTGCAGCGCTTCGAGGGTTTCCAGTGCGAGCAACCAGCGCTCTTCCAGATCGGCCTCGCGGCTTTTCAGCTTGGCTTGTTCGGCCAGGGCGTCACGCAGTTCGTCCTTGCGCGCGGCGTCGTAGATGTCGCTTTCGCCCAAGCGGGTTTCAACCGCCGCGAGCTTTTCATGCAACTGGCCCAGCTCTTTCTCTAGCTTGTCGGCTTCGCGCTTGTGCGGTGCCAATTGCTGACGCAACGCGGCGGCAGCCTGACGCTGTACGCGCTTGTCGGTTTTATCCGGATTGCTCTCGCTGCTGCTCGCCGGTGCCTGACGCACGCGGTAATCGACCAGCCAGCGGGCGTAGTCTTCCAGATCACCGTCGAAGGGCAGCACCTGCCCATCGGCCACCAGCAGAAATTCGTCGGTGGTGCTTTTCAGCAAGTGACGGTCGTGGGACACCACCACCACCGCGCCGCTGAACTCTTGCAGGGCCATGGTCAGCGCCAGGCGCATTTCCAAGTCGAGGTGGTTGGTCGGCTCATCCAGCAACAGCAGATTCGGCTTGCCCCAAGCGATCAGCGCCAAGGCCAGACGGGCTTTCTCACCACCGGAGAAATTCAGCACCGGCTCATCGCAACGCGGGCCACGGAAGTCGAAACCGCCGAGGAAGTCGCGCAGGGTTTGTTCGCGCTCGGTAGGTGCCAGACGCTGGAAGTGCAGCAGCGGGCTGGCTTTATCGTCCAGCGCATCAAGTTGATGCTGGGCAAAGTAGCCGACCACCAGATTCTCGCCGCGCTGCAGATGGCCGCTGATGGGCTGCAGTTCGTTCGAGAGATTTTTGATCAGGGTCGACTTGCCCGCACCATTTGGCCCGAGCAGACCGATGCGCGCACCGGGCGCCAGGCTGAGCTTGACCTTCTCCAGCACAACCTTATCGCCGTAGCCAAGGCGACCTTCACTCAAGCTGAGCAGTGGGCTGGAGATCTTGTCGGCCTCGCGGAAGCTGAAATCAAACGGCGAATCGACATGCGCCGCCGACAGCTCTTCCATGCGCTCCAGCGCCTTGATCCGGCTCTGTGCCTGGCGCGCTTTGGTGGCTTGAGCCTTAAAGCGGGCGATGTACTTTTCCATGTGCGCGCGCTGCACTTGCTGCTTTTCGTACGCCTGTTGCTGCTGCGCGAGACGCTCGGCACGGGTGCGTTCAAAGGCTGAATAGCCCCCGCGATACAGGGTCAGCTTCTGCTGATCGAGGTGTGCCACATGATCGACCACGGCATCGAGGAAATCGCGGTCGTGGGAAATCAGCAGCAAGGTGCCGGGATAGCCTTTGAGCCAGCCTTCCAGCCAGAGAATCGCGTCGAGGTCGAGGTGGTTGGTCGGCTCATCGAGCAGCAACAGGTCGGACGGACACATCAGTGCCTGCGCCAGGTTCAAACGCATGCGCCAGCCACCGGAGAAGTCACCAACACGACGGTCCATCTGCGCACTGTCAAAGCCCAAGCCGGCGAGCAGCTTGCGCGCGCGGGCATCAGCACTGTAACCGTCGAGGGTGTCGAGTTCCGTGTGCAAGCGCGCCACGGCAGCGCCGTCATGCGCGGCTTCGGCCACGGCCAGTTCGGCTTGCACCCGGCGCAGCTTTACATCGCCGTCGAGGACGTAATCAACGGCCTGGCGTTCGACAGCGTCGATCTCCTGACGCATGTGTGCCACGCGCCAGTCGGCGGGTATCAGGCAATCGCCCGCGTCGGCACTCAGCTCGCCACGGAACAGGGCAAACAGGCTGGATTTACCGGCACCGTTAGCGCCGATCAGGCCGGCTTTGTGGCCGGGGTGCAGGGTCATCTCGGCGTCTTCTAGCAGACGCTGAGGGCCACGCTGTAAAGTCAGGTTCTGGAGTCGGATCATAATGGCGACGGAGTCTACCAGAGTCCCTTTAGAGAAACCCGGAAAGCACCATGACGACTGACCTGTGGCGATTCGCCCAAAACCTGTATCAACAACCCGGCGTTGAGGCCGCGTGCCTGCGCCTGCAAGCTGACGGCGCGGATGTCTGCCTGCTGCTGTGCGCCGCCTGGTTGGAGCGTAGGCAGATCGACTGCAACGCAACGCGCGCCGGGGCGTTGCGCCAACTCGCGCTACCTTGGCAACAACAGGTGGTGGTACCGCTGCGTCAGTTACGGCAAAGCTGGCGTGAGCGGGCAGCGGGTGACGATGCTCTGGCGCTGCTGCGCGAACAGGTCAAACAACTGGAACTGGCTGCCGAACGGCAACAACTGCAGCGACTGGCGCAATGCAGCGAGGCTTGGCCGCGCGCAGGCGCTTCAACCCCTGCGCAATGGCTGGACGCGCTAGCGCCCGAACCGGCCAACCGCGATGCGCTGCAAACGCTGCGCATCGCGGCAACACAACTAAACGCTTAAGCGGCGCTGGTTGGGTTGCTGTCGGCAGCCGGCGCGGCTGGCGCAGCGACCGCTGGAGCTTTGGCTACCACGGGCTTGGCGACCGGTTTTTTCGCAGCGGGTTTGGCGGTCGGTTTAGCGACTGGCTTCGCGGCTGGTTTGGCAGCTGGCTTAGGCGCAACAGCCTTGCTGGCTACAGGTTTGGCGGCGGCGGGTTTTGCGGCAGCTTTGGGCGCAGCAGGTGCTTTGCTTGCGGCCTTGGCGGGCGCTTTGGCCGGTGCTTTTACCGCACCCACTGCGGCAGTTGTTTTAGCTGCGGGCTTGGCAGCAGCAGGTTTGGACGCTGCTGGCTTGGCTGCTGGTTTAACCTGAGCTGCCTTGACTGCACGGCTGTCCAACGCCTTGTTAACCGCTTCTTTGACCTTGCCTACACCTTGGGCGAGCTTCAGGCTTTCCTGCGCATCGCGCTTCAATTCGGCGATGTAGCTGCGCGTCTCGCTTTGACGGTCTTTCAGGGTGTCGAGCAGTTGCTCCAACTCTTCAACCGCCTCTTTGGCTTTAAGCTGCGCCTTGGCTTTACCCGCTACCGCAGCGTCCTGCATCTTGCTGCGCGCTTTGTGCAATTTCTCTTGAGCCTTGCCGCGCTGCTTTTCCAGCTTGGCGAGGAGCTGCTCGGCTTCGACCAAAGCACGCGTGCAGGCGTCCTCCAGGTGCTCAAGCAGGCTGTGGGAGAGCTGCTGCAGCAAGTGCAGCGGGGTGCTCACGGATTTCTTCTTCGCATTCTTTGTTGCGGACATGACGCGCCTCCTGGCGGATGAAGTTACCGCCATACTAGACCTCCTGCGCCCTGCCTCGCTACCTCACGCACGCCCGCATTGAGCTCGCGCGCGTGGCTGGCATAATCGGGCGATCATAGGCCGGAGATTCCCCATGCCACGTTTGACCTTGCTGCTGCTCTGCCTGCTGGCGTCCTACACGCAAGCAGACGATCACGCCCACGACCTGGCCTACAGCCTCGGCGTGAAACTGGGCGAGCGGCTGCGCGACGAAGTGCCACAGTTAGAGTTACAAGCGCTGCTCGACGGCCTGCGCCAGGCCTATCGCAACGAGCCTTTAGCGCTGGAAGCAGAACGTATTGAGGAGCTGCTGGCCGAGCACGACGCGCACTTGGCCGAGGTGCCGCAGCAGCTTGAAAAAGCGAAGCAAGCCGAGAAGCGTTTTCTCGCCAACGAGAAAGCTAAGGCAGGTGTACGCGTGCTGGACAATGGCGTATTGATGCAGCAATTGCGTGCTGGCAGCGGCCAAAAACCACGCCCGCATGATCGCGTGCAGGTGCGCTATGTCGGATTTCTGGCCGATGGCAGCCCGTTTGATGAGAGCCAGACGGCGCAATGGTTTCGCTTGGACAGCGTCATCGCCGGCTGGCGCAGTGCACTACCGCTTATGCCGGTGGGCGCGCAGTGGCGTTTAGTGATTCCGTCGGCTCAGGCGTATGGCGAAGAAGGCGCGGGGGATTTGATTCCACCTTACTCGCCCTTGGTGTTCGAACTGGAATTGCTCGACACCAAGGAGTAGCAGGGGCTCAGGAAGCGGCGGCGGCAGCCTGCTCGCGATGGGCGTTGTGCAGCACCTCGATAAGGCAATCTTCTAACTCGAAGCGCTCGTGCAACAACTGGCCGAGACGCTTGAGTTCATCCAGCAAAGAGCCTGAGTCCTGACGGTCGCTGTTGTCGCAACGATCATTAAAGGCCAACGCCACTTCGGTGATCGCCTCAATGCGCGGGTAAATTTGCTTGGCCAGGTCCAGGCCACGCTGATCACCAAAGGCTTTGGCTTCACTGGTCAACTGCTCGTAGACCTCAAAGTGGCCCGCCGAGACGTAATCAACCAAGATTTCACAGAAGCGCTGGACAGTCTCGCAATGGGTGCTGGGCGCCTGCGCAGCGATATTGATAGCGGCATAGGCTTCTACCAACTCGCGACGCTCCTGCAACCAGCGGTCTATCAGCAGATGAACCCCGCCCCAACGTTCCTGGGCATTTTGGCAACTCTCAAGCATGGTGACCTCTACTTCCCTATTGCTATTAGTGTTGTGAGCGAACCAAGACATTTTTCTGTCATTAGCGGCAAGCTCTGGGAAGACAACCGTGAAACGGCAACTTTCCGGCGGTGACTGTGGCCAGATTATTCTGCCACGCACAGGCCTTCAAGACAGGCCGGAAGATAATTTCATACAAGCGTTTAACCGGTAGTCAGGGCTTGTTCATCTTGGCGGCAGGCTTGTAAAAACTCAGGGTGACCTGACCCAAATCGATACCCCACTTCGACATGCGCGCCCGGTTGAGCATCACCTGATCGTCCATCAGGAACATCCAGTCATCAAAATCAACCACATAGGTTGAGTCATCGACCTTCAAGCGCAGCTTGTAGCGCCAGTGCAATGCATTGCCAGCGACATGGCCAATCGCCTCGCCCACCACATCATCTGCCGTCCCGCGCCAACTGCCGTCTGGCTGTTTGCGCAGGGTCCAGACACGTCGTTCGGTGCTGCCATCGCTGTAGGTGAAGTGCTCGTCGAGTACGCCGACATCACCGTCCCAGGTTCCGCTCATAGCGACATGAAAGCGTTTGATCACCTCACCAGAGCGATTCTGAAACATGCCCCAGGCCTGCAACTCGCCGTTAAAATAGTCACTCAGCTCGAGGCCTGGCTGTTGCTGGGCGTAATCACGCACCTGCGGACCGGCACAGCCCATTAGCATGAAGGCAAGACAGCAGATCAACACGACGCGCATAAATGCCTCTCAGCATTCAATTAGGTGGATAAAGCCACCGACGAGGAGCACAAGCGCTCATCCAGCAGACGCATGCCCTCTTGATAGAGGCTGTTGCTGCGCTCCAGTTCGCCCATCTGCGCCAGCAGCCGGGCCAGCTCAGCACAGGTTTCCGGGTGGCGCTGAACGCTCAAACTGCTCTCAAGATAAGTGCGCGCCTTGCCCCACAGCTGATTGTGCATGCACAGCCGACCCAGGGTCAGCAGCAAGCTGGCATCTTGGGGATGTTGCTTGAGCCAGCCCTCGGCCACCTGCAATTGTCGCCCCGCATCACGCCCGTGCAGCAAACCGTAGAGGCGCACCAAGGCAACGTCGTAACTCTGTTTCAGGGCGTTTTGCAGCAGCGTTTGCGCTTCGTCTTCAGCACCCAGATGGCGCAATTGCTCGGCATACACCGCCAGCAAATCCGGCTCACGATGCTGGGCTGCGCTCATGGTCTGCCAGGCTTGATGCAAGGCCGCCAGCGCCGCGGGCTTATCGCCGTCGACAACCTGACCTGCCTGCTGCAAGCGACCACGCCAGGCTTGACGCTCAAGCTCGGCCAGCTCGGCATTGCCCAAGGCTTTTTCCTTGCGCAGATCCGGCAGCAAGCCCAGCAGGGCCGACCAATTGGCCGACTGCAAGTACAACTGCTGCAGTTGACGTAACACCAGATGATGATGCGGATGACGTTCGCGCATGGCCTGCAGGGTTTCCAGCGCGGCTTCGGTCTGGCCGCGCGCCACTTGCAGTTCGGCATGCTGCAGGGCAATCGCCAACTCCGCCTGCGGTTGCTTGTTCAGCGCCTGTTCAAGCAGGTTGTCGCTGGTCTCGTGCTGGCCCAACTGGTTGGCTGCGCGCGCGGCACCCAGGTAGTAGCTCAATGGCTGCGGCGCATCGGCAGCAGCGCGTTGAAGATGACGCAGCGCTCGCGCCCAACGGCCTTCAGCCAGATCAAGAAGACCTTGCTCGCTGGCCAGGCGCACTCGACGGCGGCTGTGCAACCGCGACCAGGGGTTGATAAACCTACCAGACGTGACCAGCAGCCTGATGCTCAGTCGCAGCAAATACAGCAGCAGCCATATCAGCAGCACCAGCACCACGAAAGCCCAGAGGCTGGACTCATAGCGAAAGCCTTGAAAGGCAATCAGCACATAACCTTTGTGCTCGGCCAGCGGCAGCCCGAACAGCAGCAGGCTGGCCGCGCCGGCAACCAGCGCCAAAACCAACACCAGCCAGTAGACACGCTTCATTGCGGAGCCTCCTGCAGGTGCGCTTCGATATCATCCGTCGGTGCATCCAACACTGGCGTCGGCTGCTGATTGCGCGCTGATTGCTTGGCCTGAAGGTAAGCCTGCACGGCATTCAGCGCCGGGCTTAAATCAGGCGGCGTGACCTCAATCGGCCGGGCGCTCAGCTCAACAAGGGCGGCACGCAGGCTGCGGCTGGCAGGGTTGTCCACGTCAAAGTGGGCATCCAGCACCTCGGTCGCCTGTTGCAAGGCTTGCTTAAACACCGCCGCCTCACCGTGCAGTGCGCCCCATTGGGCTTGCTCCAACGCCAGGCTGAGCGCCAGACGCACCTGAGTCAGGCTTTGCCCGGCGAGCAGCGGTCGAATGTTTTGGTCCGCGTTGAAATCGATACGGAAGTATTCCGACAGGGTCTGCAGGGCACGCTGCCACCATTGCGGTTGCGCCGCCGCCTCGTTGGCCAGTTCGCTAAGCACGCCGCCCTCGCCCGTGAAGGTGGGCGTCAGGGCATTCAACTGCACCACTTGGCCGCGTAACGCCGCCAGTTGCAGGAACAAGCCGGTGCGATCCGGGTTATCGGTCGAACGCAAGGCCTGCAGGCTCTTGGCCAGTTGCTCACGGGCGGCAAAAGCGGCTGGGTCATCCTGTTCATGGAGGATTTCATCAGCGGCCTGCACCAGCGCAGTGGCGCTGCTGATGTCTTGCAGCGCCGACAGACGCAGGCTGGCCAGACGCAGCAAATGCTCAGCCTCGGCCAGACGCCAGTCCTGGCGACTGGCACCCAGCACGGTTTCCAGACGCTGATTAAGCAGCTGCTGATCGCCCTGCAACTGCGCCAGCAAACGCCGCCGTGTTTCCAGCTCCTCTACGCTGGGCAGTTGATCAAGCCGTGTATCCAGCGTTTGCCCCACTTGGGCCAGGCGCTGGGCGTCACGTTGAGCATCCTGCAGTAACAACTGCTGTTGCTGGCTGCGCGCTTCCAGCGCCTGCATCTGCAAAAGCCCCCAACCGCCCGCTCCGGCACCAGCAGCAGCGACCAACAAGGCCAACAGCGCCAGACCATTACCGCGCGCAGGCGGTTGGCCTACAGCGGCGGCCGGTTGGCTGGCGGTAGACGGCGCGTCAGCAGCCATAACGGGTGCAGGGGCGTTCAGGTCTTGGTCTTTCGGGGTGGTTGCTTCGCTCACGTATCCATCCTTTGCGTCAGAGATCGGCCGCAGGTTGCGCCTGCAACACTGCCAGCAATGCCGCGGCGCTCGCACCACGACAATCGACAACACTATGGGCACCCGCCGCGCGGGCCAGTTCGGCTACACGCGGGCTGGGTACAAACAAGGGTAACTGGGCCAGTTCGTCCCAGGCCTCACCGGCCAGTTCGCGCAAATGCACAAAACCTTGCCCACTGCTGACCACCAGGGCGTTCAGGCGTTCAGCACGAACACGTTGGATCAGCGTGGCAGGCGGGTAAACGGGCAGCACCCGACGATACAGTGGCAGATAGTCCACCTCTGCGCCTTGGCCGCGCAAGCGCTCAGCGAGTAACTCTCGGCCACCCTCGCCGCGCCCGATTAATACCTTGGGGATTTTGCACGCAGCCATGGCCTGTTGCAGGCGCGGCAGCGCCAGCAAGGCTTCGCTGTCATCGGCCTGTTCGGGGTAATGCACGTTCGCGTGCTGGTGCAACAAAATCTGCGCAGTGGCGGCTCCCACACTGAACCAGGGCTGCTCGGCAGGTACACGGATCTGGCTGTGCGCCAGGCGTTCGAGCAATAAGCGGGCCGCCGGCTTGCTGACCACGATCAACGCGTTGTACTCGGCCAACGCCGCCAATTGCGCGCGCTGCTCAGCCCGCTCAGCCAGCGGTTCAATGGCCAGTAGGGGTAGGCTGCTGCTGTAAATACCGTGCTGCGCCAACGTGGCAACCAACGCGGTCGACTCCTGAGCCGGCCGGGTCAGCAGCACACGCCATGGGCTCACTCGGCAGCGGCCTCGCCGTACACCGCTTGCAGAATGCCCGCGGCACCTTGGGCCAGCAGCGCTTCGGCCACTTGCACGCCCAATTGCTCGGCCTCGGCACTGCTGCCGCGCAGTTCAGCACGTAACAATTGCGAACCATCGGGTTGGCCGACCAGCCCGCGCAGCCACAGCTGCTCACCCTCGAGCAGCGCATAGCAGGCAATCGGCACCTGGCAGCCACCATTGAGGTGCTTGTTCAAGGCGCGCTCGGCAGTGACGCGCAAGGCCGTTTCGCGGTGATGCAGAGGGGCCAGCAGGGCGTGAATCTCGCTGTCGGCCGTACGGCATTCGATACCGACCGCGCCCTGCCCACCGGCAGGCAGACTGTCTTCAGCACTGATCGAGCTGCGAATGCGGTCGGCAAAGCCCAGACGAATCAGGCCCGCCGCGGCAAGGATAATGGCGTCGTACTCGCCGGCGTCCAGCTTGGCCAGACGGGTGTTGACGTTGCCGCGCAAGAACTGGATTTTCAGATCCGGCCGGCGCGCCAGCAACTGAGCCTGACGGCGCAGGCTGGAGGTGCCGACCACACTGCCCGCAGGCAAGGCGTCGAGGCTGGCATAGGTGTTGGAGACAAAGGCATCGCGCGGGTCTTCACGCTCGCAAATGCAGTACAAGCCCAGACCTTCGGGAAAATCCATCGGCACGTCTTTCATCGAATGCACGGCGATGTCGGCCTGATTTTCCAGCAGCGCGGTTTCCAGCTCTTTGACGAACAGCCCCTTGCCGCCGATCTTCGCCAGCGGCGCATCCAGCAGCTTATCGCCACGGCTAACCATGGGCACCAGGCTGACCTTAAGGTCAGGGTGCGCCTGCTCCAGACGGGCTTTAACGTGTTCGGCCTGCCACAGGGCTAAGGCACTTTTACGGGTGGCAATGCGAATTTCGCGAGACATGGGCAATTCCAGAAAACGGACTGCCGGGGATGATAGCAAGAAGTGACAAGCTGCAAGCTAATCAGGCGAGGTCGCGCGCGGCGACAATCAAGCCCCTAGCGCTGGCGACGGCTAGGGACTTGTAGCCTGCGCTACAGGTTATTCATCAGCTTGCGCACCCCGGCGACATGCCGACGGCTGACGATCAGCGCTTCCTCGTGCATGCCCTTGAGGTAGAGCTGAAAATGCCCAAGCGGTGTGCGCTGCAGCCGCTCGATGCGCTCACGGGCCACCAGTGCATTGCGGTGAATACGCACAAAGCGATCGCCAAATTCATCTTCCAGCGCCTTCAGTGGCTCATCCAGCAGCACCTCGCCGCCGGTGTGGCGCAAAGTCACGTATTTGTGGTCGGCGATGAAGTAGATCACCTGATCCAGCGGAATCAGTTCAATACCTTTGCGCGTGCGAGCACTGATGTGGCTGCGCGGGCCGCCACTGCTGTCCGCGGCGGGACGGGTCAAGGCGGCCAATTGCACGCGGTTAGGCCGCTCGGCTTTTTTCAGCGCTTCGCTCAGGCTTTCTGCACGCACCGGTTTGACCAGATAACCGACAGCACTGACCTGAAAAGCTTCCAGGGCAAACTCATCATGCGCGGTGCAAAAAATCACTGCCGGCGGCGCTTCGCGCTCACACAGTTTGGCCGCCACTTGCAGCCCGTCCAGGCCGGGCATGCGGATATCCAGCAGCACCACATCTGGCTTCAGGCTGTCGATCAGGCTCAATGCCTCTTCGCCATTGCTTGCCGCCGGCTCCAGCACACGATAGCCCTCGAGTTCGCCCACCATGCGGCTCAGGCGCTCACGGGCCAAGGGTTCATCATCGACAATCAGGACATTCATAATGCACGGGCTTCCTGCTTGGGTCTGGCACAAGGATAGCGTAGACGCGTGAAGTGACGTCCGTCATGACGCTCTACGCTGAGACTGGCCTGTGGACCGAAAAGTGCCACCAGCCGCGCATCAATATTGGTCAAGCCTTGATGCGTGCCGCGCGATGGCGGCTGCTCACCGAGTTGTTCGTATGGATTGCTCACACACAACTGGAACACCCCCTCGTGATAACTCGCTTCGACCTGTACCAAGCCACCCTCGATACGCGGTTGAATACCGTAGATCAAGGCGTTTTCCAGTAAGGGCTGCAGCGTCAGTTGTGGAATCGGTAGATCATCCGGTACATCGACAATCTCCCATTGCAACTGTAGACGCTCGCCAAGCCGATAGCGCTCAATCGATAAATATCGTTGCGCCAATTCCAATTCCTCGCGCCAGGGCACCAAGCTGCCGGGCTTGGCCAGGCTAGCGCGAAACAAGTCAGAAAGATCCAACACCGCTTGCTCGGCTTTATATGGATCAATCACCACCAGACTGGCAATACTGTTCAGGCTGTTAAACAGAAAATGTGGGCGGATGCGCGCTTGCAGCGACTCAATCCGCGCCCGCAATTCAGCCTGCTCCTGCTTGCGCCATTGGCTTTGCAGGTAAAAATAGCGCAGCAGCAGCGCCGACATGATCAGGCTGATCAAGCCATGGCGCAGGTACAGATTGACCTCACCCGTACGCGGCAGTGGCCCGCCCAGCTCGTAGTAATCGGCCACTGCCGTGCACAACAAGCTCAGCGCAACCACAATCGCACAACACAACGCCCCCGCCGTCGCCGCGGCCATGCGCGCCATCAGGGGGCGCAAGCGGCACAACACCGCCGCCGAGAGCAGCACAATCCATTGCACAAACAGCGACGTCAGGGCCAAACGCACCCAGTCAAAGCCCGGCAACATCGGCTCAGACAAAACCAGCACCAGCACCAGCAACTCGGCCAGCAGCACCATGCTCAGCAGCGCTTCAGGCTGGCACAGTTCCGGGACGAAGAAATCATCAACCGGCTCGGGTTGTTTTTCTGACAGCAGGCTTTTTATGTTCATTGCCGCAGTTTCCGCGTGAGCCAGGCTGGCAGCAAGCCATGCCGAGGCGACCGGGCAAAATAAAGCGCTCAAATGCGCGCGCCGCAGCAAATGTGTGAACCGCACAACACTGCCCGCCGACAGATCGCTCGCGACAGCGCTCATGCAACGCGGCGAATTTACCGGCCAGCCTGTTATTATCCGCGCCTGATTCCGTCTTGCCGGCCGTCATACGCGGTCAGCCCGTTTTAGCGCACCAGCCGAGCGAAGCCCATGAGCACTGAAAAAACCAACCAATCCTGGGGCGGCCGCTTCAGCGAGCCAGTCGACGCCTTTGTTGCCCGCTTTACCGCCTCCGTCGAATTCGACAAGCGCCTGTATCGCCACGACATCATGGGCTCCATCGCCCACGCCACCATGCTGGCCAAAGTGGGCGTACTGACCGACGCCGAACGCGACACGATCATCGACGGCCTGCAAACCATCCAGGGCGAAATCGAGGCCGGTCAGTTCGACTGGCGCGTCGATCTGGAAGACGTGCACATGAACATCGAAGCGCGCCTGACCGACCGCATCGGCGTGACCGGCAAAAAACTGCACACCGGGCGCAGCCGCAATGACCAAGTGGCCACCGACATTCGCCTGTGGCTGCGCGACGAAATCGACCTGATCCTCGGCGAAATCACCCGCCTGCAGCAGGGTTTGCTGGAGCAGGCCGAACGTGAAGCCGCGACCATCATGCCCGGTTTCACCCACCTGCAAACCGCGCAACCGGTGACCTTCGGCCATCACCTGCTGGCCTGGTTTGAAATGCTCAGCCGCGACTACGAGCGCCTGGTCGATTGCCGCAAGCGCGCCAACCGCATGCCGCTCGGCAGCGCAGCACTGGCCGGCACCACCTACCCGATTCAGCGCAAGATCACCGCACAACTGCTGGGCTTTGACGCCGTGGGCGGCAACTCGCTGGACGGCGTATCGGATCGCGACTTCGCCATTGAATTCTGCGCCGCCGCCTCGATTGCGATGATGCACCTGTCGCGTTTCTCCGAAGAGCTGGTGCTGTGGACGTCTGCGCAGTTCCAGTTCATCGACCTGCCGGATCGCTTCTGCACCGGCAGCTCAATCATGCCGCAAAAGAAAAACCCAGACGTCCCCGAGCTGGTTCGCGGCAAAACCGGCCGTGTATTCGGCGCCCTGATGGGCCTGCTGACCCTGATGAAAGGTCAGCCGCTGGCCTACAACAAGGACAACCAGGAAGACAAAGAGCCGCTGTTCGACGCCGCCGACACCCTGCGCGACTCGCTGCGCGCCTTTGCCGACATGATCCCGGCGATCAAACCCAAGCACGCCATCATGCGTGAAGCGGCGCTGCGTGGTTTCTCCACCGCCACCGACCTGGCCGATTATCTGGTGCGCAAAGGCCTGCCGTTCCGTGACTGCCACGAAATCGTCGGCCATGCCGTGAAATACGGCGTGCAGACCGGCAAAGACCTGGCCGAAATGAGCCTCGACGAACTGCGCCAGTTCAGCGACCAGATCAGCGACGACGTCTTCGCCGTGTTGACCCTGGAAGGCTCCGTGGGTGCCCGCGACCATATCGGCGGCACTGCACCGAATCAGGTGCGCGCGGCTGTGGTACGTGGCCGCGAGCTGCTTGCAGCACGCTGATAGGCCAATGAGGGGAAAGGGACTTCCCATGCTTGAACTCGTTGCGCGCGTTTTATTGTCCCTAGCTGGGGCTGTGGCAGAGTGGCTGCTGACTTATTTCTTTTATGCCTGCGGCTGGCTGGTGCTGCGATTGCTGACCCTGGGTAACTATCCGCGCCTGCCATTGCATGTGTCCGATCCGATGAACCCACGCAGTAGCTGGGTCGCCGCCTTCGGTATTTTCTGTGTGGTCGGCATGCCGCTGACTGTTCTAGTTTTTCTCTACGGCTAAGTACCCCATGTCCCTACGAATTCGCCCCGCCACCGCCGCCGACGCCGCTCTGATCCTGCGCTTTATCACCGACCTGGCGATCTACGAGAAAGCCGAACACGAAGTGCAAACTGATATCGCCGGCATCGAAGCCAGCTTGTTCAGCCCCCAAAGCAGCGCGCAGGCGCTGATCTGTGAGCATGACGGCGCGCCCATTGGTTATGCCGTGTACTTCTTCAATTACTCGACCTGGCTGGGCAAAAACGGGCTGTACCTGGAAGACCTTTACATCACCCCGGAAAAACGTGGTGTGGGCGCGGGCAAAGCCCTGCTCAAACATTTGGCGCAACAGGCTGTCAGCCTGGGTTGCGGACGCTTCGAGTGGGCCGTGCTGGACTGGAACCAGCCCGCTATCGACTTTTACCAGTCCTTCGGTGCCAAGCCGCAGGATGAATGGACCACCTACCGCCTGACCGGCCAAGCCCTGCTGGACTTTGCCCAAGGCTGAAGCCGCATTTTTTAGGAGCCGCCCATGAGCGAGCAAGAAGACGAAGATTTCGCCCAGGACACCCTGTCCCAGGCCATCGAAAACCAGCTCGAAGCCGGCGAACCAGCCTTTGTTCAGTCCGTTCTGAACAAGCTGACCTTGGTGGGCTATGAGCGCGATGAAATCATCGAACTGATGGCCCTGGTACTGGCCGATGAGATCGATAGCATGCTGCGTGAAGATCGCTCCTTCGACCTGGCCCGTTATGAGCAAGGCTTGCGCGCCCTGCCGGAATTGCCGGCACAGGCGTAAGCCGGTCGTAACGCCACGATTAAAAGACTCAACGAGCCAGCACGGGTCAGCGTCCGGCACTACACTGCATGCACCCATGACCACATGATGGAGTCACCATGCACGCATTCAGCTCTGACCTGATCGACGAAATGGAAATCCTGGCCCTGTACAACCTGAGCAACCATCTGGAAGGGCTCAAAGTGCACAACAACGCATCGTTCAAGGCGCAAGGAGCGATTACCCGCCTCTTCGAAAAAGGCCTGATCAGCGAGCCTGATGGCGGTTACCTCACCAGCCTGGGCATTGATGCCGCCGAACACGCGCAAAGCCTGCTGACCATTCTTTCCACTCAAAGCGCCCTGCACACCTAAGTCACCGCTTCACGCTCACGCCCATTGATGCAGCCGCGGCACGCGCTGCATCACGGCGGCGGCCCGAGCAAACAGCCCTCAAGCCTGCCAAGCAGGTTCCAAGAATGAGGGCAGCTGATAGGCTTAGTAGGTCGCCCGCACGAGCACCAGCATGAGCCGCACTCAAGAAATTCGACCCGACATTGACGATGGCATCGACCGCAAGGTGTTGGCGCAGCTGCGTGCGCGCTTCCTCACCCTCAACCAAAGCCGGTTGGCGCGAGCCATGCAGGCGCTGTCGACACGCCAGCAGATGGTGCTCACGCTGCTGCCGCTGCTGTTTCACGTTAATCATCCGCTGCTGCCCGGTTATGTCTCCGGGCTCACGCCGGCGGGCCTTAGCGGCTTTGAGCCGGACGATAACCTGCTCGCCGAAGCGCAGCGCCTGACCCGCTCCTTTGCCTATAAACCACAACGCAGCACCCAGGCGCAGCCGATTCACGGCCTGTTTCTGATGGGCAGCCTGGGCACGATCGCTCAGGCCGAGCAGAGCGACATGGACTTCTGGGTCTGCCATGCCAGTGATCTCAGCCCCCAACAATTGCACGAGCTGAGTAAGAAATGCGCACTGCTGGAAACCTGGGCGGCGACACTGGGCGCGGAAGCACACTTCTTTCTGGTCGACCCGGCGCGCTTCACTCAGGGTGACCGCGACGCTCAACTGACCTCCGACGACTGCGGTACCACCCAGCATTACCTGCTACTCGATGAGTTCTACCGCACTGCCATCTGGCTCGGCGGACGCACGCCGCTGTGGTGGCTGGTGCCGGTCTATGAAGAAACGCGCTACGCCCACTACACCCGCACACTGCTGGAGAAGCGCTTTATCCGCGCAGAGGATGTGCTCGACCTCGGCCATCTGGCGCGCATCCCACCTGCCGAGTTTATTGGTGCGGGGATGTGGCAATTGTTCAAGGGCATCGAGTCGCCCTACAAATCGGTGCTCAAGCTGCTGCTCACCGAGGTGTATGCCAGTGAGCATCCCAAGGTCGAATGCCTGTCGCTGCGCTTCAAACAGGCGGTGTTTGCCAATCGCGTGGATGTCGATGAACTGGACCCTTACATCGTGGTGTACCGCCGCCTGGAGGAGTACCTCAAGGCACGCGGCGAGCACGAGCGCCTGGAGCTGATCCGCCGCTGCCTGTACCTAAAAGTCGATAAAAAACTCAGCCGCCCACCGCGCAACCGGCGCAAAAGCTGGCAGCGCCTGCTGCTGGAGCGCCTGACCCAGGACTGGAACTGGGACAGTCGGCAACTGGCCATGCTCGACAGCCGTAGCCAATGGAAAGTCCGTCAGGTCAGCGCCGAACGGCGCGTGCTGGTCAATGAGCTGACTTACAGCTACCGCTTCCTCTCCGAATTTTCCCGCAGCGAACACGCTGGCAGCTCGCTTAACAGCCGCGACCTGGGCATCCTCGGCCGCCGCCTGTATGCCGCCTTCGAACGCAAAGCCGGCAAGATTGAATTCATCAACCCCGGTATCGCCCCGGACCTCGCTGAAGACACCCTGACACTGGCCCAGCAAAGCAACGCCGATGACCCCGAAGAAAGCGTCTGGGCGCTCTACAGCGGCAGTCTCAACGCGCAGGAGATCAGCGATTTTTCGCCACTCAAACGCTCACGCGAACTCATCGAATTACTGGCCTGGTGTCAGCGCAACGGGGTGATCGACAGCAGTACGCGACTATCACTGCACCCAGGTTCCAGCGACCTGAGTGAGTTTGAACTGTCCAATTTGCTCGAAAGCCTGCAGCAATTGCTGCCACTGCCGCTGCCGGCAATCGACGAAGAGGCACTGCTGAGCGCCAGCGTGCCGACTGACGTGATGTTGCTGATCAACGTGGGCGTCGACCCGCTCAAGCAGTTCAGCCAGATGAACCTGCACATGACCAGTGAGCGCACAGACGCTCTGGGCTATTCCGGGGTGCGCGAAAACCTGATTCTGACCCTCGATCAAGTCACCCTGAACAGCTGGAACGAGTTGCTGGTCACCCGCTATGACGGCCCGCAAGCCCTGCTCGACTGCCTGCGCGACTTTCTCAATAACCTGCCGACTAATGGCCGCCTGCCAAACCTGCGCGTACGCTGCTTCTGCCGTAATCGCGCCACGGCGATTGCCGAACGGGTTGAAGAGCTGTTCCGCGAAACCCTCGCCAGCTTCAGCGGCACGCAAACCAACCGTTACCTGCTGCAAATCCGCCAGCACTATCACGTACTGGAACTGAAGCCGGGCCAGGTCAGCCACACCGGCCTGCACAACTTGCCCGCGCTGGTTGATTACCTTGGCGAGGAACTGCCCGGTTACAGCGACCTGCACGTCGATCGCAGTGCACTGGAGGGCGATGACCTGGCGCTGATCCTGCCGGTGGGCCAGCCGCACTGCATTCAAGTGTTCTACCGGCTCAACGAAGGCAACGCGTTGGCAGAAGTCAGCGTGCTGGATGAGCACAATGCACTGTGGCGTCAGCACATACCGTTTCGCGATGAACAAAGCCTGCTGACACCGCTGCACCGCTTTCTGCAATCACTGCTGTACCGACGCAATACCCTGCTGCCCTTGGACAACCTGCCCGACCACCAGCCGCTGGATGTGCTGTATTACCAGATCCTGCCGGATGCGCCTTTGCGCGCGCAGCGCCTGGAACGCCGTGCCGCGCCGCAGTCGGCCATCAGCCATCCGTTTTACGACGTGCAGGCCATTGTCGAACAGGCCGATGGTCACAATGGCTGGTCACCTGGCATGCCGAGCCTACAACGCACCCATGTCACCCTGTACTGCAACCACCGTGAGTTTTCCGAACTGGAATACGCCGGCGACCTGTACGCCGCCGTAGCCCAACACATCCTCGCGCAACGCCGCGAAGGCGCACGCTACCCCTGCTACATCACCGACCTTGACCTGTCGGCCGTACTCGGTGAGGGGCATATGCAAAGCGTGCACTACCTGCGCTACAAGAGCCGCCTGGAAGCGGCACTCAATCAGGCGCTGCAGAAGGCCTGAGCAAGGGTTTAGGAGCGGCTGTACTCACCCGCCGCTTCCGGCTGGTACTCGACGGCCAGCAAGGTGAGCTTGAGTACTTTGCCGTTGGGCGCGGTCCAGTCGATGTGTTGGCCCACCGACAGGCCGAGCAGGGCGCTGCCGACCGGGGCGAGGATGCTCACGGTGCCTTCGTTGCCGGCGTCCTGCGGGTAAACCAGGGTCAGGTGATAGTCCTTGCCACTGCTCTCCTCACGGCAATGCACGCGCGAGTTCATGGTCACCACACCGGCGGGCACCTCGTCATGCCCCACCACGTCGGCGCGGTCCAATTCGGCCTGCAAGGCTTGGGCACCCGGGCCAAATTCCTCCAGGCTGTCGAGCAGGTTTTCCAGGCGCTGCAAATCAAGGCGGGTAATGGTGAGTGACGGTGCGCTGGTCATGGTGCGGATTTATCCCCTTTAACGGCTGCTGAAAAAAGCAAAACCCCATCACGAGGATGGGGTTTGCAAGTCGATGCCTGACCGTACCACAGCCACTCAAATAAACAAGACTACCCGGTCAAGGCCGCCCCACACGCTGTTGCAGACGGGCTTGGGCAGCCACGCAAATGGCCTGCTGGCGCGGCGCGTCGGCTTTTGCCCAGTCGAGAATATCCTGCAAGGTACGCCCGCAGCCCAGACAGATATCCTGATCATCCAGACAACACTGGCGGCGGCAGGGCGAGGCGACCGGCACACCTGTGGCGTCAGAGCTCTTCAAACTCAAGGTCGGCACCTGATTGTTCAAGAGTGATGCGCGCCAGCATTTCGCCGAGCTGTTCGTCACTGCTGTCACACATCCAACGCTCGCTGGCCTGATCGTAGTCAAAATGAAAGCCACCCGAGCGCGCCGCCAGCCACAACTGGCGCAGCGGTTCCTGACGGCTAAAGATCAGCTGAGTGCCGTTCTCAAAACGAACGGTCAGCACACCCGCGGAGTTTTCCAGGTCCAGGTCCAGATCGCTGTCATCGAAAATGTCCTCCACCGCCTGCTGGGTGGCATCGACCAGATCGTGAAAGCGGGCTTCGGTCAAACTCATTACGACTTACCTCAAAAAAATCAGCGACTGCGAAAGTCATGGAAACTGGCGCATATGAAAACGTGACGAACAAAGGTTAGGCAAGGTGCCGTCACTTTCAGGGCATCAGGTGGCGGCGATAGTCACCAGGGCTTTGCCCCGTCCAGCGGCGAAACGCACGGGCCAGCGAAGCCGGTTCGCTGAACCCCACCAGAAAGGCGATTTCCGCCAATTCCAGCGCTGGGTCACGCAGGTAGTGCAAGACCAGTTGCTGACGGGTTTCATCCACCAGTTGGTTAAAGGATAACCCGGCTTCGCGCAAACGGCGCTGCAGGGTACGCGGACTGAGTGCCAAGCGCGCGGCAATCTGCTGCAGATCGGGACCAGCTTCGGGCAACTGGCGCGACAGTTCCAGACGTGCACGCTCCAGCACCTGCTGCCCTGAACGCATCTCACCCAACTGGCGCTCAGCGTAGGCATCGAGCATCAGCCGCACTTGCGCATCGGCCTGCCCGAGCGGGGTGGCCAGCAGGCGTTTAGGGAACACCAGGGCATTATCAGCCTGCCCAAACAGCACCGGGCAGCGGAAAATGCGCGCATGCTCCGAGGCATCCGCCGGGGCGGCGTGTTGAAAGCGCACTTCGCTGGGCGGCAGGTTCAACCCGCTGATCCAATGGCCAAAGGTCACCCAAGCGGCCAGGGTTTCCTCGCATAACTGCCGCTGTTGCTGCGCCACCAGGGGTCGACAACTGTGCGCCACCAGCGGTTCGTGGCCTTCGCGCGGCGGCTCGTCAGCCAGATCAATGTGCAACAGGTTGCCGACTAGCGCGGCATAACGCGCCTGCCGGTGCAGAGCGTCGGACAGGGTCGCGCAACTCATGATCAAGTAACCCAGCACGCCGTAATAGCCCGGCCGTACCGCCTCGCCCAAGTGCAGGCCGAGGTGCTCATCGCCGGTCAACTGCACGCCAAGCGCGAGCAGATCCAAGTAGACGTTGGCGGCAATCCGCTGATCGCGCTGGCTGAGAATCTGCGGCGTCAGGTGTACGCGAGCCAGCAGCGTGCTGCTGTCGAAGCCCTGACGCTCCAGGTAATCGAGCAGCCCTTGCAGGTAGGCGACTGAAACCGAACTGCTCAGGCTGGCAGGGGGCTCCATCCAGGCTCCTTAACGCGACGAGTGACGACAAAGGCAGCCCAGAAGATACAGGCAAAGCCCCGTCAGACGGGAACCCCGGCGCATAGGCAAGGCGTCGGGTGGTCGGTATACTCCGACGCAATTATGCTTTTTTACAAGGATTTCACCATGAAGCGGTTGTTTGCTGCCTTTATCGCGATTGTTGCCGTCAGCACCCTGCTCGCGGGCTGCGGCCAGAAAGGCCCGTTGTACCTGCCGGAAGAAAGCCAGCCAGCGCCTGCGCAAACCGAATAAGGACAACCCATGAACGCCTTCAACTACCGCGACGGCCAGCTCTTCGCGGAAGGCGTGGCCTTGTCCGCCATCGCCCAACGCTTCGGTACGCCGACCTACGTCTACTCGCGCGCGCACATCGAGGCGCAGTACCGCGCTTATGCCGATGCCCTGCAGGGCATGCCGCACTTGGTATGTTTTGCAGTTAAAGCCAACTCCAACATTGGTGTGCTGAACGTGCTGGCACGTTTGGGCGCGGGCTTCGACATCGTTTCCCGTGGCGAGCTGGAGCGCGTATTGGCCGCCGGTGGCGAGCCGAGCAAAATCGTTTTCTCTGGTGTCGGCAAGAGCCGCGACGACATGCGCCGCGCACTGGAAGTCGGCGTGCACTGCTTCAACGTCGAATCCACCGACGAGCTGGAGCGCCTGCAACTTGTGGCGGCCGAGCTGGGCAAGACGGCGGCGATCTCGCTGCGGGTAAACCCGGATGTCGACGCTGGCACCCACCCGTATATTTCCACGGGCCTGAAAGAGAACAAGTTCGGCATCGATATCGAACACGCCCCGGCTGTTTATGCCCGCGCCGCCGCGCTGCCGAACCTGCAGGTCGTCGGTGTCGATTGCCACATCGGCTCGCAGCTGACCACGTTGCCGCCGTTTCTTGATGCCCTCGACCGTTTGCTCGCGCTGATCGATCAGCTCGCCGCCGACGGCATCCGCATCAAGCACCTGGATCTGGGTGGCGGTCTCGGCGTGCAGTACCGCGACGAGCAGCCGCCACTGGCTGGCGACTACATCAAGGCTGTGCGTGAGCGCATTGCTTGCCGCGATCTGGCGCTGGTGTTCGAGCCGGGCCGCTCCATCGTCGCCAATGCTGGCGTGCTGCTGACGCAGGTGGAATACCTCAAGCATACCGAACACAAAGACTTCGCCATCGTCGATGCCGCAATGAATGACCTGATCCGCCCGGCGCTTTACCAAGCCTGGATGGACGTGGTGCCCGTGCAACCACGTGACGGTGCCACGCGTAACTACGACATCGTCGGCCCGATCTGCGAAACCGGCGACTTTCTCGCCAAAGATCGCGAACTGGCGCTGGCCGAGGGCGATCTGCTGGCCGTGCGTTCTGCCGGCGCTTACGGCTTTGTCATGAGTTCCAACTACAACACCCGTGGCCGCGCTGCCGAGGTGATGGTGGATGGCGAGCAAGCCGTGGAAGTACGCCGCCGCGAGACGCTGCATGAACTCTTTGCGGGCGAAAGCCGCCTGCCGGAGTAGTGGCGATGTTATTGCGATTTACCAAAATGCACGGCTTGGGCAATGACTTTATGGTCCTCGACCTGGTCAGCCAGCACGCGCATATCCAGCCGAAGAACGCCAAGCAGTGGGGCGATCGCCACACCGGCGTGGGTTTCGATCAACTCTTGATTGTCGAACCGCCGAGCAACCCCGACGTGGATTTCCGCTACCGCATCTTCAATGCCGATGGCGGCGAAGTGGAGCAGTGCGGCAACGGAGCGCGCTGTTTTGCCCGCTTCGTGCTGGACAAGCGCCTGACCGTAAAGAAGCAAATACGCGTCGAGACCAAGGGCGGCATCATCGAACTGGATGTACGCAACGACGGCCAGATCAGCGTCAACATGGGCCCACCGCGCCTAGTGCCAGCCGATATCCCCTTCCAGGCCGAACAGCAGGCGCTTAGCTACACAGTGGCCGTTGACGGTCAAACCGTGGAACTGGCTGCCGTGTCGATGGGCAACCCACATGCCGTGCTGCGCGTGGACAATGTCGACAGCGCGCCGGTGCATACCCTCGGCCCTAAACTCGAACACCATCCGCGCTTTCCGCAGCGGGTGAATGTTGGCTTTCTGCAAGTGGTTGACCGCCAACGCGCCAAACTGCGGGTTTGGGAGCGCGGTGCCGGGGAAACCCAGGCCTGCGGCACCGGTGCCTGCGCGGCGGCCGTGGCGGCGATCAGCCAAGGCTGGATGGACTCACCCGTGCAACTCGAACTGCCCGGCGGCAAACTGAGCATCGAGTGGGCAGGCCCCGGTCAGCCCGTTATGATGACCGGCCCCGCCGTACGCGTGTACGAAGGACAGGTTCGTTTATGACCGAGCAGCGTCTATGACCGATAAGCAGGATTCACCCAAGCCATTGGATTCGGAAACAGTTGCCGCTTACCTGCGCCTGCACCCGGAATTCTTTATCGACCATGACGAGCTGATTCCCGAGCTGCGTATCCCGCATAAGCGCGGCGATACGGTGTCGCTGGTTGAGCGCCAAGTGAAACTGCTGCGCGAGCGTAACGTTGAGATGCGCCACCGCCTCGCCCAACTCATGGACGTCGCTCGCGACAACGATCGCCTATTCGACAAGACCCGCCGCCTGGTGCTCGATTTGCTCGATGCTGGCAGCCTGGAAGAAGTCGTCAGCTGCGTTGAAGACAGCCTGCGCCGCGAGTTTCAGGTGCCCTTTGTCAGCCTGATCCTGTTCAGCGACATCGCCCTGCCGGTGGGCCGTTCGGTCAGCAGCGCCGAAGCGCATCAAGCGATTGGTGGCCTGCTCAGCGGCGGTAAAACCGTCTGCGGCGTGCTGCGCGATCATGAATTGAACTTCCTGTTCGGCAGTGAAGCCGCCGCGCAAGTCGGCTCAGCGGCCGTGGTCAGCCTCAGCCACCAAGGCCTGCACGGTGTCCTGGCGATTGGCAGTGCCGATCCGCAGCATTATAAAAGCTCGCTGGGCACGCTGTTTCTCGGCTATATCGCCGAAGTCTTGGCGCGCGTGCTGCCGGGCTTTGCCATGCCGTTGCGTTCGGTACGCTAGAGGCTTTAGCAGGCGACCCGTAGGATGGGTTACGGTGCAGGCAACCCGCGGCCAATACGACAGCGTCAGGCGCTTAACCTGCGCGGCTCGCCCCATCCTACGGAGCTTGGTCCTTGAAGCTTGAAGCTGATTTAGCCGCCTACCTCGAACACTTGCGCAGTGAGCGACAGGTGTCCTCGCACACCCTCAGCGGCTACGGCCAGGATTTGGCCAAGCTGCGCGCCTTTTGTACCGAGGAAGGCCTGGCCAACTGGGCCGAGCTGGAAACGCCACGCCTGCGCCGCCTGATCGGCCGCCTGCACAAGCAAGGTAACTCCAGCCGCAGTCTGGCACGGCTGCTTTCGGCCACCCGTGGGCTGTACCGTTATCTGATGCGTGAAGGGCTCTGCGAGCGCGACCCAGCCAGCGGCCTGACGCCGCCCAAGGGCGAACGCCGCCTGCCGAAAACCCTAGATGCCGACCGCACCGCGCAGCTGCTCGACGGCGCGCTGGAAGACGATTTTATCGCCCGCCGTGATCAGGCCATGCTGGAGCTGTTCTACTCCTCCGGGCTGCGCCTGTCCGAGTTGGTCAGCCTCAACCTCGACGGCCTCGACCTGCCCGCCGGCTTGGTGCGGGTCATCGGCAAAGGCAACAAGACCCGCGAGCTGCCCATCGGCCGTATGGCTCGCGAGGCTATGGCGCAGTGGCTGCCGTTGCGCGCGCTGGCGAACCCGCCTGATGGTGCGGTGTTTATCAGCCAGCAGGGCCGGCGCATTGGTCCGCGTGCCGTGCAGTTGCGCGTACGTCAGGCTGGCGTGCGCGAGCTGGGCCAGCACCTGCACCCACACATGCTGCGCCATAGCTTTGCCAGCCATATGCTGGAATCATCCCAGGACCTGCGCGCCGTGCAGGAGTTGCTTGGCCACGCCGACATTGCCACCACCCAGGTCTACACCCATCTGGATTTCCAGCACCTGGCCAACGTTTATGACCAGGCCCACCCTAGGGCCAAACGCAAAGGCAACACCGAATGAGTATTCAACTGATCACCTTCGACCTCGACGACACCCTGTGGGATGTCACCCCGGTGATGCAGGACGCCGAAGCCACGCTGCGCAACTGGCTCGCCCTGCACGCACCGCGCTTGGGCGCCGTGCCGGTGGAACACCTGTGGTCGATTCGCGCGAACCTGCTGCAGGCCGACCCAATGCTCAAGCATCGCCTCAGTGAACTGCGCCGACGTATTCTTTTTCACGCCCTGGAAAACGCCGGTTACCCACACAGCGATGCACAGATGCTGGCCGAAGCGGGCTTTCAGGTGTTTCTCGCTGCGCGTCATCAGGTCGAGTTATTTGCTGAGGTGCACCCTACGCTGGAAGCCCTGGCTAATCGCTTTAAGCTGGGCGTCATCACCAACGGCAATGCTGACGTACGCCGCCTGGGCTTGGCTGACTACTTTCAGTTTGCCCTGTGCGCCGAAGAGCTGGGCGTCGGCAAGCCTGACCCGAAGCCCTTTACCGAAGCCCTGAAACGCGCAGGTATCGCGGCCGAGCATGCGGTGCATATTGGCGACCACCCCAGCGACGACATTGCCGGGGCGCAAGCCGCAGGGTTGCGGGCGATCTGGTTCAACCCCCAGGACAAAGCCTGGGAAGCCGACAATGTCCCGGACGGGCAGATCAGCAGCCTGGCCGAACTGCCGGCATTGCTGCATAGCTGGGCGTAGACCGCACTTAACCGCCACGAATAACGGCCACAAAAAATCGCCTGGAGCGATTTTGACGTCGCGCAGCGACGGCCCTGAAGGGGTGGCCGCCCTGGATGGCAGGCCACAAAAAAGCCCGCATGCTGATGGCATGCGGGCTTTTTCTATTACGCCAGCTGCTTAGATGGGGCGGCTGCCGTACTTGCTATCAGGCTTCTTGGGCGGGTCGGCCACAACGTTGGCTTCGACCTCCTGCACTTTGCCGCCACGGGAGAGAAACTCCTCCATGGCACGGGCCAGTGCATCGCGCTCTTTCTGCTTGGCTTCGACGCTCGGCAGGTCGTCTACATCGACCGCAGCTTTGGTCTTTTTGCTTTTGCTGACGGGAGCAATCTCGTCATCACCATCGCCATCATCATTGGCGTCGCCATCATCGGCGGCGGCCAATTCTTCGCCTTCGTCTTCTTCTTCAGCGCCGTCTAATTCTTCGTGTTCCAGATCTTCGTCGCTCATGTTCCAACCTCATGACTTGCGAAAAGCAGAGTAGTTATAGCCCAGCTGCGTCAGCTTTCTAACGTTGCCGGCAAAAATTCATGGAGTTTCCTCACGTTGAGCGCTGCGCATCGGCAATCTGCGCTCAACGGCGCGCATTCTAGGGGCTGTTGGCATTTGATCACAACCGCGTAGAACCAGTTTTGACGCAGCACAAGCAGGATGCGGTTACTCAGGCCGTTGCAGAAAAAACAAAGGGCGCCAAAAGGCGCCCTTGTTTAAGACCCAGGGAATTAACGCTTGGTGAATTCCGGATAGGCTTCCATGCCGCATTCGGCGATATCCACGCCTTCGTATTCTTCTTCCTCGCTTACACGCAGGCCCATCACCGCTTTGATGATCGACCATACGATTAGGCTGGCCACGAAGACCCAGGCGAAGATCGCACCGATACCCAGCAGCTGAGCGCCCAGAGTGGCGTCGCTGTTGGTCAGGCAAACAGCCAGCAGGCCCCAGATACCGACTACACCGTGTACCGAGATGGCACCGACCGGATCGTCAAGCTTCAGTTTGTCCAGACCAAGGATCGAGAACACCACCAGCACACCACCCACACCACCGATCAGAGTGGCTTGCAGGGCGCTTGGGGTCAGCGGTTCTGCGGTGATCGCCACCAGGCCAGCCAGTGCACCGTTGAGAGCCATGGTCAGGTCGGCCTTGCCGAACAGGATGCGTGCCACGATCAGCGCTGCGATCAAACCACCGGCAGCGGACATGTTGGTGTTAACAAACACGTTAGCCACGGCGTTAGCGTCTTCGATGGTGCTCATCTTCAACTGCGAACCGCCGTTGAAACCGAACCAGCCCATCCACAGAATGAACGTACCCAGTGCAGCCATCGGCAGGTTGGCACCTGGAATGGCATTTACTTGGCCGTTCGGGCCGTATTTGCCTTTACGTGCGCCCAGCAGCAGTACACCAGCCAGCGCCGCACTAGCACCCGCCAGGTGCACCAACCCTGAGCCCGCAAAGTCGAGGAAGCCCGCTTCGTTGAGGAAACCCGAACCCCATTTCCAGAAGCCTTGAACCGGGTAGATGAAACCAGTCATCACCACGGCGAACGCCAGGAAGGCGAACAGCTTCATGCGCTCAGCCACCGCACCGGACACGATCGACATACAGGTTGCAGCAAACACCACCTGGAAGAAGAAGTCCGAACGGGCGGAGTAGTAAGGCGCATCGTCCCCGCCAGCCAGCACGGATTCAACGCTGTTTTCGTCACCAATCAGGAAACCCAAGCTTGGCAGAATGCCGCCTTCCGGGCTGGAGTACATGATGTGGTAGCCGATTACCAAGTACATGATGCTCGCCACTGCGTACAGGGCGATATTCTTGGTGAGAATTTCAGTGGTGTTCTTGGCACGGACCAGACCGGATTCGAGCATGGCGAAACCAGCCGCCATCCACATCACCAGTGCGCCGCAAACCAGGAAGTAAAACGTATCAAAACCGTACTGCAGTGCAGTTAATGCTGTGTTGTCCATAGATCACCTCATGCCGTCGCGCTTCAAAGCGCTGTTCGGTTAAGACGTCCGGGTTGGCGCCGGACGTACTCCGTGTGCTTACAGGTTGTAGCCGCGTTCGTTGTGTTCGGAGAGATCAAGCCCCACCGATTCGGTTTCTTCGCTGACACGCAAGCCCATCACTTTGTCCAACACCTTCAGAATCACGAATGTGACGATGCCGGTGTAGACCACGGTGAAGGCCACGCCTTTGAACTGAATCCACAGTTGCAGGGCGACGTTTTCCACTTCACCAAAGCCACCAAAGGCCGGTGCAGCGAAAATACCGGTGAGCAGTGCACCGACAATGCCGCCGATACCATGCACGCCAAATACATCCAGAGAGTCGTCGTAACCCAGCTTGCGTTTCAGGCTAGTGGCGCAGAAGAAGCAAATCACCCCAGAAGCCAGACCGATCACCAAAGCCCCGACCGGACCCGCTGTACCCGCCGCTGGCGTAATAGCCACCAGACCGGCCACCACCCCAGATGCAATGCCCAACGCGCTTGGCTTACCGTGGGTCAGCCACTCGGCAAACATCCAGCTCAGCGCCGCAGCCGCCGTAGCAATCTGCGTCACCAGCATGGCCATGCCTGCCGTACCGTCCGCTGCGATGGCCGAGCCGGCGTTGAAGCCGAACCAACCCACCCAGAGCATGGCTGCGCCGATCAAGGTGTAACCGAGGTTGTGCGGAGCCATTGCAGTGGTCGGATAACCCTTGCGCTTGCCCAACACGATGCACGCCACCAGACCGGCGATACCGGCGTTGATGTGCACCACGGTGCCACCGGCGAAGTCCAACACGCCCCAATCCCACATCAGCGCACCGTCACCGCCCCATACCATGTGAGCAATAGGTGCATAGACCAGGGTGAACCAGATGACCATGAAGATCAGCATGGCGGAGAACTTCATGCGTTCGGCGAAAGCACCGACGATCAAGGCCGGCGTGATGATGGCGAAGGTCATTTGGAAGGTGATGAAGACACTTTCCGGGAATGCACCAATCAACGAGTCCTTGGTCAGGTTGACCAAAAACAGGTTGTTCAGCCCGCCAATAAAGGAGTTGAAGTTAATAACCCCAGCTTCCATACCCGTGGTGTCGAAGGTCAGGCTATAGCCGTACACGACCCAGAGAATGCTCATGACGCCGGTAATGGCAAAACACTGCATCATTACCGACAGCACGTTCTTGGAACGCACCATGCCAGCGTAGAACAGCGCCAGACCTGGAATGGTCATAAACAGCACAAGCGCAGTGGCTGTCAGCATCCATGCTGTATCACCGCTGTTCAACACAGCCTCGTCCGCCAGGGCGATACCTGGCAAAACTAGAGACAAAAGGGCTCCTAGCCCTGCGATTTTTCGCAGAGTCATGGTTTAACTCCTGGGGCGTGGGGTTCGGAGGCTTAAACTGCGTCGGTGCCGGTTTCGCCGGTACGGATGCGGATCGCCTGTTCCAGGTTTACAACAAAAATCTTGCCGTCACCGATCTTGCCGGTGTTGGCCGCTTTGGTGATGGCTTCGATGACGCGATCGAGTTGATCGTCAGCGATTGCCACGTCGATTTTCACTTTTGGCAAAAAATCGACCACATATTCAGCACCGCGATACAGCTCGGTGTGGCCCTTCTGGCGACCGAAGCCTTTGACTTCAGTAACGGTGATGCCCTGTACGCCGATTTCCGACAGAGACTCACGGACGTCGTCCAGCTTGAACGGCTTAATGATGGCAGTGACTAGCTTCATGTAACTTTCTCCCGTGTAAGGTGGACTTGCCCCAGGAATTTCGAACCCGAACCAAGTCTAAGCGCAGTGCCTGGCTTTTGTAATGCATCGCCGCCCTGACTCAGCGGCACCGATACTCACCAACCGCTCCCGACGAAGCACTCCCCCGCCTCGTCTAACGCACCGGAACTGCATCGATGCTTGCGTCACTAGAGACATAGCAGAAAGCTTGCCAGATCGACGAAAAACGATTTATTTCATGCAGTTACTCGCTTAAAGCCGCTTTCGCAGGAATAACCGCACAGCGACAACGCACAATAACAGTGCACACCCAGCATCACGAGCGCGCGAAAAGCGTGCAGCCCACGCGCCATGCAGCCACAGCCGCACCCGGCAAGCGCAATAAAGCGCCGTGCTACACTGCCAGCAACTGCACACGGAACCTCATCATGCTGCCACCCAAAGCCCTGTTAGACGCCCTGACCACCCACGCCTCGCGCCTGTTCAACGGTGATATGCCCCTGCCACGCAGTGAATTTGAAGCGCAATTCAAAGTGCTGCTGCAAAGCGCCTTCAGCAAACTCGACTTGGTCAGCCGGGATGAATTCGACAGCCAAATGGTCGTGCTGGCGCGCACCCGAGCTCGCTTAGAAGCCCTGGAAGCCAAGGTGGCTGAAATGGAAGCCCGCAGCAGCGAGAGCGCCACCCCCTAACACCCGCAGCGGATGCACCTACCGATCAAGGAGTGATCGATGTCCCTGGCCATAGTCCATAGCCGCGCCCAAGTGGGCGTTGATGCGCCCGCCGTCACTGTCGAAGCCCACCTGGCCAATGGCCTGCCTTCGCTGGCGTTGGTCGGCCTGCCGGAAACTGCCGTCAAGGAAAGCAAAGACCGCGTGCGCAGCGCGATTCTTAATTGTGCTTTTGATTTCCCGCCCCGACGCATCACCCTGAACCTCGCCCCTGCCGATTTACCCAAAGATGGCGGGTACAGGTTAGTAAGTGCTATGGACGTCGCACACTCGTTAGAGCATCCTATGGACATGGCCAGCCAACCCTCTGGTTGAATGAACAGAGAACTCAAGTGTGTCTAGACAAGAATTCATCCTCTACACGCCGGTAAGAGCGACAGTAAATGATGGCGCTGTCAGTTGGGAAAAAGTAAATAACTTAAAGCCAATCAATGGATTCCCCCAATTATTTTGGTCAGACGGTTATCCTTGGAGAGAAGCGAATCTATGGCTGATGCTTCAGCATACGACTGGTGGTAAAGATCTTCAAACCATAAAGTCAAAATCCCACTCCCTTCACTCTTACTGCAAATGGCTCGAAGAAACTGATACTGACTGGCGGGATTTTCCAGCAGCAGAAAGTGACAGATGCTTAGTAAAATACCGCGGTCATTTAATTAAAACACGAAAGGCAAGCTTGATTGCCCCATCTACGACTACTCAGCGCATGCGGGTCGTAATTCAATTTTATCGGTGGTTAAGGTCGCAAGGCCTTATTAATCCACAATGGCCAATGTGGCGAGAAAGTTTTGTTCATTTTAGAATAAATAACTCCTTCGGTTTAGAACGCACACTAACTGTAAGCACGACCAGCCTTTCAATCCCAAATCGTTCGAAGGTAGGTGAAAAACTAGAAGATGGTCTTTATCCGGTATCAAATGTTGATCGGGATAAAATAGTCAAAATTGCTTTAGAGCACTGCCCTTACGAAATTTACCTATTCTTAATGGCTGGATTTTTTACGGGCATGCGCATCCAAACCTTAGCTGGATTGACCATACAAACATTGGAAAATGCAGTACAAGATCCAGCGTCTGAGGACTTATATCGTATCGCCGTTGGGCCGGCGGCAACTCCGTCAGTACCCACAAAAAACGATGTCACAGGGCACGTGTGGATATCAAAAGTGTTGCTAGATGAGCTTAAAGGCTACTGCTATAGCGCGAGCCGCTTGCTTAGAGAAGCCAAAGCTAACGCAGAACACAAAAACCTAGTCTTTCTTACCAAACATGGAAATCCTTACGCTGAACGAAACAAAGATCACTCACCAGCACTAAATGTAGCCATGCACAGTTTAAGAAAGGCTGGCATGCGAAATGGTGTGGCCGCACTTCAAAAATTTAAATTTCATCAAACTCGATGCACTTTCGCAACTGAGCTCGCTAGACTATCCATCGGGGCTGGTGGAGCAATCCACGCCATTGCAATAGTCAAAGATGCACTTCTTCACAGAGATGAAGCAACCACAATGAAATACATAAAATTTGTGGAAAAGTACCCGATAAAAATCTCAATGGCCAATGAGTTTACAAAAGCATTTTTCAACGTCGCGTCGGTCACGAGTAGTTCAATATAATGGCTGCCTTATCTGATCTGACATTTATTAATGTCCAATATGGCAAGCTGGAAACGCCCTGGAGCTTTAACTCTCTTTACTATAAAGGGCTTAGCTCTATTCCAATAGACCAAGTTACTCGACTAATCGCGAAAGGAAACATACCGCTGCCTAACAAGGCACGTGAAAATTTGGCGAGAAGATTTTACCAGTGCTTACAGGGTGAAATAGATGCCGGCAAAAGCCCTCGCACCATCAAATCAACACATCAAGTCATGCGATCCTTCTATGCGTGGGGTGATGCAAACGGCAAAAAAATGATCGAGACGTCTATTGAGCAGACATTTTTAGACTGGTGTGATTGGATGCTTGATCGCGCTCGAGGAAATACAAAGTCTGAACAAAATGCATTTTCGCGCGGCGTTAGAGTTGGATCGCTAATCGACAATGCTCTTGGCAGAACCAGAACTTTGATTTCTTATAGTCGCTTACGCAAAAAAACCAAACCAAAAGACTGGGGGAAAAACAGCGACAAAATAAATTTTGAAAAACTCTTTTCAATGGGCGGCGCTCTACTTGACATATGTAACTCACTAAAAATTAGCGACATTAAAGGCCCTATACCAATTGCGCTAAATTTTAGAAGTGGAGTGACCATCCCACATTGGAGTGGCTTAATACCCACCAAGAATCTGAAGTGGGGTGGCATGCAGAGCATTAACAAAAAGCCGCTAATCAAAAGGGCTATAAGAATGGCTGATACTAGCTGGGGCAGTAGATATTCCGTCATGAATCTAAGGATTGAGGCCGAGATACTTATCTTTATTGCGCAGACGCAGATGAACTTAACTCAGGTCTTAGAACTCCCTAATGACAAGTTTACATATCAAAGCGTCAGCAACGGATATCGCGTGGATCGCTTGTATAAGGAGCGCCGGGAAGGTGAGGTATCATTCAGTATTTTTAGTGAGTACAGATTACACTTCGAAAAATATTTGGAGTGGAGAAACTTGCTGTACCCAAGAGATGGCTTACTTTTCCCCCTGAGGTCTCATTTCGAAAGAGCGCCAACCTCAAACCCGAAATTTGGCGGCGTTCGAAAGATCTTGGATAATCTATCCATTGAATATATCACTCCGAGAGCGCTCAGAGACTCAAAGGTGAATTGGCTACTTCGAAGGACGCGTGACCCAAGCTTGACTGCTGAAATGGCGCAGCACACAGAAGCGACGCTATTGCAAGTCTATGACAAACCAAATCATCAAGCAGCCCTGGCTGAACTTACTCGATATCATCAAAAAAATGATGCCGCTTTAGAGCCGCCAGGTCCCGGCGTCTGTATTGAGGCACAACCCATCGAAATTTTTCAAGCTGTAAAGGGCACTCCTAAGCCCGACTGTACAAATCCAGCTGGGTGCATGTTCTGTGAGCATCAAAGAGACATCGCAGAGTTTGACCACGTATGGTCACTCTTCAGCTACCGTTATCTAAAATCAGTAGAACTGGCAACGAATCGGCCAACTAGCGCGGAGCGAGGTCAGCATCCTGCCAGTATGGTTATAGATGCCATAACAAAAAAAATTGAAGCTTTCTCCAGTACTCCTGAATTTAAACCGTGGATCGCCGAGTCTGCAACAAGACTAGAAGAAGGTCGCCATCATCCGAAATGGGATGGTTTTATAAGGCTCATGGAGAGTCGGCTATAACCATGAATATTCTGAATCGCTTAGCTTTGGGCATTGAACTACCGTTCATTACAACAGAAGCAAAAAATTATAGCCCACCCACCTGGCCTCCTACTCCTGATTATCCAGTAGTCATAGATCGTGATGGGAATATTATTTCGCGTTATGGTGATGCAGTTTGGATTTTAGATGCTTGGGCGGGTAGGAGGCTGCAACTGGATTTCCGCCCCTCGGGCGCTCGGGGCGTCGAATTGAGTGAGCGGTGCATAGAGATCGCAAAACTTGTGGCTGCATGGTGGCTTTGGGGGCCAAGACCCGTTACGAACGCTGGGACTTTAAAAGCTCGATTCACTCACTTATTCCCTTTATTCAAGATGTGCTCTGCTAAGCAGGTCGATCCATGCGAAATATATAAGCATCCGAAGGAATTAGAGGACTTTCCAAATTGGCTTTCATCATCTCACGCAGAACCGGCGCTTATACTTCTACACAACCTCTATGAAAGCAGAAATCAGTTCGGTCATGTGATACTCGACAGAGAAGCCTTACGCCGACTTAGTACATCTATTACCAAACATAATGGCGCTCAAACTGCGTATATTCCACCTAGGATCTGGTTATACCAGATGAAAAGGCTTCGTGAATTTTTAGACGATTATAATGAATGCTCTAGTGGAATCACTGCTTGCTATACAGAATGCATAAAGCTTTATGAAGCTAGATTTGGCTCACTCGACTCTCTTTATTCGGGAGATAGTAGTAACTCACGAGACCTGGACGGATCAGGCTTTTCAAGAAATTTCGGGACTTTTACCGCTTATGCGAAAAAGCATGGAATATATGAATATTTAAAAAAATGGATTATTGGATCTCGAACAACTGATAAAAGCTCAATTACAAATCTTGGAAGCTACATGTCTTTAGCTTCAAAGGTTGGAAATGCGTATTTGTTGAATCTGTCTTTGATGCGAGTGGATGAGGCATGGAAGCTACGAACAAAATGCCTAATAATTGAAGATGATCCTCAATTCGGGAAGATCTATACTTTAGGCGGCATAACTACCAAGCGTATACACGACACAGATGCTCGCTGGGTTACCTCTTCATCGGCTGAGATCGCCGTTAAAGTACTTACACATGTAGTTGATCTCCGTTTACAGACTGCAAAAAAACGTGCCGGATTAAAGATACCGCAAGATCAGATAAACAACCCTTGGTTCAATATACGTCAGTATGAACCCTGGGCTCGTGGCAATGGACTAGACGACGATTTTTCCGTACGCCCCAGTTATCCTAGCTATGCTAGCGTGCTAAAAAGCTACCCGTTACTTTTAGATCCGGCCGAGATAACTGTCACTGAGACTGACTTAGAGTACGCTCGCTTACTAACACCGACCCTTGGTGATGAAATAGAGGTAGGCAAGGTTTGGCCGTTTGCATGGCATCAACTGAGAAGGACCGGCGCCGTTAATATGCAAGCGTCCTCACTCGTCTCAGATGCTTCACTACAATACCAACTAAAGCACTCATCTCGCGCAATGAGTCTTTACTATGGCAGGGGATATTCACGAATAAAGCTTGACGATGTTGCCTATGCTACATACGTAAAAGCAATGTACGAAGTTCTTGGAAAAGAAATCACAAGGTTATTAACCCCTCGCTTTGTCAGCCCATACGGGGAGACCCGTAAAGCCCAGATACTTAGTGTTGTGTCTGCAACTGAGGCAAAAAAACTGGCTCAGGCAGCTAAAAAGGGGCAGGTTAACTGGAGAGAAACTCTAGCGGGTGGCTGCACGAAACGTGGCCACTGTCCCTATGGGGGAGCCGATACCCTCGTACATTGTGCAGGCGGAGATGGTAAGCGGCCTTGTGTCGATGCTCTTTATGATCGCGAACGGATGCCACAGCTTCTCGAGTTGAAGGAAATTATTTCTGAACGCCTTGAGAGTGCGCCGACAGGCTCGCCTTATTACGGATCACTGATAATGCAGGACCGAGCAGTAAATAATGTTATTCAAACATTAACAGGAGAAAGTTCATGAGTCGCGCGGAACAATCTTTTAGAGACGCCTTTAGCAGGCTAAAAAACGACTCTCCATTGGTCTTGCCTAAGGGCTCTCCAGTTACGCAAAACAATATCGCCAAAGAAGCAGGCACTGACCCTACAGCGTTAAAAAAAGCTCGATTCCCTGAACTGGTTGCCGAAATTCAGCATTGGGTTTCACAAAACAACCAACCTAAACCCGTTTCCGCACGTCAATTAAGCGTAAAAGAGAGAGCGAAGAATAGAAGTTATCGTGAGCATATTGCTGACTTAACCATGCAAAGAGATGCCATCGCTTCACAACTATTGGAAGCTGATGCGAAAATCCTTGAACTAACTGCTGAGCTAGACAAGCTTCGGCGAAAGCCTCTACCTCCGAATGTTAAGCGCATCCGATAAGCTGCGTACCGATGACAAAAATTGCCTTTTTTTAGAATTTTTTATGTTCAGGCATGGACACTCTCCTAGCGCCATCAAACCCAGAGAAACCGTGGCCTAGGAGAAATGTCCATACCCTGCTTACAAGCCGGTAGTAGGTCGCTTCGACCTGGCAATCGCCTTGGGCATTCTCGCGGCCAGCGGACAGGTGCCCGCCAGCGCCTTGGAGCAGGTTGAGTGCTTGGGCGAACTGGCGTTATCCGGTGCCGTGCGCCCCGTTCAGGGCGTATTACCGGCTGCGCTGGCGGCCCGCGCGGCCGGACGCACCTTACTGGTGCCCAAGGCCAACGCCGAAGAAGCCAGCCTGGCCTCGGGGCTGACAGTGATTGCTGTCGAGCACCTGCTGGAAGTGGCCGCACACCTGAATGGGCAAACCCCCATCGCGCCGTATGCAGCACAAGGCTTGTTGCGCCAGGTGCTGCCATATCCAGATTTGGCCGAAGTGCAGGGCCAAATTGCCGCCAAGCGTGCCCTGCTGGTGGCGGCCGCCGGATCGCATAATCTGCTGTTCACCGGCCCGCCAGGCACGGGTAAAACGCTGTTGGCCAGCCGCCTGCCGGGGCTGTTACCACCGCTGGATGAGGCCGAAGCGCTGGAGGTGGCGGCCATTCATTCCGTGGCCAGCCATACGTCGCTGAGTGCTTGGCCACAAAGACCGTTTCGCACTCCGCACCATAGCGCCTCCGGCCCGGCGCTGGTCGGTGGCGGCAGTCGTCCACAACCCGGCGAAATCACGTTGGCCCATCAGGGCGTGCTGTTCTTGGACGAGCTTCCCGAGTTCGACCGCAAGGTGCTGGAGGTTTTAAGAGAGCCCCTAGAAAGCGGCCACATTGTGATTGCTCGCGCCCGTGACAAGGTGCGCTTCCCGGCGCGGTTTCAATTGGTTGCGGCCATGAACCCCTGCCCCTGCGGGCATTTGGGTGATCCGTCCGGGCGCTGCCGTTGCACCCCGGAACAGATTCAGCGCTATCGCAGCAAACTGTCCGGACCACTGCTCGATCGCATCGACATGCACCTGACGGTACCGCGAGAAACCACCCGCTTAAATGCCCATAACGAAGCAGGCCCCAGCAGTGCGGAACTGGCGGCACAGGTAGTCACCGCGCGCCAACTGCAACTGCAACGCCAAGGCTGCGCTAATGCGCACTTGGACCTAAATGGCGTGCAGCAACATTGCAGCCTGCCGGACGTCGACCGACAGTGGCTGGAGAGCGCCTGTGAGCGTTTGGGCCTGAGCTTGCGCGCGGCGCACCGGGTGCTGAAAGTGGCACGCACGCTGGCGGATCTGGACGCCGCCAGCACCATCCACCGCCATCATCTGGCGGAAGCGTTGCAGTACCGGCCCAGCACCAGCGGCGCGTAAACAGCACGCCAAAGAAGACACTCTCGGATTGACGGCAAACCGCCGGAAGTCCGTAGCCGCCATAAAAAAGCCCCGCGAGCAGGGCTTAGTCAGTTTGCCTTGGGACTATTGCGCGGCGCGTAACTGCGCTTGCTCGCGGCAGGCATCGCCGAAGGCTTTGAAGATTTTCACCGAGTGCGGATTTTGCGCCGCCTGCCATTCCGGGTGCCACTGTACGGCGAGGGTGAATTGCTCAACGGCTGGCAGGTGAATCGCCTCGATTAAACCGTCCTCGGCATGGGCCAGGGCTTCGATGCCGTCACCCAACTGATCCAACGCCTGACCGTGCAGCGAATTGACCGGAAACTCAGCCTCACCCATCAGCTCGGCAAACCAGCTACCGGGCACAGCACGCACCGTGTGGCTGTCGGCGTACTGCTCCTCGACTGGCGCGCTGGTGTCTTCGCGGTGGTCATTCATGCCGGGGACTTCGTAGACCTTCTGGTGGATATTACCGCCCAGCGCCACGTTGATTTCCTGCATGCCACGGCAGATCGCGAACAGCGGCAGGCCACGGGCCAGCGCGGCGTGAATCAGTGGAATATCAAACAGGTCACGGTCGCGATCCTGGCCCTTGCCGGGGGTTTTATTCGGCTGACCATATAGCACCGGGTCGATATTGCTACCAGCACCGGTCAGGTAAACACCGTCGGCCATCGACAGGTACTGTTCGATGTCATCAGGCCCGCAGCAGCTGGGCACCAACACCGGTACGCAGCCGGAAATCTCGACCAGTGGGGTTATGTATTTGTGAGTCATGACTTGGTACGCGTGCCCTTTGCGCTCCTGCGCGCCCATGGACATCAGGACAACCGGTTTACGCGCACCAGTGCGCTTGCTCGTATTGTTGTTGGACATACATCACCTTGGGGCAGGCTGTTCCTGCCGTTGTTTTGCAGGAGGCTGACGGCCGTCAGACGCTTCCTGTATTTCGCGGATTCGCCGACCGAGAAGCCTGCTGAAGAGGCAACAGGTGTGCTCACGGCACCTGTCCGGCGGTCGAAACCTGGAGCCAGTCTGCCAAAGCCGTAAAATATGTCAAACAATTAAGCGTTAATTGTTAACCCATTAGGGCGCTATCGATAAATACGGCCAGCGCTTTTAATTCATAAGCCTATGTTTTATATAGATTTACTAATAAAAAGCAGCCACAGGCAGTCCATTATTTTTTACGCCTTAGCGCTGGCTATCCACTACGCGCTCAACGTCCGGCAGTTGCATGGCGGCCAAGTCAGCCAGCAGGTAGTCACGTAATCGCTGGAAGCGCTCCTGACCGCGACGCGCTTTGGGCCAGACGAGGTAATAGCTGCAGCCACTGGGTACGGCGCTGCGCCAAGGCAGGCCAAGCCGGCCTTGAGCAACATCCTCGGCGACCATGACCAGATCACCAATCGAGACGCCGTATCCACGTGCCGCCGCGACCATGCCCAGCTCCAGGGTATCGAACACCTGACCGCCCTTGAGTGGCACCTGTTCAGCCAGACCCATGGCCTGCAACCACTGCCGCCAGTCGCGCCGGTCCGGCGTGGGGTGCAGCAGTTCGGCGGCCTGCAAGCGCGGCAAATCCCAAGGCTGCTCATTCAACGCCTCCGGCGCGCAGACCGGAATCAGCCATTCGGCGAACAGTTCGGTACTTTCCCACTCCTCGGGAAAATCACCTTGGCTGAGCAGCACGGCGCAGTCGAAGGGCTCGTGCAGAAAGTCCACTTTATCCACGTCCATCCAGGCGCTGGTCAGTTGCACTTCATGGGCACTGCTCAGGCGGTAGCGCGACAGCCGCGCCAGCAGCCAGCGCATAGTCAAGGTCGACGGTGCCTTGAGGCGCAGCACCGTATCGTCTACGCGCAAGGTGTTGCAGGCGCGTTCCAACGACTCGAAACCATCACGCAGGCCCGGCAGCAGCATGCGTGCGGCCTCGGTCAGTTGCAGGCTGCGGCCGCGGCGCTCAAACAGGCGGCACGCAAAGTGTTCTTCCAGGGTGCGCACATGGCGGCTGACGGCGCTCTGGGTGATCGCCAGTTCTTGCGCGGCGCGGGTAAAGGACGCGTGCCGGGCGGCGGCTTCAAACGCACGCAGCGCATAGAGCGGTGGCAGGCGCGCGCTCACGCCCTGCATCCATGAGTAATAGTCATGCTTGTCATCGCTATTATCCTTTTGTGCTGGGACTTGAGGCCCAAGAGAATAGGCGCATTCTCTGCCTGCCTGGATTCACCGAGCAAGCCTATAACTGAGTTGAACTCATTATGTTGCAGCCTCTGCGCGATGAACTGCGCGCCATCCTGACACTAGCCGGCCCGTTGATCGCTGCGCAGTTGGCGCATGTGATGATGGTGTTCACCGACACCCTGATGATGGGCATGCTCGGCCCGGCCACCTTGGCAGCAGGCGGGCTGGGCGCGGCCAGCTATTCCTTTGTCTCGATCTTTTGCGTCGGGGTGATTGCCGCCGTGGGTAACCTGGTTGCCATCCGCCACGGGGCGCAGGACGCGGCCGGCGTCACCCGCCTGACGCAGAATGGCCTGTGGCTGGGCTGGGGACTGGCACTGCTGGCGGGCCTGGCACTGTGGAACCTGGGACCGGCCTTGCTGTATGCCGGGCAAAAGCCGGAGAACGTCGACGGTGCCATGCAATTTCTGTCCACGCTGATCTTCGCCCTGCCCGGTTACATGACCTTTATGGCGCTGCGCGGTTTTACCAGCGCCATCGGCCGCCCAGGTCCGGTGATGGCCATCAGCATTGGCGGCGCGCTGGCCAACTTCGTGCTCAACTATGCCTTGATCAAGGGCTGGTTCGGCCTGCCACCGGCGGGCCTGGCCGGGATCGGCCTGGTCACCGCCGTGGTCATGAATGTTATGGCGCTGCTGCTGGCCTGGCATGTGCTGCGCCATAGTGCTTACAGCCCTTACCCACTATGGCGCGGCCTGCTGCATCCCGCCTGGCACGAGCAGAAAGAACTGCTGCGCCTGGGCCTGCCGATTGGTGGCACCTATGCCGTGGAGTCGGGCCTGTTTGCCTTCGCCGCCCTGTGCATGGGCGCGCTGGGCAGCACCCAGTTGGCAGCGCATCAGATCGCGATCATGTCGGTGTATGTGGCGTTTATGGTGCCGGTGGGGATTTCTTACGCGGTGACCTTCCGCATCGGTCAGCACTATGGCGCAGGCCGCCTGCAGCAGGCGCGCCAAGCCGGCCGGCTGGGCATCGGTTTAGGCGCGCTGTGCATGCTCGGTTTCGCCCTGTTGTTCTGGCTCGCCCCGCACTGGGTGGTCGGTTTGTTTCTCGATCACCACGACCCCGCCTACAACGAGGTAGTGACGCTGGCGGTCGCGCTGCTGGCGATCGCCGCCTGGTTCGAGTTTTTTGACGGCATCCAGACCATCGCCATGGGCGCGATTCGCGGCCTCAAGGACGCCAATACCACCTTCTGGGTCGGCCTTGGCTGCTACTGGGCCGTGGGCGCACCGCTGGCCTGGGTACTGGCCTTTCCGTTGGGCTGGGGTGCCCACGGGGTGTGGTGGGGATTGGCCGGCGGCCTGGCCTGCGCGGCCATCGGCCTAACCCTGGGTTTTGAATGGAAAACCGCGCGACTGATCGGCACCACTCAACCCGTCAAGGCTGCGCAGGCTTGCTGAAGCGGTAAAACAGATTGGGTTCACTGACCAGATACAGCACACCCTGATGGTCCATGGCGATACCTTCACCCTGCGGCACACTCTGGGTCAGGCCGTTACGACCACGCAGCAGTGACAGGCTGCTGATCGGCTTACCCTGCGTATTAAGTTCCAGCACCAGCCGCGATTCATCGGACAGCGCCAGCAAATGACCGCTGCGCTCATCGAATTGCAGGCTGGACAAGTCGCGCACAAATAAACCGGCATCCCGCTGCTGGTCATCCAGCACGTGCACGGCAAAAGGCTGGTCAGGGTCCCGATGGGGGAAACCATGAATCTCGAAGATGCGCATTGGGTCGCGCTCCTTGGCCACAAACAAACGCTGACCAGCAGCGTCGTAGGCCAAGCCCTCGAAACCTTTGTTGCCCGTCGAACCGAGGCTCAGGGATAGCTGCTGCTTCACATCGGCGTGCAATTCACGGGTGTCATCGTCGATCTGCACCTTAATCAGGCGCTGGCGACGTTCATCGGTAATCACATAAAGGCCTTTGCTGATGTACTCCACCGCCTCGGCATCGCCAAAGCCATGCAGATCAATGCGCCGCAACAACTCACCGTCCAGCGACAACTCAATCAGCTGCGCTTTTTGGTTGGTCACGGTAAACAGGCTGTTGCGGTCCGGGTCGTAGGTCAGCGCCGAGACATCATCGTCGAGCCCGGCAATGACTTTGGCCTCAATCTCAACCTCATAGTCGCCCAGGCGTAGCGAGTTGGGGTCAAGCTGATCAGCCTGTTGCCACTGCTGCAGGTTGAACCAGGCGCGCTCAAACAAGCGAAACTCCTGAGCAACCAACCCGAGCAATACCAGCAGCAAGGCGGCCAACGCCAACATCAGACGCTTGAGTGTGAAAATGTCTCGCATAAGGGCTCACTTCTGGTGAACGAACAGCATCTCAATAACGACACCAGCCCACAGCAATGCTGCAGGCTGGCGCGGTTTCGGCGCGTGGTTTACTTCACCAGTTCCAGGTACTCGACATCGATTTCACGGCTCATCAGATCACGGTCCACTTCGCCGCTGATCTTTACCGTGGCAGTCTCAGAGACGGCTTGGGCTGGCCAATGCTCATCATCGATTTCGACATGGATGGTGCCGCTGGCATCTTTGAACTCATACAGTTCATCTTGCAGACGCTTGACGATCTGCCCTTGCAACACCACCGGCGTGTCGTCAGCCGCATCCAGCGCGGCGGCTACTGTGGTGACCTGTGCCGTGGCACCCGGGCCGGTGTAACCGGCGGCCATTACAGCGGTGGAGAACAGCGGAGCCAGCAGCAGAGCCAAAGTGAAACGCTTCATGGGGTAACCCTCTATCGATTAAGTGATGGGGTTAGCTTAGGGAGCGAAGCTGAATCCAGGCTTAAAGGTGGCTTAAGCCAAGCTTAAAGCGGCAGCGCCTGCGCAGGCGGCGAAGAGTCCTTGCGCAAGACGAAAAACAAGTTGGGCTCACTGACAATATAAATGGTGCCTTCAGCGTCCATAGTAACGCCCTCGGCCTGGCCGATGCCCCGGCGCAAACCGTTCATGCCGGGCGCCAGGCTGATAAAACTGATGGGATCGCCAGACTCGTTCACCTCTAACAGCAGACGCGACTCATCAGACAACACCAGCGTATGGCCGGTGCGGGCATCGTAGGTCAGTGAGGAAATATCGCGGACAAACAGCTGCTCAGAATTAATGGGCTGCAAGACCCCTGCAGCACCGTCTTCGCCGGGAAACGGCAAACTAAACAAACCCAACGGCCCACGCTCTTTGCCCAACAGCACGCGCTCATGCTGTGAATCCCAAGCGATGCCTTCAAAGCCCTTATTGCCTGCATCGGCAAAACCCAGGTCGAATGACGCCAGATCGGCGAACTGCACACTGCGGGTCAGCACATCCAAGTTGAAGGTGGTGAGGGTGCGTTTACGCTCATCAATGACGGCCAGGCGACCGTCATCAAGCACTTCGACCCCTTCGGGGTTGGAAAAACCGAGCAAATCGACACGCCGCATGACTTCGCCGTCCAGAGACAGCTCGACCAACTGGGGATGCTTGCCCGTGACTGTAAACAGGGTGTTGCTCGCCGCACTGTAGGTCAGCCCGGAAACCTCACCGTCCTCCAGCCCCTGCAAGGGTTTGCCCTGCAATATAGCCTTGTAGCCGGGCAGCCAGACACTCGCCTGGCGCTCTGCCGGGCTGGTTTGTGACTCGACCAGCCAGAAAGACAACTGCTGATCCCACAGTCGGAAATGCGCCACAACGCCTGTCACTAGCAACACCAGCAAAAACGCGGTCAACCAGCGCAAGCGCACCAGCCGGGTCATCCAAATCGACATCACACACACCCTTTTAAAACCGATGAGTATCAGGCTAGACAGCAACGCTTAAGTCTCTATTACGTAGACCGCCAAGAAGCACCTGCAAATGCTTCTTTAACAGACGCCAGCGGGTTCAGACGAGGCAAACAATGGCCTATTAAAGCGCGCGGCTGACGAAGCGGCTGTGCCCCAGCAACTCCAGCACCAGCTCATCGCCTTTGTGCAGCGGTCCAACGCCGGCAGGCGTGCCGGTGAGGATGACATCGCCAGGCTGCAGGCTGAAATGTCCGGCAATGTGCTGGATCATCGGCAGAATCGGGTTGAGCATGTCGCGGCTGTTACCGTTCTGGCGTACGTCGCCATTGATCGCCAGGCGAATGCCGAGATCGGTCAGGTCTTCAACGGCATCGCCGGGTACAAACGGCGCGAGCACGCAGGCACCGTCGAAGGATTTAGCCACTTCCCAGGGATAGCCCTTGGCTTTGAGCGCGCTTTGCAGGTCGCGCAGGGTCAGGTCCAGCGCCGGTGCAAAACCCGAGATGGCATCGCGCACTTCTTCGGCGTTCGGCGTGCGTGACAGCGGTTTGCCGATCAGCACGGCGATCTCCGCCTCGAAATGCACATCACCACGGCCCTCAACCAGGGTGAAGCCCTCATCAAGCGGCACCACACAACTGCCCGGTTTGATAAACAGCAGTGGCTCGCTCGGCACTGGGTTATTCAACTCGGCCGCATGCTCGGCGTAGTTACGGCCGATGCACACCACCTTGCCCATGGGAAAGTGGATACGGGTACCGTCGATGTACTGATGCAGGTAACTCATGGGCAACTCCTGATGGGAATGCGGTGCGCGGCTCTTTGTGGAGCCTGCGATATAGAGCGGGGCAAACCGCCGCTAGCAGATGACGAGTGACATCTGCCTAACGATCATGCCCACTTCAGCGGCCGGCCGTCGTTGCGACCAAAGGGGAACGCGTAGCCTGGATAAGCGCAGCGCATCCGGGACGGTCGGCGCTAACCCGGATTGCGCCAAGGCTTATCCGGGCTACATAGGTACGGCACTGATCAAAGCGGAAAGATCTTACCCGGGTTCATGATGCCGTTCGGGTCGAACACCTGCTTGATCGCCTTCATATAACCAATCTCGGCTTCCGAACGGCTATAGGTCAGGTAATCGCGCTTGGTCATGCCCACACCGTGCTCGGCGCTGATCGAGCCGTTGTACTTCTGCACCGTCTCAAACACCCACTTGTTCACGGTGGCGCACTTGGAGAAGAACTCGTCCTTGGACAGGTTATCCGGCTTGAGGATATTCAGGTGCAGGTTGCCGTCGCCGATGTGGCCAAACCACACTACCTCGAAGTCCGGGTAGTTTTCGCCGACGATGCGGTCGATGTCGTGCAGGAAGGCCGGCACCTTGGAAACGGTGACCGAAATATCGTTCTTGTACGGCGTCCAGTGGCTGATGGTTTCCGAGATGTACTCGCGCAGCTTCCACAGGTTCTGCAATTGCTGTTCGCTCTGGCTCATCACGCCGTCCAGCACCCAGCCCTGCTCGACGCAATGCTCGAAGGTGGCCAGCGCCGCGTCAGCGACTTCCTCGGTGGTGGCTTCGAATTCCAGCAGGGCGTAGAACGGGCAATCGGTTTCAAACGCCGGCGGCACGTCACCACGGGCCATGATCTTGGCCAGGGCCTTGTCGGAGAAGAACTCGAAGGCCGTCAGGTCCAGTTTGTTCTGGAAGGCATGCAGCACCGGCATGATCGAGTCGAAATCCGGGGTGCCGAGCACCATGGCGGTGAGGTTCTTCGGCGAGCGATCAAGACGCATGGTCGCTTCCACAACAAAGCCCAGCGTGCCTTCGGCACCGATAAACAGCTGGCGCATGTCGTAGCCGGTGGCGTTTTTGATCAAGTCTTTGTTCAGTTCCAGCAACTCGCCGGTGCCGGTAACGACCTTCAGGCCAGCCACCCAGTTGCGGGTCATGCCGTAGCGAATCACCTTGATGCCGCCAGCATTGGTGCCGATGTTGCCGCCAATCTGGCTGGAACCCGCCGAGGCGAAATCCACGGGGTAATACAGCCCTTTGTCCTCGGCGAACATCTGCAACTGTTTGGTCACCACACCGGGCTGACACACCGCCGTGCGGTCAAATTCGTTGAAGTCGAGAATCTGGTTCATGTAATCGAACGCCACGACCACTTCACCGTTGGCAGCGACCGCACCTGCCGAAAGCCCGGTACGACCGCCCGACGGCACCAGCGCAACCTTGTGCTGATTGGCCCACCGCACGATGGCCTGCACCTGCTCGATGCTCTTGGGGAAGGCAATCGCCAGCGGCGCGGGGGCGAAATGCTTGGTCCAGTCCTTGCCGTAGGTGTTGAGGGAATCGGCATCGGTCAGCACCTTGCCAGGCTCAACCAGGGTCTTCAGCTCTTCGATCAGCGCAGGATTGGTCATCAACGGAACTCTCAAACGATTCATGGTCACCCTGAGCACGCTTCATCTGCCAGGATAGGTGTTTCGCGGGGGGCTTATGCTAGCATACGCACCCCGCGAATCATGCCCCCGCGCCGATCTGCGGGCTGCGGCCGGCGGCGTTCGGCCTCTTCCCTGACACTCTATTGTGGGACAACAGGTACTCCGATGAGCAAGACCTCTCTCGACAAGAGCAAGATCAAGTTCCTTCTTCTTGAAGGCGTCCACCAGAATGCAGTGGACACCCTGAAGGCCGCTGGCTACACCAACATCGAGTACCTCAAGGGCGCACTCTCCGACGACGAGCTGAAAGAAAAGATCGCCGACGCGCACTTTATCGGTATCCGTTCGCGCACCCAGCTGACTGCCGAGGTGTTTGACTGCGCCAAGCGCCTGGTCGCCGTAGGCTGCTTCTGCATCGGCACCAACCAGGTTGACCTCGACGCCGCCCGCGAGCGCGGTATTGCCGTGTTCAACGCGCCGTATTCGAACACCCGCTCGGTGGCCGAACTGGTGCTGGCCCAGGCCATCCTGCTGCTGCGCGGCATTCCTGAGAAAAACGCCTCCTGCCACCGTGGCGGCTGGATCAAATCGGCAGCCAACTCCTTCGAAATCCGCGGCAAAAAGCTGGGTATCGTCGGTTACGGCTCGATCGGTACCCAGCTCTCGGTCCTCGCCGAAGCCATGGGCATGCAGGTGTTCTTCTACGACACCGTGACCAAGCTGCCACTGGGCAACGCCACGCAAGTGGCCAAGCTGCACGACCTGCTGGGCATGTGCGACATCGTGTCGCTGCACGTCCCTGAGCTGCCTTCCACCCAGTGGATGATCGGCGAGAAAGAAATCCGCGCCATGAAGAAGGGCGGCATTCTGATCAACGCCGCACGCGGCACCGTGGTTGAGCTGGATCACCTGGCTGCTGCAATCAAGGACGAGCACCTGATTGGCGCCGCCATCGACGTGTTCCCGGTCGAGCCCAAATCCAACGACGAAGAGTTCGAAAGCCCGCTGCGCGGCCTGGATCGCGTGATCCTGACCCCGCACATCGGCGGTTCGACCGCTGAAGCGCAGGCCAACATCGGTCTGGAAGTGGCCGAGAAGCTGGTCAAGTACAGCGACAACGGCACCTCGGTATCGTCGGTCAACTTCCCTGAAGTGGCCCTGCCGGCGCACCCGGGCAAGCACCGTCTGCTGCACATCCACGCCAACATCCCGGGCGTGATGAGCGAGATCAACAACGTGTTCGCCGAAAACGGCATCAACATCTCCGGCCAGTTCCTGCAGACCAACGACAAGGTCGGCTACGTGGTCATCGACGTTGACGCCGACTACTCCGACCTGGCGCTGGAGAAGCTGCAACACGTTAAAGGCACTATCCGTAGCCGCGTTCTGTTCTAAGCGCTGCCGCGATACGAAAAAGGGAAGCTTCTGCTTCCCTTTTTTATATGGCCTGCCATCCATGGCGGCCACCCTTCGGGCCGTCGCTACGCGACGTTAAAAATGGCTCCCGGCCATTTTTTGCACGCGGGGCTGACTATCCTTCCAGCTCTCGCAACGCCGCTTCCGCCGCCGCCAGCTCCTCTTCGCTAAACACCTGCACCCCAGCCCGACGCAAAGCCGCAGCGGTTACGCCTTCACCGGCGACCCTGGTGCCGCTGAAGCTGCCGTCATAGTTCTCCCGATTACCGCACGAGGGGCTTCGCGCCTTGAGCAGTGCCATACGGATGCCATGCTGCGCCACCAAGGCCAGAGCCTGCTCTGCGCCGTCAACAAAAGCCGCCGTGACATCCTCGCCATTCACCGTCAGCACCGGCAGTTGCCCGTCGAGTACTTTTGCCCCCTGACCGTAGGCAATTTCCGCCGGGGCGCGCGGAGTTGGTAGGCCACCGGCGACTTCCGGGCACAGCGGCACAATGCGCCCCTCCTGCTGCCACCGCTCCAGCAGGCTGAACGGGCCATGGGTGCCGCCGTCATAACGTACGCGCTGACCCAACAGGCAACGGCTCACCAGAATCTTCTGCATCACTCTCTCATTAGTCACCCACCGTAACACCGTCAGGTTACTGCGCTTGCTGGCCGCCGATCAAAGGGACGGGCTGCCGAGCAGATTGCCAATCACATCACGCCGGCAGCGCCATTGGCGCGCAACGCCGGCCTATCCTTCGGCGGGAAGCGCCCGCCAGACATGGCGCGCGCACAAGGCCCGGCCCAGACTCTGGCCACGTTCACGGAGGACACACTATGCACCGCCTGATTCGCGCCGCTCTGCCTCTGGCTGCCAGCCTGATAACACTTAACCTGCCTGCCCACGCGGCCTTGTTGCCCATGGACAATCAAAGCCTGAGCGAAATCAGCGGCCAGGCTGGCCTGAGCATTCGCGCCGATGTGCTGGCGACAATCAGAGAAGTGCGCTGGACCGATGACGGCGGCCATGCCTCGCTGCGCAACGTGAAAATCGATAACGGTTGCCTCACCCCAGCCAGTTGCCCGAACGGTTCTGGCGGTAGCTTCGCCTTTGGCGCAGCACAACTGGGCCTGACCTTGCCAATATTCGGCGTCAACCTGCCCACCCTCAAAGTCGATGTGGTGAGCAACGCCAGCGGCCTTCAGCAACTGCAACTGACCTTGCCGGACCTGACCAGCATCAACGAACAGCTAGTCGCCAGCGGCATTCCCGCGCAACGCATTCGCGTGCGCGTGGCGGCCGACATGTACATCGGCGAAAGCCGCCTGGGCAATATTGAGATCCGTGACATCACCGACCTGCGCGGCACGTTCAAGGTGTGGGGCCACTGATCGGGCCTGAATACGCGACGCCACGCCGCTAAAACCCTAGAGCGGGCCGTTGCCGCGACGCCGCAACCAGCCGGTCAAGGACAACCGGTCGCGGCTGGCCGGTAACACTTCATGGGGCATATCCGCCGAGAGAAATACCAGCAAGCTGCCTGCTTGGGGCAATACGTCGCGAGTCTCGCCATTCGGCAGGTACAGGCGCAGCGCGCCGCCCTGCTCAGCCTGCCAGTCATCATTCAGGTAAAACACCACAGACACCGCCCGGCGGTCGTCATCGCGAAAGCGGTCTACGTGTTTCTGATAAAAAGCCCCCGGCGGGTACAGGGCGAAATGCCCTTCGAAGTCTTCCAGCCCTAGGTACAACCCTTGGTTCAGAGCCACACGCAGCTCATCCAGCGCCTGCAAGTATTCATCGCAGGCGGGGTGCTGGCCGGGCTCCAACCACTGAATATGGTCACCGCGCACGCCTTCGCGCACCTGCTGCTGCGCGCCCCGGCCAACGCCAGCGGGTGCCAGTGCGCCTTGCGCCGCCTGCTGACGGCACTCTTCGGCCAGTTTGCGGGTCAGAGTCTGAGTGATGAACTGTGGCTGCAGTGACCAGCCGTGTTCGGCCAGATCATCGACGATGCGCGTCAGGCACGCGCTGTAGGTATCGGTAGTCATGCCGCGATTCTAACAGTGCCACGACGAGCCTCGACAAGCGTCAGCATGCCGCAGAAAATAGCCGCCCCCTATGGAGTCCCTATGCGCGCCCTTTCCGTTGTTTTGACCCTGCTGCTTAGCCTGCCCGCCCTGGCCGACGATTACCTGCAGCTGTATCAGGCCGCAGGCTGGCCGCAACAGCGCATGCATTTCAGCGATGCCCTGCAAGCCGCTCAAGAACGCTATCGCGGCAGCCTGCCACCGGCCGTGCATCAGGCATTGGTGAATAACAGCAATCAGCGCTTCGCCCCCACCGCCATGGATCAACGTGCCCTGCAAGGCTTGCGCAGCAGCCTCAGCGCACCGGCCAGTGCCTTGCAGTTCTTCCAATCGCCGCTGGGACGCAAAATTGTCGATGCCGAATTGCTGGCCACGCGCAGCGACCAGTTGGCGCGCTATGCCAATGGCCTGCCGCGCACCGACGCCAGCGCCACCCGGCGCTTGCTGATCCGCCATTTGGCGCAAGCCTTACCAGCGCGTGAGGCCGGGGCGGAAGTCAGCCTGGCGTTGGCCGGTGTTGCCGCTGACAGCCTCAGCCAGATGCTCCCCGGCCTGCTCGGCGATGGCAACAGCCAAGCCCTGCTCGACGGTCAGCGCCAGCGCCTGATTGAGCAAATCGGTGCAGACTTGGACAACACCCTGCTGCACGTTTACCGCGAGTTGAGCGACCCGGAGCTGGAAGAATTTGTCAGCTTCGCCCAGTCCGATGCGGGCAAAGCTTATTACCAAGCGGCCCTGGCCACCTTGCGCGGCGGCCTCGCGGTTGGCGCTAGCGCAGGCGCTCGCTGAGAAAATCGAAGTAACACCGGCGCAGGGCCGGCAGCTCGTTGGCCAGGTGATGCCGCGCCTCGGGCAGACGCAAAATGCTCGGCGCGGCGAATTTGTCCTGTAATACCTCCAGGTTGTGCCGCCAGGCCACCGTCATGTCGGCTTCACCTTGAATGATCAAGGGGCTGCGCACACTGCGCGGCGCGGCTTCGATGCGCGGCACCCACTGGCTGAGCGCACCGACCCAAGCGGTCGGCAGGCTGCGCGGTTGCAGTGGGTCGCGGTTGTGTACGAAGTCAATAAAGTCGGCGTCGCTGGAGTTAACGCTAAAGCGCCGGGGAATTTCGCTGACAAAGTGGCGCATCACCCGGTAGCTCAATTGCGACCACGCCCAGGCGCGCGGGCGAACCAGCGGGGCCAGCAGAATGGTTTCGCCAATGTCAGCCGAAGGCGCGCCGGTCAGCAGGTAATCAATCAGAATCGCCCCGCCGGTACTTTGCCCGCACAGGTGCCAGGGCTGTGGCAGTTGCAGCGCGGCGGCTTCGGCCAGCACGCCCTGCAGCACGGTTTGGTACTCGGCAAAATCGCCAATGCTGGCCCGCGCGCCGCTAGACAAACCATGCCCGGGTAAATCGAAACTGAGCACGGCAAAGCCCATGCCCAGCGCCCACTCGATCACATGCCGGTACAAGCCGCTGTGGTCGTAATAACCGTGCAACAAGACCAAGGTGGCGCGCGGCTGCTCGGGCCACCAAGCCTGCAAGGCGATCTGATAACCACCCACCTGCAACTGCCCCACGCGACTGTGCTGCGCCAGCCCGTCACTAAAGCCGTAAAACTGCCGGTAATGCTGCTCAACGGCAGACAGCGGCGCGGCTGCGGCCAAGGGTCGCAGATTGGCTATCAGGTGATGCGGTGCAAACAGCTCAGGCATGGGGCTTCCATCATTGAAACAGGGCGCTCAGCGGGCCATCAATTGACCTTGATAAGGCTGAGGATATTCAGCTGTGGCGCGAGTCATGGCAAGCTGCACACCTCTTCACGAAGATTGATTATGACCCGACCCTCACGCAAAACCCTGCTCGCCAGCATGCTGATCCTGTGTTGGGCCGCTGCCATGCTGGCCGCCTATTGGTGGTATGAAGCACGCTATCTGCGCAGTTTCAGCGAGCAGACGGCGCTGTTCTATGGCGAGCAACTGCGCCTGCCGGATGAGTTGGCTGGGCCGGGGCCCATCCGCCTAGTGCACTTCTGGGACCCCGCCTGCCCCTGCAACGTGGGCAATCAGCAACATCTTGCCGAGGTGATCGAGCGTTTTGCCCCGCTGGACGTGGAATTTTACGCGGTGCAAAAACCCGGCAGCAGTGGCCAGTTGCCCAACACGTTGCGCACGCTCAAGGCCTTGCCCGAACTGATCGGCAGCGCACAAATCCCCGCCAGCCCAGCCGTGGCCATCTGGGATCGCAGCGGCCAACTGGCCTACTTCGGCCCCTACAGTGAAGGCGCGGTGTGCACCTCAAGTAACAGCTTTATCGAGCCGATTCTCGATGCGCTGGTGGCCAACCGCCCAGTGAGCGCCAGCAACACACTCGCTGTGGGCTGCTTCTGTGATTGGCAGAAGGACTGATGGCTGGCTATCAAGACTGGGCGAAACACTAGCCGCCGCTGCAAACATGCAGCGCCCGAATACGCCGCCCGCCACCACTGCGCTTATTAATGTCTAGAGTTAATGTGTCGATACATGGGATGCAGCGGCCTGAAACTTCGCAGCTTGGGCATCGCTTTAAATCGACAAAAGTTGTACATGAGGTAGCGCACGTATAACTTAAATCACCTAAAGAGTGGATGGCTAAAGACGAACGCCTGCCCTCGTCTGTCTAACCGGTTTACTTGAGCCCATCACCATGAACAACTCACTTTCGCCGCTTGAACTGCATTACCGCAAAGCTGACCGCATCATGCTCGGCGTGCTTTGGCTGATGTTTGCCTATTCGCTCGGCCTAGCCCTTTGGCATGGCACGTGGGGGCAAGCCATTTTGGTCGGCGGCGGCACAGCGGTGGTGGTCAGCGTGCTTAACGGCCTTATTGGTGGCCAACGTTTACTGCGTTGCGTGATGGGCGCAGCGTTTATGGTCATGTCCGCGCTGCACATCAACCAGACCGGTGGCATGTTGGAAATGCACTTTGGCATTTTCGTGCTGCTGGCCTTCTTGGTGTATTACCGCGACTGGCTGCCGATTGCCGTAGCAGCGGCCGTAATTGCGGTGCACCACTTGAGCTTCTTCGCCTTGCAATCGCAGGATGCCGGCATTTTTGTGCTGCCCGATGGCAGTTGGCCGATCATTTTCCTGCATGCGCTCTACGTGATTGTTGAGAGCGCCATCCTGATTTACCTGGCCCTGCAAACACACGCGGAGGCGGTTGAGAGTTCCGCATTGATGCAGGCCGCCAGCAAACTGACGGAAAACGATGACGAAATCGATCTGAGCTATCGCAGCGCCGCAACAGGCAAGGTCAGTAATAGCTTTAACCGCTTTCTCAATACCCTTGATGAACTGGTCGGCGAGGTGATCAAAGACACCCAGGGATTGCAGAGAATGGGCGGTAGCTTGGTGCAGGCGACGGGGCATTTGAGCAGTGGGGCGGATCGCCAGCAGGGTGAAATCATTTACATGAGTTCCGCCATGCGGCAAATGAGCAGTGCCATTGATGAAGTGGCCGGGCACGCCGATGGCGCGGCTAGCGCGGCACAAACCGCAAACCAGCAGGCCGCTGAAGGCAGTCGCTCGGTTAACCATGTGCGCAGTGAAATCGGCAAGCTGGCCGAGCAGATCGACCTGACCGAAGCTGAAGTACAGGCCCTGGCCAACCAGTCCGAACAAATCGGCAAGGTGCTGGAAGTGATCCGCGCGATTGCCGAACAAACCAATCTGCTGGCACTCAATGCCGCGATTGAAGCGGCCCGCGCGGGGGATCAGGGTCGCGGCTTTGCTGTTGTGGCCGATGAGGTGCGTAACTTGGCGCAGAAAACCGCATCATCCACAGCAGAAATTCAGCAGATCATCAGCCGCCTGCAACAAGGCAGCCGACAAGCCGCAGCGGCCATGCAGCAGAGCCGTGACAGCGTGCGCAGTTGTGTGCAGGACAGCCAGGTCACAGCCGAGTTGCTGGGCGCGGTGGCGCAGGATATCGGTGCTATCACGCAGATGAACGAACTGATCGCCGCCGCGACCCATGAGCAGGCCGCCACCAGTGCAGAAGTCAGCCAGCACCTCACCAGTGTGCAAGTGGTGGCTGAACAAAACCTCAGTGATGCCGAAGCCCTGAGCCAAGACGGCCAGCAACTCAGTCAGTTGGCCGAACGCTTGAGCGGACTGACGCGACGCTTCCGCGTCAGCAAGTAGCCCGATAGCCCTGCGGCGTCACCCCCTGCCAGCGGCGAAAGGCGCGGTAGAAGGGTGACAGCTCGGTAAAGCCGCAGGCCCGCGCCACATCGCGAATAGCCAGCCCCTGCTCCAGCAGGGTTTGCGCGCGCAGGCGGCGCACCTCGTCGTGCAACTGACGAAAGCTCTGCTGCTGTTCAGCCAGCGCCCGCTGCAAACCGCCCACGCTGTAACCCAGAACCGTGGCACAGCCGGGCAAATCGCATTGCTGCACACCGAGATTCACCTCCAGCCAGTAACGCACACGGTTGAGCAACTGGTTCTCTTCCAGCTCAGCCAGCTCTATTTCGGCTTGCGCCCAAAGCACCGCAAACAAGCGTGGGTTGGCGCTGCGTGAGGGCCGACCGAGCCAGGCGCGTGGGAAGATCAGCGCATCATGCGCCTGGGCAAAGCGCGGTAGCAGGCCAAACAGGCGGCGGTGTTCACTGACGCGGCGCGGGGCCGGGTGACGAAACTCCAAACCGGAGAGGCTGAAACCGCCCGGGCTGACGCTGGCGAGCATCTTCTGCAGCAGCAGCGCCAGGCATTCCATCTGCTGGCGCAACGAGCCGACGCCCCGGTAGTTGAGGTCGAAAATCAGCCGCGCCTGCTCATCGTCCAGCTCCAGCCGCGCAGCAAAGCCGCCGGACAAAATGTGCTGAAAACGCACAAAGCTCTCCAACGCCTGGCCTAGGTCACGGCTGGCCAGCAGCAGATAGCCCACCACATCCAGCGGCCGTGGCTGCATCCGCTCGCCCAGGTGCAGGCCGATGTCGTCATCGCCACTGATGCCGGCCAGCGCACCCCAGAAGCGCGGCGCGTTGTCGTGGTCTTCGCGGGCATTGAGCAGCGGCGGCGCCAGCACCACACCCTGATAGGCCTGCCGGTAAGTGTCGGTGGGGTCAAGACCCAGCTCGGCCAGCGCTTCATAGAGTAGGCGGCGCAGGGTGGACGAATGGGTCAGTGCGCTGGCGATGCTGTTGTGCGGGTCGTGTTGCATAAGCGCCTCGTGGATTGACCAAAGACTTTCATGCCTACGGTATTCGGTCAATGCCGCACCACACAGCAGCCCGCACAATGGCAAAGCTGATAAGCAGGCTGCGTCACGCCAATCAACAGGACGGCTCGGCCTGATAAAACCAATAACAAGGATCCCCAGATGAAACGCACCTTGACTGCCCTTGCCCTGATTGTGGCCGCCAGCGCCAGCGGCGCTTACTGGTACATCGACAGCAAACAGCCGCAACGCGCCGGTGAGCTCACACTGAGCGGCCTGCAAGCGCCGGTCACGGTGGATTACGACGAACGCGGCGTGCCGCATATCCAGGCGCAGCATGAGGCCGACCTTTACCGCGCGCTCGGTTATGTGCACGCGCAGGATCGCCTGTTTCAGATGGAAATTCTGCGTCGCCTGGCACGCGGCGAACTGGCGGAGATTCTCGGCAGCAAGCTGGTCGACACCGACCGCCTGTTCCGCACCTTGGGCATCCGCGAACACGCCGATCGCTACGCCGCCAAACTAGACATGAGCACTCCGGCCAGTCAGGCCTTGCAAGCGTATCTGGATGGCGTGAATCAGTATCAGGCCAACCACCCAGCGCCGATCGAGTTCGATGTACTGGGCATCGACAAGCGCCCTTTCACCACGGCTGACACCCTCAGCGTCGCCGGCTACATGGCTTACAGCTTTGCCGCCGCGTTTCGCACCGAGCCGGTGCTGACGCACATCCGCGATCAGCTGGGTGCTGATTACCTGAAAGCCTTTGACCTCGACTGGCACCCGCAGGGCGTGGTCGGTCAGCCCCTCGCTGCTGGCGACTGGCAAGACCTTAACGCCATCGCCGAACTGAGCCACGCCGCGCTGCTGGATGCCGGCCTGCCGCAATTCGAAGGCAGCAACGCCTGGGCCATCTCCGGCAGCCGCACCGCCAGCGGCATACCGCTGCTGGCTGGCGACCCGCACATTCGCTTTGCCGTGCCGTCGGTGTGGTACGAGGCCAACCTGAGCTACCCCGGCTTCAGCCTGTACGGACACCATCAGGCGCTTAACCCGGTGGCTTCGCTGGGGCATAACAATGCGTTCGCCTGGAGCATCACCATGTTCCAGAACGACGACCTCGACCTGATCGCCGAGAAAACCAACCCGGACAACCCCGAACAAATCTGGCACCGCGGTCAGTGGGTCGAGTTGCAAAGCCGTGAGGAGCTGATCAGCGTTAAGGACGCCGAGCCGGTGCGTCTGATCATTCGCCGCTCACCAAACGGCCCGATCATCAACAGTGCTTTGGGTCAAACCGTCGGCAGCACGCCGATTGCCATGTGGTGGGCGTTTTTGGAGACTGAGAACCCGATCCTCGATGGTTTCTATCAGCTCAACCGCGCCGCCACACTGGAACAAGCACGCGTCGCCGCCGAGCACATCGAAGCGCCGGGGCTGAACGTGGTGTGGGCCAATGCCACGGGCGATATCGGCTGGTGGGCGGCGGCGAAACTGCCGCGCCGCCCGGCCGGGGTCAACCCGAGCTTTATCCTCGACGGCAGCAACGGCGAGGCGGAAAAAGACGGCTACTACCCATTCAGCGCCAACCCTCAGGAAGAGAACCCCGAACGGGGCTATATCCTCTCCGCCAACTACCAGCCCGTGTCGCCGACCGGCATGGCGATTCCCGGTTACTACAACCTGGCCGATCGCGGCCAGCGCCTCGACGAACGCCTGCGCGACAACAGCGTGAAGTGGGACGTCCAGAACAGCCAGGCGCTGCAACTGGAGCCCGGCACCGGCTACCCACAACGCCTGCTAGCGCCGTTGGCCGCTGACCTGCGCGCCGCTGCCACGGGCGCTGCCGAACAGGCGCAGGTCGAGCAACTGCTGAGCTGGGATGGTCAGCACAGCCTCGACAGCCTCGCGGCTACGCTGTTCAACCAACTGGTGTACCAGCTGACGCGTGAAGCCATGGCCGACGAGCTGGGCGATGCATTCTTCACCAACCTGCTGCAAACCCGCGTGCTCGACGGCGCCCTGCCGCGCCTGGCCGCCGACGCCAGTTCACCCTGGTGGGACAACCGCGGCAGCGAGGCTGTGGAAAGCCGCGCCGAGATCGTCAAAACCGCCTGGCAGGCCAGCTTGGCGCACCTGCGCAGCACCCTCGGTGAGGACAGCCAGCAATGGACCTGGGGCAGCGCCCACACCCTCACCCACAACCACCCGCTGGGCCAGCAAAAGCCGTTGGATACACTCTTCAACGTCGGCCCGTTCGCTGCACCGGGCGGCCATGAAACGCCCAACAACCTGTCCCAGCCGATTGGCCCTGCGCCGTGGCCCGTGGTGTACGGCCCCTCGACCCGCCGCCTGATCGACCTGGCCGACGCCGGCCGCGCACTGGGCATCAACCCGGTTGGGCAAAGCGGCGTGCTGTTTGATCGTCACTTTAACGACCAAGCCGCCACCTACATGCGCGGCGAATACGTGCCCATGCACCTGGACGCCGACGCGATCAAAACCAACAGCCGCAGCCAGCTGATTCTGCGTCCATAAGCCAAGGAGACCGGCGATGAAACGACTGGTACGGCTTCTGCTGATCGTCCTGCTCGGCGTGATGGTCGTGGTGGTAGGCCGCACCCTGCTGTTGCCGCCTGCCGCGTATAACAACGCCCCGGTCAGCCTGCCCGAAGGGCTGGATGCCCAACGCGCAGCGGAGAGCCTGTCTGCTGTGATTCGCCTGCCGACCCTGTCGCATCAGGTCGGCGCGCCGGCCAGCCAACTGGCAGCCAGCGACGCCGCCTTTGCCGGACTGCGTGACTGGCTGGCGCAGCGTTACCCACAGGTCACCGCCAACACCGAGCCACTCAACACCGGCAGCCCGAGCATCCTGCTGCGCTGGCCGGGCAAGGACAGCCAACTGCCCGCCGCCCTGCTGATGGCGCATCAGGACGTGGTGCCCGTCGCGCCCGGCACCGAAGCACTGTGGACGCACCCGCCGTTCTCCGGGGCGATTGCCGAGGGGTTTGTCTGGGGCCGTGGTGCCATCGACAGCAAAGGCTCGATGGTGGCCATTCTTGAAGCCGTGGAAACCTTGATTGCCCAAGGCTTTCAGCCGCAACGCGATGTGCTGCTGGCCTTTGGGCACGATGAAGAGATCGGCGGCCACCACGGCAACCGGCGCATCGCCGCGCAGTTGCAGGAACAGGAACAGGGTAAACGCCTGGCGTGGGTCAGCGATGAAGGTGGCTTTGTGGTGCGCGGGCAGATCCCCGGCGTCAGCCAGGACGTGGCCGTGGTCGGCATTGCGGAAAAAGGCTATGTCAGCCTGACCCTCACCGCCAATGCCCAGGGTGGTCACTCCTCACAGCCGCCCGCCTTTGATGAAACCGCCATCGGCCGCCTCAGCCAAGCCCTGCAACGGGTCGGCGATGCGCCTTTCCAGCGCGGTTTCGACGGCCCCACTGGCGACCTGCTGGCCAGCTTCACCCCGGCGCAAGCCTTCGGCTACCGGCTGATCTTCGCCAACCTCTGGCTCTTCGGCCCTTTGGTGGAACAACAACTGGCTGCCTCGCCAGCCGGCGCTGCACAACTGCAAACCTCGCTGTCGCCGACGCTGCTGCGCGCCGGCATCAAAGAAAACGTCCTGCCGCCCAGCGCCCGCGCCACCCTCAACCTGCGCATCCACCCGCGCGACAGCATCGAACGGGTCACCGAACACGTGCGCCACGCCGTGGCCGATGAACAGATTCAAATCAAAGTCATGCCCGGCGGACGTGAGCCTTCGGCGGTCTCCGATGTGCGGGGCGAGGCCTATCAGCAGTTCGCTGAGGTAATCCATCAGAGCTTCAGCAACACCCTGGTCAGCCCCAACCTCACCGTTGGCGGCACCGACTCGCGCTACTATGAGCCATTGACCGACAACATCTTCCGTTTCAGCCCGCTGCTGATGGCGCGCGAAGACCTGCCGCGCATGCACGGCACCAACGAACGCGTGGGCGTTGAGACCTTGGCCAATGCCAGCGGCTTCTACTACCGCCTGCTGCAGGGCTTGAACACCTCGGCGAACTAAGCCGAAATCACCCGAGGGGCGCAACGCCCCTCGTCAGTGCTGCAGTCACAACCACGTAGGGTGTACAGCGCGAAGCCTGTCCACCCAATACTTGCTTGAGGCTTGCACCCGATAAGGATAATGAAGGCGGATGTGAGGTGGCTGACACAAGACTCAAGGCATCCTGACTTGCAGGTTGGGGCCGGCTTAATGGCGGCATCAGGGCACCACCCCATCCCCTCAATAACCCCATTCAAGACCCGTACTGCGCCGTCCATTCGTTGCGGTCGAATTCAATCAGCCACTGTTTAAGCTCGCTGAGCGGTTTTGGCCGGCACAGCCAGAAACCCTGAAGCAAATTGCAGCCTTCTGCCTTCAGGCGACTGGCCGTTTCGGCATTTTCAATACCTTCACCCACCACGCGGTAACCGAGGCTGCGAGCCATTTGGATGGCGGTTGCGACAATCACATCGGCGTTTTCGCTGGTGCAGATGTCGTGAATCAGTGAGCGATCCAGCTTCAGCTCAACGGCCGGTAGCTGCTTGAGGTAGGACAACGAAGAGTAGCCGCTGCCAAAATCATCAATGGATATCTGATACCCCAGATCAGCCAACACATTCAGCGCCTTTAGGCTGCTGATAGGGTCGCGCATGGCAGCTGTTTCGGTGATCTCAAGGGTGATGGTGTTGGCCTGCAGGCGGTGTTGCTGGCGGGCCAGTTCCAGAACGTCCTTGAGGTCGGCGGTCTCCAGATCACGTGCTGAGAGGTTGATGGCGACGGTTAACGCCGGGTTTGTCTGGCGTAGGTCTGCTAGGTCCTGTGTGGCCTGTCCGATGACCCAGCGGGTGAGTTGGGTGATCACGCCTGTTTCTTCTGCCAGGGGAATGAAATCAGCCGGGCTTACCCAGCCGCGCTCGGCGTGGTGCCAGCGCACCAAGGCTTCTACGCCGACAATCTGCGCCGATGCAATGTCCTGCTTGGGTTGGTAATACAGCACCAGTTGATTCTGCTGCAGGGCATTGCGCAGGTCGGCCATGAGCGTCAGCCGGCTTTCGTTGTAAATGTCGTACTTGGGTGAATAGATGCCGGTTTCATTGCCGCTGCGCGGCGCGATTTCCATGCCGACATGGGCGTTACGAATCAGCTCGGCCGCTGACTGGCCATGCTGCGGGTAAGCGGCTGCACCGAAGCGCGGTTGCAGTTCGATGGCCAGGTGGTCCAGCTGAATCGGTTCGGCCAGGTGCCTGAGCGCGCGGTTGAGGGCCGCAAAGTTGTTATCGGCTTTATCCATATCCACCAGCAGGCCGAAGCAATCGCCAGACAGGTGGTAAATGCGCTCTTCTCGGCCCTGATCGTCATGCGTGACTTGAATGAACGGCAGGCCAGCCGCCAATTCGCTCATCTGCCGGGCAACGCCTTTCAGCACCCATTCACTTCGGGTTAAGCCGAGGGTGCGGTTGATATCATCCAGACGGGAAATACGTGCCAAACCGACCATGTAATGGCGCTCGGGGTGGCTTTGCAGTTGTTGATCCACCATCAGTTCAAAGCGGTTACGGTTAGGCAGCCCGGTGACCGGGTCGTGGGTCAGTGCCTCGGTGAGCAGGTTCTGGGCGACGTTGCGTGATTGCGCCACCTGCAAGCTGGCCGCCTGGGCGATGATTTTGTCTTCACGCTCGCGATACAGCCGGTCGGCCAGAGCCAGGGTCAGAATAAAGGCTTCGATGCCAGAGCCCATTTGCATGGCGTTTTCCGTGAAAAAATTCTCAGGAAAGACCCCCAGTGCGCGACCGGCCGTGGCCATGACGCCAATCGTCAGAGGCGTCCAGGCCAGGGTAAAGAACACCCCGGCCCGTACGCCAGCTGCCCAGGCAACCGGGCCAGCAACCAGCAGCAGCGAGAAGAAGATCAAGGCAGAAAATGAGGCCAGCTGAATGCCCCGGTAATAGTCGAGAAACGGCGCACTTAAGAGAAACAGCCACTCAAACACCATCATCCCGATCAATAACTTATCCAGTTTGGGCGTGTTGACGCGGGTGTTGAGGAATGCCCGGCAAAACAGCAGTGAAAACAGCGCCAGGGCCGGGATGGAGATCAGCAGCATTTTGGCATGCAGCTGCGGCATATCCGGGTAGAGGTGTTGAAAGCTGAAGCCTTTGATCGAGGCAAAAAACAGCAGGTAGCCGACCAAGGCCAGGGCGTAATACAGGTAGAGTTTTTCCCGCAGGCTGAGGAACACGGCGAGGTTGATCAGGATGATGACGAAGATGCAGCCGTAGTAGAAAAAATGCAGCTTGAGCTCGTAGGCGGCGGTTTCAAAAAACGTCTGTTCGCGCCAAACCTTCAGAGGTACAACCATGGAGCCGTTTGTCGTGACGCGAACAAAAACGGTCTTCTCTTCATCGGGTGCCAGGGACACGCGCAACAGCATGCTCGGGTGATCCACGTCACGCGGATAAAACGCCTGGTTGTCGCCCGTGTTGAGGGTTTTGACGGCAACGCCATCCTTGAATACATGGAACACCACATCGTCCAACTGCGAGTAAGCCAGTTCGGCAATCAGGTTTTGGTTAATGGGTGTTTGGTTGTTGAGCGTGAATCGCAGCCAATAGGCCGATTGCGTCAGGCCGAAGGTGGCGCGGCCATCCGGCACCCGTGACCAGCGCTGGTCCGGCAAGGCGGCCACGTGGTCAATCAAGGCGTCGCCCGTCACATCCTCCCAGAATTGGAAGTGGGCCTGGATCTTGGCGGCAGGGGTAATCTCAATCGGCCCCGTTTGCGCGCGGGCGTTAAGACTCAGACAGGCCAGCAAGACGCCCCACCGAAAACTCAGAGAGTGGCTGCCATGCGTTTAGCCCGGATTTCTCATGAGGCCGGCAGGCGTGGCCGGTGAAGCCTCGGTGTATCAACAACCTGCCTTCCACCGCTAAAAATTGATCGTTTTTTATT
>LNDO01000089.1 GCA_001465025.1 Pseudomonas sp. Ga0074129
CGCGCCTGCCGACGCAGCGGGCGAGTGACATCGATCAATTGCTACCGCATAAGTGGCAGCCACTTTAATCACGCAAGGCGTGATGCCCGGACGCATACCTCTGGCGAGCAAATGAGTGCAAATGGCTGGTCAGATGAGTGCAATTGCATATTGGCAAAAGCAACAGACAGCCCCATCCGCACGAAAGCTGTTTGCCCCAATGACATAGTCTAACTGCGACACCCTAGGCCTATCGCAAGCTCGCGCTGCGATACGAATCTTGTGCCGCATGCGCTAGCCGCGATACCCCCCGCATGTCGCAGACTCGGTTTGCGACACTCTGGGAGTGTCGCAGGGCACCGGTGCGGCACACCTAGTCTGTCGCCAACACGCGCTGCGATACGCTGACCATGTCGCATGCTGCTAGCTGCGATACACCCCGCATGTCGCAGCTGCGGTTTGCGACACACTTACTGTGCCGCATGCGGCATTAGCAGTGCCTGGTCAGGCACCGAAAGCAGCCGGAAGTGGCACCATCACCGCCACCTCTGGCGCAAAGAGTGCCAAAACTGGCACTGCTTTTATTGGTTATATTTCGGATAAAAAGCAATATAAATCAATTACTTAAATAACAAATACGTAACCAGAACCTCGACCAATGGCAAGCATTTTTGAAATGCATCGATTCTTGAGGCATCGCCTCTGGCGGGCATCGTGCTGCCGAGCTCGTCCCTTCAGCGCCACAGGCGCTGGCTGCTTTTTGATTTTGATGACAAAACGCTTGCGCGCGCTTTTGCTCACGGCGCACGCTGAATGAAGATGAAGTGGGCGCGCGAGTAAAAACGCGCCCCCATACTCGCGGCGCGAGTATGGGGGCGGTGGAGCAGTTCAGGCGTAACGGGAAAACATGGAGCGAAGGCGGAATAGTTTCAGTGAAGACTGAGCTGCTTCACCGCCCTTCGCGAAGCGGCTTAGCTTTGTCATCAAAAACAACTAAAAGAGATGACGACCATGCAATCACTCACACTGAAGAAGTACCAGACCAGAGCCCGCAATTTCTATCGAAAGCACTGCGAATCAGAGGCCCCAGATTCAGCGCAAATCTGCGCGGCTTTGCTAAAGAGTGCCAGCGAGTACAGGCCCAACAGCTTCGGTACACTAAAGAGCGCCCTGGCACATGACCAAAAAGCACGCGGCAACCACCAAGCAGCCAAAGCCATCAAGCAGCTCGTCAACCCAGTGACAGCGCAAGGCTCAACACTTCCCAAGAAACCCAAACTCAAGCAAATTCGCTCGATCTCCGAAGAAGACTACAGAGAGCTTCAGGAGCATCTACTAGCGCGTGAGTTCATGGATGAAGCCTGGTCGCTAGTACTGGCCTATTACCTGGGGGTACGCCCCTGCGAGATGCGCTCGATCACGGTGAAGGACAATCACGTCCATATCATCGGCGGAAAAAAAAGCGCTCCGCAGGATAGGGGCGCTGACAGAACACTGGTCATTGACGACCCTGCGGTACTCCAGGCTGTGGAAGGCGCAGCGAAATGTATGCGTATCTGCCCTCGTACCAATACAGCTATTCGGGATCGCCTACGCAAAGAGTGCCGAGCGCTGTGGCCAAGGCGCAAACAGCACCCAACCCTGAAAAGCTTCCGCCACCAACTGGGCTCAACCCTAAAAGCCTCCGGCGAGAGCGATGAGGCCATCGCTTACATGATGGGGCACCAATCCATAGAATCCATCAGCGTCTATGGGAACCGTCGATCTGGGGCTGGTCAAAAATTGCATATCAGACCTGCTCAGGACGCTGACTTGTCAAAAGTTCGCCAACCGAAGCAGCCTGCAGTTTTTGGCCGTGGGCGGGTGGTGGGACGAATCGAGGTGCCATCGCACCTCGCGAGGCGAATAACCACACTGCCTTTCCAAAGCGACCCACGAGGGACATAGCAGCCTTTGTCTGCTCCTATTTTGGAACACGGATAAGTGACCTGAGCAGTGCGCTACCGCGCACTGCTTTAGCGACTTGGGCGCTAGCTAGATCCTTGCCGAACGGATCAACTGGAAAGTTAATCGCCAACACCCAAAGCTATAGGCAATATCCCAAAGCTAGATTGGCTCAGGCGCTAAGCAGGCGTTCAAGGCCATCCCATTGCGACTGCACAGGAGGTCGTTCACGCGGATCAGCCAAACCCAGCTCTTCCAGCCGGTAAGACATCTTGCCGAAATTGCAGGCCGCGCAACTCACCACCAGGTTATCCAGATCATTGGTGCCGCCGTAGGCATGGGGCAGCACGTGGTCATACTGCGCCCAGAGGGTTTGGAAACCCGCGTGCTGTGAAACATTGGCGGAGCCCCAGGTAACCTGCTCGGGGTACAGCAGGCACGCCTTCTTGCGAACCTCGGGGCGGATCACGGGTATACCGCAATAGCGGCAGTGATAGCCATCGCGCGCATGCAGCTCAGCCATCTGCGTTTTGCTCGGCATGCGCGACTGCACTCGCAGGGCAGGATCAAGCGGCTGATCAAGCAGAGGCGTCAGCTTCACATAAGCGCTCTTGGCACCCCAGATGGACTCCAGCCAGGCTCTGTTCGTGTCGCAATCAGCCAGTTTGAACAGAGCCGACGCCAGCTCCCGATGGCCCGTGAGATGCGCAGAAACGGCTGCATCCAGATAGCGTGAGGTATCTCGGATTTCCGGAATCGACTCACGAAAGCAGTTTCTCATCCCTAGCACTCCACCTCAGCAGAGGGATGCACCAGCAACTCTGGACCCAGGCCATTTTTGAATAGCGCCACGATTGACACTGGAGTCAGCACGGTCACCACATCGCTAGTCATAGGCTGAGGAAGCGGGCTGTAGCCGTCGAAACCCCAGCACCACTGACGTCCGCGCCAGAGCAATACCGGCTGACCTTCATGCTCAACCATCGTGCCCTCCGGAAGGCCTGCCAGACTCGCTTGCCAGGTACGCTGGCTGTTATCGGCGTTCATGCGAGCGGCCTGCAGAACCTTGTCGATCCCGGCGGCAGACCGATCCTGATCCGGAAAGGTTTTGGCCCAGGCGGCCTTGAAGGCTTTGTAGCGATCCTTGCGACAGTCACCACAGGGGCGGTGCCCAGCGGCATAGCTGGTAGGCTCATCAAGAAAGAATAGTTCGGTGTAGCTGTTGGACGCCATCAACTCACGCTTGATGCCCTGATACTCCAAAGCGCAGGTGATCCAGCGGTTCAGTTTCCAGGGGCGCACGATCTCGCGTGCCGCATTGTGCAACTGACCACGATTCCCCATCAGCAGGCCTCTGGCCTTTACGCCATGCAACTGCCCCATCGGGTTCATTCGGTTTTGCAGAGGCATCGTGCGGACTCCATCGCATGAATCAGTTAAGGGGCTGTATGGTTCGGCATTTGGGGAAGGCGCTGCAGCCCCAGAACTGCTGGCCGGCCTTGGGGCCGCTTTTCACTGTGCGCACTAGCAACGCACTACCGCATTTGGGGCACTGGCGTTCACCCAATCGCCCAGCCGAGCCAGGATCGCGGCGGTGAACTGGATGACAGACAGATTTACGATCATGTGAAGCAGGTCGGTCAGTGTGTCTTGGTGGCCGGCAAGCCAGCTCTTCCGGAATGGCTGCAGGCACTCCAAGATGGCGACCGGAATAATTCCGACTACGGCAATGAGGGCTGTGCCGGGCCAATATGGCAAGCCTTTGTAAAGCATCCAGATCATCCAACCCGCCGTACCACCAAAAATAACTGGATAGCTGAACCAGCGAATCATGAACCTGAGGCAATTGGTCATCGTGCGCCCCCCTTGATGACCATAACGTTAAGCTGCTTCTGCGCTGCTGGCTTGAACGAAAAAGCTGATCTCAGCTGCTAAGACTTACCTGGCTCAAGGCCGAAGACGGATCGAGGCCAAATAAGCTGCGGAAGGTTCGAGAAAAGTGCGCCGCATCCGAGAATCCTGCTGTATGAGCAGCCACGGTCAAACTTCGGCCTTCCGTAATGTGTTGCAGCGCAGCGACCAGACGAAGCCACTTACGATAACTGCGCAATGGCAACCCGGTCTGTTCAACAAACCAATGAGAAAAGCGAGTCGGCGAAAGGTGGATCAGATCGGCCAACTCTTGCCTGCCATTAGCGGGTTTGCTCAAGGCTTTAAGGACAAGCTGCAGCCGTGGATCGATTATCGGCAGATCGGTGAGATTAAGAAATTGGCGAACCGCTCCTCGCATTTGTTGTGCTGAGATATCGGGAGTTGCCAACAGTCTTTGCAGAGTCGAAATGTTTTGTGCATCGATAGGCAAGATGTTCGTAGCGGCATTGAACACCTGTGTTTCCTCAGACAAGGCGTCAAGGTAAATCGAAATAACCTCCACCGCTTCGATTCGGTGAGTTACGCCTGCCTGGATACAGATAGCTCGGGCCGTGACACTGCTGTCGGGGGTGGTCACGGTCAAGTCATTGGTTATTCCGATGGTGATCTGGTGAGCCATGTGGCAGTGCCAATCATGATGACCGGCCTGCCCCGAAAATACTCCAAACCCTGGAGAGACCCAGGCCTTGCCATGCCAGCGGACACCCTGCGTTGCAATCACCTGACACTCCCTCGGCTTTTTTCGCGCCATGCTCTTCTGCCTGTCGCTCTGTCATTGAAACCACGACTATGCTTCGTAGCGAACAGGACTGCCTGTCCACAGAGGAAGCCTTGCAGATCCTCTAATTTGATCGAGATCAACGAAGTGCTGCAGTGGTCGAAAGAAGCACTCCTGCTTCGGAGCAATTTGCTATCGTCGCACTATCGCCTTGTTCGGTGAATCATCGTGCGTCGAATTGGATTGATCCTGGTAATGATTGCTAGTCTCGTGCTGCCGACCTTCGGCGGTATGGCTTTCAGCATGCCGGCACAGCCTTGCCCGATGCAGAGCGCCGATCATCAGGGCCATGCAATGGCCGATGCTCCGTGCTGCGAGCAAATGGATAAGTCTGATGGGGTGGCCAGTAAGTCCCCCTGCAAATCCGGCCAGGAATGCAAGACCGGAGGACTTCTCCAGACCACCGTTATCAAGAGCATATCCCCTCTTCCCTCACGCCCCGAGATATTGCTGACCCAGTCGGTGATTAAGAGAGAGCCCGCAGGACTCTGGCGCCCTCCTCGTTTCGTCTAATGCAGTGATCTTCGCGCCTTTAAACCAGGCGCATCGTCGCGACCACGCTTTTGGTGGCGACCTCGATCAATCGCATTGGAGGCGAAAGCATGCCCGCTTTCCTTTTCACACGCCGTGGCTATCTCGGCGTGTTGGCTGCCGCATTCTGGGCAGCTCCCTGGCTTGCCGCGCAGGCGCAGCCCCTAACCTTCGAACGAGCCCAAGCTCTGGCCGAGCAGAGTGCCCCTGAGAACCTCGCGCGCCAGGCGCAGGTGGCATCGGCACAGCAGGCTGTAGGGCCCGCAGACGCCTTGCCCGATCCCAAGCTGATTATAGGCATCGACAACCTGCCGATCGAAGGCCCTGACCGTTACACACTTAATCGTGACTCCATGACCATGCGCCGCATTGGACTCATGCAGGAGGTACCAAACGGCGACAAGCGTCTGGCCCGTCGCCAACTGGCCGAAGCCTCCATGACGCGGGCCGAGGCCGAGCAGCGTGCCATGCAGTTGGAAATCAAGCGCCAGACGGCAGTGAGCTGGCTGGACGTGTACTACGCCGAACGCAGTGTTGGCCTCTTCGATCAACTGGACCGTCAGATCGAGATGCTCCGCTCGACCGTGCAATCGCTGATTGCCGGCGGTAGTGCTCAGCCTGGCGAGCTGTTGCAGGCCGACCAGGAAGCTTTGGCATTGCAGGATCGGCGAGACGAGCTGAATCGCGATGTAGCAGTGGCTCGTGCCAAGCTGCGCCGCTGGATAGGCAACGAGGCCGATCAGCCTTTGCAAGGAGGTGTTCCCAATCTGAGCCTGGAGGCACCGCACCTGCCGCAACGCATTGCCTCACACCCTGAGTTGCGCGCTGCCTCGGCCCGAGTCGGCGAGGCTAGCGCCGAGCTGAACGAGGCCATCGCCGAAAAGACTCCCGACTGGGGTGTCGAGTTTGCCTACAACAATCGCGACAACCAGTTCGGCGATATGGTGATGGTGCAATTCACCTTCGACCTGCCGTTGTTCGTAGGCACACGTCAGGGGCCCAAGATCAATGCCAGGCAGCACAGCGTGTCGCAGATGGAAGCCGAGCAGGAGGCGTTACTGCGCGCCCATCAGGCTGAGCTTGAAGGCGGTATTGCCGAGCTTGAGCAACTGCGCAGGACCTTGTCACGCACCGAAAAAACCTTGATCCCGCTTGCAAGCAAACGGGCCGATCTCGAACTGGCCGCCTACCAAGCCGGTAACAGCCAGCTCACATCCGTTATTACCGCACAGCGCGACCTGATCGAGGCGCAGCTGCGGCAGATTGAACAGCAGCGCAAGTTGAGCCAGCTCTCCGCAAGCCTGTATTACGCCTATGTGGAGGGACTGAGATGAAGATATCGGCATTTGGTTTTGCGGTCGCCTTGCTGGCCGTGGGCATTGGCGCGGCAGGCGGCTACTGGCTGGCCCAGCGGCAGGCCAAACATGAGGTTCTGCCCAGTTCTGCACCGACGGACGAGCGCAAGGTGCTCTATTGGTACGACCCGATGCAGCCCGAGCAGCGCTTCGATAAACCGGGCAAGTCACCTTTCATGGATATGGAGCTTGTCCCTAAATACGCGGGATCCGAGCAGGATCCGTCTGTCCTGAGCGTCCCCGCTCAAGCCGTGCAAAGCCTCGGAATGCGAACTTCTCCGGTGATCCGCGGTGTACTGCCCTCGGGTATCGAGGCGGTCGGTTCCCTGGCCTATAACCAGCGAGAGGTGGCGAACCTCCAGGCTCGCGCTGGCGGATTCGTCGAGCGGGTTTACGGGCGTGCCCCGGGCGATGTGCTGCCTGCCGGTACCACCCTGGTCGACCTGCTGATTCCCGAGTGGTTCGCCGCGCAGTTGGAGTTCCTGGCGGTACTGCGTACCGCTGACATTCGCTTGATAAGTGCGACCCAAGAGCGCCTGCGCCTGCTCGGCATGCCTCAAGCGTTGATCGAGCAGGTTCGCCGCAGCGGCAAACCGCGGGCGGTGCAAACCCTCACCACACCTATCGCCGGCGAGCTCCAAGCCTTGCAGGTACGCGCCGGGATGACCGTGGAGGCGGGTCAGGACCTGGCCAGGATCAACGGGCTGTCCACGGTCTGGCTCGATGCGGCGATACCCGAAGCAATGGCTGGAATGGTTCAGGTTGGGGCTGACATCCGCGCCACCCTGACCGCCTTCCCCGGGCAACCGCTGCAGGGCCGCGTCATCGCTTTGTTGCCGAGTGCCGACCCGCAAACGCGCACGCTCACGGTACGCAGCGAGCTACCCAACCCTGCCGGTAAGTTGCGCCCCGGCATGTTCGCCGCCGTACGCCTGAACAGTACCGTCGAACAACCCGCGCTTCTTGTGCCGAGTGAAGCCGTGATTCGCACCGGCAAGCGTGCATTGGTGATGCTGGCCGAAGGCGACGGACGCTACCGTCCCCAGGAAATCAGTCTGGGCCGCGAGGCCGATGGGCGCCTCGAAGTGCTGTCCGGCCTAGAGGAAGGTCAGGCGGTCGTCACCTCCGGCCAGTTCCTCATCGATTCGGAAGCCAGCCTGCAGGGCATCATGGCCAGCCATGCCGAGCAGGACAATGAGAAGGAACTACATGAGTCCCATGGTGTGATTCGCGCTCTGGACGCTGAGGAAGTCACCCTGGAGCACGGGCCATTCGAGAGCCTGAATATGCCCGGTATGACCATGGCATTTCCACTGGCCAGCCCCGAAGTAGCGGCTGGGCTTAAGCCCGGGGATCACGTGCGTATCGGCGTCCGCCAGACGGATTCCGGCCTGCGGGTCGAGCGGCTCGTCAATCAAGGAGAGCGGCCATGATCGCGCGCCTGATCCACTGGTCTATCGGCAATCGCTTCCTGGTGCTGCTGGCGACCCTGTTCATCACCGCCCTGGGCGTCTGGTCGCTGCGCAACACGCCGTTGGATGCACTGCCGGACCTGTCCGATACCCAGGTCATCATCAGAACCAGCTTTCCCGGACAGGCGCCGCAGATCGTCGAGAACCAGGTGACCTACCCACTGGCGACCACCATGCTCTCGGTACCGGGGGCGAAGACGGTGCGCGGCTACTCGTTCTTTGGTGACTCATTCGTTTATGTGCTGTTCGAGGACGATACCGACCTCTACTGGGCGCGCTCGCGCGTATTGGAGTACCTCAACCAGGCGCAGGAGCGCCTGCCCGAGGGTGTTACCACCACCCTCGGGCCGGATGCCACGGGCGTGGGCTGGATCTACCAGTACGCCTTGGTCGACCGCAGCGGCCAGCATGATCTTGCCCAGCTGCGGGCACTGCAGGACTGGTTCCTCAAGTACGAACTCAAGAGCCTGCCCAACGTAGCCGAAGTGGCCACCCTCGGCGGCATGGTCAAGCAATACCAAGTGCTGCTCGATCCGCAGAAGCTGGTGGCTTATGGGGTAACTCAGCAGGAGGTCGAAGCGGCGCTGAAGAGCGCCAATCAGGAAACCGGCGGCGCCATCCTGGAGCTGGCGGAGCGCGAGTACATGGTGCGGGCTTCAGGCTATCTAGAGAGCCTGGAGGATTTCCGCAATGTGCCGCTGCGGGCTTCGGCCAGCGGAGTTCCGGTGCTGCTGGGTCAGGTAGCCACCATTCAGCTGGGGCCAGAGATGCGGCGTGGCATTGCCGAGCTGGATGGCCAGGGTGAAGTGGTAGGCGGCGTGGTCATCCTACGCTCCGGAAAGAATGCCCGCGATGCCATCGCCGCGGTGAAGACCAAGCTGGACAGCCTGAAGGGCAGCTTGCCGGCCAGCGTCGAGGTGGTCACCACCTATGACCGTTCGCAACTGATCGACCGCGCCATCGATAACCTCAGCTACAAGCTGCTGGAAGAGTTCGTGGTGGTGGCCTTGGTTTGCCTGCTCTTCCTCTGGCACTTGCGCTCGTCGCTGGTCGCGATCATCACCCTGCCCCTGGGCATCCTCATGGCCTTCATCGTCATGCGCTACCAGGGCGTCAATGCCAACATTATGTCGCTCGGCGGGATCGCCATCGCCATCGGCGCCATGGTCGACGCCGCCGTGGTGATGATCGAGAACGCGCACAAGCACATCGAAACCTGGAAGGCTCGACACCCTGGTGAGCAGCTACAGGGCGAGGCGCACTGGCGGGTGATCGGCGAAGCCGCGGTCGAGGTCGGGCCGGCGCTGTTCTTCAGCCTGCTGATCATCACCCTGTCCTTCCTCCCGGTCTTCACCCTGGAGGCCCAGGAAGGCCGCCTGTTCGGCCCGCTGGCCTTCACCAAGACCTATGCCATGGCGGCTGCCGCCGGACTCTCGGTCACCTTGGTACCGGTGCTGATGGGCTACTGGATTCGCGGGCATATCCCCAGCGAACAACAGAACCCCTTGAACCGCTGGCTGATCGGCGCATACCGGCCGGTACTGGAGTGGGTGCTGGCTTGGCCAAAAGTGACCCTGGCGCTGGCCTTGCTGGTCTTCTTGTCCAGTCTCTGGCCCCTCAGCAGACTCGGAGGAGAGTTTCTGCCGCCCATGGACGAGGGCGACCTGTTGTACATGCCCTCGGCCCTGCCCGGCTTGCCGGCGAGCAAGGCAACCCAGTTGCTGCAGCAAACCAACAGGATGATCCTCACGGTGCCCGAAGTGGCTCGGGTATTCGGCAAGGCCGGGCGTGCGGAGACCGCCACCGATCCAGCACCGCTGGAAATGTTCGAAACCACGGTGCAGTTCAAGCCGCGCGAGCAATGGCGAGCCGGGATGACGCCGGAGAAGCTGGTCGAGGAGTTGGACCAGGCGGTGAAAGTCCCGGGGCTGTCCAACATCTGGGTTCCACCGATCCGTAACCGCATCGATATGCTGGCCACGGGGATCAAGAGTCCCATCGGGGTGAAAGTTTCCGGAACCTCGCTGGCCGAGATTGAGCGCATAACGCGTGACATTGAGGCCGTGGCCAAGGAGGTACCTGGCGTGAGTTCGGCGCTGGCGGAGCGGCTGACCGGCGGTCGCTATGTGGACATCCAGATCGATCGCCTGGCCGCGGCGCGCTATGGCCTGAGCATCGCCGACGTGCAGGCGGTGGTATCGGGCGCTATAGGCGGCAGCAATATCGGTGAAACGGTCGAGGGGCTGGCCCGCTTCCCGATCAGCCTGCGCTATCCCAGGGAGTGGCGTGACAGCCCGGAAGCGTTGCAGCGCATGCCGATTCTCACCGCAGTGGGCCAGCAAATCACCCTAGGAACCGTCGCCCAGATCAGTCTGACAGAAGGGCCGCAGATGTTGCGCAGCGAGAACGGGCGTCTCTCGGGCTGGGTCTATGTCGATGTCCGCGGTCGCGATCTGGCATCGACTGTGCGAGAACTGCAGGAGCGTGTCACGAATGGTGTGCCACTGGTTGCGGGGGTGACAGTCTCCTACTCCGGTCAATTTGAATTCCTAGAGCGCGCCAATGCACGCCTGACTTGGGTCGTGCCGGCGACCTTGCTGATCATCTTCGTGCTGCTCTACCTGACATTCAGCCGTTTCAGCGAGGCCCTGTTGATCATGGCCACACTACCCTTCGCCCTGTCAGGCGGTGTCTGGTTGCTCTACTGGTTCGGCTTCAACCTGTCGGTTGCCACTGGGGTCGGCTTTATCGCCTTGGCGGGAGTCTCGGCGGAATTTGGGGTGATCATGCTGCTGTATCTGAAGAACGCCTGGCATGCGCGCGTGGATGCAGGGCGCAGCGACGATCCGGCCCTGCTGGAGGCAATTCGCGAAGGAGCTGTCCTGCGTGTCAGACCCAAGGTGATGACCGTTGCCGTGATCATCGCTGGCCTGCTGCCCATTCTCTGGGGTGGCGGAGCGGGTTCAGAGGTCATGAAACGCATTGCCGCACCTATGGTTGGCGGCATGATCACAGCCCCGCTGCTGTCCATGCTGGTGTTGCCTGCCGCCTATTGGTTGATGCGTCGACGGGGTAAACGAAAGAGTTACTAACCACAGGAGCTATAGCTCTGAATGTTCAGGTGAGCCCCTCCGCCATATGAAGAAGGGGCTTATCTGTCTTAAATCACGCGTTTAACGCTCAGGTAATCGCCCTTGGTCTTCAGCGTGATGGTCACGTCGCGGTTGCTGCGGTTGCGCCAGAACCAGCCGTGTGTACCGTCGAAGATGGCGGTGAATTCACCCTTGTCGCCCTTGATCTGCTTACCCTTGCTATAGCTGTGGTAGTAGCCCTTTGGGCCGTTGTAGGGTTCGCCATGGGTGTCGTGGTTGACCGGAACACCATTGGTCGTCCACTCGTAGCTGACCGTGGCCTTGTCCAGCATCTCCAGTTTGATTTCACTGGCCTCGCCCGGCTTCAGCGTGACGGTCACTTCATCTGACTTCAGGGCTGGCTCAGGCTCAGCTACGGGTTCGGCCACAGGTGCTGCTGCAACAGGCTCTTGCACTACCGGCTGAACAGGCGCGGGAGCTTGAGCGACTGGAGCCGCAGCTGGCTGAACCGCTGCATCCGCTGCCGCTTCTTCGGCCAGGGTTATCTTCATTTCGCCCATCTGGGTCAGGCCGAGTACGCGACCAACGCCCGTTGGGTCGATGGCGTACTCCGAAGGCATCACCACGGTGACCAGTAAGGCTGCGGCAACACCCACGGCGATCACAGTGGAGCGCAGCAGTTGGTGGCTGGTAGGCAATTCGCTTTGGGTCGGAAGCTGGGTATTGAACATGCTGAGAATTCCTTACTGAGAGACGATCAGGCCGGTGAGCTGGTAACCCATCAAGAGGAAACCGGCGCTCATCATGGCGACGTTGGCGGTGTAGGCATGACGCCAGAAGCTGGCGGTGCGCCGCCAGTAGCCCATGACAATCAGGATGGCGCTCAAGGCCAGGAGCTGGCCGATTTCGACGCCGACGTTGAAGGCAATCAGGTTGGCGATCAGGCCATCTGCCGAGATCTCGTATTCCTGAATCTTGGTGGCCAGACCAAAGCCGTGCAGTAAGCCAAAAATCAGCGTAGCTGCCTTGGTATTGGGCTGATAACCGAACCAGCGCTGGAATGCCCCGAGATTATCGAGCGCCTTGTACACCACCGAGAAGCCGATGATGGCGTCGATCACGTAAGAGCTGATGCTGATTTCAGTCAGCACACCCAGCAGCAGGGTGACCGAATGACCCACGGCGAACAGGGTGACGTAGAGCCCCACGTCCTTCAGGCGGTAGAGAAAGAAGATCACCCCGAAGAGGAACAGCAGGTGGTCGTACCCGGTCATCATGTGCTTAGCGCCCATGTAGATGAACGGCAGTAACATCACCCCGGAGCTTTCCTGGATAAAGCCCTTGTCGCCCTCGGCAACAGCGTGGGCCAGTGCGTCAGGCATGCCGAGAAACAGCAATGCCGTGAACAACAGCAACAGTAGTAGCGAACGATTCGGACGCACAGCAGCTGCGTCCATTGCGCCCATAGATAGCGAATGCATAGTTGAGTCCTAAATTGCAGTGGTCTTGGGCCGCACAGCGGCCTGTGTCAGATCACGAATGTGGCGCGCGGTGGCCGCTCGATCAGGAAGATCGGGCTTGGAGGAATGGAGTAATGAGGGGCTGGTATCGGCTGCGCACGTTCTGGCAGCGTGCTGATGCTCAGCCGTGCGGTCAGGTGTGGTGTTTCATGCAGATGGTCGGCGGTCAGCGGCGAGTGGCAGTGATCCCCGTACGCCGCACAGGCCAGCGTCTCGTCACCATGCGCATGCGAATGAGCACCGTCATTGCCACCCAAGGCAGGCTGGCTCGACCCCATAAACAGCGCAGAGGTATGCCCGGCCCAGGCCATCAAGATGGCGAGAGCAAGCGCAAAAATCACCTTGGTGCTGATGGGATTGCTGAGCATGTTGTGGTTCTTTCGATGCCTAAGCGGGTGGCTTTTCTGGAGGGTTGGTCGGTTTGACCATATCCCCCCCTGGGGGATAGCATGCGAGCGTAATTCATCGACGCACGAGACTCAAGGCATGAGCGATCACGAACACGGCCACCAGCACCAAAGTCATGGCGACATCATCAAAAGGTTGAAAAGAGCGGAGGGCCACCTGCGCAGCATCGTCACCATGATCGAAGAAAGCCGGGCCTGCGTCGACATCGCCCAGCAGCTGCATGCCGTGGAAAAAGCCGTCTGCCAGGCCAAGCGTGTGCTTATCCAAGACCATATCGACCACTGCCTGGAACATACGGTCGAAGCACTTGCGATAGGCGAGCGCGCATCACTCGAAGACTTCAAGCAAATCACCAAGTACCTCTAGGCCCCTCCCATGTCGAGTTTCGCCGAACTGCTGCAACAGGGGGCCTCGCAGGCCTGGCTGTACTTCCCTAGTGCCATATTACTGGGTGCCTTGCATGGCCTTGAGCCTGGGCATTCGAAAACCATGATGGCGGCGTTTATCGTGGCCATTCGTGGCACGGTGAAGCAGGCCATTCTGCTAGGCCTTGCCGCAACGCTTTCGCACACCGCTGTAGTCTGGCTGGTGGCCATGGGCGGCATGTACCTAGGGCAGAATTTGGATGCCGAAACTACCGAGCCGTATTTCCAGCTCGCGTCCGCCGCCATCATTATCACTATCGCCCTGTGGATGCTCTGGCGCACCTGGCGTGGCGAGCAGATGTGGCGCTTCGAGGAAGGTGATGAGCATCAACACGAGCACCACCACGATGAAACGCAGCGCATCGACACCGGACATGGGCGTATCGAGCTGTCGATCTTCGAGGAAAGTACTCCACCGCGCTGGCGGCTGAAGACCTTGAGTGGCCATGTCTGGCCGGCTGCCGAAGTGAGCCTGCTGACGACTCGCCCCGATGGACTGGCCCAGCAGTTTTGCTTCGTTGACCGCGGTGATTACCTAGAGTCAGTCGACGTGATTCCCGAGCCCCACGAATTCACCGCGCGCCTGAGTCTGGGCCATGCCGGACATTCCCACGACTATGACCTGGAGTTCCGCGAGCACGACCACGGTCATGAGCACTCCGAGCTGGAAGAGCTGGAGCTGTCGCTGGACGGCTATCAGGATGCCCATGAGCGGGCGCATGCCAACGACATCCGCAAGCGCTTCAGCAACCGCAATGTCACCACCGGCCAGATCGTCCTGTTCGGCCTAACAGGCGGGCTGATTCCCTGCCCGGCCGCGATCACCGTGCTGTTGCTCTGCCTACAAGTGAAAGAAGTCGCCCTGGGTGCCGTCCTGGTGCTGTGTTTCAGCATTGGTCTGGCCATCACCCTGGTCACCGTTGGTGCCGCCGCCGCTATTGGCGCTCGGCAAGCCTCCAATCGCTGGCCCTGGCTCGGTGCTGTCGCGCGTCGCGCCCCTTACCTGTCCAGCCTGCTGATCATTGGGGTGGGGATTTACGTTGGCTTCCACGGCTGGATCGGCCTGAACGCCTAGCCGATGTGGGAGTTATCCGGTTATTTCGGCCTGTTCTTCGCCGCCTTCGGTGCCGCCACGCTGCTGCCCATGCAGTCGGAGGCGGTGCTGGTCGGGTTGCTGCTGACCGACCGCTACGCGGCCTGGGCACTGCTGGCAGTGGCCACCACGGGCAATGTGCTGGGTTCGGCACTGAACTGGCTGCTGGGCCGTTCCATCGAGCATTACCGGCACAAGCGCTGGTTTCCCGTCAGCGAAGGCAAACTGAAAAAGGCCCAGCAGGCTTATCACCGCTTCGGTCGCTGGTCACTGCTGCTTAGCTGGGTGCCGATCATTGGTGATCCGCTTACCGTGGTAGCCGGTGTTATGCGCGAACCATTCTGGAGCTTTCTGTTGATCGTGCTGCTGGCTAAGACCACTCGCTATCTGGCACTAGCTGCCATGACGCTTGGGTGGTTTGGGTGAGCCTGCAGAAGCGCGACACCAACCTAGATCTGATCAAGTGGCTGGCGATGCTGACCATGCTGCTGGATCACCTGCGCTACATCTGGCCTGACAACGGATGGTTGTTCATCGTTGGGCGCTTAGCCTTTCCAATGTTCTGCCTGGGGATCGCCGCCAATGTCGCGCGCTCGCAAACAGGTGAGCTGTATTCCGATAACAACGTTCGCTACATGGGCTGGATGACTGCGTTTGCAGTGATCTCGGAGTTGCCCTATCGCCTGCTTTCTAACGACAGCAGCACGCTCAACGTTATGCCTTCGCTGCTGTTGGGCCTGCTTATCACCTGGGGAGCACATCACCGTGGTCGCGACGGTTTGATCCTGGCTTTGGCCGGCGTGACTGTCGCGGTGTTGATGCAAGAGCGCCTGATGTACGGCGTTTTCGGCGCACTGCTGCCGGCAGCGTTGCTGCTGGCCATTCAGCGCCCTGGGCTTGTGTGGCTATTGCCTGCCTCACTTTGCGTACTGGCCAACAGTCGCAACCGCTGGCTCGCCGAGTGGGAGTTGCAGCCCTATACGTTGCTGATTCTGGCCACAGCGTTCGCTGCGCCCTTAATTGGGCTATGGCTACTGCGCCGAACGCGCCATTTCAGGATCTGGCCGGTCAAGCGCTGGGTCTACTGGTTCTACCCTAGTCATCTAGTAGCACTGCACCTGATCCGCACGCTCAGCTAGTGTGGGTTTTCCTTCTTCAAAGCCTGCTTGCTCACTCCATATAATCAGCAAGGAACCATCGTTTACAGTCGCCGTGCACTGTGTAATTAGCCCTCTGGGCGCGTCACCTTTTAAAAGGTTATGCGATGCCTATGGTGCTTGTGCCGCCCACCTGAGAATGATCTCATGCGGGACAATTCGTACGACGACCGTATTTTCAATGAGGCTAGGCTCAAACCTCCCTCCCCCACTTAATGCCTACCGACATCAACGATGCCCAGCCGTACTATTACAACTCAAGCAGTACTTGCACTGAGCCTGGCATTACTGCTGGTCATGGTCTGGCATACATCTTCCTTGTTGACGGGTACAGAGCCGCAAGCGGGATTCAAAAGCGAATCCACGCACAGTAGTTTGTCCACAGATACAGCCCCCTCTTGCTCATGATGTGAAGATCATCGGCACTCGCCGGTGACTGCTGACCATGTGCATGAAACCCCTTACCTCGGGCCGTTGCTTACCCTGCCTGCCCAAGCAGAAAACAACGCACTTGCGGCTATTTCGGATCAAGCTACGCCAGTTCGCCCTATCTACCTGATTGAGCGCCCTCCACGATCCAGACGCGTGATCTAGACAAAGCCGCATTGCGGCCAAAGACCACTGCAATCCAGGATCAACTTATGCAATCGCTTTCTCCTCGCGGGTTCGTGGCTCTGTCCGCGCACCTACGCCGCCCGGCGCTCTTATCGCTGTTCGCCATCTCGTTGATGGTTATGGGCATGGCAGATGCACGGGCTCAAGACGTCACCACAAGCGGTATAGCGCCAAAGCTAGTTTCCGCGCCATCCACCTCAGTCGAGGGCAGGTGTCAACCATGAAGGAAGCAGAGACAAACACTCACGCTATCAACCCCTGGGGACTGCTACTTATGGCCTGGGGTATTGCGCTTGTTGCAACTTTAGCCGCGCTGTTCATCGGCGAGGTCATGGGGAAAACACCCTGCGTTCTCTGCTGGTTCCAGCGCGCATTCATGTTCCCACTGGTCGTGATTCTGGCCGTTGGTTGCTACATCTCAGATTTCGGCGTCTGGCGCTATGCGTTGCCAGTTACCGTCGTGGGTTGGCTCATCGCGCTTTACCACAGCCTGCTCTACCTCGGGATCATCCCGGAGAGCATCAAGCCCTGTGGTGCAGGCCCATCATGCTCCAGCGCTGACATGATGATTTTCGGCAGCATACCGCTGCCACTGCTTTCGCTGGGTGCATTCACCCTTATCGCTGCTCTTCTTGTTCTCATCCGCCGGAGGTCTTCCCTATGAGCAGACGTGCAATCGTCCTCGTCATCAGCATTCTTACTGCGCTCGGCTTCGCTGCTGCGGCATTCGTTTATGATCGATATTCGGCAAGCGAAGAAACTCCGCCAGCTGCCCCGGCAACCAGCTCCTTGGTGCGCTTCCATTCGCCAGTTATCGGTGCCGCTACTGCGCCAGTAACCATTGTTGAGTTCTTCGATCCGTCCTGCGAAGCCTGCCGTGCCTTCTTTCCACTGGTTAAGCAGATCCTGGCTGAGAACCCGAAAGATGTGCGCTTGGTGCTGCGTTACGTCCTCTTCCATGAAGGCTCTGAAACAGCGGCAAGAATCCTTGAAACTGCGCGTAAGCAGGGGGTCTATGAGCCGGTTCTGGAGGCAATCATGGCGGCTCAACCGCAATGGCACAGTGACCCTCAGGTGCTCAAAGCCTGGGAGGCTGCTGAAGCTGCAGGCTTAGATGTGGAAAAGGCCCGCGTAGAGATGATGGCTACCGATATCACCGAAACGCTTAAAACAGACGCCCAGGATGCCCAAGCTGCTGCCGTGCGCCAGACGCCCACGTTCTTTGTGAATGGCAAGCCGCTCCTGAGCTTTGGTGCACAGCCACTGATTGATCTGGTTAAAGCTGAAATCGAACAAAGCAAATAAGCGCTTGCAGTCTGTAAACAAACGAACCCGCACCACCGCCTGCAATGTCTCGTGCCGAGTACTGCAGGTGGTGGCGCATTGTTTAGTGGCGATGGCTTTTCCCAACGTGGGTATGGCCATCATCTGGAAGTGCACTGACTCCGCCGGTGGTATTCAGGCGCTGGAGAATTCCACACTCGTCTACACCCCGCTCAGAGGCGCAACGGTGTCGTAACTCAACCAGCTGTTGTTGCAGTGCCAGGAGGCTGGTCACTCGCGCTTGCACATGCTCGATGTGCTCATCCACTAAGCTATTCACACCCTCACAGTTCCCCTCTGGCCGATCCATCAGCGCCAACAAGCTTCTGATCTCGTCCAGGGTCATGTCCAGTGTTCGGCAATTACGAATAAACGTAAGCCTCTCAAGATGCTCACTGCTGTAAAGACGATAATTGCCCTCGCTGCGAGCCGGTGTCGGCAACAGCCCTTCACGCTCGTAATAGCGAACCGTTTCAACCTGGCAATCGGCAAGCTTGGCCAGCTCTCCAATTTTCATGAAATACCCCTTCTACAAACTCTTGACCCTGTAGTGGCTTCAGGGTGTTCACTCTACAGCACTGACCAATAAGGATACCCCCATGGCTGGTTGCTGCAGTGATGAACAAAAACCTGAAGCGGTTTCAAAGGATGTCTGCTGTGACCCCAGCGGCGCGTTTAAGTGCTCGGCCACGGCAACTACAACGGTAAATGCCATGGTTCGCTCCAGGCTCAGCAGTTTCCGTATTGAACAAATGGACTGCCCCACCGAACAGACGCTGATTCAAGACAAACTGAGCAAGCTGGCTGGCATAGACAAGCTCGATTTCAATCTGATCAATCGCGTTCTTGGGGTATGGCACAGCTTGCCGTCGACCGCTCTTATTGAAGCGGCGATCTCATCCCTAGGTATGCAAGCAGAACCGCTCTCTGCTGAGGGGCAAGCCCGCATCACAATCGAACAGATGGACTGCCCAACGGAAGAAAAGCTGATCCGCGACAAGCTCTCCTCCCTGACCGGCATCAGCGCGCTGGAGTTCAACTTGCTTCAGCGCGTATTGACGTTTAGCCACACAGCAGAAGCATTGCCAGCAGCCCTGGCAGCGATTCGCGACCTTGGTTTCACGCCAGTGGTTGAGGGTGCAGCAACAGTAAACGATGAAGCGCAAGCAGCGCCGCGCAAGAAGGCTTGGTGGCCTTTGGCGCTATCCGGTGTGGCTGCCGTATCGGCTGAAGTGCTGCACTTCGCCGAGCTTGCACCTGAGTGGGTTGTGGCCGGTGTGGCGCTGCTCGCCATTCTGCTGTGCGGCCTGACGACCTATAAAAAGGGTTGGATTGCGCTGAAGAACCGCAACCTGAACATCAATGCACTGATGAGTATTGCGGTTACCGGTGCGGTGCTGATTGGGCAATGGCCGGAAGCCGCCATGGTCATGTTCCTCTTTTCTGTGGCCGAGCTGATCGAGGCAAAATCGCTGGGTCGGGCTCGTAATGCCATCCGCGGCCTGATGGATCTGACCCCAGAGCGCGCCACGGTGCAGCAAGCAGACGGCTCATGGCTTGAAGTTGAGGTTAAAACCATAGCCTTAGGTGCATTGGTCAGGGTTCGGCCTGGCGAGCGAATCGGCCTCGATGGCGAGGTGACTTCCGGCAACTCCACCATCAACCAAGCGCCGATCACGGGGGAAAGCCTGCCCGTAGAGAAAACCGTCGGAGACCCGGTTTTTGCTGGCACCATCAATCAAGCAGGCTCGCTGGAATACCGCGTCGTGGCAGCCGCTGCCAACACTACGCTGGCACGCATCATTCACGCGGTCGAAGAGGCACAGGGTTCACGTGCTCCGACCCAGCGCTTTGTCGACCAATTCGCCAAGGTATACACCCCTGTCGTATTCCTATTCGCCCTGGCTATCGCCATTGTGCCGCCACTCTTCATGGCCGAACCCTGGTACGACTGGATCTATCGTGCCTTGGTACTGCTGGTGGTCGCTTGCCCTTGCGCCTTGGTTATTTCAACGCCCGTCACCATTGTCAGTGGCCTGGCTGCGGCTGCGCGCAAAGGCATTCTGATCAAAGGCGGTGTCTACCTTGAAACCGGCGGCAAGCTTGGCTTCCTGGCACTCGACAAGACCGGCACTATTACTCACGGCAAGCCGGTGCAGACCGATTACATGCCGCTGGTTGATCAGGACTCAGAAGTCTACCGCACACATGCCGCCAGCCTCGCCAGTCGGTCTGACCATCCGGTATCGCAAGCGATAGCCAAGCATGCCAGTAAGAATGGGCTGGCGTTTACCGCCGTTGAAGGATTCGAAGCCCTACTGGGTCGAGGTGTTCGAGGCACCATCGAAGGCATAGATTTCCACCTGGGTAACCACCGCCTGGTGGAAGAGCTTGGCCTCTGCTCACCCGAGCTGGAAGCGACGCTGGAGCGTCTCGAACGCCAAGGTAAAACAGTGGTGGTGCTGTGCAATCCGCAGCGTGCCATTGCCCTGTTCGCCGTTGCCGATACCGTCAAGGGCTCCAGCCGCCAGGCAATTGAGGAGCTTCATGCGCTTGGCGTGAAGACCACAATGCTGACCGGCGATAACCCGCACACCGCAGATGCGATTGCACAGCAGGTAGGCATCGACGAGGCACGCGGCAACCTACTGCCAGTCGACAAATTGCAGGCCATTGAAGCATTGCAGGCGCGCGGCTACGTTGTAGGGATGGTCGGCGATGGCATCAACGATGCGCCGGCGCTGGCGAAGTCTGAAATCGGTTTCGCCATGGCCGCCGCCGGCACGGACACGGCCATCGAAACTGCGGATGTGGCCTTGATGGATGACGACCTGCGCAAGATCCCGGCCTTCATCCGCCTGTCTCAACAGACCGCCGTCATCCTCAAGCAGAACATCGTGCTGGCGTTAGGGATCAAGGCCCTGTTTCTCGCCATTACCCTAACGGGGCAGGCGACGATGTGGATGGCCGTCTTTGCCGACATGGGCGTCAGCCTGCTGGTGGTGTTCAACGGCCTGCGCCTGCTTAAAAAGTAGGATCGGAGGATTGAAGATGAAAGCAGCATTGCAACTCGCAATTGAACAAGCCTTTCAGCAGGCCCGGCAGGCCATGCAGGAACAGCGCAGCGCAGATGCCTTTCAATGGTTAGAGCGCGCGCACATCCTGACCCAACGCCAACCCGTGCTGCATGCTGGGTCACACTGGCTGATGCTTGTGCTCGGCTGGCAGACCGGCGATTACCGCGAGGTCGCGGGGCAACTACCACGTATTTTCGCGGCCCTGCTGTTCTCCAAAATCTGGGTGCCTATCGGCAATACAGGCCGCTCCAGGGTCAGTGCTTTCAAGCCCATGCCGGTTCCCGAAGAACCACAGACCTTGCTTGCCGATGACAAGTAAACTCAATCCGGTCGGTGATTGCGCCCATGCAAATTGATATCTCTACCCAGCTGCCATGCTCACTGGCAGAGGTGATCGCCCAGGTGCGCACGCCACGTCTGCTGCATCAGGTTGCATCACCGTTGCTGAGTTTCAGCCCGCTGACTCCCGTTGAGTTTCCTGGCACCTGGAGCGAGGGCACTTACTGGGTCAAGCTGAAGTTATTCGGCGTACTTCCCATTGGCCGTCAGGCGATTGTGATTACATACCCGCAGACGGAAAATGCTCAGATTTTCATGCTAAGAGACAACGGCTACAGCCCGCTGATCAGCAAGTGGGATCACCTCATTACGGCACAAGAGGTCAACGGCGGAACGCTTTACCGAGATAGCGTGACCATCAAGGCGGGCGTCCTCACTCCGTTCGTCTGGCTATTTGCGCGCCTGTTCTACGCCCACCGTCAGCGCCGCTGGGCAACCTTGGCGGCAAATGGCTTTAACTACGGAAACTCTCAGCCGCTGTAGTAATCGCACCTTGCTAGGTTCTTGGTCGCATCAACCAACTCTTCGTCTGGTAAGCGCTGAGCCCATGGCTATTCACACCCATGCGGTCACAGTTTCATGCACCATTACTGCCATGAGCTGGAATATACGCAGTGCGCCTGCCAGCTCCAGCTCGTCAGCGAAATGCTGGCTTACACGGCGGGAGTGAGCAGCATGCCCGAATCACGCAAGGTGATTCGGGTGGACGCTTACGAGCATCCAAACAAGATCAACCGGCGTCACCCCCAGCCGGCTTGTCACATCAGCCCGGCGCTATCGATCTATCTGAGTGCACCGTCCTATGAGCTGGCAGTCATGAACATTCGGCCTGATCAAGGCTGGAGCTCTCTCGACCTACCCGTCGGATTCTATTGAAAATCTGAATTCAAATGTCGCTTTAAGACAACTTTCATTGCCGCCTTGTGAAGATTACAGAATTGTAATTTTCCAATCATCTTCAAGTTATCTTCAGCTTGCAAGGATAGGGCTCAGCTCCCCAAAGGCGCAGAGCGCTTGAGGGTGGGCGGTTGCAGGGGCTGAGTGCAACACGGTTATTGAATTGAAGCAGGCGCAGCATGATGCATTCCTACCACCTCTGTCATGACTTCAATCGGGC
>LNDO01000090.1 GCA_001465025.1 Pseudomonas sp. Ga0074129
GCGAAGATCAATTTACGCCCACGCAAACGCCTGGGCTGGAAGACACCGTACGAAGTGTATGCAGGGGTGAGCGTTGCACTTATGGGTTGAATTCAGGACTTCAACACTGAAATTCTTGAGCCAGATCAGTTTGGTATCGCTCAATGCAGTCAATCATCAAGCAAATCAACACTTACTCACTAACGCGCTGACCTGAGCCTCGAATAAGACGCCCTTATTCTTTACCCAACCCATGCTGACGTAACTTGTTGGCGATGGTGGTGTGCGAGACGCCGAGGCGTTTGCCCAGTTGACGGCTGCTGGGGTGGTCGTGAAACAGGCGTTCGAGCACGGCTTTTTCAAAACGGCCGAGGATGTCGTCCAACCCGCCTTCCACCGAGAACTCGCCCAGCGGTTGCGGCGCGCCGAAGTCTGGCAGGCGGATGTGCTCGGCTTTGACCACCCCGCCATCGCACAGCGATACCGCCTGAAACAACACGTTCTCCAACTGGCGCACATTGCCCGGCCAGTGGTAGTGGCTGAGCTTGTCCAACACCTGTGGCGCCAGTTTGGGCAACGGGCAGCCAATCTGTCGGCTGGCCTGGTCGAGAAAGTGATCCACCAAAGGCGGTAAGCCATCCAGGCACTCGCGCAGCGGTGGAATGTGCAGGCTGAGTACGTTCAGGCGGTGATAGAGGTCTTTGCGAAACTCGGCCTTGGCGCATAACTCGGACAGATCGACCTGCGTCGCGCAGATCACGCGCACATCCAGATAGACCTCTTCATCACTGCCCACCCGGCGAAAGCAACCATCCTGGAGAAAGCGCAGCAGCTTGGCTTGCAAGCGCGGGCTCATTTCACCCACGCCATCGAGAAACAGCGTGCCGCCGGCCGTTAGCTCCAGCAGGCCCAGCTTGCCCTCCGGCCGCGCGCCTTCAAAGGCACCCGGCCCATAGCCAAACAGCTCGGTCTCGGCCATGGATTCCGGCAATCCGGCGCAGTTAAGCGCCATAAACGGCGATTGACCACGGGGGCTGGCCAAGTGGCAGGCGCGGGCCAGCAGCTCTTTACCTGTGCCGGTTTCCCCTTCAATAAGCAGCGGCGCATCCAGCGGAGCCATACGCCGTGCTTCTTTGACCACGGCGGCCATTACCTTGGAGCTCTGAAAGATCGAATCAAAGCCGCGCAGTTCTTGTTTGCGCACGTTATAGATGCGCTCACCGACGCGATCAGCACGGTGCAAGGTCAACACCGCGCCGGCCATGGCGTCGCTTTCGTCATGCTCGGTTTGCAGCGGCGCAATATCAGCGAGAAACACATCGCCTTTTACTTTCACCCGCAGGCCATTGATTCGCGACTTGTTAGCGCGCACCAACTCCGGCAGGTCGAAATCCTCGGCATAGCGCGACAACGCAATGCCCGGCACCTCATCCACTCGCACGCCCAATAGCTGCGCCGCACTGCGGTTAGCCGCGACAATGCTGCCGCCCATGTCGATCGACAGCACCGGAAAGTCCAACGCACCGAGCAAGGCATTCAGCTCCAGATGGCGGCGCTCGCTGGGCATCAAGCCCACCCGCTTGACGCCAAACACTCCGGCAATCGCCTCGAACTTGGGCCTCAGTGATTGGAACTGCAGGTTGATCAGGTTCGGGCAGTGCAGGTAGATGGCGTTGCCCTGCTCGCCACCTACTTCGCCACGGGCGACGTTGATGCCGTATTCGACCAAGAGGTTGAGGATGTCACGCAGGATGCCAATTCGGTTCTGACAGTGGACTTTGATACGCATGGCAGAGGGCTCTGAGCAGAATTCTTATTAGAAGCCGCGCAGCATTCGAGGCTGGCGACGGATTATTCGTCAAGAATATGTGACGGCTAGGCGAAGCAGCAAGACGAGACTTGGCCACCCCGCAGCATACGTAACTTTTTCGTTACGAATTTTCCAGCGAAACCGTCCCCAAACGCCCAGCCCGGGGCTGCATAACCTTCGCCGCTGGCGTATTCCTTTGTTCAATACAACAACAAAGCCCCAGCAGGAGGCAGCAGCATGAGTACCCCGTACGTGGCACGCGAACCTGATGCCAATGGTTTTATCCATTACCCAGAGGCCGAACATCAGGTGTGGCATACCTTGATCAGCCGGCAAATGAAACTGCTGGAAGGCCGCGCCTGCCAGGAATACCTGGACGGAATCGAACAACTCGGTCTGCCTCACGAGCGCATTCCGCAACTCGGCGAGATCAACCAGGTGCTGCAAGCCACTACCGGCTGGCGCGTGGCGAGGGTGCCGGCACTGATTCCGTTTCAAACCTTCTTCGAGTTGCTGGCCAGCAAGCAATTTCCAGTGGCGACTTTTATTCGCACACCCGAAGAACTGGACTACCTGCAAGAGCCGGACATCTTTCACGAGATTTTTGGCCACTGCCCGCTGCTGACCAATCCCTGGTTCGCCGAGTTCACCCACACCTATGGCAAGCTCGGCCTCGCCGCCAGCAAGCAAGAGCGCGTGTACTTGGCGCGCTTGTATTGGCTGACCATAGAGTTCGGTTTGCTCGACACCAGCCAGGGGCAGCGTATCTACGGCGGCGGTATTCTCTCCTCGCCGAAGGAAACGCTGTACGCGCTGTCCAATGCCCCCGAGCAGCAACTATTTGACCCCATTGAGGCAATGCGCACGCCGTATCGCATCGATATTCTGCAGCCCGTGTACTTTGTGCTCCCTGAGCTCAAGCGCCTGTTCGAACTGGCCCAGGAAGACATCATGGCCATGGTGCAACAGGCCATGCAGCTGGGCCTACACACACCGAAGTTTGCGCCGAAAGCGGCCTGACCGATACCGGTTGTAGGCTGGGTTGAGCCTGCGAAGCCCAGCAATGCGCTATTACGAACACACCACGTTGGGCTTCGTCGCTTCGCGACTCAACCCAACCTACGCTGTGACCACCCTCGAACTCTGGAGAAAACCGATGAGCCTTGCCCAAGCCCAATGCGAAGCCTGCCGCGCCGATGCGCCGAAAGTCAGTGATGAAGAACTGGCCGAGTTGATCCGCGAGATCCCCGACTGGAACATTGAAGTGCGTGGCGACCACATGGAGCTGGAGCGGGTTTACCTGTTCAAAAACTTCCGCCACGCCCTGGCCTTCACCAACGCAGTCGGCGCTATTGCTGAAGAAGTCGGTCACCACCCAGCCTTGCTCACCGAGTGGGGCAAAGTCACCGTGACCTGGTGGAGCCATGAAATGCGCGGCCTGCACCGTAACGACTTCATCATGGCCGCACGCACCGATGTGCTGGCTGCTGATGCCGAGGGCCGCAAGTGAGCCACTTCCAAACCGTCAAACGCGTGCCCGGTGACCCGATTCTCGGCCTGATGGACGCCTATCGCGCTGACCGCAACCCAGCCAAACTCGACCTCGGCGTCGGCGTGTACAAAGACGCCCAGGGTTTAACGCCCATTCCACGCGCGGTGAAATTAGCCGAGCAACGGCTGCTGCAAAGTGAAACCAGCAAAAGCTATATCGGCGGCCATGGCGACCCATTGTTTGGTCGCCTGCTCAGCGAATTGGTCTTGGGTGCAAACAACCCGCTGCTGACTGAACGCGCGGGAGCCACGCAAACCCCAGGCGGTACTGGTGCATTGCGCCTGTGCGCCGACTTTATCGCCCAGTGCCTACCGGGCCGTGGCATTTGGTTAAGCGACCCGACCTGGCCGATCCACGAGAGCATCTTTGCTGCCGCCGGCCTGCGCGTTGGCCACTACCCCTATGTAGGTGCAGACAACGCATTGAATGTCGAGGCGATGATCGCCGCCCTCACCCACGTGCCTAAAGGCGATGTGGTGCTGCTGCACGCCTGCTGCCACAACCCCACCGGTTTCGACCTTGCGCCGCGTGACTGGAAGCGCGTGCTGGAAGTGGTCAAAGCGCGCGAACTGCTGCCGCTGATCGACTTTGCCTACCAGGGGTTTGGTGATGGCCTGGAGCAGGACGCCTTCGCCGTGCGCCTGTTTGCCGCCGAATTGCCTGAGCTGCTGATCACCAGCTCCTGCTCGAAGAATTTTGGCCTCTATCGTGAACGCACCGGTGCGCTAATCGTCTGCGCCGAACATGCTGAGAAGCTGCAAGATGTACGCAGCCAACTGGCGTTTATCGCCCGCAACCTGTGGTCCACACCGCCTGCCCATGGCGCGGCGGTAGTGGCCAGCATTCTGCACGACGATGAACTAAAAGCCCTGTGGATCGACGAGCTGAACAGCATGCGTGAACGCATCGCCAGCCTGCGCAACGGCTTGGTTGAAGCACTGCAGCCCCATGGCCTGAGTGAGCGCTTTACGCACATCGCGCAACAACGCGGCATGTTCTCCTACACCGGGCTCAGCCCAACCCAGGTGCAGCGCCTGCGTGATGAGTTCAGCGTGTACATGGTCGGCTCAGGCCGGGCCAATGTAGCAGGGCTGGATGCACAACGCATGGACCAGCTGGCCAGCGCCATTGCCCGAGTGTGCGGCTGAATAGACGGCGAAAAGCGTTGCGGCTAAAGCCCCTCCCACAAGCTCAGCGACCACTTGTGGGAGGACTTTTAGTCACCAAAGGCACTGCCCCCAAAGCAAGAACCAGCTACCACCTGTGGGAGGGGCTTTAGCCGCGACGAGCGCCCAAAACGATTAACCGACCTTTAATCTATAAATTAATCATTTAAAAACAACAGCTTAACCATAAATCCGGCTAAACAATGGCACCCTTGATGCTTACACTCAACGGCATACATCCCTCGGGTAGGTCGCCATGTAGTCCCCGATTGCCCCTATCAGCTCATTGCTCGGTCGGGTTGCTTTACTCCCCCTCGTCAATGGTCTGCTCAACTGAATCGAAACAAGCGCATTGCACAGCGGCCGGGTAGCCGACGATGCGCAGCATGGCGCAGTGGCTGCGCTCACTGCTTAGCAGCCAGATTCTGCTTGAAGAACGCCGTGAGGCGCTCCCAGGGAATCAGCTGCACCCGATCGTACAGATCAACGTGGCCAGCACCCGGAACGATATGCAAGGCCTTCGGCTCACCAGCCAAGCGGTAAGCGTCTTCGCTGAACTCGCGCGAATGGGCATTCTCACCCGCGATAAACAGCATGGGCCGAGGCGAAATCGTCTCAATGTCATTGAACGGGTAGAAGTTCATGAACTTGACGTTACTGGTCAGCGTCGGGTGCGTGGTGAGCAGCGGCGACTGGCCTTTAGGCGTGAACTGGCCGCGTGGCGTACGGTAAAAGTCATAGAACTCACGCTGAATGGGATGGGTGTTGTCATCCAGCTGATGCACGGTGCCGCTGGTGTACTGCGTCTCGCCTCCTGTGAACTCCACATAGCGCTGCTCAGCCGCCTCGGCAATGATCGCCTTGCGCTGCTCCAGGGTCAGTGAGCGTTGCAGCGCATGGCGGTTGGCGGCGCCCATGTCATACATGCTGACGGTGGCGATGGCCCTCATACGCGGATCGAGCTTGGCCGCGCTGATGACAAAACTGCCGCTGCCGCAGATGCCAATCACCCCGATGCGTGCCCGATCAACGAACGCCTGTGTGCCGAGAAAGTCCACCGCCGCACTGAATGCCTCGGCATAGATATCAGGTGCCACCAGGTTGCGCGGCTCACCTTCACTCTCGCCCCAGAACGGCAAGTCGATGGACAGCGTCACAAAGCCCTGCTCGGCCATTTTGGTGGCGTAGAGGTTGGCGCTCTGCTCCTTCACCGCTCCCATCGGGTGACCCACGATAATCGCCGGATGGGCGCTGTCGCGGCTGAATGTCTTCGGCATATAAAGATTGCCGGCCACGCTCATCTGGTACTGATTGCTGAACCTAACCTTCTCCACCGTCACCTGTGCGCTGGTGTAAAAGTTATCTGCACCCTTGGACATATCCGGCGCTACCGCCGCTTGCGCCGCGATGGCCGAGCTGCCCGTGGCCGCCAGCAGGCTTAACGCGAACATGCCGCTGCCAACCGCCTTGAGAAACTCGCGCCGATCCGTTTTTTGTTTGCTCATGGTGAAATCTCCAAGATGGATGCTTTAGGCAGGCGGCAAAAACGCCCGCGATTAAAGGTGCGGAACGTCAGTCCGTAATGCGCTCGATGCGTACCTTCAGCGGTCCCGGCCGTTGCAACACCTCAAGGCCGGTATCCACGGTGCCCAGGCGCACCAGACCAGGGGCATAGGGGTTGCCGCCGATAAAAATCGCCAGATTGCCCCACGGTGCGTAGTAGTTGATGTCGCCTGTTTTCGGCTTGACGCCAGCCGGTGCCCCGGTGGTGACTAACTTGCGCGGCAGGTTGGCGATGCGCTCGATAACGGCGTAGTCCTCAAGCGTTAAAGAGAGCGGCAGCAGCGCGGCGAAGTCATGGGCAGCGGCGCTGTCGTCCAGCGTTGCGGTAACGCTCTCGCCATCGACATCCAAATGAATCTTCATGGGCAACACCTCGGTGGCCAGGGCACTGCAGACGCTGCCCAGCGACAAGCCCAGCAGTAGGCTGCTGAGCAGCGCCTGACGCCAGGTCCAGCGGTTAGAGAGATAGGTTGGCGTTTTCATAACGGCATTCTTACCAATACCGACAGCCGCAACTAGCTAATCAATCCTTAAAGAGGCTATAAGCACAGCTAATCAATAGCGCTAAAAGAACACATCATGGTCAGACGCAACCTCAACGATCTGTTGTCCTTCGTCACCGTCGCGCGGGAAGGCAGTTTTACCCGCGCCGCCGCCGTATTGGGCATCAGTCAATCGGCGCTGAGCCAGGCCATCAGCGGTCTGGAGAAGCGCCTGCAGATTCGCCTGCTCACCCGCACCACCCGCAGCGTTTCGCCCACCGCTGCGGGCGAGCAGTTGTTGCAGGCGATCGGTCATCGTTTCGACGAAATCGAAGAGGAACTGGACGTACTCACCGAACTGCGCGACAAACCGGCCGGCACCGTGCGCATCACCTGTGGCGACCACGTGCTGCGCACCACGCTGCTGCCGCGAGTCGCGCCGCTGCTGCGTGAGTACCCGGATATCAACGTGGAGTTCGATGTCAGCTACGGACTGCGTGACATCGTCGCGGATCGCTTCGATGCAGGCGTGCGTCTGGGCGACACCATCGACAAGGACATGATCGCCGTGCCCATAGGCCCCAGGCTGCGTATGGCTGCCGTGGCTGCGCCCGCTTACTTCGCTGCTAACCCAATCCCTAAAACGCCTGCCGACCTGACCACGCATCGCTGCATCAACATGCGCTTTCCGACCCATGGCGGGCTGTACGTCTGGGAGTTCGAGCGCCGAGGCCGGCAGCTGAATGTGCGCGTCGATGGCCAGGTCACCCTAAACAGCACGCCGCATATAGTCGTGGCGGCGCTGGAGGGGCTTGGCATTGCCTTTCTGCCGGAAGAAGAGTTCGCCCCGCATCTCGAGGAAGGCCGCCTGGTGCGCGTGCTGGAAGACTGGTGCGCACCCTTCGCCGGGTATTACCTGTATTACCCCAGCCGCCGACAGCCTTCCCCGGCCTTTGCCCTGGTACTTGAGGCGCTGCGTGAAACAGCCACACAGCGCTGATCAGCGGGATCACTCGCACCCCGAAGCAGCGCAGGGCTACCCCGCGCAGGCACGACGGGTAACGGCCTGCCCTTGCGCACGCTGCAAATAGCCACGTTGGCTGAATAAGATGCTGGCGAACGCCTGACCAGCCCTGATGGTGTTTCACAATAGGACTGAGGCGTCAGTTACTGCCAATAACCTATACAGGCAACCGAAAGCATTAGAAATCCACTTTGCCCCTGCCCGCCTTGATGGTGCCGCGAATGCTCTTGCCTTCCAGGCGGCGCTTCTTCGAACCCAGGGTTGGCTTGGTCGGGCGGCGGGCTTTTTCGGTTGTAGCGGCGCTGCGAATCAGCTCGGCCAGGCGCTCAAGTGCATCCGCACGATTCTGCTCCTGAGTACGGTACTGCTGCGCTTTGATGACCACCACGCCTTCTGCGGTGATTCGGCTGTCACGCAACGTCAGCAGCCGCTCCTTATAAAAAGGCGGCAAGCTTGATGCCTGGATATCGAAGCGCAGGTGGATGGCGCTGGACACTTTATTAACGTTCTGCCCGCCTGCGCCCTGAGCGCGGATGGCCGTCAACTCGACTTCGTCATCCGGGAGGTGAACGCTGTTGGAAATAACCAGCATGAACGGGCTTCAACACAGAAATGGGCGTTCAGGATAACGCGAACGCTCTGCAACCGCCGCTGACATCTCGCCTACGCGGCAGGTAGCTGACGCCAGCAAGCAGCGATTAGGAACATCGCATCCTGCTTACAGCGTTGGCCACCATTGAAGCGGTGCGACAGCCTGTGCGACTCAATTGCAGCAGCAACCGCCCTTGGCCTTTTGACTCGGCGCGCAAGACGGCGGATCAGCGCTGGCGGCGACTGGTGAGTAGCCCACATCGGCAATGGCCTGACTGAGTTCAGCTTCGCTGCTTGCAGATTCAATCTGCACACGGTGCGATGCCAGGTCGAACTGCACCTTGGCGGCAGGGTCCAAGGCCTGAATCGCGTGGGTAATGGTTTTAATGCAGTGTCCGCAGGTCATGTCTTTTACTTCGAAGGTGGTCATCGCGCGCCCCTTTAAGAGCAATGGTTGGTGACTCACTCTCATCCTTACCGCCGTGGCAAGGTCAAGCGGAGAATTGCTCATCGGTCGCGATTCACAATCACCCGTACCGATACTCCGCCTTTTCCTCAGGGTCGCTTCGTCGCTTAGCGCTGTTTGGTTGTGTGGATGAGCATTGATTGTTTCTAGCCTGGCCTTGTAGTGGCCCAGGCCATTGGTGTTATTCGGTAAACTTCAAAGCGGTGTCGGGCTTCGGTCATTCACCAATGGACTGTCTAAACCTGTATTCACACTGGGTAGAAAGGGAGCGTTCAGATTGAAAACGTGGCAGTGCATCCTCGGCCTTTTGCTCATCACCACATTAACCTTGCTGCTTGAAATACCGAGCAGTACGTGGCTTACCTCGGCAAGCCTCAGCTTGATTCTCGGGACAACAGCGCTGGTTTACATGGCCGCCTCATGCCTGCTGGCCAGCCGCTGGCGCATTGTAGAAAGCGCATTTGGCGGGCTGGACCGGGTTTATGAAACGCACAAATGGTTAGGCATATGGGCACTGGTATTTGCCTCCTATCACTTTGTGTTCAAGGCCAACCTGGATGAGTGGAACAGCGTCGCTATCGTCGAGCTGCCCAAATACTGGACGCGCCTTGTACGCCAACTGAGTTTCATCGCGCTGGGTGTAATCGTCCTACTCGCTTTGAACCGCAATATTCCTTACAGCCAGTGGCGCTGGTGGCACAAACTTTCCGGCCCGTTATTTCTAATCGTTATCTTGCACTGGCTCAGCTTTAAATCGCCGATCACCTTGAGCAGCCCTTCGGGGATTTGGTTAGGGGCGTTCTGCGCAGTGGGTGTTGTCGCGGCGTTGTACAAACTGGTGCTGTACCCGTTTGTAGCGAGGGCTGGTGAGTATCGCGTGGTGGCGGTTACCCGCGACAAAGGCGCGCTGCACCTGACGCTGGAACCGCGGCACAAGAAGTTTGATTTTAAAGCCGGGCAGTTTGCTTTTTTGGCGATGCAGCAAAAAGGCCTGCGTGAGCCGCACCCCTTCACGATTGCCAGCGCCAACACAACCAACGGGCAGATTGAGTTTGTGATCAGAGGGTTGGGCGATTACACCAAAAAACTTTGCGAGTGCGCCCAGATTGGCATGCACGCGGATTTATACGCGCCTTATGGCCGCTTCAAACGCCCCGCCCAAGCTGAACGAGAAGTATGGATCGGCGCGGGTGTCGGTATTTCACCCTTTATTTCCTGGCTGCAAGACCCGGACGCTAAGGACTTCGACAAGGCCACCTTGGTGTATTGCTTCAATCCCTCGCGCGCCTTCCCGCCTGCCGAAACACTGCAAAGTATGGCGCAGCAGCGAGGCGTGGCTTTTGTGAGTAATAGCGGCGGCCTTGAAGCACTGGCCGAAACACTGCGCCAAGCGGTATCCAAGACCGACCCCAAGAAGGTTCACGTTAGTTTTTGCGGCCCCAAGGGATTGCTGAGCAAAGTCGCTGAAATGATGGCCACCAACCAGATCCCAGCCGCCAACCTGCATACCGAGCTATTCGAGTTCCGCTGACTGCCGGGGGCTTTAAAAGCGCCGTGGTGCAGCGTGAGATTTTATCGGTAGCGCTGAGTGGGGGACGACATCGCGGCGGTATTCCCCCCTGTGGCTATCCGGGCTACCGTGTGGGTTCAGCCAAAAAAACCGCCCCCACGAGCACAAAGCTGTTCGCGTGCAGCGCGGACAACCGCCGGCTAGAGCGCCAAGGCCAAGCACAACTCATCTAATTGAATACACGCGAAGGAATCAACGATGACCACCCCTACTGCAAAAACACTGCACATCGACATCGTCTCTGATGTGATGTGCCCGTGGTGCGTCATCGGTTACCGCCAACTGGCAACAGCGCTGCAAGCCAGCGGCACCGCCTATGAAATCCAGTGGCATCCATTTGAACTGAACCCGGATATGCCCGCCGAGGGCCAGAACCTGCGCGAGCATATCGCCGAGAAATATGGCGCAACCCCGGCGCAATCGCAGCAGAACCGCCTGCACATGACCCAAGCCGGCAAAGACGTAGGTTTTACCTTCAACTTTGCCGACGATATGCGCATGCACAACACCTTCAATGTTCATCAGCTCTTGCATTGGGCTAACCAACAAGGGCGCATGCACGACTTAAAACAGGCGTTGTTTGTCGCTCATTTCACCCATCGGCATAACCTTTCCGACAACAACGTGCTGGCGGATGTGGCCAACGAGATTGGCCTGGATCGCACCGAGGCGCTGGCTGTTCTGGCCGACCAACGCTTTGCCAGCGCCGTACGCACTGCCGAAAAAAACCTGGATCGCGCAGGGTATTAGTGGCGTACCCGCTGTGGTCTTCAACCATCGCCACCTCGTCACTGGTGCGCAAGGTGTCGAGAACTACACGCGCATTCTGGAACAGTTGGCCGCGGCAGAAGACTGAACGCGCCGACTCCATCTGCCCGCCTAGCCGCCCTAGAGTGCTGGGTGGCGCGGCATGGCTAGGACCTACACGCGGAAACGACTGACCAACGCCTGCAACTGACTGCCCAAGCGCGCCAGTTCTGCACTGGAGGCCGCGGTCTCGTTGCTGGCCGTAGCGGTTTGCTCGGAAATGTCGCGCACGCTGAGGATACTGCGGCTGATTTCTTCGGCCACCGCACTCTGCTCTTCTGCGGCTGCAGCAATTTGCAGGTTCATCGACTGGATGTTGGACACCGCCTGGGTGATGTTGCCCAGCGAGTTGCCGGCCTTACGCGTCAACTCAACGCTGCTGTCGGTGAGACTGCAACTGCTGCGCATCGCTGCAGCCACCTGCTTGGTGCCGTTCTGCAGGCCAGCGATCAGCGCTTCGATTTCCTCGGTGGACTTCTGCGTGCGCTGAGCCAGACCACGCACTTCGTCGGCGACCACGGCAAAACCACGCCCAGCCTCACCAGCGCGCGCCGCCTCAATAGCCGCATTGAGCGCCAGTAGGTTGGTCTGTTCGGCTACCGCCTTGATCACGTCCATGACACTGCCGATCTTGTTGCTCTCCTGCTGCAGGCCGTTCATGGCCTCGCTGGAGCGGCTGACCTCGGCGGCTAAACGTTCGATCTGAGCGATTACTTCGCCCACCACCTGATCGCCCAAGCGCGCCTGACCGTCCGCCTCGTTGGCGGCCTGCGAAGCCTGCTCGGCGTTGCGCGCCACTTCCTGCACGGTGGCCGACATTTCATGCATGGCGGTGGCCACCTGATCGGTCTCGCTTTTCTGGCTGTTGGCGCCCGCGCGGGTCTGCTCGGTCACGGCAGACAGTTCTTCGGCGGCACTGGCAATCTGGCCTACGCCATCGCGGATGCCGCCAATCAGCTCACGCAGAGTCGTAGCCATATGCTGGATGCCCTGTAGCAATTGGCCCATTTCATCACGCCGGTCGACCTGCACGCTGGCGGTCAGGTCGCCTTCGGCAATGCGCTGCACCGCATTCAGGGTGTCCTGCAACGGGCGGGTGATCTGCCGGGTGATGACCCAGGCAGCCAGCACGCCGAAGAGCATCGCCAGTAACGTGGCACCGATTTGCAGGTTACGCGCCTGCTGGCTCTCGATGGCCATGCGATCAATTTGGAACTGGTACAGCGTTTCGCTGATACGCACAATTTCGCCCTGTTGCGCGGTCATTTCTTGGCGCGTGCGGGCAATGTCGCTGGTGGCGAGCTTGAACGCCTGTAGCGTCTCCTGGTACTGGTCCAGTGCGCCGGCGATACGGCGCAACGCATCCTGCTGGGCGACACCAAAGGCTTGCTGCAGTGGATCAAGACTGGCGTTGGCAGCGGCGATACCGTCCACCAATGCTTGCTCGCGCTGAACATCAGGAGCGCTGTCGTAGCGTTCAAGCAAATATTGCAAGCGCAGCAATTGGGCTTCAGTGCGCGTCAGCGCCTGCAACTGGGCGAAACGGCCGCCATCCTCCTCGGGCAACGACTCCACACTGCGCTGCATGGCACTCAACAGCTCACCAAGCTGCTGCGTCTCGCCCGCCACTTCGCGCCGCGCGGTTTCGGCGGCGGCATAGGCGATACGCATGCCAGCCAGCGAACGCTGGTACTCCTGGTTATAGCCATCCTGCTCTTGCAGCAGCTTGACGTTGACTGGGTTGGTAAAGCTGCCGAGCAGTTTTTTCTGCTGCTGCAAATAGGCCGCGAGGTTATTCAGTACACGTTCGCTGCTGGGGGCATCGCCCTTAGCCAGCATGAATTGCAAACGGGCAATGCGCAGATTGGTCAGTGTGGTGTTGAGCTGAGTGATCTCGCTCATCCAGGCGCTGCGCTGGATAACGCTGCCCAGCCCCGTCCAGGCGGCCCATGCCAGGGCAAGAGTCAGGGCCAGCACCAGGCCGAAGCCAAGGGCCAGCTTGCGGGTAACGCTTAGATTGGCAAACCAGGTGTTCATTAGAATTCTCCAACTGTTACTAAAACAGGCCGTTCGGTTTTCGCTGGAGAATTGTTTTTGTGGAAGCCAGCACAAGGCTGTGCTGACGCTGTAATGCCGCCTGACGGCACACTTCTGCGTCGTTTATAACGAAATAGCGCAACAGCAAAGCGCCGTAACGGCAACTTCACGCACCATCTGATCCGCTTTTTATTGGAAAACCTGAGTCTGTTATCCAATCCGCTGCGCTCGCATCATTCGCCTCGCCTGATAAAGCCCGACGAGGCCCGTAATGAGCGAACGTATTCCCGCGCAGATCATCGAGACCATCGACCCGCGCCAGCCTATCCGCCTGACACCGTCACAAGCGGGCGGCCCGATTCATACCCGCAGCTTCAGCGGCCGTTTTCGTAATCTGCGCCTGTACGGGGCGGGATTGCTGTTTCTGATTTTCTTTGGCACCGCCTGGCTCGACTGGGACGGTCGCCAAGCCGTGCTGTGGAACCTGGCCGAGCACCGTTACTACATCTTTGGCGCGACCTTCTGGCCGCAGGATTTCACCCTGCTCTCGGCGCTGCTGATCATTGCCGCCTTTGGCCTGTTCACCATCACCGTGGTGGCCGGACGGGTCTGGTGCGGCTACACCTGCCCACAGAGCGTATGGACCTGGGTGTTTATGTGGGCGGAGAAAGTCACCGAGGGCGAGCGCAATCAGCGCATCAAGCTGGATGCTGCGCCCTGGTCACTGAACAAGCTGGCGCGGCGCAGCGCCAAACACGCGATCTGGCTGGGCGTCAGCCTGCTCACGGCGCTGACCTTTATTGGTTACTTCACGCCGATTCGGCCACTTGCCAGTGACCTGCTACGCCTGCAACTAGACGGCGGCACGCTGGTGTGGGTGCTGTTTTTTATGGCCGCCACCTACCTTAACGCCGGCTGGTTGCGCGAGAAGGTTTGCGTGCACATGTGCCCCTACTCGCGCTTTCAGAGTGCGATGTTTGACGATGACACCCTGCTGGTGGCCTACGACGCCAAGCGAGGTGAAGGCCGTGGCCCGCGTAAGAAGGACAGCGACCACAAGGCCGAGGGCCTGGGCGATTGCATCGACTGCACTATGTGCGTGCAGGTGTGCCCCACCGGCATCGACATCCGCGATGGCCTGCAGATCGACTGCATCAGTTGCGGCGCCTGTATCGATGCCTGCGATTCGGTCATGGACAAGATGGGCTATGCCCGAGGCCTGGTCGGCTATCACTCCGAACGCGAACTACAAGGCGGCACAACCCACTGGCTTAGGCCGCGATTGGTCGGCTATGGCATCGCCCTGGTATTGATGCTCGTCGCCTTTGCCTGGGTACTGAATGATCGCTCGATGCTGTCCATCGACGCGGCCAAAGATCGCAGCATGTTCCGCGAGAACCAACTGGGGCAGATTGAGAACACCTACCTGCTCAAGGTCATTAACAAAACCCAGCAACCGCAGCGCTATGGGCTGACGTTAATCGACAGCCCCGGACTGCGCCTGGATGCCCCGCAGCAGTTGCAATTAAACCCTGGGGAAATTCTCGATGTACCCGTAACCCTAGTGCTGGAGAGTGAAGCGGCCAACGCCAGCACGATGCCGGTGAGCTTTGCGATCCACAACCTGGCCAATGCCAGCGAGCAGGCGCAAACGCAGAGTATTTTTCTCTCGCCGCGCGGGCGCTGACAGTCGCATGACAGCGCCACTCGCCGTAGAGTGCGGGTATCTAAAAGCCGCACCGATGGACAGGATGAAACGCTACGAGAAATTCGCCAAGCAGATTGCCGAACTGATCCGCAGCGGCATGCTCGCTCCTGGCGAAAAGGTGCCCTCAGTGCGCCACGCCAGCCGTACCTATGGCGTCAGCCCGTCCACGGTGTTCCAAGGCTATTACTTGCTGGAAGACCGTGGCCTGATCCAGGCCCGCGCCCGCTCCGGTTACTTCGTGCGCGAATTGGCGCGGCACTCGCTCGCTGAGCCACAAACCAGCCAAACGCCCACGCAAACCACCGAGGTGGATGTCAGTGAGTTGGTGTTCTCGGTGCTCGCCTCACTAAAAGACCCCGGCACCGTGCCATTCGGCTCAGCCTTCCCCAGCCCGCAGTTGTTTCCACTGGCTCGCTTGGCCCGCTCCATGGCGCACAGCCTGCGCGATATGCAGCCGCAGGCGGTGATCGCCGACATGACCGAAGGCAACCCCAACCTGCGTCGGCAGATTGCCCTGCGTTATAGAGTCAGTGGTGTGCAACTGCCACAGGAAGAGCTGGTCATCACCAGCGGTGCCATGGAGGCACTCAATCTGTGCCTGCAATGCGTGACTCAGCCGGGCGATCTGGTGGCCATCGAGTCCCCGGCCTTCTACGCGACGCTGCAAGTGCTGGAGCGCTTAAAGCTCAAGGCGGTGGAAATCCCGGTCAACCCGCGTGAAGGGATCGACTTGGATGTGCTGAGCGAGCGCCTGGCCAGCCTGCCAATCAAGGCCTGCTGGTTTATGAGCAGCCTGCAAAACCCACTCGGCGCAAGCATGAGCGACAGCAAGAAAGAGGCGCTGTATCAGTTACTGCACAGCCACCAGGTACCGCTGATTGAGGACGACGTATACGCCGAGCTGTATTACGGCAGCCAGCCACCCAAGCCGGTCAAGAGCTTCGACCGTGACGGACTGGTGATGCATTGCGGTTCGTTTTCCAAATGCCTGGCGCCGGGTTATCGGGTCGGCTGGGTGGCCGGCGGGCGCTATGCCGAGCAAATCAGCCGGCTGAAACTAATGACCACCCTTTCACCCTCCGTCCCAGCGCAGGCCGCATTGGCCGATTACCTGCAACACGGCGGTTACGACCGCCACCTGCGCAAATTGCGCCATGCGCTGGAGGTGCAACAAGCGTCAATGCTGGCCTCCGCCGCGCGGCATTTCCCAGCCAGCACCAAGGTCACCCGGCCCAACGGTGGTTACTTTCTCTGGTTTGAATTCCCTGAGCAGGTCGATGCGCTACGCCTGTTCCAACTGGCGCTGGCAGAAGGTATCAGCCTGGCACCGGGCCCGATCTTCTCGGCCACCCGCCGCTTCGGTAACTGCGCCCGCCTGAATTACGGTCATCCCTGGGATGCGCAAAGCGAACAGGCGATGGCTGTGCTAGGACGCATCCTCGCCGCCTTCTGATCTGTTCAGCGCAAGCCTGCGCATCGGCTTGTCGCCTATGACGTTGCAGAAGGGATCGCCAGTCCCCTATGTCTTTTATAAAAGAGTTGAAGCTGATCGATCCGTCGATAGAACCTACAAGACGGAAAACCTGCTCAAGATTGTCGGCCAAGCCTGGGCCGTATTAAGGATGGCGCCGGCAGAAGGTTGCGGCTCACCGTTATCGATTGGCCTCATCCAATACCATCGTCCTGTAGGCTGTTGCTGCTGACCGAAAACTGACCCAGTAGAGGCTGTTCTGCCGACTGAAAACTGACCCAGGTGTTCAACTGCTTCTGCTCAATTTTTGAGCA